>CAWFRF010000023.1:0-49203 GCA_963818135.1 uncultured Actinomycetota bacterium
TCGCCCGCACGTACTGGTTCGATCTGCTGATCGCGCTGCTGCAATCGTGGCGATGCTCGACGTGGTGCTCGGACGCGGCTCGTCCGGAACTCCGACAACGACGCTGTGGTTTTGCCTCCCGCGCCTCGCGATCCTGGTGTTACCCGTGTTCACGCGGCGATGGTTTCCGTTTGCAGGACCGGCGGCGTACTGGCTTTTGGCCGCGGGAATCTCGTGTCGACCCGCTGATCGTGACCCCGAGTCCCTGTTCCTGATGGGCTGGCGAACGCATTCCTGCTCGGGAACCTTCGGGACGTCCGGCGGGCCGGCCTCGGACTGGCGATCGTGGTCGGCGCTACGACGACCCTCGTCTACAACATCCCCGGACACTCGGTCGACCAGCTCGTCTTCATTCCCGTCGACTTCGCCGTCGCCTGGGTTGCAGGCCTTGCCGTCCGCGCGCGGACCAAGCAGGCCAAGGTGGCGGAGTCACGTGGGACACAAGCCGAACACGCCATGTTCGAGGAGCGCGTGCGGATCGCGAGGGAGCTGCATGACGTCGTCGCTCACCACGTGAGCATGATCGGCGTCCAGGCGGGCGCTGCCGGCGTCGTGATCGACGGTGACCGTATCAAGGCGAAGGAGTCGTTGACCGCGATCGAGGTCTCGAGCGGCAGGCGGTAAGGGAATTCACGGCGCTCGGATTCCTGGGCAGGCCGGCGACCAGGACGATCTGGCTCCGCGCCCTGGCCTGAGCCAGCTTCCGCGGCTGGCGGCGAGCATGAGTGAGTCCGAGCTCGCTGTCCGGTCAGCATCGAAGGGGAGGAACGCTCGTTGCCGCCGATGATCGGCGTGTCGGCGTACCGCATCGTGCAGGAAGCGCTGACGGACACCCTCAAGCACGCGGCGGCGTCGCGCGCCGACGTGCGCGTGCGGTACTGGCCCGACGAGCTCGAGGTCGAGATCATCGACGACGGCCGCGGCGCGACGGCGCTATCAGGGACGAGCCCGGGCGGCCTGGGGTTGATCGGCATGCGCGAGCGTGCCGCCCTGCACGGCGGCCAACTGACGGCGGGGCCGGTATCCGGCGGCGGGTTCGCCGTGCGCGTCAAGCTGCCGACCTCGGACGGTGGGCTGTGAGCATCCGTGTGCTGCTGGCCGATGACCAGGCGATGGTTCGCGCCGGCTTTCGGATGATCCTCGAGTCCGATCCCGAGATCGAGGTTGTCGGCGAGGCGGCGAACGGCGAGCAGGCCATGGCCAGCACCCGGCGCCTGCGGCCCGACATCGTGTTGATGGACATCCAGATGCCCGACGGTGACGGACTCGAGGCCACGCGGCGGATTACCGAAGACGGCGAGCTGCACAGTCGTGTGGTGATCCTCACCACGTTCGAGCGTGACGAGTACGTGTTCGAGGCCCTGCGGTCGGGCGCCAGCGGCTTCCTGCTCAAGAACGCCCCACCCGAGGAGCTCCTGCACGCGGTGCACGTCGTGACTGCCGGCGAGGCGCTGCTCGCCCCGTCGGTCACGCGGCGTATCGTCGAGCAGTTCGCACGCCGGCCGGTCAGGCCGGAGCTCGGCACGCGGCTGGACGCCTTGACGCAGCGCGAGCGCGAGGTGCTGACGATGCTGGCGCACGGTAAGAGCAACGCCGAGCTGGCCGCCGAGCTGTTCGTCAGCGAGGGCACGATCAAGACCCACGTCTCCAGCCTGCTCGCCAAGCTCGGGCTCCGCGACCGCGTTCAGGCCGTCGTCCTCGCGTACGAGAGCGGGCTGGTCACGCCCGGCGCGTAGACGCGCCTCTGTCCTTCGACAGAGGCGCGAGCGGCAAAGATCTGCGCTGAGGAGGAGCGCAGACGCGCCCTGCGGGCGATGACAGGCGCAGGCGGCGGTCCCAGACTGATCCCCAGGCAACTAGCACCAACCTGAGGAGCAGTGATGACCGCACCACACGCTGGCCCCGTCGTTCCACATCTCCGCACTTCGGAGGCGGTCACCTCGACTCAGCCAGTTGCCTTCGCCGCCCGGGAGAACGACGGCATCCACGCCCTGCTCGCTCGGGCACCGCCCCGCCAGGACGCAGTGACCGTCTCGGTCGACGACACGCGGGATGGCCACCGCTTCGACCTTGCCGACGCCCGCGCCCGCGCGCTAGAGGCCTTCTATCATCCATTCGCCTACGCCGCTGCCACTTCGGACGGTGTGCTGTGAGCATCCGTGTGCTGTTGGCCGATGATCAGGCGATGGTTCGCGCCGGCTTTCGGATGATCCTTGGAGTCCAATCCCGAGATCGAGGTTGTCGGCGAGGCGGCGAACGGCGAACAGGCCATGGACAGCACCCGGCGCCTGCGGCCCGACATCGTGTTGATGGACATCCAGATGCCCGACGGTGACGGACTCGAGGCCGACGCGGCGGATTACCGAAGACGGCGAGCTGCACAGTGCGTGTGGTGATCCTGACAACGTTCGAGCGTGACGAGTACATGTTCGAGGCGCTGCGGTCAGGCGCCAGCGGCTTCCTGCTCAAGAACGCCCCACCCCGAGGAGCTCCTGCACGCGGTGCATGTCGTGAGCTGCCGGCGAGGCTCTGCTGGCCCCAGTGAGTCACGCGGCGCATCGTCGAACAGTTCGCACGCCGTCCGATCAGGCCGGAGCTCGGCACGCGGCTGGACGCCTTGACGCAGCGCGAGCGCGAGGTGCTGACGATGCTGGCGCACGGTAAGAGCAACGCCGAGCTGGCCGCTGAGCTGTTCGTCAGCGAGGGCGCCGAATTCAAGACCCACGTCTCCAGCCTGCTCGCCAAGCTCGGGCTCCGTGACCGCGTTCAGGCTGTCGTCCTCGCGTACGAGAGCGGGCTGGTCACACCCGGCGCGTAGACGCGCCTCTGTCCTTCGACAGAGGCGCGAGCGGCAAAGATCTGCGCTGAGGAGGAGCGCAGACGCGCCCTGCGGGCGATGACAGGCACAGGCGACGGTCCCAGACTGATCCCCAGGCAAATAGCACCAACCTGAGGAGCAGTGATGACCGCACTAACGCCGTACTGAAGAAGTCGATCCTGCCGGCCGTCGCCGGCGAGACGGGGGCTGCCGCAGATGCGCGATCTCTCCAGTAACGGCAAGAAGACCGTCGCAAAACGCTTCGGGCGAGGCCGGATCACGGGCCTCGCGCTGATCGCCCTCCTCACGCTCGCGCTCGGCTACCTCCACTTCGCCGGCAGTTCTACGGCCGTCTCCGTGCCTGCCGGCGCGCATGCAGGCCAGCTGACGCTCAAGAACTGTACCTACAACACCGAAAAGGGCGCCTACGCCGCGGACTGCGGAACGCTCGTGGTGCCCGAGAACCGCGCCGACCCGCACTCGCGGCTGATCGCACTTCCGGTCATCGTGATTCGTGCGCATTCGGCACACCCGGGCGACCCGATCTTCCGCCTGCAAGGCGGCCCCGGCATCACCAACATGGTGTTCCCGGACGCGAGCCGCTTCACCGCCAACCACGACGTCGTGCTCGTCGGCTACCGCGGCGTCGACGGATCCGTCCGGCTCGACTGCCCGGAGGTGAGCTCGGCGATGGAGCACTCGGCTGACCTCCTCAGCCAGCAGTCCTACCGCGCCGTCGCCGCGGCGTACCGGTCGTGCGCCGACCGGCTCCGCAGCGATGGTGTCGATCTCGCCGGCTATTCGATCCCCGAAGAAGTCGACGACCTCGAGGCGGCCCGCCGCGCCCTCGGCTACCACCAGATCGACCTGGTTAGCGAAAGCGCGGGCACCCGCGTCGCGATGATCTATGCGTGGCGCTACCCCAAGAGCATCCATCGCTCGGTGATGATCGGCGTCAATCCACCCGGCAACTTCCTCTGGAACGCAAAGACGACCGACGAGCAGATCCAGCCGCTATTCCGCGCTCTGCGCCCAGGCGACGAGCTGTCGTAGCCGGACGCCGGATCTCGCCGCGTCGCTGAAGTCCTCGGTCGCTCACGTTCCCAGTCACTGGCTGGTCCTGCCGATCCAGAAGGGCGACTTCCAAGCCGCCGCGTTCTTCGGCCTGATCAACGAGACCTCCGCCGGCGGCAACTCGATCGCCTCGCCACTAACGATCAACTCACTCCTCTCCGCCGACAAGGGCGACGCAAGCGGTGCGTGGTTCCTGTCGGTGATGGCACGGCTCACCTTTCCGAGCGCGTTCGTCTGGGGCGACCTGGCGGCGATCGGCCGCAGCGACGCCACCTACGCGAAGCACTTCTACGCGTCGGGAGCAAACCGTGGATCGCTGATCAGTGCTGCCGGCAACAACCTGATCTGGGCCGGCGGCCGCATCCTCGACGCCTGGCCGGCGAACCCGGACGAGAACGAGTACACCCACGTGCAAAACTCAAACGTTCCGACGTTGCTGATCGGCGGCAACCTCGACTTCGCAACGCCGCCCGAGAATGCGACCCGCGAGCTCCTCCCTCACCTCGCGAACGGCCGTGAGGTCGTGCTCTCGAACCTCGGCCACTCCGACGACTTCTGGCCCTACGAACCGGCAGCCGGCACCCGTCTGATCAACACCTACCTCGACACCGGCAAGGTCGACACGTCCCTCTACACCCACAACAAGGTCGACTTCAGCCCAAGCTCCAGCCAAGGCGCCTACGCCGAAGACGGCCTCGGCGCGATGATGGGCTTCGGACTCCTCACGATCCTGTCACTGCTACTGATGTGGCGCCGGGCGCACAAGCGCGGCGGCTTCGGGCGCAAGGCGAGCGCGATGCTGCGCTCCGTCTACCTGCTGGTGCTCGGCCTCGGCGGATGGTTCATCGGCCTGATCATCGTGCTGGTGGCTTTGCCGACAGTGCCCCTCAACAGCGAACTCATGGCTGTTCTCTCCATCGGCACGCCGATCGGCCTCGGCACCTACTGGGGCTGGATCAACCGCGACCGGCCGGCCAGGGCCACGAGGATCGGCATCTGGGTCGCGCTGACGGGCGCCCTCATCGGCGCGGTGCTGGGGTTCAACGCAACAGCCGGGATCATGGCGGTCATCACCACGATCGTCGGAGCAGGTTGCGGTGCGAACCTCGGCCTGATCGCCCTCGACGTCGCACGAATCGGCGAGCCGCTGGAGACCGTTCCGGGCGAGCGGCCGGAGACCGTTCCGCCCATCGCCATTCCAGCGGTCGAACACTGACCCCCGGGAGTCCGTTCGCGCAGAGCATGTGGCGGTGTGCTCGTTGCCGCCACATGCTCACGCGTGTTCACTGTCGGGTCTCACGAAGTTGCGACAAGCGCAGTCTCACCTGGATGCGACAAAATCTCACGAAGCTGCGACAGGTCAGGTTCTCTGACGGCTTGGTGAAACGGGCAGAGGGGGGCGCTCCTGAAACGCAGGTCTCTCGCGGAGCCGACGATCAGACGTGCTTTCGTGTCCGCACGGATATCGGCTGCCTTCTGCTTCTAGCCCTAAGCATTCGTGAGGCGGGTCCGTCATCAATGCGTAGATTTGGCTGGTGAGCGATTGGAGAGAGGACCGCGTCGGATCTGCGCTGCGGGGCGAGAATCCGATGGTTATGGCGCGTATGCGCACCGGGTTTGCGGTTGTTGGAGACACCCAGTTCATGCCTGGCTACTCGGTGCTGATCGTGGACGACCCGACCGTCGATCAACTGAGTAGGTTGGGGTGGCCGCGACGCACCGAGTTTCTCTTCGACATGGCGCTGCTCGGTGACGCTATTGAGTCTGTTTGTCGAATCGATGGGCTGCGCCGAATGAACTACTCCATGTACGGAAATGAACTCGCGGTTCTGCACGCGCATGTGGTTCCACGCTATGTGTGGGAGCCGGAGGAGAGGAAGGGCGGCCCGGTGTGGAGCTATCCGCGCGACGAATGGCTGAGTCCTGAGCACGCCTACGACGACAACCGCCACGGAGACCTACGGGCTGCAATTACCGCTGAGCTACAGCGGATGATGAGCGCCGTGTACTAACGCCCCAGGCCCGACAAGCTGATGGAGCAAGGCTGCTCCGTCGGTCAGGAACTGAGCGTGACTGAGTCGATCACGGGCTGCATCCGGTGGTGCCGCTGTCGCGTACCCTCGCGGAATGGTGACGTCGGTGCGCACGGCAGTCGTGGCGGACGCGGCTGAGATCGCTGCGGTTCATGCGTCGGCGCGGAGGGTCGGATACCAGGGCTTCATCGACCCAGACCTGCTGGACGCGACGTTCACCAACACGGACTTCACCGCGCTCTGGGAGCAGCGTCTCGGAGCCGACAAGCCGCCAGTCGTGTTCGTCGCTTCCAGGGACGGCGAGCTGGTCGGCTACTGCATGCTGTTGCTGCCGAGCGGCGACAGAAACAGCGACGGCGTGATTCCTGAACTGACGCGCATGAGCGTCATCCCACGCGCGTGGAGGTCCGGCATCGGGGCCTCGCTGCTGGATGAGGTGATCAGCGCGGTGAAGCGCGACGGCTGGGCTGCGATGTCCTTGTGGGTGCTTGAGCGCAACGCTCAGGCACTGGCCTTCTACACCGCGTTCGGGTTTCGCGCGGACGGCGGCAAAATGACTGATGAGTGGAGCGGAGAACCGCAGGTGCGCATGCGACTCGACATCAACGACGCTGTCGCTTAGATCGGTGGCTGTCGGGTAAATGGGGTGTCGTCCGGCGGGTTTCAAGACCATTCCGGGATGGGTCAGAACTTCATTTCGGTCGACAGGGATCAGGCGTTTCTGATGCCGCCATCGCTGCGGGAGTGGCTGGCGGAGGATCACCTGGTGTGGACGGTGCTGGAGTCGGTGGACGCTATGGACCTGACGGCGTTCTATGGGGTCTATCGCACGGATGGCCATGGCCGTCCTGCCTATGAGCCGTCGATGATGGTCGCGCTGTTGCTCTACGCCTACGCGCGTGGGAACCGGTCCTCACGCGGGATCGAGCGGGAGTGCCGCGAGGATGTTGCCTACCGGGTGATCGCGGCCAACCGGGTGCCTGATCACTCCACGATCGCTGAGTTCTGCGCCCGGCATGAGACGGCGCTGGCGGGCCTGTTTGGTGAGGTTCTCGCGCTCTGCAAAGAGGCGGGGCTTGTCCGGGTTGGGGTGATCGCGGTTGATGGCACGAAGGTGCACGCGAACGCTTCGAACATGGCTAACCGTGATTACCGCCAGGTCGCCGAGGAGATCCTCGCCGACCACGCCCGCATCGACGCTGAAGAGGACGAGCTCTACGGAGATAGGCGTGGTGATGAGCTGCCGGTCGAGGTCTCAACCCACCAGGGTCGCCGGGAGTGGTTGCGCGAAGCTAAGCGCCGCCTGGATGAGAAGCGCGAACAGGAACCCAAGCCAGTCCCCAAGTCCCGGCCGGCGCGATTGCGTGAAGCCAAGGAACGCTTGCAGGATGACTGTGGGCGGAGCAGCGCGGCAACCAGGCTTATGAGCAGTGGCGTGCCCGCGGGATCAGCGCTGATGGTTACAAGCGGATGGCGCCCGGCGCCGTGAAGCCCTACACCGCAGCGGAGGTGCCGGAGGGGAAGGTGAATATCACCGACCCGGACTCCCGCAATCTCAAAGCGTTCCGCGGCTATGTGCAGGGTTACAACGCCCAGGCGGTCGTCACGGCCGATCAGATCGTGATCGCCGCCGAGATCAAAACAACCCCGACCGATTTTGGGTTCCTGGCCCCGATGGTTGATGTCGCGCGCCGGCAACTCGCGTGGGCCGGGATCATCGAGCAGCCCGGGGTGGTGCTCGCCGATTCCGGCTACTGGCACAACGAACAGATGGACCGGCTCACCGGCGAGGGCATCGTCGTGCTCGTGCCCCCAGACTCCACCAAACGCAAGACCGCGAGACCGGGCTGGTCGGGTGGGCGTTACGCCTTCATGCGTTGCATCCTGGCCAGCGACGCCGGTCGCGAGCTCTACGAGAAACGCCACCAAACGATCGAGCCGATCTTCGGGCAGATCAAGTTCAACCGCCGGATCGACCGGTTCCTACGAAGAGGCCGGGGCGCCGCGTTATCGCAATGGCGGTTAGCGACCGCGACCCACAACCTCCTCAAGCTCCACCAGCACCGAATCGCCACCCTCTGCCCGTGAAACGGCGGGGTTCGGCAAGACCTCCCACCGGCATCGAGCTGACACGGCCCGCCAGGGTCAACACCTTCACTCGACCGCCGACAGATTTACCCGACAGCCACATCGACAAACAACACTCTCGTCCGTCCTGCTTTCCTACTTCGGCGCGTATCTGACCGGCTCGGACGAGAGACGCGCAAATGCGCCGGATGCGGAACCGAGTGGTAGAGCAGTCGCCCTACGCATCGGTCACATTTCGACCGATCCGAGCAATGGGTACTCATTTGCGGCGTTCGACCAAAACGCTACCCGTGGTCATCGGGACAGTCGCGCTGGTGATCTGCGGGGCCGCGTCCAGCGCCGCCCGCACGCCGACGGTCCGACCTTGTCGCGACGGTCAGGTCGAACTGAAGCGCCCGGCCCAGGTCGGCGGAATCCTCGGTACCACGATCATCCCAGTGGTCCTCCGAAACGTGTCCAGGGTCCCGTGCACTCTTCGTGGGTACGCGGCGGTCCGGCTCTTTGGGCCTGGGCTGCGCCCGATCTCCCCGCTGGTGGTCGTCCACGGCGAGGCCGGGCCGAAAGAGCCAAAACGCGTGCAGACCGATCTGCTTGTGCCCGGTCACCGGTCAGCGGAGTTCGATCTTTCCTTTGTAGACCATCCCAGTCCAACGCCGGCGGCAGATTGCAGGCGTATAGCCGCCGTTGCCGCGCGTCTGCCGGGGCAATCGGACTGGTTGAAAACGAGGCTTGCGATAGAACCCACGGACTGCACTGGCAAGCCGTTGAGCGTGTCCGTGAGCCCGATCGGGGTCTAGGCAAATCCGCTGCGGCGAACGCCCGGCTTGCACCTGCATCGCTCACACGACGAGGATCGCGACGGCCCGCCCTCGACACCTCCCTTGCGCGGCAAGGAGCAGCTTCGTCGGCAGGTGCGTGTCGGCGGGGCTGCAGCACTGGGGGATGGTGCCGTAGCCGGGAAGCTGGCCGCCTGGGCTCAGTGACTCTTGATGAAGCGCAGCATCGCGAGCCAATCGTGTTCGCGGGCGTTTTCGTTACCCGCGACAGTGCCACCGAACCTGACCAGCGTGCCGTGATCGTCGGTGCTGGACTGGAGAGGTTGGTAGGGCGGACCGAGGTCGGCATGGCCGGCGTCGGGGTAGTTGAGATGAACGTGCGCGGCAGGGTCAGCGTGCAGCTCGCGCATGATCACGTTCTCGTAGCCGTCGGCCGGCCAGAGACCGTCGTCGCTGCCGCTGACCAGCAATACCGCCCCGTGATACCGGCCGAACGGGATCGTCCCGGGGTTGTTGAGTTTGGGGGCGACGGAAAGGATCCGGTCGCCGAGGCGACAGGCTTGCCGTCGAGTGTCCAAGCGACCGGTGTCGTTGCGGTGCAGTTGCCGCGCACCGAGGGGTAGATGACCGAAGCTGGCGGAAGCGTCGATGATCCCGTGCAGCAACTGTGGGAAGTGTGAGGCAACCAGGCCGAGTGCCTCGCTTCCACGTGATGTGCCCCACGCCCACACTCGGTGCGGGTCGATCCCGGGCTGTTGCTTGAGCCACGTGATTGCCTTGACGAAGTACTCGATCGGGATGTTCGACAGGCTGCACGGCAGCCCCGGCTCGTCGAAATACGCGAGGGCCAGTGTCGGGATCCCGTGCGACGCCAACAACGCCGCCTCAGCGAACAAGGCTTCGTCGCCACCCTCTGAGCCGCCCCAGATGACCATTGACGGACCATGCGGATGCAGGCGCGCGGGCGTGAAGTAGGCGCCGACGAAACCCTGCGCAGCTAGTGTCTCGTTTTGGACCGTGACGCCAGCGGCGAGTGTGTTCTGCGTTACCGTCACCGATGAGGTTCGTCCGTCGGCGGTGGTGGCGGTCAGGCGGGTCACGGTGTTGGTCGCGAAGGCCGGTCCTCCACGATGCTCGAAGGAGGCCGACCAGAACGGGCCCATCGCCGAGGGCTGGTGATAGGCGCCCGACAGCGGCGCTGCCGTCGCCAGATCCACCCGACCGTGTCGGTCGGCCCTAAACACGGTCCTCGAACCGTAAACCGATCCGGGCAACGTGATTTGAGCCTTCAGTGTCACGCGCTCGCCTGGGGACAGGCCCGAGATCGTGATCGCTCGCGTGCGGTCAACCAGGCCGATACGCGGGGCGACGCTCAGGTGCAGCGCGGGCGCCGCCGCCCGACTGCAGCCCGCCATCGCGAGCGCCACAAGCGCGACCGCGACGATCTTTAACAACCACACACGCCGTTGCTCTCTCAAAGCACGTCGAAGCATCGCAGCCGACAACACCCGAAAAACCCGACCCCCTCACCGAGCGGCTCCCGGAAGCGGATCCGCAACAGGCCGAGGCCTTACGACTGGCCGGAACGTGCTTCTGCTCCGAACGCCGAGCCCGCATCACCGACCGGCAACGACCGCGACTCAAGAGCCCCGCTCTCATCAATCGAGAGGTATCGCCAGCTGTTCGCAGCGCCACCCCCTTGCGCGCGGACAGGAGAACTCTCGCCGCCGTCGCTGCGGAGTGACTGAAGGGCTCAGGTCGGCTCGATACTGATGCCGAGGGCAGCCGCAAGCGCTCCGGCTGAGTCGACCAGGTCCACCCAGGGCATCGTGACACCTCGTAGGCAGTCGAGACCGAGGATGCCGTCAAGCGACTTCCCGCGGATCGTGCAACCTTTCAGCTTGACGCCGCGGAAGTCAGTGCCAGCGAGCTTGCAGTCCGTAAAGATCACGCGCTCGAACTGAGCTTCCATGAAGGACGCCTCCGTGAGGTCCACGCGCATAGGGCCTCTAGCCACGCTGAGGGCTCCGGGTTGCGGGGCAGATGCTTGCTGTTTGGCGTGCTCGCTGCGTGGCGCCCCTGGGCCGGCTCGGCGCGTTGGAGCACAGCCCAACCCCTAGCTGACTTGCTTGACAAAAGCCAGCGCTCTCCCTAGGCTGCCTTGCATCAAACAAGTTAGCTACGCCACGAGGAGAGACCATGAACCGGAAGCCCCTGATCCTGGTTTCGCTGCTGCTCGCGGCGTTCGTGATCAATCTCGATACGACGATCGTCAACGTCGCACTTCCGTCGCTCGTGCGACAGCTGCACGCGTCCAACTCGCAGCTGCAGTGGATCGTTGACGCGTTCAACTTGCTGTTCGCCGGATCGGTCCTGGCCGTCGGCAGTCTCTCTGACCGGTTCGGGCGCAAAGGGATGATGCTCGCCGGCCTGTCGGTGTTCGGTGTGGCCAGCTTGGCGGCTGGGCTTATGGACAGTCCAGGTCAACTCATCGCCGCGCGTGCGGCGATGGGTGTCGGTGCAGCGATGGTGTTCCCCTCGACCTTGTCGCTGCTGACGAACGTGTTCACCGAGCGTGGCGAGCGAGCCCGGGCGATCGGGCTGTGGGGCGCGATCACGGGCGTGGCGATCGCGCTGGGGCCGATCGTCGGCGGCTGGCTGCTCGAGCTCTCCGACTGGCGCAGCATCTTCTTCGTGATGGTGCCGATCGCCTTTGGCGCCGGCATTCTGGCGGCACGCTACGTTCCGACTTCGCGTGACCCGCACGCGCCCCGCACTGACCTAGCCGGATTCGCGCTGTCAACCGCGACAATCGGGCTGCTCGTCTACACGATCGTGGAGGCCCCGAACCACGGTTGGGGGAGCGCGCGGACGCTCGGCAGCCTCGCGCTGACAGCGATACTGACGGCGGCGTTCGTGGCCTGGGAGCGCCGCACCGAGCGGCCGATGCTCGACGTGAGCCTGTTCGGCGACCCGCGGTTCGCCGCCGCGAGCGCCTCGGTCGCGATCTCGTTCTTCGCGCTGTCCGGGTTCATCTTCCTGTCCACCCAGATGTTCCAGTTCCTCAGGGGCTACGGTCCGCTGTCGACCGGCGTGCGTCTGCTGCCAGTCGCCTCATTCGTCGCGATCTCCTCGATCCTCGGCACCAAGCTGGCGGTCCGGTTCGGCACGAAGCTGATCGTCGCCTCCGGGCTGTTCTTGATGGCCGCGTTCTACCTATGGGTCTCGACTTCATCAGTCACGACAGGCTATGGGACGATCGCCGCCCAGATGGTCGTTCTCGGAACGGGGATGGGCTTAACCAGCGCACCCGCAACCGAGGCGATCATGGGGGTCGTGCCGAAAGCGAAGGCGAGCGTCGGGTCGGCGGTCAACGACGCCACACGCCTTTTGGGCGGCACCCTGGGCGTCGCCGTAATCGGCAGCGTGTACGCGTCGCTCTACGCCAGTCGGCTCGCCGACACGCTCCCCAGGGCAGTGGCTGCCAGTGTCGTGCGAACCGCGCACGCATCCGTCGGTGCCGCGCTCACAGTCGCAGGCAAGCTGACGCACGCCGGCCATCCGCTGCTCGCCACAGCCATCCACAACGCAGCCAACTCGGCCTTCTTCCAGGGCTTCCACGCCGCCAACTACGTCGCCGCTGGCATCGCCGCCGCAGGCGCCGTCATGGCGCTCACGCTGCTGCCCGCCCAACCGACAAGCAGCCGCGGCGACACGCCAGAGATGCCGGCATTAGGCACGCCCGCCACGGCCGCAACTCACAGCTGACCCACTCCCTCACGCCATGAGCACGCAACACCGTACCCCGCCCGAGACCGCCACCGGTGCGATCATCACGGGCGTGCGACTGATGGGTCGTTCGCGTGAGAATTAACCACGTGTCTGCCAGCAGCCCCACGCGACCCGGGAGATGGCCGGCAATATGGGCCCTCAGCGGCGCCGCGACAGTCGTCCTGTTCGCCTTCGGGCTGGTGTTCGGAGACTTGGTCGGCACGGCCAACTACCCGGCTCTCAACGCTTCGGGCCAAAGACTCCGCAGATACTTCCTGGACAACCATTCCGAGGTCCGCGCGCTGAGCTTCTTCCATCTGCTCGCGGCAATCTCGCTGCTCGCCTTCTCTGCGTGCCTCCACGACCATCTTCGGTCGCGGACATCCGGCCTCGGGATGCTTGCCCTCGTAGGCGGCTCATGCGCCGCCGTCTTTCTGCTGCTCTCGGCGCTCTGTTACCGGGCACTCGCGGAGCCCGCGGTGGCCCAGGACCCAGCACTCGCCCACGTCCTCGTGGTGCTCTCGTATCTCGCGGGCGGGCCGGGCATAGCGGTCCCGCTGGTGCTCCCGGCGGGAGCCGTCGCCGCCGCGACCCGACGAGAGCGCCTGCTTCCGCCGTGGATCGGCTGGCTCAGCCTTCTCGCGGCCTTCTTCGGCGCAGCATCGGCCACCACGATGCTCAGTCCGGCCAACAACAGCTCGGCGAGCTACGGCATACTGCTGCTGGCCGCCCTACTGATGTTCGCCTGGTTGATCGCGACGAGCGCCGCGCTTGCGGCGCGCCCTAGTGGGCAGACGACGGACCCCGTGGCACGGAGTGTTCGCGTATCTTTGTAAACGACATCGTCGGCGGAGGCGCTACTGCGTGAGCCGTCAGGTCCGCCTAGGAAGCGGAGCGTCGTTGAACGGCGAGCAGCACTTGGTACCCGTCCAGGTCGCCCGGAGGCACTCGCTAAATGAGATTCCCCCGTCGCATCCGGGTGCGACCGGACACAATCCGCCGCCGCTGCCCGGGATGTTTCGCTTAGTGGGTTACATAACGTGCATTATCGAGCGTTACGATAGACGAGAGCTATCGCACCCGCAACGGCCGGTACGGTCGAGTCCGGTCTCATCGAAATGCGACGGGAATCTCATTTGGCCGCGACGGTTTTGTCTCACGAAGCGGCGACAACCACGTCGGCGGACCGTGCCCGCGAAGTCGCCGCGCCCGGCGGCGAGCGCAACGGGGCTTTAGACGGCGCGTTTCACGCGGGTGCACCGCGTCACGTACGGCAGCGTGATCTCGTCTGGCCCGTCGACGTCAGGGTGCGCTCCGAGATGATCTGCGACGTCGTCGAGGAGTTGTTGGCGTTGCTCGGGCGGGAGGGTGATGACGTAACTGCGCGACGCGACCAAGTCCAGGATCCCCGCGCGGTCCATGGTCCGCTGCCAGCGGATCTCTGTGCGCTCGGGAGCAAAGAACGGCCCACCGATCTCAGGGCTGGTGTCCATGGGCTGCTCAGTGTGCTGGTGCATCACCTGCCCGAGCGCGGCGACCCACGGGTCGCTCTCATCGCGAACGTTCCAGACCAGAGAGAGCGTCCCACCGGGGACCAGCACCCTCGCGATCTCGGGTATCGCCTTCTCGGTGTCGAACCAGTGCCATGCTTGGGCAACCACGACCGCATCGACCGATCCGCTTGGGAGCGGGATACGCTCCGCGGCTCCGTCCATAACGTCGGCCTGCGGGACGGCCGCCGCCAGGACCGCGCGCATTCGCTTAGACGGTTCCACCGCTGTGACCGACATGCCGGCTGCGACTAGCGCTCGGGTGAGTTTGCCCGTGCCAGCCCCGAGGTCAAGGACGCGTCTGGCGCGCCGCGGGATCAGCCAGTCGATCGCCGACTGCGGATACTCGGGCCGACCTCGCTCATACCGCTCTGCCGATGCCCCGAAGGACGATGCCTGCGCACGACGAGACCATCGCCGAGTCGCGCCCTGTCGGGTCATTCCGCACGCGCGGCCGATTTCATCCCAGCTCGCATCCGGTTGTTGCCTCAAGCCCGTGATGAGTTCCACCCGCAACGCTTCCATCGCTGTGATCGCTTTGGTCAGCCGCGTCAACCCATCCAGCCCGCCCGTGCCAGCTACCTCCTGCGCCACCTGCTCGGCTGGAATGACCATGTCAGGCAACATATGTTGCTCCCCCCCCGTTTGTCAACGATCGTTGCCCTCGGGGCCATGGGTGCTCGCCAACCGAACTAACGCTTCCGCCTTGTCGCCGACGCGCCCTCCCCTCGTATTCGCCAGGAGCGAGTCGATCCAACGACGAGCCGTGCGAGCGCCGTTCAGCCAAGCCGACTTGTCGCCGCTTCGTGAGACTTTGTCGTATCTAGGCGAGACTGCCGGTGTCGCAACTCGGTGAGACTCGACACTTAGTTCGACGACCAGCAAGACCGCCGGGAATCCCCAAAACGTCCGGAAGTAGTCGCCTAGGTTGACTCCGGCTAGACGCACGCCGGGCGCTGGGTTCACGACCGCGACCAACACGCACGCCACCAGGAGCATCGCCGGTATCAACGGCCCGCCGCGCCACCGATGGCTCCAGTCATGCTCAGGGTCGCTGACGCGCGCACAATATCGCCGCAGGCACCGCGCCGGAAAGTAGGAACACGCGCCACGGGCGGTCCTCGGGACTGGTGCCGTCGAGGCGGCGGAAAGGATGGGCTTCTCTAACAGCCATCCTGCGCTCAAACGACGCGGGCATGCCCAGAGCCGAGTACGTAACCCCCCGTATGTCAAGACGCGATACTTGCGGCTACGCCCATGTTGCAGCTTGCACAGGGGGATGTGATGATCAGCGTGTGCGAGCCTCGAGCGCCGTGGGGGTTGTCCAGCCGGGCGAGCTTCTGGAGCGGAATGCGGAGCTGTCGTCACTGGAAGCATGTCTGGAGGCTGTAGGCGATTCGGCCGGTCGGCTGGCGCTGGTGTACGGCGAGGCCGGTGTCGGCAAGACCGCGCTGCTGCGCCACTTCTGCGCTCAGCTTCCGCCCGGGGTTCGTGCGCTGTCGGCCGCCTGTGATGCCCTGTCGACCCCGCGTCCCCTAGGGCCGCTGCTTGACGTCGCGCGTGTCACGGGCGGCGAGCTGCGCGAGCGGGTTGAGCGTTCGGCCAGCCCGCCAGATGTAGCGGTGGCACTGATCGAGGAGCTGGGGTCGGCTGTTCCGACGGTGCTCGTGCTCGAGGATCTGCACTGGGCCGACGACGCGACACTGGATGTCGTGCGTCTCGTCGCCCGGCGCATCGATGCGTTGCCGGCGTTGCTGATCGCGAGCTATCGGCCCGAACAGCTCGGTCGCACGCATCCGTTGCGACTCCTGCTCGGCGAGCTTCCGCGTGACGGGATCGTCACGCGACTGGAGCTGGCCGCCTTGTCGCGTGACGCGGTCGCGATGCTCGCGGAGGCCTTGCCGGTTGACGTCGATGAGCTGTTCGGGCAGACCGCCGGGAACCCATTCTTCGTGACCGAATCCCTAGCCGCGCGGACCGAAAGGGTCCCGCCGACTGTGCGCGACGCGGTGCTGGCGCGGGTCGCGCGTTTGCGCCCCCCATCACGGAGGGTGCTCGATGCTGTCGCGATCGTGCCGCAGCCCGTCGAACTCTGGCTGTTGGAGGCACTAATCGATGAAGGGCTCGAGCCGCTCGATGACTGCCTCGATTCTGGTGTGCTCCGCGCGGATGTGGACTGCGTCGCGTTTCGGCACGAGCTCGCGCGGCTGGCGGTCGAGGAGTCGCTTTCCCCGGCTGACCGGCGTGGGCTGAACCGCCGAGCGCTCGCCGCGCTCACGCGGCCGGCGGTCGGCAGGCCCGATGTCGCGCGGCTCGCCCACCACGCCGAGGCCGCGCTCGACGCCGACGCGGTCCTGCGCTTTGCGCCGGAGGCCGCTGAGCGCGCCGCCGCGTCGCGTGCGCATCGTGAGGCAGCCGCTCAGTTCGCGAGGGCGCTGCGCTTCGCCGATGGTCTGCCGCCGCCGCGCCGGGCCGCGCTCCTGCGCCGTCGCAGCGAAGAGTGCGCCATGACCAACCAGCTCGACGAGGCGATCGACGCTCAGCGCGAGGCGCTCGAGTGCTACCGGCGGCTCGGCGACAGGCGCGAACAGGGTGACGCGCTGCGGTGGCTCGCGCGGCTGCACATCCTCGCGAACTGGTCCCGCGACGTCGAGCCGCTCCTGCTAGAGGCGATCGAGCTGCTCGAGCCGCTCCCGCCCGGCCACGAGCTCGCCATGACCTACGCCATGATGGCGCTGTTTCACCATGCCGCGCGCGACGACTACGAACAGACGGCGCTGTGGGGTAGTAAGGCTCTCCAGATCGCCGAGGACATCGACGACGCCGAGGCGCGTGTCTGCGCGCTGACATACGTGGGCTGCGCCGAACTCGAGCACGGCAAGGACGAAAGCGGTTCAAAACTCGACCAGGCTCTGGAGCTCGCGCAGGCGCATGAGCTCGAGGGCGAAGCCGCTCGCGTGTACCAGATGTTCGTGATCGGCAGCCTGCGGCTGCGCAGGCTCGACATCGCGCGCCGCTACGCCGAAGCCGGCTACGCGTTCTGCAGCGAGCGTGCTCTCGACACGCTCGGCGACTACGCGCTCGGGGGCCTCGCGAGGGTGGAGTTCCTCGCCGGTCGCTGGGATCAGGCCGCCGAGCTCGCCACCAAGACTTTGCGCGATCCCCGAACCGCGCCTGCGCCACGCGTGTGGGCCCTCGGGGTGCTCGGTCTCATCCGGGCGAGGCGCGGTGATCCGGAAGCTTCACCGCCGCTCGAAACCGCGCATGAGATCGTCAACCCGACGGGGCAGATCGAGTGGATCGCACCTATCGCCGCTGCCCGAGCCGAGGCGGCCTGGCTCGTCGGCGACTACGGTGCAATCGCCGGACTGACGACAGCGGCATTCGAGCTCGCGTGCGAGCGTCGCGATCCCTGGTCGATCGGCGAGCTCGCCTTCTGGCGACGACAAGCCGGTCTGCACGACGGGGTCCCGAGTGGTGTGCCCGAGCCGTACGCGTCGATGCTCGTCGGGAACTCGGTGCGCGCTGCCGAGCGCTGGACGGCGATGGGCTTCCCCTACGAGGCGGCGCTCGCGCTCGCCGAGGACGACGATCCTCTGGCGCTGCGAAAAGCGATCGAAGAGCTGCAACGACTGGGCGCTCGGGCGTCCGTCGCCGTGGTCGCCCGCCGCGCACGTGCCCGCGGCGCGCGCGGCCTCCCCCGCGGCCCCCGACAGCAGACCCGTGAGAACCCGGCAGGCCTGACCGCGCGCGAGCTAGAGGTGCTGGCGCTAGTCGCCGATGGCCTACGCAACGCCGAGATCGCACAGCGCCTCGTCGTCTCAAAGAAGACCGTCGACCACCACGTCTCGGCAGTTCTGCGCAAACTGGACGCGCGGCATCGGGGCGAGGTCGCTGCCGCGGCTGCCCGCCTCGGACTGCTCTAGTGCCCGCGACCGACCTTCCCTCTCACTACACGCCTTTCCGGTCCGACCAAACGAACCAGAGCGCGATCTCGATCGGGGTCGTGCTCAGCCTTGACATCCCCGCACCCTACGATTCGCGCGAGCCGGCCCTCCAGGTTGGAGCACAGCCTGGGTCAGGACTCCAGATAGCGGAGGACGGCGAGCACCCGTCGGTGGTCTGCGTGCGAGGGGGCCAAGCCGAGCTTGGTGAAGATATTGGCGACGTTCTTCTCGACCGCTCGCTCTGAGATCACGAGGGTGCTCGCGATGGCGCCGTTGGTTCTGCCTTCGGCCATCAGGGAGAGGACGTCGTGCTCTCTGGGGGTGAGCGTGTCGAGGTCATCGGTGCGCCGGGTGGCTCTTAGGACTTGCGTGACGACCTCGGGATCCAGAGCGGTGCCGCCTGCTGCCACCCGACTGAGCGCGTCGACGAATTCGCCGACATCGCCGACGCGGTCCTTGAGCAGGTAGCCGATGCCGGCGGCACCGCGACTGGATGGCGCGCTGAGGAGCTCGGCGGCGTGGCGGGTCTCGATGTACTGGGAGAAGACCAGCACTCCTGTGCCGGGGTGGTCGCGGCGGATGGCGATTGCCGCCCGGATACCCTCGTCGGTGTAGTCGGGCGGCATTCGCACGTCCACGACGGCAGCATCCGGCTCGTGTTCGTCGACGGCCGCTCGTAGAGCGTCCGCATCGCCGACGGCGGCCACCGTTTCGTGTCCTCGGTCGGCCAGGATCTCGACCAGCCCCGCCCGGATGACGGCTGAGTCTTCGGCGATGACGATCCGCATTCGAGGGTCCTCCTGCCGGGTCAGACGTGAGATGGCAGTTCGACGCTGACGACCGTGGGGCCCCCGGCCCGACTTTCGACCTGGAGGCTGCCATCAACGGTCTTGACCCGCTCTGCGAGTCCGGCCAGGCCGCCGCCGGGCTCGATCCGGGCGCCGCCTGTGCCGTCGTCGCTGACTCGCATGGTCACGCCGCCGTGCTGGTGGAGCACTTCCAACTTGGCGTGCTGGGCATCGCTGTGCTTCGCCGCGTTCGTGAGCAGCTCCGCGGCGCAGAAGTAAGCGATCGTCTCGATGGCATGGGACGGGCGTTCGGGCAGGTCGATGACCAGTTCGACCGGCAGGTCGCTGCGTGCTGCGAGGCTGGCGAGGGCTGCACCGAGGCCTTCGCCCAACGCCGGTGGATGGATCCCCCGGGCCAGGTCACGCAGTTCCGTGATCGCCTCCATCGCGCCGCGGTGGGCAGCGTCGACCAGTTCCAGGGCCCGGCCGCAATCGGGGCCCTGAAGCTCGGCAGCCGGGGTGCTGAGATGGTCCCGAGCGAGCCCAAGCTTCATCACGACAGCGACCATCTGGGCCTGCGCTCCGTCGTGCAGATCCCGCTCGATACGGCGGAGCCGAGTTGCTGCGTCATCCATCACAAGAGCCCGAGATCGTTGTAGCTCGTGCACGCGCTCGACATTCTTCGAGGCATCCCGCAAAAGGTTCCAGCGCGGGACCAGGTAAGCGAGCGAGCCGTTCAGCCCGGCCGCGACGAAGAAAACCAGCCCCCACCAGTGACCGAACGCCATCACCAGCGCGCCCGCGATCACGAAACAGACCGCGGCAACCCATCGGCTGACCGCCACGCCCTTCACATGACGCGCCCCGAACGCCGTGAACGTACCCTTGCCGGGCGATGGAGTCACCCCCGTCATATCGAGACTACGCCGAGAGCTTGGCGTTCTTCGGAGCATCCCGCAGCAGGTTCCAGCGCGGGACCAGGTAGGCGAGCGTACCGTTCAGCCCGGCCGCTACAAAGAAAACCAGCGCCCACCAGTGACCGAACGCCATCACCAGCGCGCCCGCGATCACGAAACAGACCGCGGCAACCCATCGGCTGACCGCCACGCCCTTCACATGACGCGCCCCGAATGCCGTGAACGTACCCCGGGCAGGTGATGGAGCCACCCCGGGCGATTGCTGATGCTCAGTCGGGTTGTACATAGAACTCGCTCCTTTGATCTTTCAGTGCCGACCACCTTGGTCGCCAACGTGTTCGATCGTCGCACCGAACGAGGCGGAGATCCACCGTGCGGCCCCCCGAATTCGGGGTACGGGTAGCACGGGCCCGCGGTCCGACCGGCCGGCAAAGATGCGGACACCTGGAATCGTCCCGACGAGTGAGGACAAGAGCTCAGCCTCGTCCGAATGAACCGCCGAGACCCGACACTCGCCAAAATGCGACAGGACAGTTGCGTCTCACCAAGACCCGACACCTACTTGAATTGGAAGTCGGCGGTGTGCGTGGCGCCGTCGATCAGCGTGACCTGAAGTCGGCGACATGTCCCCGACCACGACTTGTCGGTCTTCCACACGTACGTGTAAGTGTGGCTCGCGGAGTCGTATTGCAGGCCGCTACCGCCAGCCGTGTCAGTTGAGCTGATCGTGTTGTCGGGCAGTTGACTCCAGTTCGTGCAGCTTTCGCCGGTCGTCGCGGGATACCCGGTGGCGAAGATCGACAGTCCCCTCCAATGCTGAACTGCACCGGGATCCCAACAACACGCGCACGCACAGCACGAGCGGTGTCATACGCCCCGCAACCCATGATCCCCGCCTCGATCCCACAGCCAGCTTTCATCCGACCGTGCGTCCGCCACCCTACTCGCCTGGCACACAAAAAAAGGGGGAAAGGTTCTGATGACGACCAGCGCACTGGCACACCGCCTACGCCTGCGAAGTGCCCCGCAAATCATCGTCGCGCCGCCCTCCACCCTACGCCCGGCTCCACACGCTGCAGACGTCGCTATTCATCGAATGGGACACGCTCCCCCCGGTCTGTCGAGAGCGTGCGTCAAGGGGAAACTCGTTTGTCGCAGCTTGGTGAGCCCGTGGCGCAGTTAGGTGAGACTGTCGCCTTCGCCACTTGCTGAGACCTGACACTCAAACGCATGCAGGTCTAGATGTGGCTTCGAGTGCCTGAGGCGAGCGCTGTGCGTGGCGTCCCACCGATCGAGAGAACGGTGATCACGTTTATGTCACCTCTGTGCGCCGCCTCGCAGCGCAGAAGCGGGCTCAGGTGGATCGTTGCAGGCCGCTGAGAACGATGTCGTAAATGCGCTCGGCCTGGGCTTTCCAGTCGCCTGCCGGGTCGAGCTGCCAGAGGCCGGCCAGGGTGAGGATCACGTCGTCGGGGTCGACGTCGGCCCGCAGTGTCCCGGCTGAGATGTTCGCCTGTAGGAGGCGGTCGAGTGCGGAGACGATCGCGTGGTAGACATCGTCAGAGGACAGTTCGCTGCCGGGAGTGGTGGCCTTGCGCAACGCATCGGCGAGTCCGTGCTTGGTCACGGCGTAGCGAGCCAGGCGCTCTACCCAGCTGCGTAGCGCGTCGATCGGCGCTTGCTCCCGGAGGAGCTGGTCGGCCGCGTCGACGAGCGCTTGGACCTCGTGTTTGTAGGTGGCGAGCACGAGCTCTTCGCGCGTCGCGAAATGCCGGTATAGCGTTGCGTTGGCGACGCCCGCGCGTTTTGCAATTGCGTTCAGTGAGACGTCGGGCGATGCCGTCAGCGCCTCGAGAGCGGCCGCGAGAATCGCGTCGCGATTGTGGCGGGCATCGCTTCGTTTGATCTCAGGTGGTTCGGTCATGTTCCGTTCCTGCCCGGGCTTGTAAGCGGGGAGTTCCCCGCTTATGCTTCGCTGGCATTCGGGGAGTTCCCCGCTACACCGAGGCTAACGCGCCGACGAGAGGAATCGGGCCCATGACGACCATCACTGAGATCACACCGAGCGAGCAGGCCGACCGCCTCGCGATCCGTGAGCTGGTTGACGCCTATGCCCACTGCGCCGATCGCCGCGACGCCGACGGCCAGAAGTCGCTGTTCACGGAGGACACACACTTCGTTGTCTACATGGACGGGCAGGGGTCTGAGCCCACGCAGGTACTGGACGGCCGCGAGGCGCTGACACCGGTTTTCGATGACCTGAACCGCTATCAGGCGACGATGCATTTCAACGGTCAGAGCACGGTCGCGCTCGACGGCGATCGCGCGGCCGGTGAGAGTTACTGCATTGCCCATCACCTCTTCACTGACGGCGGCGAGCGCAAGCTTATGGTCGCCTGGCTTCGCTACGGGGACACATTTGTGAAGATCGGCCGCGCCTGGCTGTTCGCCGAGCGCAACCTGTACGTCGACTGGACCGAAACCCGGCCTTCCCGTCCATAGAACCACGGCCTCGTCGATGGTCCGCCGCGACTCAGGCCCGCGACGTTCGGAGTCGGTCGACGCGTACCTACGCGGTACCCGCGTGCTCGCTGTCGTTGCGCTGCTCGCGCTTGCCGGGGGCATCCTGTCGGACGCGCTGGCGACGAAGGTCTGGGTTGATCATCCGTTGCTCGCGGGGCTCGTTGCGAGCGTAATAGTGGTGATGCTCACGGTAGCCCTGGTGAACGAGGCGCTAGAGCGTCGCAGCCGACAGCGTTGGAGCGTGCTCGCTCAGTACGTCATGCTGCAGCTCGTCCGAGACGCGCGCCTCGTATGGGTAGGGGTCGCGGAGCTGGCCGGGCTCATGCCGTCTGACCCGTACGCGGATGCAAGCGACGTCCTCACGACGGCCACATCGATCGACGCGGGCTCGATCGCGGTCCGCGACACGAAGCGTCTGACCACGGCCCTGCGCGCGCTCGTCGCCCAAGCGGACAAGCGCAAGCGGCTTCACGACAGCGTCACGACCCTCTTGGAGCACAACGACGCGGTGCTGGGCCGATGGGCAGCAGTGATGTTGAACGCCGACGTGTACGCCGAGGTGATCGACCGACACGTGGAACTGGCGGGCGACATGGCGTGGCTGACCAGCCTGCTCGCACTTGAACTCGCTTCAGACGACGGCCGAACCCGGGCGGCGCGCAGCTATCCGGCTGCGCTCATCGAGGGCCCGATCGATGACGAGCTGCTGGTGCAACGGTTGGCGGCGATAACGCAACTCGCCGAGCAGCTCGACCGCAGGACGCTTGACCTCGCCATGCGCATCGTCCCGATCGAGTGGTGGCGCGTACAACTGGGGCCGTCATCCGAGGGTCCCAGCAACGCCGAAGCCGTGTGAAGCGGCGGCCGCTAAGGCAGCGTCCCGGGTTGGGAGCTTCTAACCGAACGTGCGCCCCCCGGGTGTTGCTGCTGGAGGAGCGCTACGAGTCGGGCTAGCGCGTCGGTCGCGGCGGCTAGTGCCTGGACCTCCTCGTCTGGGATCTCGGCGAGGTAGCTGCCGAGCAACTCGCGGACGCGTGTGAGGTAGTACTCGAGCGCGACGGCACCGTCGTCGGTCAGCCGGACCAGGACCACACGCCCGTCATCGGCCTGTCGCTCGCGGCGCACCAATCCTTGCTCTTCGAGTTGCTTGACGAGGCTCGTCATCGTTGGTTGGGCGAGCCCCTCCAGCGCTGCCAGCTCGGTGATCCGCCGTGGTCCGCTGCTGAGCGTGTTCAGCAGACCGAGCTCGGTGCGGGAGAGCTGGCCGTCGAGCTGACGTAGGAGCAGCCGCGCAAGCAGGCCTGCAGCCGAGGGCAACTGCTGTGAGACGAAGTCGATCTGATCGGAGCGGTTCAGGGTGGTGATCGTAGCCGATTCCATATTGACAAACTATATTGGATTTCGATATAGTTTCCCAATATGTCGACCTCTGGGTCAGCCCAGAGGTCGCGCCGGGAACCCGAACGCCGTTTGATTGAAGGAGCGCGTCATGTTCCACAACATCCTGGTCGCGGTCGATGGCTCTGTCGACGCTGGTGCGGCGCTGGCGCACGCCATCGATCTCGCCGAGAGCGAGCACACTCGCCTGACGCTGATCGCAGCCATCGACGAGCTGCCACCGGCCGCGTACCTCATAGGCGGCGAGGCGACCGGTCAGATGAGGGAGAACGCTCACCGTCAGGCGGAGACGATCATCCGACGAGCACTGGACCTGGTACCCGCTGACCTCCCTGTCACGACTGTGTTGAGCGAGCAGCCGATCCGACTGGCGCTGATGCGCCAGCTGAAGGAAGCCCATCACGACCTCATCGTGATGGGCTCGCGTGGTCGCGGCGCCGTCCGCTCCGCGCTGCTGGGCAGCGTCAGCCATTACGTTCTGAACCACTGCCCGGTTCCGGTGCTGATCGTCCATGCCGAGCGATCCACCCAGCCCGCAACCCGCGAAATCCGAGCGGCGGCCTAGGTGACCGCGATCACCGAAGCCACCAAAGACACGCCACATCCGTCGCCGGCGATCCCCCACCGCTCAGGTGTCCTGCCGAAGTCGTGAAGATGCCCGTCCCTTGGCGAACTCGTCCGACGGGCAAGACTCAGCATCGGACCTGCGGACCTACAACCGTGCCATCCGGCAGCTCCGCGTCTGTGTGCGCGTGCTCAGCGCAGTCCTACTCGCGTTGACCGCTCGCAGCATCATCGACGGAGCGAGCCTCGCCGTCATGCTCAGCGAAGTGCTCATCGCCCTCCTCCTGCTCGTGTCAGGAGCGCTCTGGCGCTATGGGCGCCGACTCGAACCACACTCCCGCGCGCGCGCTGCGGGGGAACACAAATCCCACTAACCGTTCTGCGCACCCCAGGATGACCACGACAACCGGCCCGCCGGTCGGCCCGGCTCTACCGCGCGCGGCGCGAAAAGGGCTCGCACGATGGCTCGACGACGCCCGGGATGTCCTGGGATCCGCTGATCCCGGGCTCAACCGGCTGTTCCAGTCGCTGGAGCTGATCGTGGCGATCGGCGCGTCGATTGCTGTCATCTACGCGTTCATGCAGCTCACCCACGTGATGTGGATGCAGCCAGCTCCAGGTGTCAGGGTGTCACCGGCTCAGGTAACTCAGATGGCAGCCCAGCACCACGGGATCACGCTGCTAGCAATGCTGCTCGGCGGAGTGATCGGGATGCTGTCGGTGTCCGCGGTGACGGAGCCGACGCTCAAAGAACAGGGACTGACCCTGACGTTGATGCCGGTTCCGATGGTGGCCACGATGGCGCTGGCCGTGCTGGTGGTCGACGATCGCGCCATCGGCATCGCCGTACTGGCGTTATTGGTGGGTGTCGCCAGCTACCTGCGTAAGTTCATTCCCACGTTCGGGGCGCGGATGTTCGTCTTGGGAGCCGGGCTGTTTGTCGGGTTCATGTTTGGCTTCCTCAGCGGTGGTGCTTTACAGGGGCACATGATCGGCTGGATCGCGGTGGTTCTGGTGATCTCATGCGCACTCAACTTCGTCATCAAAGTGCTGGTCGCGCGTCCGCTGGCGCGCGGGCGGTTGGACCGAACCGCGACGGCTTTCCGGGCCCGTTGCCGCGCCGTAACGGGCCAGGCGATGGCCCTATTCGATGCCGACGACGAGCACGAGATAGCCCGGACCCGGCGGCGGCTGCACCGGGCATTGGTCAAGGTGAACGAGACAGCACTGGTCATCGACGCCTCGCTGGGCGACGAACATGCCGCGCCGCGGGCAGCCTCCCAGGATGCTCACACAGAGCTGTTCGACCTGGAGCTACTCCGTCCAAGAACTCGGTCGGATCTCTGAGCGGGTCGCTGCGGCGCCGCTGCCGGCAGAGCTGCGGATCGAGATCCGGCAGTTGCTGGCGGATCTGCGCCTCGGCGACGTGGACGCTGCGATGACCGCTCGGACGTTCGAGTCCGACCGGAAGGATGGCTGGCGAGTTGCGTGCGATGAGCAGACCGCGGCGCTGGTCGACCGGCTGGTGAACACGATCGTGGCGATGGCGGCCGCTTCCCGTTTCTGGCCCCGCCACCACAATGTGGGCGAACGTGGCGGCGACGTCGCCGTCACGTTCGAGTCGCCTGTGATGCTCGTCTTTGGCGACTTGCCCGGCTCAGCCGTGGTTAGCGCCAACACCGCCAGGCGGGGAACCAGCGCCCGGCTTGCACGCCTCGGCATCGACCCGTTCGCGCAAGCGGCGATCCGAATCGCAATCGCAGTCGGGGCCGCGGCGGCGATCGGCTCGATCCTGTCAGAAAGACGTTTCTACTGGGCGGTGATCGCTGTGTTCATCACATTCATGGGCACCAACACATCGGGCGAGCAGCTCGTAAAGGCGGCCAACCGTGTCGCGGGCACACTGATCGGGATCCTCATCGGATCGCTATTGGCCCACGCCGTGGGGGTGTCCACCTGGTCGACCGCGGTGATCATCGGAGCACTGGCCGTCGGCATCTATTTCATGAAGGTCAGCTACGGGCTGATGGTGATCGGGATCACAATCGCCGTCTCCGAACTGTATGAACAGCTGGAGGAATTCTCCAATCATCTCTTGCTGCTGCGATTGGAAGAGACCGCAATGGGAGCGGCAGTCGCCGCCATCTGCGCACTCGTCATCTTCCCGATACCCACTCGCAAGGTCGCCTCGATCGCGGTCCAGGGCTATCTCCGCGCACTAAGCGATCTCTTGGCGCGGGCCTCCACTCGAGTCGCAGGCGGCAACGATGAGGGCAGCCTGACCGCAGCGTCCCGCGCGCTCGACTTCGCCAACCAGCAGCTCATCGCCGCCGCCAGGCCGCTGCGGTTCACACCGTTTCGCCGCAACCGCCTTGAGCACAACGTCGCACTGCTAAGCATCACGGCCCACCAAGCCCGCAATGTGGCGGCGGAGATAACCCGACACGGAGACGACTTTGCGCCGCTCGACGGCGGAGAACTCGCCGAGGCGCTGGCGACGGAGCGAGACGCGGCCGTGGCCCTAGCCGAAAGACTCGCGACCCATGATCCCGGGGCGTCAGCCCCGCGGCTGGCGGATCTGACGTTGGCGTCGCTCGAGAGCGCGCTGAACGATGGCAATGTACGCATGAACGGCTACCAGCGACGGCTGCTGCTAGCAATCGAGTTGCTCGACGCAGCGCTGAGCGAGCTTCGAGAGAATCTCTGCGGGATCCGCTCCGTCGATCTCGAGATTGAGCCAGCCAAGCCCTCCCCCACTGGCTGACTGCGCGAAGCTCCGACCCAACCGCGACTCGAACGCTCGCAAGACGCGACCGCGGCAGACCGTCCTACGCTGCTCCTAGCCTGGGAAGCGGTGAACGATTTCTCGACCTCGGCCATGGCGCTCGTCCCGCGGATTGCCGCTGACCGTTCGGACCCGGAGGTGCTCGAGGAGCTCGCGCGGTTGCGGTCGGTCTGGCGTTCGATGTCCGAAGCTGAGCGCGCAGCCGGAGCTGCGAGCGCACGGGCGCTCGCCGCCGCACAGACCGCACCACCACATTTGCGGGCGCGCACCGTAACGGACGAGGACGAAGCGCGCCGGGCGCTCAGCGGACTTGACCGGATCGAGGTCACAGGAGCCACCGATCGGGTCTACAACGGTCCTCCCGATCCCGACGAGCTGCTCGCCTACTTCGGCCTCGACGAGTTCCGGCCCGGCCAGCGGGATGCGGTCGTCGCGGCCCTGCGGGGCCGCGACAGCCTGGTGGTGATGCCGACGGGCGGCGGCAAGAGCCTCTGTTATCAGCTGCCGGGGATCGCCAGCGCTGATCTGACGGTCGTGGTCTCTCCCTTGATCGCGCTGATGGCTGACCAGTACCGGCGGCTGCGTCAGGGCGGGCACCCGGTGGCGATGATCGCCTCTGGGATGGACGCCGACGCCGCAGCGCGAGCGCTCGCGGACGTGCGCAGCGGGCAGGCGCGGATAATCCTGTGCTCGCCCGAGCGCTTCGGCTCCGCGGCCTTCCTCAATGCGATCGCCGAGCGCAAGGTAGATCTGTTCGCGGTGGACGAGGCTCACTGCGTCTCCGAGTGGGGCCATGACTTCCGCCCCGACTACCTGCGGTTACGGGGTGTTATCGATCGTCTCGGGTTCCCGCCGGTGATGGCGTGCACGGCGACCGCGACCGAGCAGGTCGGGCGCGAGATCAGTGACCGGCTGGGCCTGCGCAACCCGCACACGCTGCGCGCCGGGTTCGACCGCCCGAACCTGTCCTTCGACGTGATCTCGCTCGAGGGGCCCGGCTCCAAGGCACGCAAGCAGATGCTGCTCTCACTCACACTTGCGGACGCCGCGGCGCGTCCCGCGATCGTCTATTGCGGCACGCGGCGTGAGGTCGAGGAGGTCAGCGACCAGCTGCGACTCGAGGGAATGCTGGCGGTCGGCTACCACGCCGGCATGGCCGCCGATGAGCGCGCCTCGGCGCAGCACCGCTTCATGACAGGCGATGCTGAGATCGTCGTCGCCACCAACGCCTTCGGCATGGGCGTCGACAAGGCCGACGTTCGCTCGGTCATCCACTGGGCAATCCCGAAGAGCGTTGAGGCCTACTACCAGGAGGTCGGTCGCGCTGGGCGCGACGCACTCCCTCGCGCGCGATCCTGCTCTCCAGCAGGGCCGACCTCGGCCGCCTGATCAACTTCATCAAGGGCGACGCGATCGAGACCGACCACGTGCTGGAGTACGTGCAGCGGCTGCGGACAGCCACGACGGACGGGACGGCCGTCATCGACGCCCCGCGGGTCGACCGTGATCGTGTCTGCCTCGGCATCGCCGAGCGGGCCGGACTCTGCCGCCTGCAGCCCGCCGGCGGCGGGCAGCTGGCGGTGACTCTGACCCACTCACGAAACAGCGGCGCCGTGGCCAGCATCTGCCGCGATGCGCGCGACCGCGCGTGGGCCGCCTACCACGCCGTCGAGGCGTTCGCCTCAGGACCGGGAGCCTGCCGGCGCCGAACGCTGCTAGACCATTTCGCGGACAGCAGCCCGGCGGCGCCGGAAGGACGCTGCTGCGATGTCTGTGATCCCGACACGATCGGGCTTCCCGATCCGGCGTCGCTCACCCCGCGCCGGACCAAGAAGCAATCCACGACGGCTACCGCCTCGCTCGACCCGGCTGCCCTCTCGTTGCTGAACGCGCTTCGCGAATGGCGCGGCCGCGCCAGCGCGGGTAAGCCCGCATACACCGTCGCGCACAATCGCACGCTTGAGGCGATCGCCACGCTGCGCCCCACCTCGAGCGGTCAGCTCGCCGGCATCAAGGGCGTCGGACCCGCATTCGTCGAGCGCCACGGAGCGGACGTGCTCGCGCTTGTGGCACAGACGGAGAGCTGACGCCCCTGCGGAACGAGCATTCTTCAGGGCCCGGCGTGGGGTTGCTTGTCGATGTCGGGGGGTGGACAATGGCCTATGGGACGCGGGGCCTAGGGTGGCCGGGGACAGCGCGACCGCGACGTCACTCTGTCTGTTGGAGCGGACGCAGCAGCTCAGTGCGTTGGCTGAGTCGCTGGACGCGGTGATGGAGACCCAGCAGGGTCGGCTGGTGCTCGTCCGAGGTGAGGCGGGGATCGGGAAAACCGCGGTCATCCGGCAGTTCTGTGGAGAGCAGCAGTCGCGCGCTCGGGCTCTGTGGGGCGCATGCGACCCGATGTTCACTCCGCGCGCGCTCGGCCCATTCGTCGATATCGCCGAGCTGGTGGGGGGCGAGTTTCGAGCGCTGGTGGAACGTGGCGGACGTCCTCACGAGGTGGTGTCCGCGCTCGGCGATGTCGTGTGGACGACCGCGCCGACGGTTTTGGTGGTGGAGGACGTGCATTGGGCAGACGAGGCGACGCTCGACGTCTTGAGGCTGCTCAGCCGCCGCCTAGACGGATTCCGCGCGCTGGTGATCGCCACGTATCGCGATGACGAGCTCGACAGCTCGCAGCTGCTGCGCGCGGTGCTGGGTGGGCTCGCGAGGACGCCGGGGGTCGAGCGTCTGGATGTTCCGCGGTTGTCTGAGACCGCTGTCGCCGAGCTTGCCGCGCCGCACGGGATCGACGCGGAGGAGCTTATCAGCGGACCGATGGCAACCCCTTCTTCGTCTCCGAGGTGTTGGCGGCCGGGACGGACCGGATTCCGTCGACCGTGCGCGATGCGGTGCTGGCACGGGCCGCAGGCCTCGGCATCCAGGCCAGAGCACTGCTGGAGGCGATCGCGATCGCGCCCGCGGCGCCACGGCTCGACATCCTCGAGACGATCGCAGGCGAGACGATCGGTTGCCTTGCGGAATGCATCGCCTGCGGCGTCGTGATCCCGGCCGGACCCAGCGTCATGTTCCGACATGAGCTCGCCCGCGCGGTCATAGAGGACTCGATTGCTCCAGATCGGAGAGTCGCGTTGCACGAGCGGGCGCTTCAGGCGCTCGCCGGTTCATCCGATCACGCTCGGCTGGCGTATCACGCGGAGGCCGCCGGTGATGTTGACGCCGTTCTGCAGTTTGCGCCACAGGCAGCCCGGCACGCTGCCGCGCTGAGCGCGCATCGCGAGAGCGCGGCACAGTACGCGCGAGCGCTGCGCTTTGCTGAGAAGCTCTCGGAGCAGCAACGGGCCGAGCTGCTCGAGAGTTGCGCCTGTGAGTGCACGGTCACCGACCAGACGGAGGTCGCGATCGAAGCTCTCAGAGCTGCGATCGAGCTGCGCGCCAAGCTGGGCGACGTTCGGGCTGAGGGACAGGCGGTTGAACAGCTGTCGAACGTGCTGTGGTGTCCCGGGTGGGTTGTTGAAGCACGAAACGCCGCGCTCCAAGCGGTTTCGCTGTTGGAGAGCGTTGCACCTGGACCCGAGTTGGCGGTGGCGTACGGCCGGATGGCGCAGCTGAGCATGGACGCCGAAGATCTGAACGGCACCGTTGCATGGGCCAAGCGGGCCACCGACCTCGCAGGACCGATCGATGATGGCGCTCATGCGATTCATGCGCTGAGCCGCGTCGGTACCGCGCTGTCGCTGCGGGGAGACGGCAAAGGCAGGGAGATGCTGGAGCGAAGCCTCGTGCTCGCCAGAGAGGCTGGGCTAGAAGAGGAGGTTGTCTGGGTGCTGACTCATCTCGCGTGGAGTGCACGGCGACGGCGAGACTACGCTGCCGGCCTGAGCTACCTGGATTCGGGGATCCGCCACGCGAGCGAGCACGGATGGGAACTGGCGCGCGGCTACCAGCTCGCATGCCGAGCGCAGATCGAGCTCGAGCTCGGGCAATGGGCGGAGGCGACCGACACGGCGGCGCTGGTTCTGCGCGAGCCTCGCCGCTCGCGAGTTCCGCGGATTGTGGCGCTCTGCGTGACCGCACGCATCCGTGCCCGCCGGGGCGATCCCGAGGTCTGGCCGTTGCTGGACGAGGCCGCCTCGCTCGCCGCCCGAGGGTTGGAGCTCCAGGCCGAGGCGCCCGTCGCGGTGGCTCGTGCGGAGACGCTCTGGCTGACCGGCGAGAGCGCCGAGGTGGAACACGTGACCGGGCAAGCGCTGGGGTTGGCCAAGTTCCGAGAGGCCGACTGGCTGACTTCTGAGCTTCTCGCGTGGCGCTGGCGCGCAGGGATCGTCGATCAGGACCCGGAGGCCCGCGTGACGGGACCGTACGCGGCCGAGCTCGCCGGCGATTGGTGTGGAGCCGCCGCCCAGTGGCGCGAGCTTGGATGCCCATACGAAGCGGCGCTCGCCCTCGGAGAAGCAGACGACCTCAAGGCGAGCCGGCAGGCACTGGACGAACTCCGCGCCATGGGAGCGAAGTCCGCAGAGGCCATGGTCGCACGCAGGCTGCGTGAACGCGGGGGTCGGTTGCCACGTGGACCACGCGCAAACACGCGCGCGAACCCCAGCGGCCTGACTGCGCGCGAGCTCGAGGTGCTCGCACTGCTGGCGGATGGACTCCGTAACGCGGAAATCGCCGATCGATTGTTCGTATCGGCCAAGACCATCGATCATCACGTCTCCGCGATCCTGCGGAAGCTCGGAGCCCGCAACCGCAGCGAAGCGACCGTCAAGGCGTCGACACTCGGACTCAAGGCCCATGCGTGAAATGCCCACTTCGCGGCAGCTCCCCCCGTGCGCTCCGCCCACCTCGGTCCAAGATGGGGACAGGCGGCGTCCAACATAGGTGGTCCTCCCGATGCGAGCGCCGGCACGTCGCCATAGGTTGGTCACATCTCAAGCCGTCAACGCACTAGGAGGACCAATATGCAGCGCTACGTCGTGGAGCGCACCTTTCCGGAGGGCCTGCATATCCCGATCGAGAACGGCGGAGCAGAGCTCTGCGGTGGGGTCGTCGAGCGCAACGCCGAGGAAGGCGTCACCTGGATCAGCTCCTTCGTCTCGGAGGACAAGACCCGCACGTTCTGCGTCTATGACGCGCCCTCGCCCGAGGCAATCCGCAAGACGGCCGCGCGCAACCAGCTCCCCGTCGACCGCATCACGCAGGTGCGGGTGCTCGACCCCTACTTCTACCGGTGAGGCCGAGCGATGCTCAGATGCAGACGATTCGTAGCCGGCGTTCGGCGGCGCATTGGTCGCCGTGATTTCACCCTTGGTACCCATGCGGGCCTGGTCGCTTGCAGCTCACGCCAGCGGGCCCCCGAAAGACGATCGGAGGTCGTAATGACCACGCTGTTTCCTAGGCTCGGGCGGGCGATTGCAGCCCGTGCCCCAGCCGTCACGCTCACCCTGGGCCTCTGTGCGGCGGCCCTCGTGCTCACTCACCCGCGAGCGCCGCAACCAAGCCCTGTTCCGACGATGTGGCTGGCGCCCCGACAGGCCCTGCAACCGTGTCGGCCGCGTCCACCACGTCCTTTGGCAGGGTGCTGGTCGTCGGTTCGGGCGAGTACGCCGGTTGTTCGCTGTACCTACTCACCTCCGACCAGCTCCACGCGCTCTCCGGCGCTCAGTTCGCGTGTAGCGACAACACGAACATCCTCGGCACGCCTTGCGACAGTGACCTCTGGCCGGCGCTCCTCACCAAGGGAGATCCACACGCAGGACCCGGGGTCAACCCCAAGCTTCTCGGGACAGTCACCCGCACCGACCTGCCGGGCTTGTCGTCCGTGCGGCAGGTGACCTACGCCGGGCAGCCGCTATACCGTTTCTTCCTAGACCAAGCGCCGGGCGACACACAAGGCGCCAACCTGGATGATCCAGTGACCAGTCCCCCGGGCATCTGGTACCTCGTCGATCCGCGTCGGGGCACCCCCGCGACGGGTCCGGCCCAATTGCAGCTCGAGACGGCTCCAGTCGGCGGCACTGGGCCCAACGCGACCGTGCTGGCCGCAAGGATGAACAACGACTTCAGCGTCTTCCCAAACGCGACCTTCCCGGTCTATACCTTGGGCGACAATGGAAGGAGCCACCCGAGCGCCTGCCAGGGGGTGTGTGCCGTCTTCTGGCCGCCGCTCCTGACCTCAGACCGGCCTGAAGCCGGACCCGGCGTTGCCCAGCACGCCCTCGGGATTGTCGTCAGGCCCGACGGAAGCCACCAGGTGACCTACGAGGGCCGACCCCTGTACCTGTTCGACAACGATGCATACATCGGGCCCATCCCTGGGGCCGGCACGGAGAGCATCAACGGAGCCGGTGCGCACACACCGTGGGGCATGTTCAACACGCTCCCGCCGCTGCACTAGGCCCCCTCCCTCCCCAAGCGCACCGAAAGCCCCGGCCGACCAGATCGACCGGGGCTTTCACGCGCGGTCTGCCTCCAGCTCCCGATCCGCTATTGGCTTGGTCTCAGCCGCCTCCGTAGGAGACGACGAGGTCGGTTGCTACGCCGGCGAGGAAGCCGGCGGCGAGGAGGTAGAGGCCGAGGGTGCGGTGTCCGTAGCGACGCATGCTGGTCCAGATCTCACCGACGACGTACAGGATCGCTCCGCCTGCCAGGGCATAGAAGGCGAGCTCGAGCGGGCCGGAGTGGACCTGGTAGCCGACGATCGTGCCGAGGAACGTGGGGCCGCCGCCGATGAGGCCGGCCAGGGCGAGCCATCGCCAGGATGGGCGGATCGGGCCGAGCGGTCCGACGATCCCGAACCCTTCAGTGGCGTTGTGGAGCCCGAACCCGATGATCAGCACGGTCGCGAGGCCGATCGCGCCGGTCTTTGCGGAGACCCCGATCGCCAACCCCTCGGCGAAGTTATGCAGCCCGATCGCGACCGCGATCGTCATTCCGGTCTGCAGCGCACGCCGGCGCGGGTCAAACTCGCCGGCCCCCAGGCCGGCGAGCTCCTGTGGGGTGAATGCAGCGTCCGTTGCGCCACCGGCGATCGGCGGTCTGATCGGCACGCGCGAACGCAGACGCCGCTCGATCGCGGAGATGCCGGCGGTCCCCACCGTAAAGCCGGCCGCAAGCAGCGCGAACAGGCCGAGGACGTGCGCGAAGCTGGTCTTGTGATCCTTGAAGTTCCTGAGCGTCGAGTCGACGATCTGCTGGCCGTGGTTGGTGACGTCCATGAAGATGAACGCGAGGATCCCGACCGAGAACATCGCAAGCGCGACCCGGATCCGGTCGTCGACGCGCTCCACGCGCCCGAGCGGCAGGCCGATGTAGATCGTGAATCCCGCGATCGCTCCCATCAGCACCGTCTCGGCAAAGCTCATCCAAGTCCTCCACGTGTTAGGGCACCCTAATTAGGTGGCCCTAAGTTCTATCACCTGGGTCTGAATCGCGGCGTGCGCCCGGCGACCTGGGCCACGCGCTCGACGTGCCCACGCACGCCTTATGCCGCCGGGTGGGCGTGAAATGAAATCGGCCTTCGAGCAACTGGAGGCACTCGGCGCCATGCAATGGGCGCGACGCGCCGATCACGAGCTCCGCGCAACCGGGGAGCACACCCGACACCGAGCAGACTCGCGTGACGAATTGACACCGCAGGAGGTCCAAATCGCCGAAATGGCAGCGAGCGGGCTGACCAATCGAGAAATAGGGCAGCGGCTCTACCTCTCCCACCGCACCGTCGGCTCACACCTCTACAGAATCTTCCCAAAGCTCGGCATCAGTGCTCGCAACGAGCTGGGTGTCGCCCTCACCGGCACGAATCAACAGCATGATCCGGCCTTGCCAGACGGGTGAAGCCTGCTATTCGGCTTGGATATGCGACGTCGGGGATAATCGTCTTTGAGATGGCTCGCCCCAAGGCTTTTCAGAAGCTGCGAGATCTTCCCGGCGTCGGCAGCGCGGCCGATTGGGGCATGGGCCCGCACGCGGTTTCGCGTCAGACGCGCGAGGCCGGGGCTCGCATCGCCGGGCTCAAGGTCACCGAATCGGTCTGTCCGTACTGCGCGGTCGGCTGCTCCCAGGTCGTCTACACGCGCGGCGGCGAGCTGGTCGACATCGAAGGCAACCCGCGGTCGCCGGTCAACCAGGGCACGCTCTGCCCCAAAGGCTCGGCCTCGCGCCAGCTCGTCCAGCAGCCCGGCCGGCTGACAACCGTCCGCTACCGGCGCCCGGGCGGCACAGACTGGGAGGACCTCGATCTCGAGACGGCGATGAACATGATCGCTGAGCGCGTGATCTCCGCCCGCGAGGATGGGTGGCAGACCGAGGACGAGCATGGCAAGCGGGTCGATCGCACGTTCGGCTTTGCTCACCTCGGCGGAGCGACGCTGGATAACGAGGAGAACTACCTCATCCGCAAGTCCTTCACAGCGATGGGCGCCGTGCAGATCGAGAACCAGGCCCGCATATGACACTCGAGCACGGTCCCCGGTCTGGGGACCTCGTTCGGGCGCGGCGGCGCCACCGGTTTCCAGCAGGATCTGCAGAACGCGGACTGCATCCTCATTCAGGGTTCGAACCTGGCTGAGGCGCATCCGGTCGGCTTCCGCTGGGCGATGCGCGCGCGTGAGCGCGGCGCCAAGATCATCCACGTCGACCCGCGCTTCGGCCGGACGAGCGCGTCTGCCGACGTGCACGTCCCGATCCGCTCCGGCACCGACATCGCGTTCCTCGGGGGGATCATCCGCCATGTGCTCGAGACGGAGTCCTACTTCAAGGAATACGTCCTGCACTACACCAACGCGTCGACGATCATCAGCGAGAAGTTCGCCGACACCGAGGACCTTGGCGGTGTCTTTTCCGGCTTCGATCCTGAGACGGGGACCTATGACCGCTCGACCTGGATGTACGAGGGCGGCGAGGTCGCATCGGCCGCCGGTACGCGCGAGCACGCCACGCAGGCGTTCACCGAGAGCACCGGTGTCGGCCTGCTCGAGGGCCCGATCCAGCGAGATCAAACGTTGCAGCACGAGCGCTGCGTGTTTCAGCTGTTGCGTAAGCACTACTCGCGCTATACGCCGGAGATGGTGGCGCAGGTCTGCGGCATCCCCGAGGCACAGTTTTACGAGGTCGCCCAAACGCTGATCGAGAACTCCGGCCGCGAGCGCACCACGGCGCTCTGCTACGCCGTCGGCTGGACACAGCAGTCGCTCGGCGTGCAGATCATCCGCGCCGGCGCGATCCTGCAACTGCTGCTCGGCAATATCGGCCGCCCGGGCGGTGGGATCATGGCGATGCGTGGCCACGCCACGATCCAGGGCTCGAGCGACATCCCGACGCTCTACGACCTGCTCCCCGGCTACCTGCCGATGCCCCGCGCGCGCGAAGAACAGCTCTCGCTCGAGACCTATGTCGCTTCCGGCACGGCGGATCGGGGCTGGTGGTCCAACTTCGACAAATACATCGTCTCGATGCTGAAGGCCTGGTTCGGCGACGCGGCGACAAAGGACAACGACTTCGGCTTCACGCACCTGCCGAAGATCACCGGCAACCACGCGCACTTCCCGACAATGATGCGGGCCGTCGACGGCGGCCTCGACGGTCTCTTCGTGATGGGCCAGAACCCGGCGATCGGCTCGCAGAACGGCGGACTGATGCGACGCGGGCTACGCAATATGAAGTGGTTGGTCATCCGCGACCTCAACCAGATCGAGACAGCGACGTTCTGGCGCGACGCACCCGAGGTCCAGTCCGGTGAGGTCCGCACCGAGGACATCCAGACCGAGGTTTTCCTGATGCCCGCCGCGGCCCACGTCGAAAAGGCAGGGTCCTTCACCCAGACCCAGCGGATGGTGCAGTGGCGCGACAAGGCCCTCGACCCACCCGGAGACGCCCGCAGCGAGCTCTGGTTCATGCACCACCTGACCAAGCGCGTAAAGGCGCATTACGCAGGGTCAGACGACCCCAAGGACTGGCCGATCGTCAACCTCAAGTGGGACTACTCCGAGCGCGCGGAGGGTGAGGTCCCCGACGAACCGTCGGCCGAGGACGTCCTGCGTGAGATCAACGGTTACGACGTTGCCACAGGCAAGCCACTGCCTGGCTTCGCGCAGCTGGCGAACGACGGCAGCACGGCCTGCGGCTGCTGGATCTACTCCGGCGTCTACGCCGATGGGGTCAACCAGGCACGGCGCCGCGATGCCGGCGACATCGACGCCGAAGGCGGCTGGGTCTCGCCCGAATGGGGCTGGGCCTGGCCGGCAAACCGCCGCATCCTCTACAACCGCGCGTCGGCCGACCCCCAGGGTCGGCCCTGGAGTGAGCGGAAGAAGTACATCTGGTGGGACGAGGAGCAGGGCAAGTGGACGGGCTACGACGTCCCCGACTTCCCCGTCGACAAACGCCCGGACTACCGCGCTCCCGACGAAGCGCACGGCATGGACGCGATCTCAGGCGACGAGCCATTCATGATGATGGGAGACGGCCGGGCATGGCTATACACGCCGTCGGGCCTGCTCGACGGTCCGATGCCCACGCACTACGAGCCGATCGAGTCCCCCGTGCCCAACCTGCTGTACCCCGCGCTGAGCTCCAATCCGGTCGCGATCGCGTGGGATCGGCCCGATAATCCGATCAACATCACGCAGGACCCGCGGTGGCCGGTCGTGATGACGACCTTCCGGCTGACCGAGCACCACACGGTCGGGGGCATGAGCCGGACGCTGCCGTGGCTGAACGAGCTCCAGCCCGAGATGTTCGTCGAACTCGATCCGATCCTCGCCGCCGACCGCGGGATCGAGGACGGCGGTTGGCTGATCGTTGAGACAGCGCGTGGCGAGATCGAGGCACGCGCCAAGGTCACCGATCGCATGCGCCCGTTGCGCATCGCCGATCGCGTCATCCACCAGATCGCCGTCCCGTGGCACTGGGGCTACTCGGGACTGAACATCGGTGACAGCATCAATGACCTGTTGCACCTCTCCGGTGACCCGAACACGACGATCGAGACGACCAAGTCGCTGACCTGCAACGTGCGCGCCGGCCGGCGCCATTCGCCGGCGACGTCGAATGTCACCAACGCGCCGCACGGCCACATCGACGTGGACCGCGAGCACCCGGCTGAGCAGCCGAAGCTGAACACAAGGCACAACCGCCGTGATCGACGTCATCCCCCACCCCGCGCCGAGCGAGATCTCGATCCACCGCGAGGGCGCGCAGCGCATGGGATTCTTCACCGACACCACGGTCTGCATCGGTTGCAAGGCGTGCGAGGTCGCCTGTAAGCAGTGGAACGACCTGCCGTCAGACGGCGGCGAGTTCCGGCGCGGTGGCTCCTACGACCACACCGTGTCACTGGGCGCCACGACCTGGCGTCACGTTCGCTTCATCGAGATGCTCGAGCCGTCGCCGATCGCCCGCCAAGAGGCCGAGCGCGCACTGGCGCTCGGAGCGGGCGGGCAGGTGCCGAACATCCCGGCTTCGGCGCTGTCCGATGCCGGCAGCGGCGTGACCGAGGACGAGATGCCTGACCTCGTCGCAATGGCACAGCCAGACGGATCCGGTGGACATCGCAGCGGCCGTCGCCGACATGGATCGCTGGATCTTCATGTCAGACGTCTGCAAGCACTGCACCAACGCGGGTTGCATGGACGCCTGCCCGACGGGCGCACTGATCCGCACCGAGTTCGAGACCGTAGTCCTGCAGCCTGACGTCTGCAACGGCTGTGGCTACTGCATCCCGTCGTGCCCGTTCGGCGTCGTCGACCGCTCACCCGATGACGGACGCGCCTCCAAATGCACGCTCTGTTACGACCGCCTCCAGGACGGACTGGAGCCGGCGTGCGCGAAGGCCTGCCCGACCGACTCGATCCAGTTCGGCCCCTATGAGGAGCTCGTCGACGTTGCGCAGCGCCGCGTCGTCACGCTGCAGGACCGCGGCCTCAGCGGCGCCTACCTCTACGGCGCCGGCGACGCACCCGGTGCGCAGCTGGCGGGCGGCCTCGGAGCGTTCTTCCTGCTGACCGAGCCGCCCGAGCGCTACGGCCTGCCGGCCGAGGCAGACTCGCCGATCCAGGAGAACGTCGTGCCCGCGACACTCGCTGCGGTGAGTGCCGGACTCATCGCCGCGGCATGCGTTGCCGCGGCGTTCCGATACCGCCGCGCTCCCTCGAACGGCCTCGGCGCGCTCAACGTCCTCGCGATCGGTGCCGGCGCACTCGAGATCGGGCGTGAACTGTAGCGACAGGAAAGGCACCGGAGGCGAGCGCGATGCAAGAAGCGGGAGCGAGCAGGCCGGCGAGCGAGCGTGACATGCGCGCGGCGGTCGGTGCGCCCGGCGGTCCCGCCTCGTGGCGGCGCGCAGTCGCCGACGCGGCGGTCGGCGCTGCACCAGCGCGCCTGGCGAGACGCGAGTGGTCATCGATCTACAGGCGCGACACGCACTACGCCTCCGCCGAGCCGGCCGATCCCGAGCGCGTAGAGCAAGCCAACCTGCGCGGCCGGCGCGGCGAGCCGCCCGCGATCATCCAGGGCCCGATGATGAAGGCGCCGGTCTGGAGCCGGGAGGTGCCGCTCTACTTCTGGTTCGGCGGGATGGCGGCAGGCGCATCGTTCGTCGCCGTCGCCTGCGACCTGGTCGGGAGACGAACAATCGGCGCGAGTGGCTCGCAAAGTCGCGCTCGGCGCGCTGCTGCCCTCACCGCCACTGCTGATCATGGACCTCGGGCGGCCAGAGCGCTTCTACAACATGTTGCGCATCTTCAAGCCGCGCTCGCCGATGTCGATGGGCTCGTGGTGCCTGTCGCTCTTCGGCGGCCTGCTCAGTGCGGCAATCGTCGCCGACGTCCTCGGCCACCGCAAGACGGCGCGAGCGCTCGGCGCCGGCACCGCCGTGGCCGGCTCATACCTGGGGTCCTATACCGGCGTGCTGCTCGCCTCCACGGCCGTCCCAGTGTGGGCGCGCAGCCGCCTGTTTCTCGGTCCGATCTTCATCTCCACCGCCACACTCACCGGCGCCGCGCGACCACGCGCTTGGTCCTAAGCGCGACAGGCGTGCGAGGCAGGGCATCCCACGCGCGAGGCGCTCGGCCGCGTCGAGAGCGGAGCGATGGCCGCCGAGCTGCTGCTCTCCGAGTTCAACCGCGAACGTCTGGGCTCGCTGGCGTCGGTGTTGGAGGACGGCGCCGGCGCCGTCTGGTTCACGCCGCGCCCGGATGGCTATCCCGCGCCGGGTTGGGCGCGCGCCTCATCCGCAAGCGCTGGGGCGGCCTTGGCGGAGCACTTCGCGAGCTTTTGCTTCCTGAGCGCGGCGCTGTGCTTCCGCTTCGCCTGGGTGGAATCCGGCAGATCGTCCGCGCAGGACGACGAGGCCGTGGCTCGCATGGCTCGGAGTCGCAGCACCCCGCGCCCGGCCTGAGCGCGCGACTTGTGCTGCACCGCTTTCAGCCCAGCACTGCGGTGATCGCCGCCGCGGCCTGATCGAGTTCGTCGTCGCCCTGGAGCGTGCGCGGATCGACGACCACCCGCCCGTCAGCGATCCGAGCGATCAGCGGCGGGTCGTGCGCGCGCAGGCGAGCAGCCAGGGCGTCGGCGCCATCCGCGCCGGCCGCGATTGCGACCGCCGGCCCGCGGAGCTCGAGCAGCGGCAGCGCGCCGCCGCCGACCCGAGCGACCGCGTCGATGACCTCTCCGCCGGTGGCGTCGGCCAGTCGACGGGCCCGGTGTTCCAGGGTCTCGCGGTTCGGCGGCGAGCATCGCCAGCACAGGGATCTCGCGAACGGCGCGCGCCGGGTCTCGGTAGAGCGCTAGCGTCGCGGCCAGCGCCGCAAGCGGCAGCCGACCCACGCGTAGTGCGCGAGCCAGCGGATGGCGCCGGCAGGCAGCGATCGCCTCCTTGGTGCCGACCAGGATCCCGGCCTGTGGGCCGCCGAGCAGCTTGTCGCCGCTGAAGCAGACCAGCGCCGCGCCGGCGGCGATCGAGGCCCGCACGGGCGGCTCGTCGGCCAGCAGCACATCGAGGCCGGCGAGCAGCACCCCGGACCCAAGATCGTCGATTGTCGGTACGCCGAGCTCGCACAGCGCCTCGATCGCCACATCCTCGACGAATCCGACCGTCCGGAAGTTCGACTGGTGGACACGCATGATCACGTCCGCGCCGTCGTCCAGCGCCGCACGGTAGTCGTCGATCCGCGTGCGGTTGGTCGTCCCGACCTCGACGAGGCGCGCGCCTGCCTGGGCGACGACGTCGGGCACCCGGAAGCCGCCACCGATCTCAACCAGCTGGCCGCGGGAGACGGCGATCGCGCTTCCAGGACCGGCGAGTGCGGCAGCCGCGAGCAGCGTCGCGCCCGCGCCGTTGTTGACGACGAGCGCGTCCTCCGCGCCGGTGAGCTCGCGCAGAAGCGCGGCGACGTTCGCGTCACGAGCCACCGCGCCGGCCGGTCGTCAGGTCGAACTCGAGATCCACATAGCCGCGCGCGGCATCAGCGACGGCGACGACGGCCGCCTCTGACAGCGGGGCGCGGCCCAGGTTGGTGTGGACGATGACGCCGGTGCCGTTGAGGACGCGACGCGGAGCCGGCGCGCAGGTGTAGGAGAGCACGCGCGATCAGGTCCGCTTCGCCGACATCGCCGCCGGCCAGCAGCTCGTCACGGCGGGCGTCGAGTGCCGCACGCGCGGCCGCGGTCGCGTCGGCCACGGTGATCTGGCCATTCCCCTGACTGTCGATCAGCTGCGCGGCGAGCCGGTCCACGGCTGGCAGTGCCCGCAGACGATCGGCGGTAGACGGGTCGATCACGGCGTTGACCCCGCACCTGCGTGCCGACGCAGAATGCGCCGATCGTCCGGCTGTCGGCGCGTGACACGCTGCGCGTCGAGGTATTCGAGGAACGCCTGGGCCGACTTGCGGCCGGTGTCCAAGGCATCGCGGATCTCGGCCAGTGACACCGAGCCCGTCGCCTCGATCAACGCGATGATCTTGCTCCGGACATCGGCGGCGAGCTCGGCGTGTGCGTAGAGCTGACCGCTGATCCGGACGGCGCGGCCGTCGGTTCGCAGTGCCGTCAGCGCGCGGCTGCTCTCGCTGTCAAGCGACGCCGCGTTGAGCAGAGCGATGCCGGCGTCGCGCAGATCGGCCTCAACACGGAGCAACGGCGGCAGGGTCAGGCAGCGCCGGAGTGAGCGTCTGCGACAGGCGGCGGCACCTCCTCCGGCGCGGGCTCCGGTCGCCCCTGCTGCCCGCGACTGCAGACGTGCCAGCACTTCCGCTCTGCGCCCGTGGCGCCGCGCTGTGGCGTCGAGCACTCTCCCGCCGCCCAGCGTGTCGGGCGGCGACAGGCGGCGTATCACGACGACGGTCACCATCGGCGGCCAGGACCGGCGTCTCCAGCCGCACCTGCCACAGCCCGTCGCCGAGATCAGCAAGCCGCCCCGGGACGTCGCGCGTGCCATGGTGAACCTGGACGCGTTCTCCGTGCCGGGCACTGCCGGCCAGTGCCAGCGCGCAATCTAGGATCGCGGTCTCGGCCACGCGACCTGCTGCCGCCAGCGCATCGCCGCGCCCGCACGTCTCTGGCGCGGACACCCGCGAGGTTGACGGCCACGCGCTGGCCGGCGCGCGCCTGGGCCTGTGGTTCGTCGTGGACCTGCAGGCCGCGCACGCGCACGGGCGCCCGCCCGGCAGCAGCGTCAGCGTGTCACCAGAGATGCAGCGTCCCAGACCACAGCGTTCCTGTGACGACCGTGCCGATTCCAGCCACCGTGAACGAGCGGTCGATGTGCAGTAATGGCTCTCCAGAGAGCTCGGCTCGGGTCGGCAGGTCCGCCGCCACGGCGTCGAGCGCAGCGGCGACCTCAGCAACACCGGCACCCGTCTCCGCCGAGCATGGGACGACCGCGCCCGCGTCCGGCAACAGCGCCCGCACCTCGCGCTCGGCGCGGCCTGGGTCGGCGAGGTCGACCTTGGTGATCGCCACGACGCCGGCGGTCACGTCGAGGGCGCTCAGAACGGCAGCATGCTCGACGGTCTGGGGCATCACGCCGTCGTCGGCCGCGACCACCATCAGGTACAGGTCGACCCCGGACGCGCCCGCGACCATGGTCCGAACGAAGCGTTCATGACCGGGGACGTCGATCAGCGACAGACGGCGCCCCGACGGCAGCGTCAGCGGTGCGTAGCCGAGCGCGATCGAGATCCCGCGCTCACGTTCCTCCGGCAGCCGGTCTGTGTCGACGCCGGTCAGCGCCCGGACCAGCGCCGTCTTGCCGTGGTCGATGTGACCGGCGGTGCCGAGTGTCAGTGGACCAGACGCAGTCATTGCACGGAGCGGCGAAGGAGTCGAACCTTCCCGGCGCGGTCGAGGCGCCGCCAACGACTTTGAAGGCCGTTCGGGGCACCGGCCCCGGGCCGCTCCACGGTGGTGATCTCGGGGACCGTACTCACCGCACGTGGATCGTGCCGGGCTCACCCGTCACGAGCCGACCCACCACGGTGCCGCCGGCGATGGCATCGGCGTTCGAAGCCGGAACGGCGGCCAGCAGGCCGCCGGAAGTCGTGGCGTCAATGATCAGCCGCGCGCGCCATGGTGGGACGTCCCCATCGATCGTCGCGAATGTCGCGGCCCAGTCGGCGTTGCGCTTACTGCCACCCGAGAGCGCGCCCTCGTCGCTGCAGCAGCGCCTCGACACCATCGATCGCCGGTACCGCCGCAGCGTCGACTTCGGCCGCCAGCCCGCTTTCGCGCGCGAGGTTGTGCAGGTGCCCGAGCAGCCCGAAGCCGGTGACATCGGTCATCGCGTGGACGCCCGCATCGAGCGCAGCCTGCGACGCTGCCGCGTTGAGCTCAACCATCACCGCAGACCGCGGCCGCGACAAGATCCGGCACCGGCCTTGCCGCGCTTGGCAGCGGTGACGATCGCGCCGACGCCCAGTGGCTTGGTCAGGACGAGCACGTCGCCGGCGATGCCGCCGGCGTTGGTGACCATCCGCCGCGGATCGACGGTCCCGGTGACTGCCATGCCGTACTTGGGCTCGTCATCCTTGATCGAGTGGCCGCCGACAACCGAAGCGCCCGCCTCAGTCACCACATCGAGCCCACCCCGCAGGATCGCCGCCAAGCACGTCGCCGCCCAACTGCTCAAGCGGGAAAGCGACCACATTCATCGCCGTGATCGGCCGGCCGCCCATCGCGTAGACGTCGGAGAGCGCATTGGCCGCCGCGATGCGCCCGAAGTCATAGGGATCGTCAACCAGCGGCGTAAAGAAGTCGATCGTCTGCACCAGCGCCAGCTCGTCACTCAGCGCGAACACGGCCGCATCATCGCCTGTCGGCGCGCCCACGAGCAGCCGCGGGTCCGTGGCCGCAGGCAGGTCCATCACGATCGGCAGCAGGTCCGCGGCGGCCAGCTTGCAGCCGCAACCCGCGCCGCTCGACAGCGAGGTCAGAGCTACGAACTCACCGGCGTAGGCCATCGCGCTATGAGGCTACCCGTAGCCGGACATGGGTGCTGAACTTCGCGACATCTCACCCGCCGCTCGAGATTCGACAGGTCAGCCCGGGGTCAGAACTATCTCCCCGGTGACGCCGCCGGCGGTGTTCAGGTAGTCGCCGACCGCAACACAGCCGTAGCTCCCGAAGCATGAGATCCCGTAGAGCCCCAGGAACGTCCCGCTGCCGGGTGTTTGCGGGGAGGTCGCAACCCAAGATGGTGTCCCGCCCCCATTCGACTCGGTCTCGAGCAGGCCCTGCGTGTTGCCGGAATCATCCTTGTAGGAGCCCGCCGCCACACACGCACCAGCGCTGCCGCAGCTGATCTCCTTCAGATCGCCAATGGGATTGCTGGTGTTCTTGTCCGAAGGGAGCGGAGCTTCCTGCGCGGTGTAGGTGGTGCCGGACGCGTAGTCAATCAGCCCTTCGGTGATGCTGCCGGTCGTGTAGTACTCGCCGACTCCGACGGTACGACGCGCTGGTCGCGCAGTCGACTCCGTACAACTCCGCCGAGCCGGAGTTGCCGGCGGGAAGCGGCGTGGCGATCTCGCCATTCCATGAACCGTTGCTCGTCGCCTGAATCACCGACTGATTCGTGTTGTAGTCACCGGTCGCCAGGCAGGACGAGCCCGCGCACGAGACCGCGCCGTCCTCGCCAAGGTCGCCCACCGGCTGTAGCTCTGCCGGCGACCACCCGCCGCCGGAGAGAATCAAAGCCAAGCCCGTACTCGTCGCCGCCGCTGACATATTACCCACAGCCGTGCACGCGTTGGAACCGGTGCAGGAAACACTGTTCAGATAGTCCTATTGGCCGCTCCATTCTCGGATTTCCCGGCAGCTGCGGGCTGATGGCGGTCCAGGACCGCCGGCACCGAGCTGCTCGATCAATGCCGATTCCTCCCCCGGCGGGTTGTAGTACCCGACCGCGACGCACGTCCCGTCCGGGGCGCACGAGACCTGGTTGAGATTGCCACCAGGAGCCGTCGGGCTCGGCGTCGACACGGTCGCCGCCGTCCAGTGCCGTTCGATAGTACGGCGATGTAGGGCTGGAGCCCTGCCGGGGTAGTGCCCACCTCGGCGTAGAACTGGCCCACCGCGACACAGGCCGTCGCGCTCGAACAGGACACGGAATACAGATCCACAGCCGGGGACGCCGTGTACGCGTTGCTCGGGAGTGGCGCCTGAGTCGGCGTCCAGGTGGTGCCGTTGTAGGTCTCGATCAGTCCGTTGTACGGATATCCGGTCGAGTCCTCGTAGCTCCCGACCGCCACACAGTCGCCGGCCGCCGGGCAACTGACCGACCTCAGCGGTGATTGATCGTTAGCACCGGTATTGGCGTCCGCCGGAAGTGGGATCGCAGCGGACGAGAGGCTCGTGATCGGTTGCGGGCTGCCACCACCCGGTGTTCCGCCGCCCGGCGCGGCGAGCGGCTGCGACCGTCACAACCGGGTGCGTCGAGAGCGTGGTGCTGCCCCCTGGGCCGCTCAGCTTCAGCGTGAAGGTGTAGGACTCTGCCGCAGTCGTCGAAGTGTTCGCGGGTAGGGCCACGTGCTGGCTGTACGAAGTCCCGCCGCATGCAGCGGCTGCTGGCAGCCCCGTCACCGCCGGCGACGCGCTCAGGTTGCAGGAGCCGGCGTGCGAAACCGCGGCTGTCAGGTTGGTGACCCCGCCCGAGGCTGTCAGGTTGACCGGAGAAGCACTCAGAGGACGTGCCTGTCGGTGCGACGCCGAGCTGCGTCAGATGCACCTGCTTGGTCGCGTGGTGGCCGGCCTTCGTCGCCTTCACCGAGACCACAAAGTGGCGGGACGCAGCAGCAGCATTCGCGCCGATGTGGAAGTTGTCCGACAGATGGCCGGAAGAGCAGCTGAGTGTCTTGGGAAGCCCGCTCAGGTGCGGCGCGATACTGATCCTGCATGAAGCCGCGTGCTTGACCGTCGCGTGGAGATGCTCGGTTCCGCCGGAACGGCCAAGCGGCTGGGCGACAACGTCATCGCCGTGATCTTCGGCCGGTTGCCTGCAGCCTGCGCGGGTCCGGCCGACAGGCCGAGACACCAGATCACAGCCGACGTCACCGTGAGAGCAGCGGCGCTGGCAGCCTTCGCGCGCCCAGGCACTCGCTTCTCGCGTCGCGAGCCCCGCCGGCCGATCAATCCGGTCATCTGGATCCCCCGATCCCGTTATCTGCCCCCAGCGACGCGGGCGCGTCGTCCGTTATTGCCCCCAGTTCGTGTCAGGCCTCGGCAGGCCCGTTGCGAACTCGACGGGATCGTCTCACACCCTGATCGATGAGGCCAGTATTGAGCCGAAAAGTTGGGACCGAACGGCAATTCGCTTCAGCCACGCGACTGGGCCGATAGCGGGAGCCTAGCCCGTAATTCCTGCGATGCCGTCACGCAGGAGGGATGCAGCAAGGCCCACCAGCACGACCGCGATAATCGCGTGAGCGTGACGCTCGATGAACCCGCGGGCGACGACGAGGCGCGGCTGGGTGAAACCGCGCGCGACCAGCAGCATCACCAGCGCAATTTCAAGTGGTAGGAACGCGACCACGGAGAACAGGATCCAGTCGAGCAGGTACTGCGCCGTGCTGGGATCGAGCTGGAGATGCTCTTCGCCGCGATCAGCAAGAAGATGCCGGGGTTCGCGAGCGTCGCACCCGCCGCGATGATTGCTGGGGCTGGGGCTGACGCGACCTTGTCCATGCGCTCGGTGACGCGCGCGGTCTCGGCAGCGTCCGTCGGCCTACGCACAATGCGAACGGCATAGCCGGCTACCAACGCGCCGGCGACGATCGTGACAATCGAGACCCATGTCTTCGGCGTTGAGGTGTGAGACGCCGCCGCATTCCCGAGTACCAAGGCGGCCAGGACGCCGATGAGCAGCGTCACGGCCAAGCCCCCGAGGTAGAACCACGAGCCTGTTCGCAGCGGGCGATGTCCGATCGCAAGCGCTAATACCGAGGAAAGGAGAGTCGCCGGTTCCAGCATCGCTGCCAGCCCGACGAGCGCGATTTCAACATCGATCGAGATCACTTGCCGCGCAGCCTACCTCGGCGGCGATAGGGTGCTCGCGATCGGAGTCACGGCATGAAGATCCAAACCAGAGATCCATCCCCGCACCCGTTTGTGGTCCCATGCCCGAGCCTGAGGCCGCGGTCACGGCGGATCGCCGAGTGACCTCTGTCGGACTCGAGCTCGCGCTGACCTCGCTGGCCGCGATGCTTTCGCCGACCACCCTCACATTCAGCGTGCTCGCACTGGTTCTGAGCGAACGACCCCGACGGACCGGGCTCTGGTTCTTCATCGGGGCATTCGGCCTGACGCTGCTCATCGGCGTCCTGGCCGCCTTCGTACTCGGGAATGCGGCTGCCTCGTCCAACAACTCCAGCGAGCCGCCGACTTGGGTGCAATCGTAGACGTCGTCGCCGGCGTGTTGCTACTTGTCTACGTCGCACACGTGGTGCGCCGCCCCCGGGATCCCAAGCGGGCAGCTGAGCGATCGCCAGATGAGCAAGATCTCGTCCTCTCCGGTGATCGCGATCGTTGCCGCCGGCGCCACACTGGCCAATCCCGGCGGGTTCATTCCGATCGCCTTGAAGGACATCTCACAGCTGAACCCGAGCGCCGCGGGATACATCGCGCTCTGGGTTGGCTTCGCGCTCGTGTCGCTGCTCCCCCTGCTGGCTGCCCTCGTCGCGCTCAGCATCTCTCGCCATTGGACAGCTTCAAAGCTTCAAGCCTCACGCGGCTGGCTGGAACGGCACGCGAGAACACTGGCCGCCGTGATCGTCGTGCTACTCGCCGCGGTGCTTCTCCGCAACGGTATCGTCGCCCTCACGAGCTAGGCGATCGCGGGGTGGGCACATTCCCGTATTGGCGACCGGTCTGGGCGCAGCGACGGGCGGACGCCGGTACTGCGCGCCCGCCCGCTGGTCCGGTGCGGCGGTTCAGCCGACCAGTGATCCCGGCCGTCAGTGGCCGCGTCCGCTGTGATCGTCGTGGTCTCGAGCGAGTGCACTACGTGCTCGCGGGCGAGTTCGTTGATCGTGAGCCCGATCAGCGCGAGACCGCCGAGCGCAAGACCCCGGCGAGTGCGAGGGTTACGACGGTGGGAATCGAGAAAACGAGGCTCGAAACGATCATCCAAGCGCTCAGCACGGCTGTGACACTTGCGGTGGCAACGGTCGGGAGGTGCTTGCGGTAACCAAGTACGAGCCCGCTCGACACGACCAACGCACCGATTCCGATCGCGAACGTGAGCCACATCGTCGTGTCAGCGACGAACGACGCCTGTGCGACGACCAGGAAGGCTCCCGCGACCGCGATGGCGATCCAAGATGTGAAGCGAATAACATCTTGCGGGTTCGCTGACGTGGGTCTTTGGCCGAGGGCGGAATGCGCTTGTCCTCGTACGCATAAGCTTGCGCCCCGCGGATCGCAAAGTCCAACAGCAATTTGTGCTCGAAACTATCGCTTTACGAGATAGTTAGCCGGGAACCCGCGTTACCTCGAGTACCTTCGTCGCCGTTGCGCATGAGTCTGAGCTCACCCGCGGGCGTAACTGGTGCAAGATTCAACGTCGTCCAATCGGGAGGTCTCCTTGGGTGTGAAGGCGCTTGAACGTGAGCTGCATTGCTCTGCTCGATCGCACCTCTCGTCGCGTGAC
>CAWFRF010000024.1:0-9657 GCA_963818135.1 uncultured Actinomycetota bacterium
GCACCGCGTCTGCGGATTACACGCCAGAGCAGATCCAGGCGTGGCCCCGTCCTGGCGATCGTCGCTTGGAGGATTGGGATCAGGCCCGCGGTCGTCTGGATACCCTCGTAGCTGCGGTTGACGCTCGTATCGCCGGCTTCTCCGATCCGAACGCCAGGGTTACATCGACATGATGTTCCTTTCGCGCCGTCACGGTCGCCGGGCGTTGCACTCGAAGCTCACGGTTTCGTCGTCGAGGTCAGCCAGCATTGTGTGGCGGCTCGCGTGCACATAGCCCACTTCAACATGACGAAGTCTCTGAACACGGGCCCATAGACTCTGAGGACGGTGGGGGTCAGAAAAGACGAGCGCGTAGTTACGAGGCGTTCTGCCTTGGGGTTCGCGGCTGCCAGCCGAAACGACAGCGGTCGGCGTTTCGTCACAGCGCCTCCTGAGATCCGCGAAAAGCGCCACCCGAGGTCGCGGCGTCGTGAGCCGCGTCCTGAGACAAAAGGGGTCGAGCCGCCCTTCTCCAGCGATCGCGAACTGCTCCTGTCGCCGGGGGTGACTAATCCGGCCCGCATGCGCTGGTGAGGTGGCTGCTCCAAGCGCCCGTCGAACAAATCCACACAGCGACTCCGGCTCGGGTACGATGCCGTGGCTGCTGATGACCATGCCGAACACTCGGCCCGATTTGCCGAGACTATCGAAGACGAAGCTTACCGGGGGGTAATTCGTGTCTGGCTATGTTGAGAAGAACGTCCATCCAGGAGAAACCGTCGTCTATCGGGGGCACGTGTCCTGGGTCGCCGCATTGCATAAGGGCGTCATCACCATCATCGTTGCGTTCGTCGTCGCAGGACTCGCGGGCGGCAAGACACATTCGACTAGCACTGCCCTTTCATTATTAATCACTCTGCTCTTCATTTACGGCATCGCGAGCCTCATCGGCGGCGTTTTGTTCCGGAACTGGTCGGAGTACGCGGTCACCGATCGACGTGTTATTGGCAAGTACGGCGTGATTCGTCAAAGGTCCGTTGATGTCCTGCTGACTGCTTTAGCCGGAGTCACCGTCAGCAATACAGCGACTGGCGCGTATTTGGGTATGGAGACGTTTGGGTGAACGGAAGCGGCACGAGGCAGCGCCTTCGGGACCTGAAGACCCCAAAGGCATTCCAGTCGGCCGTCCATGAACAGGCCGAGGCAAGTCGCCTTCTGAAAGGTACCGCTGCTTACACCCTCGACGTGCGCCTTGCTCCGGACGACCGCCGAGAGCCACCGAGCGCCGATCCGCAGCCCGCGGGCGCGCGCACGGCCACAGCTGCTGCTCGCTTCTGCCGCCAATGCGGCATTGCGGTAAGCGCAACTGGGGCATTTTGCGAACAGTGTGGCTCTTCACTGGCGTAGGGGCAACTGTGAATATTGCGGATTGGACGGTGACGTGCGATCAAGCGGTGACCCTCTCGTCCGTCGTGTTTTCGGTGACCCTCGGCGGTGACTCGCGCACTGATTCGCCGACGGTAGGACGAGAGCCGGCGCATGCTATCCCTGCTTCGCGCGAGATGTCGCCGCGACTGTACTAGACACCGCCAGCGCCGAGACGACGACGCGTGGGGAGGCGACCACGCAGAGCGCCTAGCAGCTGCAAGCCGTGGCAACCTACTGTCCCGCCGCCCCCCCGCTTTCATTCGGCGCCAGCGGTCCCCGTCTAGGCAGCACGTATCAGCACAGCCGCCGCGGCATGTTGTGCTTTCGTGTAACTGAGGTACATAGCGCCAAAAGCCGTTTCATCCGGTGAAGCCAGACGGCATCGTCACGCCAGCAGCCGCACAGCCGGTCGCAACTGCCTGCTCAGCGGACTGTGCCGTTGGGTCTTTGTATCCGTTCAGCGCCTCCCCGAGGTCGCCGTTCAGCGTCCCGAATGCGTTCGACAGCGTCTGGGTCATGGTTGCGTTCGGTAAGGCGGCTGCTGCGAAGGCCTCCGCATTTGTCTGGCTCTGATCTGCATCGAACGTCACGAATGCCTGCCGGAGATTCCTGCACGCCTGGGCGTCGGCTGGCTCGATATCCGTGACACTGGAGACTGGAGCTGGTCGCCGCTGACCCGGTGTTGCCGGACTCGAGTCCCGCCTGCTTCACACAGGCCAGCTCCGCAGACCTCAACGAAGGTGGGACGGAATTGCCGTAGGCTTTGGCGGCGGCTAGCGTGACGATCCCGTGGTCCTTGAGCGCGGGGACCAGGCAGTCGGTGACTTCCTTGGCTTTCGCCGGCGTCAGGGGGATGGTCTCAAGAGCGCTCTCGAGCTTCGACTTCAGGGCCTGCGAGACCCGCGGTGTGCTGCTACCGCATGCGCTTACGCCGAGCAGCGTGGCAGCGCAAGCCAGCACAGAGAGGAACGGGCGCCTAAGACCGACTCGACCCGCGACCGAGAGTCTGCGCTTGGCGTTTACGGTGCTCGACTGGCCTGATCGTTCGCTGTGCGGTTTAGTTGTGTAAATCTCCAGGGCCTGACCGTGATCGCTGGTCTGGCAGGTTGGCTGCGGATGTTCATTCATGGTGGTCCTTTTCGGTAGGTGGATCGTGGTCGCGCCTTCAATGGTCAGCGCGACGTGACAGTGGGTGGCGGCGACTGAGACGTCGCCGCGTGTCTGCGGACGTTGGGCGAGCTTCTAAGCGCCGGGAGCGGTCACGGCGATCAAACGGCGGTACGAGTGGCGCGGCGGCGAAAAAGCCAAAGTCGAACGATCAAGGTGCACAGCACCACGACACCGATCGTGTAAAGCAACAGCCCTGAGCCCGCGCTGACGCTCACGAAGCCGCCGGTGAATCCACCGGCGGCCTGCTGCTGAACGTTGTGCAAGTCTGACCAGTTCGTTATCGCGAGGAGCGTCAGTATCGCGACGACCGCCGTCGTGCCGAGCAAGCGTCGCTTTGACAGCACCCCAGCCAGGAGCGGCCACGCAGCCACCACGGTGCACATCGCGAGCAACAGGAAGATGACCACGCCGCCGCCGCCAGGATGGGATGAGACCGCGACGACCCCGCCGGCACTCACCGAAGCCCATGGCAGGAGCGAACCGATGAACACGAGCAGCACACCTCCGAGCAGCCACCAGCCGTTCCTGGTCACCTGTCCCCACTGCGGCTTGACCGCCGAGATCGACTGACTCACTGTCGGATTGGATCCTGACCAGCCGGCAGGATCACGCGCCGGAGGCTCCGAGACATCGATGCCCCGCCAGCTGGCCCCCTCGCTTGTTTGATCCGAGCTCCGCATTGCGTACAAAACCTGTCAGCAGCGGTAACCGCCCCGCCGCACTGCGTACACACCGACATCTGTACCCCCCAGTTTGTTGGAAGATTCCGCTACCCGGACACAACCGACTGGCGCCGGAGCAGCGAGGTTGCTGTGACGTTGGGAAGCATCGGTCGGGGCGCTCAACAGGTGCTCATAGTCGGCTCAAGGGGCATTTGAGCGACCGGCGCCCGGCCTCGCGCTGGGTCTGTGATCTAGCGGCTCGGCCGGTAGACTTGCCGACGTTCGCTGGGATAATGCTTGGGGGAGATGGTGGTCCAGTACCGGGTTCTTGGGCCATTGGAGATCGTCGGTGCTGGCGGGCCGGTTGCGCTCGGGAGCGTCCAGCAACGAGCGGTGCTGGCGCTGCTGATCGTTCACGCGCCTGAGGTAGTGTCGGTTGGCCGGTTGATCGATGAGCTGTGGGGGAGCAGCCGCCCGCGACGGCGGCGCACGCTGTGCAGGTTCACGTGTCCGCGATCCGCAAGACCCTCGACGGCGCCACTGCTGGCGGCGGGCTGGGGGTGACGCGGTCCGGGTCTGGATACGCGCTCGAGGTCGATCCGGACTGGTTGACGCGACCAGGTTTGAGCTGCTGGTCACGGCCGCGCAGCGGGCGCTGATGGACGGGCCGGTCACCGCCCGCGGTCTGTTTGAGGAGGCGTTGGGGTTGTGGCGCGGAGCACCGCTGGCTGAGTTCGAGTTCGAGTTCGCGCTTCGCGAGCGTGAGCGGCTTGAGGAGCTACACGCGGTCGCGGTCGAGGGCCAGGTCGAAGCCCGATTGGCGTGCGGGGAGTGCCGCGAGGTGATCGGCACGATCACAGCGCTGGTCGCGGCAAATCCGTTGCGGGAAGCACCGCGCCGGTTGTTGATGCTCGCGCTGTACCGGGCCGGTCGGCACGCCGAGGCGCTCGCCGCTTACCGAGATGCTTGTGAAGCGCTCGACGAGATCGGTCTGCAGCCCGGTCCAGAGCTTCGGCAGCTCGAACAGGCGATCCTCCAGCACGACGAGGCGCTCAACACTGCAGGCGGCGTCGAAGACACCTCGACAAGTCCCGTGCCACGATTGGCTTTGCGGTGCCCGCAGTGCGGCGCTCCCTCTGGGGCGGGGCACAGGTTCTGCGCAGAGTGCGGCGTGACACTCGAAGCGCCGGTGTCTCCCCTGCCCGAACCGGAGCGGCGCGATGGCCTCCCGCTGACGGAGTTGCGCTTGGCTTCGGTGCTGTGCGTCGACCTCGCGGGGTTTACGACGTTGTCCGAAGCGCTCGAGGCGGACGACGAGGCCGAGCTGTTGAGGTGCTACTTCGAGTCGTCGCGGACGGTCGTTGCCCGCTACGGGGGGATGATCCATGCGCTTGCCGGGGACGCGTTGACGGCCGTTTGGGGCGTGCCGTCCGCGCATGAGGATGATGCCGAGCGTGCGGTGCGGGCGGCGTTCGACATCGTCGATGCTGTTAGCGCGTTGGGCGAGCGGGTTGGGGTGCCGGGTCTGCGGGGCCGGGCGGGAGTCGTGACCGGCCAGGTCGCCGCAGTTGAGAATCCCGACGGCGCGAGTCTCGTCGTCGGCGGGCCAGTCAACACGGCGTCGCGGGTGCCGTGGGCAGCTGACCCCGGGACGGTGCTGGTCGATGACGTCACGCGCGAGGTGACCTCAGCGGCGATTGTGTTTGAGGATGCAGGTGAGCGGTCCGTCGACAGCAGGGCAGGGGGGGTGAGACTGTGGCGCGCGGTGCGGGTGGTTGCTGGAATTGGGGGAGCGCAACGCGAGCAGTTGCTTGAGGCATCATTCGTCGGGCGAGAAGCCGACCTGCGCTTGATCAATGAGTTGTTCCACGGCGCGCTGGAGCGACGCTCGGCTTGGCTTGTCGCGGTCAGCGGTGAGGCCGGGATCGGCAAGTCGCGGCTGCGTTGGGAGTTCATGAAGTACACCGATGGGCTGGCGCAGCGGTTCCTGTGGCACTCGGGGCGATGCCCGCCGTTCGGTGAGGGGGTTGCGTACTGGCCGCTGGCGGAGATGATTCGCCAGCGGCTAGGGATCACGGAGGATGCGTCCCCCGCGGACGCGTCCTTGAAGCTGGTCGAGGGACTCGATCGGTGGGTTGCGGACCCCACGCACCGTCCGTTTCTGCTTCCTCGGCTGGGCGCGTTGCTCGGGATCGCTCAGCCAGGGTTGAGTCGCGCGGAGTTGTTCGCCGGCTGGAGGCTGTTCTTCGAACAGCTCGCGATGTATGAGCCGGTGCTGTTGGTGTTCGAGGATCTGCAATGGGCGGATGTCGGCGTGCTCGATTTCATCGAGCATCTGCTCGAATGGTCGGCCAAGAGCCCGATCTTCATCCTCACGCTCGCGCGGCCGGAGCTCGAGGCGCGTCGCGGGGGGTGGCCGGCCGTTAAGCGGGGCACGACGCACATACGGCTCGACCCGCTCGACGATGCGGCGATCGGCGACGTGCTCGACGATCTCGTGGACGGCCTCCCAAGCGCGGCACGCGAACGGATCGTCATGAGAGCGGAGGGGGTGCCGCTATACGTCACCGAGACGGTACGCATGCTCGCTTCCCGAGACGTGCTGTACGAGCGCGACGGCCGGTTCGTACCGGCTGGCGAGGTGCGGGAACTTGATGTACCAGCCAGCCTCAGCTCGCTGTTGACAGCTCGGCTGGACGCGCTCGCGCCTGCCGAGCGCGCACTCGTGAGAACGATGTCGGTGTTCGGCGGCTCCTTCTCCCGATCGACAGCGGTCGAGCTTGGCGACGTGCCCGACACCGAGCTCGATGACGTGCTGTCCACGCTCGTTCGCAAGCAGGTGTTGACGATCCGAGCCGATCCGCTGTCGCCGGACCGCGGCCAGTACACGTTCGCGCAAGGGCTGCTAAGGCAGGTCGCTTACGAGATGCTCTCCCGCCGAGAACGTAAGCCACGACATCTCGCTGCGGCCGAGCACCTACGCCGACTGTTCACGAACGACGGTGAAGACGCAGCGGAGATGATCGCCGCGCACTACGTCGAAGCTTGGCGGGCTGCGACCGGCGACGACGATATGGAGCGACTGCGTGCGGACACGATCGCTGCGCTACGCCACGCTGCCCAGCGCGCGGCGACGGTTGGCGCTCCGGAAGCAGCGGAGCGCGCGTACCGGACCGCGCGAGAGCTCGAAACTGACGAGGCACAGCGCGCGTGGCTGACCCAGGCGGCCGGGCGCATGGCGTGGCAGTCAGGCCGGGCGGAGGCCGCGCTGGAAATGTTCCAGGAAGCGTCGCGCGCCCACATCGCCGCCGGCCGAACCCTCGACGTGGCCCGGACCGCGATCGATGTCGGAAAGGCCCTGACCCGACTCGGCCACACCAGCGACGCCGCCGAGCGACTCGCGGAAGCGGTCGAGGTCCTGGCCGCAGAACCCCACCTCGAGGAGGAGCTGGCCACCGCGAACTGCTGGCTCGGCCGCGCGCTCCTCGAGAACTCAGAGTACGAGCGGGCCAGCTCAGCCGCCGACGTCGCGTTGGCGATCGCGCAGGCGCATACCCTGCCGATCGTGTGGAGCGAAGCGCTCGAGACGAAGGCCCTGATCTGCCTCATGACGGGTCGGATCCAAGAAGCTCAGCACGAGTTTGACGCTGCGATCGAGATCGCCGCTCGACACGACCTCACCGAGATGGAGCGGCGCGTCTACTCGGTAACGCCAGAAACCTCTCGTATCTGTGGGACCTCCCCGACGCCGCGGCACAGTGTCAGGCAGCAATCGAAGCTGATCGCCGCCGCAGCGATCGACACCTCGAGGCCGTATCTGTGAGCAACCTGATGGCCGTGCACCTGCTGGCCGGCCGTTGGCAGGAGGCCGACCATATCGCGGCCCAGTTCCTCGACGACGACGACGGGCGCGCCGGTGCCGAGTTCATCCACTACGCGCTCGTGTTCCCGCTTGCTCTACGCGGCGACCGCGATGCCGCCAAGGCGAGACTCGCCCGGATCGCCGCCTGGCAGCGCTCCGAAGCCGCCGAGCTACGCGCTGTTCATACCGCGGCGACGATCTCCGTAAACCTCGCGGGCGGCCGGACTCGCGAAGCCCTGGAGCAGGGATGGAGCATGCTCCCGGGCGCGATCAACGCGCTCGGCGTCGCCCACGATGCGGTTCGCCACGCCTGGCCGGCCACGCTCGAGGCGGCCACCCAGAGCGGACACTCGAGAGCGCTCGCGCCGTCCTGTCACTCCTGGCTACGCGCCCGAAGAGTGACATCCACCATATCTGCTCGCGCATCTCCTCCGAGGTCAGGCGCTCACGGCGGCCGCCGAGGACCGGCACGAAGCCGTCGAGAGTGACCTGCGCGCCTCGATCGACTGCTTTCGCGAACTCGGCTACCGCTACTGGCTCGCGATTGCGCAAACGGATCTTGCCGCCTGGCTTCGGAGCCGGGACGCCACGGCGAGGCCGCGACCCGCTCGACGAGGCGATCGAGGCGCTACAGGCAATCGGTGCCGGCCCGGCACTTGCCCGCGCGCGAACCGAGAGCCGCGCGGTCGGCGCCCGGCCAGCGAGATAACTGAGGTAGGCCTGGCGTCTGGTTGCGGCTCAGGACTGCTCTAAATAGGCGGGTGGGTGCTGTCAGAGAGACGGCGTACGTTCCCTCAAGTCCTGCAAGACAGAAGGAGGCCTACGCCGTGAGACGCACCCTACCGCCGTCGCGGAGATACAAGCTGACATCGACAGGCTGCTTGGACAGGGCATGGTCGATGACCCGCAGAAGATGCTCGGTGACCTCGCGAGGCTCGGGCCTGGTTGATAGTCAGCGGGCGGTCGAGGAGGAGTTCGATGGCTTGCTCGGTCGAGCGCGTTACGAGCGGCTCCCCAGCGCGAGCGCGGGCTGAACAACTATGAGGCGGGCTGCGTAACGGGTTTCGGCCCCAGCATTTGCAGACCGGGGAGGGTCAGCTTCGAGATCCAGATCCGGCAGGCCCACCACACCACGGTGCCGTTCGTGTCCAAGCTGTTCACGAAGTGGCGTTGCAAGCGGCTGTTCCGCACCGACCCTTTGAGGACGTTGGTGATCGGCGGGTTCGTCAGGGGCGGTGCACCGACCGGTTGAGGCCAATCCGGAGCCATCACTCGCGGAAGCGATACCAGATTCCGTACTTGCCTTCTGGGAAGCGGGATACCCAGACAACGCTGTAGGACACGCTTGAGCTTGGGAGTGCCCGTTTGGGGAGGACGGCCCCGCGAACAGCGGCGAGGGCCAGACCGGCGCTTGGTCCCATTCCATCCTTTAGCTTTCTGGCGCGCGCCCTTAGGCTTCCGCCGCATGGCGACGCGTAATCGTGCTGACTCGCTGAAATCGATCGGGGTGCTGCTGGCCCTGACCGCGCTGATGGCCGGAGGTTTCCTGGTGTTCGACCTGCTCCGGGAAGGTCCTCGTCCTCACGCGCCGCTCGCCTCAGCGGTTCCGCTCGGCGCAGGGATGAGCGTTCTAGCCGCCTCCCAGGACCCTGGCAATGACGGGATAGGACTTTTCCGCGACATCGCGATAGCGGGCCGGGTGTCTGAGAGCGTGCGCACGCTCGCGCGGCTGGAGGTCGATCAGCTGATCCTCGCGGGCTGGAAGCTGAAGCCGACCACGCGGTACTCGTCCGCAGCTCAGAAGTTCATCGCTGCGGGAGTCGGCACCATCAACTCGATCACGATCGCGAATGATCGCCGGGCCAACATATACGTCGCGTTCCAGCCTGTCGCAACCGTCGACCAGTACCAGTCAGCAGTTGATGGTTCCGGGATCTACGGCGTCAGGGCAGTGCTCCGCGCATTGCGCGATCACCAGCCGGTCCTGGACATGACGCTCGGCAACGGCCTGCACAACTGACAGCCCGCATGCCCGCGCGGCGTCCGCTCTTCCAGGAGGATGTCCGGCTCAAGTAGTGAGCGTCTCAGCCCTCCCCGCGGCCGAACCAATCCGACAGGCGATCAGCACTCTCGACCGGGCGCCACCGGATCACGCCTGGTCGTGCCAAGGCTAGTGAGGGTAGGCGGCGGTGCTGTTCTCCGAGCTATGACGCAGCAACTCGAGTAGCTGCTCTGCTGGCTGGGCGCCCGACGCTCCGAACTTGCGGTCGACTACGAACATCGGTACTCCTGTGATCCCGAACTCGCGGCGGTCTCCTCATCGGCTCGAACATCGTTGGCGAAGCGATCCGATGCAAGTGTGGCGCGCACCTCACTCTCAGGAAGCCCGACCTCCACAGCAGCTGCGACCAGCGTCTCGGGGTCCGACATCAACTCACCGTCGACGAAGCGCCCACGGAACAGACGCTCCTTCATTGCATCCTGCAACTCGTGTTCCTTGGCGAGATGAACGAGGCGGTGGCCGTCGAACGTCGACCCCATCGCGCGAGCGGTCCA
>CAWFRF010000025.1:0-279658 GCA_963818135.1 uncultured Actinomycetota bacterium
TCGCGATCCAGTTGAGCATGATCGTTGAGATCACCTCATCGGTGCCGACCGCCGCCTTCAGCCAGCCGCGATCGCCGCCCGAAGGGCTGCGATCGACGCAGCGAGGCCAATCGAAAGAATGATGTGCAGCACCGGGTTCAGCCCGTTCCAGAGGTGGCGACCCAGACGACGACGATCGCGCCGACCGTGTACTGGCCCTGGGCGCCAATGTTGAACAGGCCCACCCGGAAGGCGAAGGCGACCGACAGCCCGGTGAGGATCAGCGGAGCCGTCGCGACCAGCGTCTGCTGCAGGTCCTCGGCCGCGGTCACGCGGGCGTGTGCCGCCGACCCACGGGAACAGCCAGTTCAGGCCGGTCCCGTTGAAGATCGCACCATAGGTCGCCGAGCGGATCGGTTTCCCGTCAGGATCATCACCAGCCCGGCCGCGATGAACGCGAGCACCACGGTGGTGAGCGGGATCACGCACGGCGCGCCCGGCACGCGAGAGTCTCGCTTGCAGGCTCATGCTGTCGCCACAGTACCGCCGGTCATCGCGATGCCGAGTTCCTCCTCGGTCGCATCAGGCGGGAACTCGGCGACGATGCGGCCCTCATAGATGCACGAGGATCCTGTCGGCCAGCGACCTGACTTCCTCGGACTCGAGTGAGACCAGCAGCACGGCCTTGCCGGCGTCCCGCTGCTCGATCAGCTCGGCCATGGACGAACTCGATCGCGCCGACGTCGAGCCCGCGGGTCGGCTGGTGCGCAACCATCAGCTTCGGGTCCGTGTCGATCTCGCGGGCGATGCAGAGTTTCTGCTGGTTGCCGCCGGAGAGCGCCGAGGCAGGCGTCTCAGGCTCGCCGCCGCGCACGTCGAAGGCCCCGATCAGTCGGCGTCGCGAGCGAGACGAATGCTCGAAGGTCCAGCCAGCCGCGTTTGCTCAGCGGTGGCTTGCGATATCCCCGCAGGCCGAGGTTCTCGGCCAGCGTGAACGGGAGCACGAGTCCGACGCGGTGGCGGTCCTCGGCGATGTGGGCGACGCCCGCGGCGGTGGCGGCGCGCACGCCGCGACCGGTGATGTCGATTCCATCCACCTCGATCGTTCCGCTCGATGGTGGGCGGATTCCGGTGATCGCCTGCACCAGCTCCGTCTGACCATTGCCCTCGACTCCTGCCAGCGCGACGATCTCACCACTGCGCACCTTGAAGGTCGCGCCGCGAACCGCCTCGAGGTCGCGGTCGTCCTGCACATGCAGGTCCTGAACCTCCAGGATCGGCCCCCCGGGGAGGGCGTCGCCCTTGTCGACGCGGAAGATCACGTCGCGCCCGACCACCATCCGGGCGAGCGACTGCTCGGTCGCGCCCTCGCGCGGGACGGTGCCCATCGACTTGCCGCGGCGCAGCACGGTGATGCGGTCGGCGATCTCGAGCACCTCGCCGAGCTTGTGCGAGATGAAGATGATTGCTGTCCCGCTCTCCTTGAGCCGGCGAAGCACGGCCATCAGCTCGGTGATCTCCTGGGCCGTGAGCACGGCGGTCGGCTCGTCGAGCACCAGGATGCGGGCGTTGCGGTAGAGGGCGCGGAGGATCTCGACGCGCTGCTGCATGCCGACGCTCACATCCTCGATGCGGGCGTCGGGATCGACCGCCAGCCCGTAGGCGTCGGAGAGCTCCTTGACGCGCTTGCGCGCGGTGCGGCGGTCGAGGACGCCCACCGGCGCCGTGCCCGGCCTTCACCGGTTCGTTGCCGAGCACGATGTTCTCGGCGATCGTCATCACCGGGATGAACATGAAGTGCTGGTGCACCATGCCGATCCCGAGGTCGATCGCGTCGTTGGGGGAGTTGATGCTGACCTTCTTGCCGTCGACCAGGATGTCCCCCGAGGTCGGGCTGTAGAGCCCGTAGAGGACCGACATCAGCGTCGACTTGCCGGCGCCGTTCTCGCCGAGCAGCGCATGGACCTCGCCGGCCTGCAGGTCGAAGTCGACCCGGTCGTTGGCGACGACCGGGCCGAACTTCTTGGTGATCTCCCGCAGCTCTAGAACTGGAGGCTTATCCATGACCTGCGGTACGTCACTGTCTTTAGAACCTCTAAGGATCAGCCCCTTGAAGTTGCCGGTTGACCTTGATCTTGCCGCTCTTGATCTCGCGAGGACCTTCTGCAGCTTGCTCGCGTACGGCTTGCGCGACCGTGTCGAGCTTGCCGTAGCCGGTGCCGTCGTTGTCGACCGAGTAGACCAGGTCGCCGCCGGCGTCGAAGTGGCCGTGCAGCAGCGATGCTGCGGCCTGCTCCACCGCGACGTCGACCTTCTTGAGCGCCGAGGTCAGGATGTAGGAGCCCAGGTAGCCCTGGTCGGCGTCGACGCCGATCCCGTAGTCGCCGTGCTGCTTGGCGCGCCTGGAGCGCGCCGAGGCCGCAGCCGCCGGCCACCTGGAACACGATCTTGCTGCCCTGGCTGATCTGGTTGTTGGCGATCGTCTCGCAGTCGGCCGGATCGGTGAAGTTCTGCGAGAAGCCGTTCAGGAACTTCAGGCCAGGATCGGCCGCCTTGCCGCCCTGCTGGTAACCGGCGATGTACGCGGTCACCGACGGGATGTTCTGTCCACCGACGCTGGAGATGGTCGTGTAGCCCTTCGCCTTCGAGATCAGACCGGAGAGGTAGCCCACCAGGTAGCCCGACTGCTGCGACAGGAACGTCAGGCCCTCGACGTTCTTGGGCGTCGGCCTTGATCGCCGAGGCCGGCGTAGTCGATGATCGCGAAGTGCGTCTTCGGGAACTGCTTGGCGACCTGGCCCAGCGCGTCGATGAAGTCGAAGCCGACAGCGACGACCAGGTTGTCGCCATGCTCGCGCCTCTTCGGTCAGCAGCGGAACGTAGTCGCGAGCTCGACTGTGCCTGGGATGACCTGGGTCTTGACGCCGAGCATGCTTGTGGGCCTCGATCGAGCCCTCATATGCGAGATGGTTGAAACCATGGTCGTTGAGCCCGCCGGTATCGGCGACGATGCCCAGCGTGAACTGCGAGGCCTTGGTGTGGGCCTTCAGGTGCGACGTCTTCGCCGAGCTTCCGGCGGCGCCGAACACCGCGACCGCAAGCGCCACCGCTAGGGCGACAACCGCGGATAAACGAACAAATACCTTCACAACTCCTCCTTTGGCGACTCAATTTAGTCACCGAACGTACCTTTTCGCGCGGCGGTCGTGTATGGCCACATGGAGTCCGCTGCGCGTGCGATCCGGCAAAGCTAACGCAGGCGCTCGCATCCCGACAAGAAGAATTGGTTAGGCGCCGTTGGACGGCCGGTCAAACCTCGCAATGAGCAGCGATTTCCGCCTATCCGGGCAGTGCGCCGATGCTCGCGACGCAGCGTGCCGCCGCGGCCATCGCGAGTGTGGACCGCCGACGAGGTAGCCGGCGGCGAGCGCGTCACCGGCGCCGGTGGCGTCGACCACCACGGCGCTCTCGGCGGTGAAGCGGCCCTCCGGAAAGATCGCGCCATCGGCTCCGAGCTTGATCACCCAGTCCACCTCCAGGTCGGGCACGGCGGCCCGCTCGGCCTGATTCGCGAACACCAGCTGGGGCCGCAGCGCGCGCACCAGCTCCGTGAATCGCTCGCGGCCGAATCGCTCGATGTCATGCGCCGAGGCCAGATCGAGCGTGACTCGCCGGGCCAGACCCGCCGCCGCGATCGCGGCTTCTGCGGCAGGCTCGCGCAGCAGGGTGTAGCCGGAGATGTGCAGGACGTCCGCGCTGGTGATCCAGTCCGGATCGAGCGTTTCCGGCGCGAAGCTGCGCCGCCACGCCGTGGTCGGTCGCCATCGTGCGGCCGCCATCGGGCTCGCGCGTGGAGACCACCACCCCGCCGTTGCCCGCGAGCACCGGGCCGCAGATCTCAACACCCAGACGCTCGAGCTGTGCGGCGGCGATCTGTCCAGCGGGGTCGGTTCCGCGGGCGCAGACCAGACGGCCCGCACCCCCGAGCGCGCACGCCCAGGCGGCCACGTTCGCCGCCTGACCACCCGCCGAGAGGCGGATCGTCGCCGGGGTGTCTCCGTCCGGCGCGAGCGGTGCCCGCGGCAGCACCACGACGTCGAGGTTCAGGTCGCCGATCGTGCAGATCACGCAGTACGGTTCGCTCCCGTGCATACGACTCCCTTCTCCGAGTCTGTGGTGGTTTCCGAGCGGGTGGCGGCCGCGCTCGCGACCGGTGTTCCGGTGGTCGCGCTCGAATCGACGATCATCACGCACGGGCTGCCCTATCCCGAGAGCATCGCGGCCGCGCTTGATTTCGAGCACACGCTGCAGGAGAGCGGCGCCGTTCCCGCCACGATCGCCGTGATCGACGGCGTCGCGCATATCGGGATCGAGCGCGACCAGCTCGAGCGACTGGCCGCGAGCGAGTCGGCGCTGAAGCTGAGCGCACGCGACCTGCCGGTGGCGATCGCCCGCGGCCTCAGCGGTGGCACGACCGTCGCCGCCACCTCACTGCTGGCGTCCAATGCCGGAATCCGGGTGTTCGCCACTGGCGGCATCGGCGGCGTGCACCGCAACGCGAGCGAGACCTTCGACGAGTCCGCCGACCTCGGGATCCTCGCGACCTGCCCGATCACGATCGTGTCGGCCGGCATCAAGTCGATCCTCGACATCCGCGCCACGCTCGAGCGGCTCGAGAGCATGAGCGTGACCGTGCTCGTATACGGGAGCAAGCGGTTCCCAGCCTTCTACCTCGCCGACAGCGGGATCTCCGTCGACTTTTCCGTCGCCGGCGGCGCCGACGTAGCGGCCGTCATGCACGCCGCCGACGCTCTCGGCCGCCACGGCGGAATCCTGGTGGCGAACCCGCTGCCGCTGTCTGCTCAGCTCGACCCTGGGCTTCATGACGAGCTGCTCGCCGAGGCGCTGAGCGCAGCTGAAGAGGCCCGTGTCACGGGCAAGGACATCACTCCATTCCTGCTCGACTACATCCACTCGCACACCCAGGGAGCGAGCGTCGACGTGAACCTGGAGATCGTGCGCGGCAATTGCCGCCTAGCGGCGGAGATCGCCTCCGAATACACGCGCGCGCACAACCGCTGAGACGACCGTCGCCTCGCTCGCAAATCTGCTACGCTCGGGCTTAGATTTTTACGAGCTAAGAGGAGCAGAACGAACACGATGGGTAAGACAATCGGCATCGACCTCGGTACGACCAACAGCTGTATGGCTGTGCTGGAGGGCGGCGACCCGACGGTGATCGAGAACGCCGAGGGCGGCCGCACCACCCCGTCCGTGGTCGCATTCACTCAGGGCGGTGAGCGCCTGGTCGGGCACGGTCGCCAAGCGCCAGGGCGTAACCAACCCGCAGAACACGATCTTCTCGATCAAGCGCTTCATGGGCCGCAAGGAGGCCGAGGTGCATGATGAGGAGGCAGATCGTCCCGTACAAGGTCGTCTCCGGCCCCGGTGGCGACGTGCGCGTCGACGTCGAGGGCAAGCAGTACTCCCCGCCGGAGATCAGCGCGATGATCCTCGGCGAAGCTGAAGGCCGACGCCGAGGCATACCTCGGCGAGACCGTCGACAGCGCCGTGATCACCGTCCCGGCCTACTTCAACGACGATCAGCGCCAGGCCACCAAGGACGCCGGCACGATCGCCGGCCTCGAGGTCAAGCGCATCATCAACGAGCCGACCGCCGCATCGCTGGCCTACGGGCTCGACAAGGAGACCGACCAGACGATCCTCGTCTTCGACCTCGGCGGCGGCACCTTCGACGTGTCCGTGCTGGAGATCGGCGACGGCGTCTTCGAGGTCAAGTCGACCGCTGGTGACAACCACCTCGGCGGCGACAACTTCGACAAGGCGATCGTCGACTGGCTCGTGGCCGAGTTCAAGAAGTCGCAGGGCATCGACCTGGCGGCTGACCCGATGGCTCTCCAGCGTCTCTACGAGGCGGCCGAGCGCGCCAAGATCGAGCTCTCGACCACGCAGGAGTCGCAGATCAACCTGCCGTTCATCACGGCTGACGCCAGCGGCCCGAAGCACCTCGACATGCGCCTCACGCGCGCCAAGCTCAACGAGCTGACCGCCGCGCTGATCGAGCGCACGGTCGCGCCCGGTCCGCCAGGCACTCGAGGACGCCAAGGAGAAGGGCGCCGGCGAGATCGATCACGTCGTCATGGTCGGCGGCATGACCCGCATGCCGGCCGTGCAGGAGAAGGTCAAGGAGCTCACCGGCAAGGAGCCGCACCGCGGCGTCAACCCGGACGAGGTCGTGGCCGTCGGCGCCGCGATCCAGGCGGGCGTGCTCGCCGGCGACGTCAAGGACGTGCTGCTGCTCGACGTGACTCCGCTGACGCTCGGCATCGAGACCAAGGGCGGCGTCATGACCAAGCTGATCGAGCGCAACACGACGATCCCGACCCGCAAGTCGGAGGTCTTCTCGACGGCTGAGGACAACCAGCCGAGCGTGGAGATCCACGTCCTGCAGGGTGAGCGCGAGATGGCGAGCTACAACAAGTCGCTTGGCAAGTTCCAGCTGACCGGCATCCCGCCGGCGCCGCGTGGCGTGCCGCAGATCGAGGTCGCATTCGACATCGACGCCAACGGCATCCTCAACGTCTCCGCCAAGGACCTCGGCACCAGCAAGGAGCAGAAGATCGAGATCCGCTCCGGCTCGGGCCTGTCCGACGACGAGATCAAGAAGATGGTCCACGACGCCGAGACGCACGCCGACGACGACAAGCGCCAGCGCGAGCTCGCCGAGGCGCGCAACGAGGCCGAGCACGCCGCCTACCAGGCGGAGCGCCAGCTCAAGGAGCTCGGCGAGCAGGTCGACGACTCCTCGCGCACTGAGATCGAGGCCGCGATCAAGGCGGTGCGCGAGGCGCTCACGGGTGAGGACCCGGCGGAGATCAGCAGCCGCAAGGATGCGCTGAACGCCTCGTTCCACAAGGTCTCCGAGGCGATGTACCAGCGCGCCCAGGAGCAGTCCGGCGCTCCCAACTTCGACGGCGAGGCAGCCGTCCGAGCAACGGCGATGGCGCCTCTGACGCCGCCGAGGACGAGGACGTGGTGGACGCCGAAGTGGTTGATGAGGGCAAGTGACGATGGCCGCGCAGCAGCGTCCCGACGACGCCCATCGGCGTCGGATCAGAGACCTGCGGAGCAGGACGGTCCCGAGGAGGCGCCGGGCGGCGCCTCCTCGAGGACCAGCGCTCGGCTGACGAGCAGCGCCAGCGTGCCGGTGCCGCGGCTGCGTACGCGACCGCTCAGCAGTCGGTCCAAAGGTCCGAACAGGAGCTGAGTCCGAGCCAAGCCCGAGCAGTGCGGCCAGCCGCAGCCGAGGACGCCGAGCAGCACGATCCTGGCGGACAGCAGGTTCAGCAGGACCTCGATGAGCTCCGGCCAAGGCCGAGAAGGCCGACGAGTACCTGCTGCTCGCGCAGCGGACGCAGGCCGACTTCGAGAACTACCGCAAGCGCGCGGCGCGCGACGCGGCGCTCGCGCAGGAGCGCGGCATGGCCAAGCTCGCCAAGGAGCTGCTGCCGGCGATCGACAACCTCGACCGCGCGCTGAAGGCCATGGGTGAGGAGCAGTCGCAGTACGCCGAGGGCATCAAGCTCGTCCACGACGATCTGCTCTCCGCGCTGCAGCGCGTCGGCGTCGAGCCGTTCTCGCCGGACGGCGAGCTGTTCGACCCGCAGCTCCACGAGGCCGTCGCGCAGCAGCCGATCGAGGGCGTCGAGCCCGGCGATCGTGGCCGAGGTCTTCCAGCAGGGCTACCGCCTCGGTGACAGCGTGCTGCGGCCGGCACGCGTGCTCGTGGCCGGCTAGGAGAAGATGCAGCGCCATGCCAGAGCGGCCCGACTACTACAAGGTCCTCGGGGTCGGAAAGAACGCGACCGACGAGGAGATCAAGAAGGCGTACCGCAAGCTGGCGCGCAAGTATCACCCTGACCGCAACCCCGGCGACAAGCCGGCGGAGGAGCGCTTCAAGCAGATCTCACAGGCGCACGACGTGCTGTCGGACCCGGACAAGCGCAAGGAGTACGACCGCGGCGGGATGTTCGCCGGCTTCGCGCGGCGCGGCGGCTTCGATCCCGTCGCAGTTCGCCGGCGGATTCACCGGTGGCGGCGGTGGCTTCGGCGACATCCTCTCGAACCTGTTCGAGCGGAGGCCGGGCGGTGGCGGGCGAGCGTGCGCCGGTCGCGCGCGCGCCGGCGCCGGCCAGCGGCCGCCGCAGGCGCGCGGCGCATGACCTCGAGACCGAGGTATCGCTGAGCTTCGACCAGGCCGTCCACGGCACGCAGGTGCCGCTCTCGGTTCCGACCTCGAAGCCGTGCCCGACCTGCAACGGCTCCGGCGCGCGGCCCGGCACCTCACCGAAGGTCTGCCCGGTGTGCAACGGCCGCGGCGTCGAGGCGCAGAGCCAGGGGATCTTCTCGATCAGCCAGCCGTGCTCGAACTGCAAGGGCTCCGGCACTGTGATCGAGCACCCGTGCCCGACCTGCGAGGGCAGCGGCGCGCAGCGCAGCGTCCGGCGGCTGCGGGTAAATGTCCCTGCCGGCGTCCGCGACGGCAGTCGCATCAAGCTCGCCGGCAAGGGCGACCCCGGAGTGCGGGGCGTTCCGCCCGGAGATCTGTACGTGATCACGCGCGTGTCCGAGTCCCCGATCTTCAAACGCAGCGGCGACAACCTCGAGGTCGAGGTGCCGCTGACGATTCCCGAGGCGATCCGCGGTGCGGTGATCGAGGTCCCGACCCTGAGCGGCTCCAAGCGGCTGCGCGTCGCCGCCGGGCACCAAGCACGGCACCATGCAGCGCCTGCGCGGCGAGGGTCCGCCGCGACTTGGCGGCAAGGGCAACGGCGACCTGCGCTACCGCTTCGTGATCGACGTGCCGGCGAGCCTCTCGGCCGAGCAGACGAGGCTGTCGACCGGCTGTCGCAGGTGATGAACGGCGATCCGCGCGCGAAGCTCTTCCCGGAGGCGCAGGCGAGCAGGCCAAGGCGGCTGAGCACTGATGGCTTCCGAACCAACACAGCCGCGGATCCGCGCTCACCGCGCGTGTCGAGGTCGCCTCCGACGAGGGCGTGTTCATGATCTCGGTTGCGGCCGAGCTCGCGGGCATGCATCCGCAGACGCTGCGCATGTACGAGTCGCGCGGCCTGATCGAGCCCAAGCGCTCGCCCAAGGGCACGCGCCTGTACTCGCACGCGGACGTCGAGCGGCTCAAGCGGATCCAGGAGATGACCGCCGAGCTGGGCCTGAACCTCGCCGGCGTCGAACGGGTATTCGAGCTGGAGAACATGCTCGAGGGGATGTCACGCAAGGTTCAGGCGCTGGAGCGTCGCGCGACCGAGCTGAAGACCGAGGTCGAGCGCCTCGAGGCGCTGCGTCGCGAGCTGCGGGCGGAGATCGTCCCCTACGTCCGCGGCGGCGCGCTGATCCGCGCATCCGACTTCTCGTGAGTCTCGCGCGGCGCTGTGCGGCGCTGGCCGCGGGTGCGGCGCTTGTGCTGCCCGCAGGGGCCGCGGCTCATGGCGTTCATGCCGGCGCGGCGCCCGCTGGCGCAGCGCCGGCACACGAGCGGCTGGCAGCTCGTCCTGCCGCTGGCCACCAACATGCGTGGGCTGACGCGCTTCGCCAACCTGGTCAGCACGCCCGGCTCTCCCAGCTACGGGGACTACGCCTCGGTCGCGTGGCTCGCGCACCATTTCGGCGCCCGCTCCGCCACCAGGCGCCGCGTGGTCTCGTACCTACGCGAGCACGGCGCAGACGACGTGTCGGTCGATGCCACCGGCCAGCTCGTGGAGGCGCGGATGGCGGTCGCCGCTGCCGAGCGGCTGTTCCGGACGACGCTCGTCAGCGCTCCCGGAGCGCGCGCCGCTCGCTCGCTGTCGCCCAGGTCTGCTGCGGTCGTGCCGAGGCCGCTGCGTGGCCTGGTGACAGGCGTCGTCGGCCTCGACACCGAATCCCTCGCACGCGACGAGCTGCCGCCGTCCTCCGGCTATCAGGGACCGGATCCCGGCGCCACGCCCAGCGGCTGCGCCGCCGGCGTCAAGCCAGGGTGGCTTCACCCCCAACGAGTATCTCGACGCCTACGACTACGCGCCGCTGCAGCAGCAGGGGTTGCTCGGACAGGGTGAGCGTGTCGCGCTGATCGAGATCGACGGCTTCCTCGCCAGCGACCTGAAGACATTCGCCGGTTGCTTCCACCTGCACACCCCGAGCGTGCGAGCGATCCCGGTGGGCGTCCCCGGGCCACTGGCCCCGGGTGGCGAGTCGACGCTCGACCTCGAGGTGCTCGAGGCGGCCGCCCCCGATCTCAAGGCGATCGATGTCTATGAGACCGGCGCGAACGCTGCCGATGTGCTCAAGGCGCTCTCCGCGCCGCTCCAGGGCGCCGGCTTCAAGCCCCAGGTGATCTCCGTCTCGCTCGGGCTGTGCGAGGGCAACACGCTCGAGACCGTCGGTCAGGCGGGGATCCGCGCGATCGAGACGGTCCTCAAGGTCGCGAGCGCCGCCGGCGTCAGCGTGCTCGGTGCGAGCGGCGACATGGGCTCGGCCGACTGCACCCAGACCGGATCGTCCACGCCCGTTCCGACGCTCGCCGTGAACTTCCCGTCCTCCTCACCATGGGTCACCTCGGTGGGCGGGACGAACTTCGACCTCAATCCGCAGAACCAGATCATCCGCCAGGCGGTCTGGAACGACGCCAGCATGGTCCCGGGGAACGCCGGTGGCGGCGGCGTGAGCGAGCTGTTCTCGCGCCCGAGCTGGCAGAACGGCGTCGTCTCAAGTCCCTGGCGCGCGCAGCCGGACGTGGCGATGCTGGCCGACGTCTCACCCGGATATGCCGTCTACTGCACCGCGGAGGTCGACTGCGAGGGTCGCGGTTGGCTGGCATTCGGCGGCACCAGCGCCGCCACGCCGCTGCTGGCAGGCGGCTTTGCCCTGATCGACGAGTTGCTGCGCCGCCAGGGCCACGTTGCGCTGGGACTGGCAAACCCCCTGCTCTACAGGCTGGGACGCAACTCCACCAGCGCCGCACAGGTCTTCTATGACGTCACCAGCGGCTCCAACGACGTCGGGTCGTTCATCGGGCCCGGTGCGGCGTCGCTCGGGTGCTGCACCGCTCGCGCCGGCTACGACGAGGCCAGCGGTTGGGGCGGCGTGAACCTCGATGCGCTGGCCCAGGCGGCGCTGATCGCGCAGCACCCGCTCGCGACGCCGACGCTCGGGCTACCGCCGAACCAACGGCCCGTCAGCAGCGGCGGGGTCTACGCGACGGTCGGCTGCTCGGCGGCGTGTGACATCGCCTCCTACGCCCACCTCAGCGCCAACGGCATGAGCAGCTTCACGGACTTCGCGTTCGCGCATCTGATCCACCGCAACCACCGCCGGCTGAAGCTGGTGTTCAATGCCGCTCAGGCGGCCAGGCTGAAGGCCGCGCTTCGGGCGCACCGTCAGATCCTCGCGAGCGTCGTCGCCGCGATCGTCGATTCCGGTGGCAACATCGAGCGCCGCACCGCGACGCTCACGCTCAACGTCAGCGGCTGATCGCGTCCGCGCGCTGGCGCAGCCAGTCGCAGAGCTCGTCTGCCGGCACCGGCCGCGAGAGGTAGTACCCCTGGGCGATGTTGCAACCGAGCTCGCGCAGGCGTTCCCAGTGCTCGATCGTCTCCACACCCTCGGCAACCACCTCGAGCCCGAGGTTGCGCCCGAGGTCGACCGTCGAGCGCACGATCACCGCATCGCCGGCCTCGGCTCCCATCCCCATAACGAACGAGCGGTCGATCTTGATCTCGTCGACGGGGAGCTCGCGCAGGTAGGCGAGCGATGAGTAACCGGTACCGAAGTCATCGATCGAGAGCCGGATCCCGAGCTGACGAGAGCTCGCCGAGCACCGCCTTGGCGCGGGTCGGGTTCGCGAGCATCGAGGATTCGGTGACCTCCAGCTCGAGCGCGTCAGCTTTGACATCCCAGCGCGTCAGCAGCTGGGCGACCTGGTTGGGAAAGCTGCGGTCGAGCAGGTTCCGGGTCGAAAGGTTGACCGCGACCTGAAGCTCGATGCCCTCTTCACGCCAGGCACGGGACTGGCGCAGCGCCTCTTCGATCACGTACAGCGTGAGCGGCCCGATCAGGCTCGTCTCCTGGGCGAGCGGGATGAACGAGTCGGGCTGGACCAGCCCGCGCTCGGGGTGCACCCAGCGGATCAGCGCCTCGACCGAGGTCACGACGCCGCTCTCGAGTGCCGCCTTGGGCTGGTAGTAGAGCACCAGCTCGCGCTCTGAGATCGCGCGCCGCAGGTCGGCCACCAGCGTCAGGCTGTTGACGTCGTAGTCGTGGGCGCTCTCGTCGCAGAAGACGTAGTTGAAGCCGTCGCGCTTGGCTTCGTACATGGCGACGTCGGCACGCTGGATCAGGGTCTGGGCGTCAGTGCCATGGTCCGGGTAGATCGCAATTCCGATCGACGCCTCGATGCCGATCGGCAGCGACTGCACGTGGACCGGCTCCTCCAGCGCCTCCTGCAGGCGTTCCAGCACCGGCAGCAACCCGTCGGTGTCTGAGATCTCGGGCAGAACCAGGCCGAACTCGTCGCCGCCGAGCCGCGCGACCGTGTCGGAGGCACGCAGCGCGCTCGCCATCCGCTCGCCCACGCTGATCAGGACCTGATCGCCGGCGCTGTGGCCAAGCGAGTCGTTGATCTCCTTGAAGCGATCGAGGTCGATCAGCGCAACCGCCAGCTTGGCCTTGTGGCGCTCCGCTTGAAGGATGGCGTGGCCGATGCGATCGCTGAACAGGATCCTGTTGGGGAGGCCGGTGAGCGGATCGTGGAGCGCCTGGTACTCGTTGATCTCGGCCTGGCGCATGAGCTCGCTCTCGGCGCGCTTGCGGTCGGTGATGTTCTCGATCATCGCGACGACGCACTCCGGCGCGCCCGCAACGTCGCGCTCGAGTACCGCCCGCAGGAGCACCCACATCTCGTCACCCGATGCCTGCCGGCAGCAGAGCTCGAGCTGGAACGCGTTGCGCTTGCCCGAAACCATCTCTTCGAACATCGAGTCGAACCGCCAACCATCCGCGCCGACGAGGTACTGCGAGAACTCGGTTCCGACAATCTCTTCCGGCGCCGCCCCGATCATCGATGCCAGCTCGGGATTGACGTCGAGCGCCAGTCCCTGCTGGTCCAATCGCAGGATCCCGATCGATGCCTCGTCGAACAGGGTGCGGAAGCGATTGATCGCGACCGCCTGAGCCTCACGCGCTTCGACCTCGGAGGCGCGGGTGACGACCGACGAGAGCAACACCGAGATCATCTCGAGTGTCTCCCGGTCCTCCTCGCCCAGCGGATTCTCCGCTGATTGGCTTACCACGTTCAGGGTCCCGATCACGTCGGGTCCGCGGAACAGCGGCACGCAGATCAGCGATTGATCGCCGACCTTGGCGCGCATCCCCTGGTCGATCCGCGGGTCAGTGGGGCAGTCCTGGATCAGGAGCGGCTGTCCGTCGGCGATCGCAAAGCGGGCGATCGATCCGGAGACCGGGCGCCAGGCGTCGAACGCGCCGACGCAACTGCCGCTGACGCCGACGGTGTGGAGCATGTCGCCCTCGAGCAGGTTCACCATCGCGCCGTCGGCGCCGATGATCGCCTGCGAGCGCTCGGCGATCAGCTGCATCGACGCCTGCAGGCCGTCGTCTGAGGCGAGGATCTCCCGTTGTGTATCGATGATCAGCGACAGCCGCTGATCGCTGCTCAGCTTTGCGGCGCCCATTGTGGCCTTATCGACCGTGGCACCGGCAGCTTTAGTAATGCTCTGTTAAACGTCGGCCAGAATTCTGGATCAGGGCTTTGCCGGCCCGCGGAAAAATGGCTTGTAAAGCAGACTGGACGTTGTCATAATCTAAGTCACTCAGACTTAGATTTGCCAGCGGCCGAGGATGCCGCACAACGACAGAAAGCTCGAGCCGATACATGCAAGCCGACCGCTTCACGATCAAATCCCAGGAGGCGCTCGAGGCCGCCCAGCGGCTCGCCGCAGAGCGTCGCAATCCGCAGACCCGTCCCGAGCACCTGCTCGCCGTGCTGCTCGAGCAGGAGGGCGGTGTGGTCGTGCCCGTGCTGCGCAAGCTCGGCGTCGACCCGGCGGCCGTGCGCGCGACCCTCAGCCCCGCGCTCGAGGCGCTGCCGCGCCTGACGGGCTCGAGCAGCGAGGCGACCGGTCCCTCCAACGAGCTGATCGAGGTACTGCGCGCCGCCGAGGAGGAGATGCGGGCGCTCAAGGACGAATACATCTCGACCGAGCACCTCGTCCTCGCGCTCGCAAAGTCCAAGGGCACGACCGGCGACGTGCTGCGCTCGGTCGGCGCCGGCTACGAGCCGCTGCTGAGGGCCGTCAACGAGGTGCGCGGCGGCCAGAAGGTCACCGATCAGAACCCCGAGGACAAGTTCCAGGCGCTCGAGAAGTACGGCCGCGACCTCACCCGAGCCGCCGCCGACGGCAAGCTCGACCCGGTGATCGGGCGCGACGACGAGATCCGCCGCGTGATCCAGGTGCTGTCGCGGCGCACCAAGAACAACCCGGTGCTGATCGGCGAGCCCGGCGTCGGCAAGACCGCCATCGCCGAGGGCCTCGCCCAGCGGATCGTCTCCGGCGACGTGCCCGAGGGCCTCAAGGACCGCCGCGTGGTCGCACTCGACATCGGCGCGCTGATCGCCGGCGCCAAGTACCGCGGTGAGTTCGAGGATCGTCTCAAGGCCGTGCTCAAGGAGGTCCAGGACGCCGGCGGCAACGTCGTGCTGTTCATCGACGAGCTGCACACGATCGTCGGCGCCGGCGCCTCAGAGGGCGCCGTCGACGCCGCCAACCTGCTGAAGCCGATGCTCGCCCGCGGCGAGCTGCGCGCCGTCGGCGCGACCACGCTCGACGAGTACCGCAAGTACATCGAGAAGGACGCCGCGCTCGAGCGCCGCTTCCAGCCGGTGTTCGTCGAGGAGCCGAGCGTCGAGGACACGATCGCGATCCTGCGCGGGCTCAAGGGCAAGTACGAGGTGCACCACAAGGTGCGGATCACCGACTCCGCGCTGGTCGCCGCGGCGACGCTCTCGGACCGCTACATCGCCGACCGCTTCCTGCCCGACAAGGCGATCGACCTGGTCGACGAGGCCGCGTCGCGGATCCGTATGGAGATCGACTCCAAGCCGACCGAGATCGACGAGGTCGACCGCCACATCCTGCAGCTCGAGATCGAGCTGCAGTCGCTCGGCGCGCCCGAGTCCGACGACGCCGGCACGGCCGCGCGTCGCGAGCAGCTCGAGCAGGCGCTGGCCGAGGAGCGCGAGCGCTCGGCCGCGATGCACGCCGAGTGGCAGCAGGAGAAGCAGACGATCGGTGCCGTCGCGGACCTGCAGGAGGCAGCTCGAGCAGGCCAACATGGAGCTCGAGCAGGCGCGCCGCGCCGGTGACCTCGAGCGCGCCGCCGAGCTTCAGTACGGGACGATCCCGGACCTGACCAAGCGGCTCGAGCAGGCCGAGGAGCGGCAGGCGCAGAGCGACGACGCTGCTGGCCAGCCAGGAACGGGCGGAGCGCATCGCTACCTGAAGGAGGAGGTCGACGCCGAGGACATCGCCGAGGTCGTCGCCAAGTGGACGCGGATCCCGGTCTCGCGGCTGCTCGAGGGTGAGATCGAGAAGCTCGTCAACATGGAGGCGCGGCTGCACGAGCGCGTGATCGGTCAGGATGAGGCCGTCAGCGCCGTCGCCAGCGCGCTGCGGCGCTCGCGCGCCGGTCTGCAGGACCCGGACCGGCCGATCGGCACGTTCCTGTTCCTCGGTCCGACCGGTGTCGGCAAGACCGAGCTCGCGCGAGCGCTCGCCGAGTTCATGTTCGACTCGCCCGACGCGATGGTGCGGATCGACATGTCCGAGTACATGGAGCGCCACACCGTCAGCCGCCTCGTCGGCGCGCCTCCCGGCTACGTCGGCTACGACGAGGGCGGCCAGCTGACCGAGGCGGTGCGGCGCCGGCCCTACGCGGTCGTGCTGCTCGATGAGATCGAGAAGGCGCACCCGGACGTGTTCAACACGCTGCTGCAGGTGATGGATGACGGCCGCCTGACCGACGGTCAGGGCCGCACCGTCAGCTTCAAGAACGTCGTGCTGATCATGACCTCGAACATTCCAGGTGGACGCGAGGGCGCCGAGGGCTACTTCAAGCCCGAGTTCATCAACCGCCTCGATGACATCGTCGAGTTCCACTCGCTGACCCGCGAGCAGCTCTCGGAGATCGTCGATCTGCAGGTCGAGCGGGTCGATCGACGGGTGGCGGACGCGCGGCATCGTGCTGGTGCTCACCGAGACCGCCAAGACGCTGCTCGGCAACCTCGGCTACGACCCGACCTACGGCGCGCGGCCGCTGAAGCGCGTGATCCAGAAGCGCCTGGTCGACCCGCTGGCGCTGGCGATCCTGGAGGGGCGCTTCGTCGAGGGCGACAAGATCATCGTCGACGCTGTCGACGGTGAGATCGCCTTCACGGCGGTCCCCGAGGTGGCGCCGGTCGCGTAGCCGGCTTGGTTACAGTCAGCCGCTGTGTCTAATCCGAGGATTCTGGTCGTCGGCGGTGGTGCGCGCGAGCACGCGATTCTGCAAGCGCTCGCGCGTTCACCGCAGCGGCCCGAGCTGCTCTGCGCGCCCGGCAACGCCGGGATCGCGGAGATCGCTCGCGTGCTGCCGGTCGGCGTCGATGACATCGCCGGCCTGGTCGAGGTGGCGGTCCGCGAAGCCGTGGAGCTGGTCGTGGTCGGACCGGAGGCGCCGCTCGTGGCGGGGCTCGCAGATGCACTGGCCGAGGCGGGGGTCGCCTGCTTCGGGCCTGACGCCGCGGGCGCGCAGCTCGAGGGTTCGAAGGCCTTCTGCAAGGAGATCATGGAGGCCGCCGGGCTGCCGACCGCGGCATATCGGGTGGTCACGACCGTCGAAGACGGCATCGCCGCGATCGCGACTTATGCCCGCCCACCACCCCCACCGCCTGCCCACCACCCCCGCCGCCGACCGCTATCCGGCCGTGATCAAGGCCGACGGGCTCGCGGCGGGCAAGGGCGTGATCATCGCGGCCTCTGAGGAGGAGGCGCGTGCGGCGCTGACCGACCTGCTGGTGGAGCATCGCTTCGGCACCGACCGGGTCGTGGTCGAGGAGTACCTCGTCGGCCCGGAGGTCTCGCTGCTCGCGATCTGTGACGGCGTGCGCGCGCTGCCGCTGGCCTCCGCGCAGGATTACAAGCGCATCTTCGACGGCGACCGCGGGCCGAACACCGGCGGCATGGGCTCCTACTCGCCGGTCCCGGCGATCGGCGAAGAACAGGCGCGCGAGCTTGCGGCGATCGTGCACCAGCCGGTGCTGGACGAGCTTCGCCGCCGCGGGATCGAGTTCCACGGCGTGCTCTACGCCGGGCTGATGCTGACCGACAGCGGACCGAAGGTGCTCGAGTTCAACGCGCGCTTCGGCGATCCGGAGACGCAGGCGATCCTCCCCCGGCTGAAGACCGACCTCGTCGGAGCTGCTCTCGGCTGCAGCCTGCGGGCGGCGATGGCTTGAACGGCGTGGCACTCGAATGGGACGAGCGCAGCGCGGTGACCGTGGTGCTGGCGAGCGCCGGCTACCCGGAAAGCTCGTCGAGCGGCGACGTGATCGCCGGCCTGGATGAGGTTCCGGCGGGCGTCCTCGTGACCCATGCCGGGACCGGGCTCGACGCCGGCGGGCGTGTCGTCACGGCCGGTGGCCGGGTGCTGAGCGTGACCGCGCTCGGGCCCGATCCGCTGAGCGCCCGCGACAGCGCCTACGCGGCCGCCGACGCGATCGACTTCGATGGCCGGCAGCTGCGACGGGACATCGCCGAGAAGGTGGTGGCCGCGGTGACCTCGCTGGAGCCGGAGGCCGTGTTCGAGGAGCTTCCCGTCGATGCTCCGCTGGTGGGCATCGTGATGGCCGCCAAGAGCGACCTGCCGACGATGGAGAAGGCCGAGAAGGAACTGACCGAGCGCGGGATCCGCAGCGAGGTGCGCGTGATGTCGGCGCACCACGACCCCGAGGTCGTCGCCGATTACGCCAGGAACGCCCGCATGCGCGGGTTGCGCGTGATCATCGCCGGCGCCAGCCTGGGTGCGGCGCTGCCCGGCGTGGTCGCGGCTCACACCGAGCTGCCGGTGATCGGTGTCCCGCTGACCTCGAGCAGTTCGGTTGCCGGTGGCCTCGATGCGTTGCTCGCGATCACGCAGATGCCACCGGGCGTCCCGGTCGCCAGCGTCGGCGTCGACGCCGCCAGGAACGCGGCGGTGCTGGCCGCGCGCATCCTGGGGACCTGATCGGCGAACTAGCGTTTCGCGGACGCGCGCGTCGGCGTCCTTGGCCGCCTGCGCCTGAGCTTCCATCAGGCTCTCAACCCGCTTGCGAAGGTCCGGGTCGCCCACCGCCAGGATCCGTGCCGCCAGCAGTCCGGCGTTGCGCGCACCGTCGATCGCGACCGTCGCCACCGGCACGCCCTTGGGCATCTGCACGATCGAGAGCAGGCTGTCGAGCCCGTCGAGCTTGCTGAGCGACACCGGCACGCCGATCACCGGCAGCTGACGTGACCGCGGCAAGCATTCCCGGGAAGGTGGGCGGCGCCGCCCGCCCCGGCGATGATCACCGCGAGACCCGCGCTCGGCCGCCTGCTGGCCGTAGGCGATCATCTCGACCGGCGTGCGATGCGCCGAGACCACGCGCGTCTCGGCGGCGATCCCGAGCTCGGCGAGCACCTCGGTGGCCTGGCCCATGACGTGCAGGTCGCTGTCAGAGCCCATCACCACGCCGACGATCGGCTCAGCTCATGGCGCTCGAGCCTATCAGCGGCCTCGCGGGCCAGGTCGAGGGCCGTCCTCGGCCGTTTCTGCACAGACGGTGACGTGGCCGAGCTTGCGGCCGGGGCGTGCGCTCTTGCCGTAGAGGTGGACGTGCGCGCCGGGAACGCGCAGCGCCCGATCCAGCCGCGATGCGGGATCGGAGCCATCCTGCGGCCCGACGACGTTCACCATCGCCGCAGCTGCCGCGAGCGGGGTCGTCACGCCGAACGGGAGATCGAGCACCGCGCGCAGGTGCTGTTCGAACTGCGAGGTCGTCGACGCCTCGGTGTGCAGATGCCCGGTGTTGTGCGTGCGCAGAGCCAGCTCGTTGACCAGCAGCCGGTCGCCTCCGGTCAGGAACAGCTCGATCGCCATGAGCCCCTCGAGGCCGACCTGCTCGGCCAGTGTCCGCGCCAGCAGCTCGGCCTCCAGCGATGCGCTCGCGGGGATGCGCGGCGGCATCACCACCCAGCGGCACATGCCGTCGAGCTGGCAGGTCTCCACCGGCGGGTGCACCGCGACCTCGCCCGACGGCGAGCGCGCGACCAGGACGGCGAGCTCGGCGACGAGCTCGACCGCCTGCTCGACGTACAGCTCGAGGCCGGCGGCGCCTGCGTCGTCGAACGCGCGCCGGCGGCGTCGACGTCGGCGCACATCCACACTCCGCGGCCGTCGTAGCCGCCGCTGCGAGCCTTCAGCACCACCGGCCAGCCGTGCTCAGCCGCAAACGACTCGGTGTCGGCGACGTCGGCGACCGGCGCATACGCCGGCACCAGTACCCCGTCGATCGCCGAGAGCGTCTGGCGCTGGTGGAGCTTGTCGACGGCGAGCGCGAGCACGGCCGGCGATGGCCTGACGCGGGCGCCGCTCGACTCCAGATCGGCGAGCGCGACGAGGTCGACGAGCTCGTGCTCGAACGTCATCACCGCGGAAGTTGCCGCCAGCTCCGCGAGCGCCTGCGCGTCGCGGCCCGAGCCCTCGAGCACGGGGGCGCCCGCTCCCGCCGCGGCGTCGCCGGCCGCGCCCAGGCAGAGCAGATCCAGGTCGAGTGAGATGGCGGCCTGCCAGCCCATGCGCGCGAGCTGCCCGGCGCCAACGATCCCTACGGTCGTCATCGGCCGCAGACGCTAGCGGACCCGGTGCCTCGACTCTGGTGCCGATCGCCGGTCAATAGACTGGCCCGCGGATGATCGAGCGCTACACCCGCAAGGAACTCGGCGAGCTCTGGTCCGACCACGCCCGCTTCGAGGCGATCCGCAAGGTCGAGGTGGCGGCCTGCGAGGAGATGCGCGAGATGGTGGACGGACCGACGCCCGAGGAGCTCGACGCGATCCGCGCCGCGACCTTCACGGTCGAGGCGATCAACGAGCGGGAGAAGGTCACCGATCACGACACGGCGGCGTTCGTCGACGTGCTGGCTGCGTCAGCCGGCGAGCCGGGGCGCTGGATCCATTACGGGCTGACCTCCTCCGATGTGGTCGACACCGGCCTGGCGCTTCAGATCAAGGCGGCCGCGCGAGCTGATCCTGCCCGACTCGCGAGCGCTGGTGGACGAGCTCGCAGCGAAGGCTCGCGAGCACACGCACACGCCTGACGCGTCGGTCGTACGCACGGCATCCATGCCGAGCCCACGACCTTCGGGATCAAGCTGGCCGGCTTCGCGTTCGAGGCGCATCGCAACCTCGAGCGTCTGGAGCGTGCGTTCGCGCAGGCGTCGGTGGGCGCGCTTGTCAGGGGCGGTGGGGACCTACTCGGCGACATCACCCGAGTTCGAGGCTCGCGTGCTGGCGCGGCTGGAGCTCGACGCTCGAGTCGGTCTCGACGCAGGTGATCCCGCGTGATCGCCACGCCGAGCTCGTCCAGGCGATCGCGCTGGCCGGTGCGGGGCTCGAGCGCCTGGCGACCGAGATCCGCCATCTGGCGCGCACCGAGCTGAGCGAGGCGCGCGAGCCGTTCGCCGCGGGTCAGAAGGGCTCGAGCTCGATGCCGCACAAGCGCAACCCGATCAAGACCGAGCAGATCACCGGCCTCGCGCGGCTGCTGCGGGGCTACGCGCAGGCCGCCGTGGAGGACGTCGCGCTGTGGCATGAGCGCGACATCTCGCACTCGAGCGTCGAGCGGATCATGCTGCCTGACGCGACGATCCTGCTCGACCACATGCAGCGGCGCATGCTCGGCGTGATCCGCGGCCTCGTCGTGGACGCAGCGCGCATGCGTGAGAACCTCGACCTGACCCACGGCGCGCTCTTCTCGCAGCGCCTGCTGCTGGCGCTGGTGGCGCGCGGGGCGACGCCGCGACGACGCCTACCGCGTCGTGCAGCGCCTGGCGCAGGAGGCGATCGACACGCGCGTGCACCTGCGCGAGCTGCTGGCGACCGATCCGGCCGGTGAGGGGCTCGACCTGGATGCGATCTTCGACTTCGCGCCGTACGTCCGCCACGCGACGGAGATCGTCGGCCGGCTCGACGCGATCGCCTGAAGCCGGCGGATCTGATAACCAGAGCCTATGGCTCTCGTACGATCTACGTCTTTGACTTATGTACGTTCGTCGCCGAAAGTATGACATGTTCAACTTTCTGCAAAGACCGAAATGAGCTGGATACCAGCCTGTTCGATCCCGAGCACGACATGGATCTGGTCACAATGATCAACAATGCCCGCACCGATCAGGAGATTCAATCGGTGGCGCGTATGAGTCGGGCCCGCATGCGCGACCGTCGCGCGCAGCTGCGGGCGGCCCGACGTCCGCACCAGCCTGACGCGACGCCACGCTAAGGGCTTCTCACCGCCGTCGTCGTTCTTCCGCGGCCTCTAGAGCCGCGCCCAGCGGGGCGCGGCTCGGCAGTGCGGCGGGTTTACCGCTCCGCGTCTACTGCCCCAGTTCGCCCGCCCCGGCGTAGGATGGCGGCATGACCGCCACCTTCCTGCACACCATGGTTCGCATCACCGACCCCGAGCAGAGTCGCGCCTTCTACGAAGCTCTGGGCTTCACCTTCGCCCGCGACATGGACATCGTCCGCAACGGCGAGACGGAGGCGACCAACTACTTCTTCTCACTGGGCGATCAGGACGCGGTCCTGGAGCTGACCTACAACCATGACGGTCGCAGCTACGACATGGGCACCGCCTACGGCCACATCGCCGTCGGCGTCGACGACCTCGACGCGACGCTCGCGCCGACTGGCCCAGCAGGGCATCGAGCCCGAGAAGCCGCCGTATTCGGTACGCGAGGGCGGGTCGCGGCTGTGCTTCGTGCGCGACCCCGACGGCTACCGCATCGAGCTGATCGATCAGGCTCGCTGACCCGGACCGCTCAGGCGGCCGCTGGGTAGCGGTTCTCGTAGCGGCTGATCCAGCGCATGAACTCGATCGGCGGGATCGGCTTGGAGAAGTAGTGGCCCTGCGCGCGGTCGCAGCCGATCTCCTCGAGGCGGGCGAGCGTGACCTCGTCCTCGACTCCCTCGGCGACCACCTTCAGGCCGAGCGCGTGCCCGAGCTCGATCGTCGAGCGCACGATCACGCCGTCTGACTCCTCGTTGAGCATCGGCGTCACGAACGAGCGGTCGACCTTGAGCTCGTGGACCGGTAGCGCGCGTAGGTTCTTCAGCGACGAGTGCCCGGTGCCGAAGTCATCGACCGCGAAGCGCACACCGATCTCGCTCAGGCTCTCGACCGTGGCGAGTGCGCGCTGCGGGATCCGAGAGGATCATGCTCTCGGTGATCTCGAGGATCAGCGCATCCGGCGGGAGGCAGTGGCGGTCGAGCATCTGCGCGACCTGCGAGGAGAGCATCGAGTCGTGGAGGTTGCGGACCGAAAGGTTCACCGAGACGGTCAGGTCGCGTCCGGCCGCGTGCCAGGCCGCGCACTCGGCGATCGCCTTCTGCAGGACGCGGGTGGTCATCGCGCCGATCAGGCCGGTCTGCTCGACGATCTCCAGGAAGGCCGCCGGCTGCAGCAGGCCGAGCTCCGGGTGCTGCCAGCGCACAAGCGCCTCGGCGCCGTACACCTGGCCCGTAACGAGATCGACGATCGGATGGAAGTGGACGATGATCTCGTCGTCCTTCTCGAGCGCGCGGCGGAAGTCTCCGACCATGCTCAGGCGGTTGACCGAGTGGCTGTCCTGGCCGTGCGCGTAGAAGCGGTGGCCGTCACGCTCGGCCTTGGCGCTGTACATCGCGATGTCGGCGCGCCGCAGCAGCGTCTGCGCGTCGTCGCCGTCGCTGGGGTAGCGCGCGACGCCGATGCTGGCGTCCACCTCCAAGCGTGATGTCGTCGAACTTGACCGGCTCGCGGACGCAGGCCATCACGTCCTCCACGATCGCCGTCGAGTGCCGCCATGTTCCCGGTCCTGATCGCCGGCAGGATCGCGAACTCGTCGCCGCCGAAGCGCGCGACCATGCCGCCGTCGCCGATCCGCTCGGCCAGTCGCGGCCCCAGGTCTGCCAGCAGGTCGTCCCCGTACTGATGGCCGAGCGTGTCGTTGATGTCCTTGAAGTGGTCGAGGTCGAGCAGCATCACGCCGAAGGACCCACCCGAGGTTCCGTTCAGTGCCGCGATCGTCTCGTCGACGCGATCGTTGAAGTGCACGCGGTTTGCCAGGCCAGTGAGCTCGTCGGTGGTGGCCATGACTTCGAGCTCCTCGCCGCGGCGCTGCGAGAGCAGCAGCTCGCCCACCAGGTACTGGAAGATCACCAGGACGAGCGCGAACAGAACCAGCCCGACCAATCTTCAGCTCGTTGTAGAGGTAGACGGCGACCAGGGTGAGGACGGCCGATGCCAGCTCGGCCGCGATGATCGGCTTGAACTCGGCCAGCTTCCGAAGCAGCGGGCTGCCGGTTCAGGAGGCACTGGAAGACCGATGACCATCCAAAGTTCAAGATCGAGCGCGAACATGAACGTCGCGAACACGAGCAGGTAGTACGTCGGGCTTCTGTGAAGTGGCGTCTTGTCGTGGACGTTGATGCCGGCGTCGCTCGTCAGCCACGTGGAACAGCAGGCCGCTGAGCAGCGGGAACCAGATGAACGTGACGCAGGTTGTGGCGGAAGAGATCAGCCGCGCTCGCGCGTGCTGAACCAGCCGATGCCGATCGTCAGCGCACCGACGATCGCTGCCGGTGTGCCGCCCAGCAGCACTGCCGCGAGCATGATCGCGAGGAAGCTGCCGGAGATATCGACGACGCCCGAAGGTAGCTTGGCGGATGTGAGCTCGCTGAGCACCGATAGCAGCGTCAGAAGTCCGAGCGCGGCCAGCTTCCATTGAGTGAACGGAGCGCCTGCGGTCAGCAGACAGAGCGCAACGGTGGCGGCGAGCAGAACCATCTGCACCGCGAAGAGGACACGTGGGTTGTCGGTCTCCCGCGTTGCGGGCGCGACTTCGGGCTGCGGCGTCTCGGTCATCCGATAAAAGGTGTGGTTGAGGTCAGAGTTCGACCTGAAAGCTGGCTTTCCTCGGACGCGGCGCGAACATTGCGCTCAGTCCAGTCGCCGCTCGTCTTCTCCATCAATCGGCCGATCGATCGGCTTATTCAATCGCACGCGATCGATCGGGCGGAGCAAGAACGTTGCGAGCGCAGCGGCCGATTCCGACAGCCGAGATCGCGTAGGCGACGCGGGGCGAGCTTACCGAAGTGACGATGCCGCCGATCAAGAAGCCGACCGCCGGCATCACCTGATTGAGCGCCGTCAGCACAGACATCACGGCGCTCTGGTTGCGTGAGCGGGATGCGCTGTTGGATCGCGGTCATCGCCGCAACCCAGGCGGCGCCATTGCCGGTTCCGCCGACGAGTGAGAATGCGCAGGCGACCGCCAGCGTCGGAGACAGCGCGAGGCCGCCGTAGCCGATGGCGACCATCGCCGTGCTGTAGCCGAGGATGCGCATCAGCGGGAAGCTGTGCCCCAATGTGAACGCGACGCCGCCGATCAGCATCCCCGCTCCCCAGGAGGTCAGCAGGAAGCCGTACCCGGAACTGCCGGCGTGCAGAGTCTTCTGGGCGAAGACGACCTCGATCGGCACCGCGACGGACGCCAGCCCGAGCGTGAGCGCGATTGCGAACAGCAACCGCCGCACGGTCGGACGGGTACGAAGGATCGCCATGCCTGCCTTGAAGCGGCCCGCGGTGCCGGTCTCATGGTCGCTCTCGATGCGGAGTCCAGGGGCGGTCGCGATCACCAAAGCCGTGAGCAGGAAGCTGCCGGCGTCGACCAGGAGGGCGAGGCTTGCGCCGTGCCAGGCGACAAGCGCGCCCGCCACCACCGGTCCGGCGGCGAACGCGATCATCGCGCCGAGGTTGACGATGCCGTTGCCCTCGCGCAGGAGGCCGACTCCCACCAGGTTGTTGGTGATCGCGCTCCGGTTCAGGGTCGTCGCCACGATCGCGAGCACCCCGTCGAGTGTCACCAATGCCAGCACCAGCGCCAGCGAGAAGCGGTGCGCAACGGACGCGATCGCCGCGAACAGCGCCGCCTCGGCGATGTAGAGGACTGTGAGCACCACACGCGGGTGCAACACCTCGACATACGTCGTAAGCAGGGGCGCCAGCAAAGCAGGGAAGAAGCGAAGTGCGAGGAAGAGCGTGGCGGAGGCGATCGCACTTCCCGTGCGGTCGTAAACGAGGAGCGCAAGAGCGACCTCTCCGATGGCGTTGCCGAACTCGTTGATCGACAGAGCGGCGGCAAGGTGCCGGAAGCCGGCATTACGCAGCGCCCGCAGGTCGACCATGGTCTAACGCCCGGTTATGCCGGGCATAACCAGATGTGGTCTACCGGAGATTGGGGCATCGGTTGATCCTTCTTTACGCGTCGAGCAACGCCTTCTCGGGCACCACCCGGATCACCCAAAGGAGACCGAAATGGGCGCCAAGATCTCTGGCTGAACTTTTTAAGCGGCGGTGTTGAGGTGCAGGTTGCGGCTTGCCTCTCAACACCGCCGCCTTTTGCCCCAAACTCCGGCCCTTTATTCGGCACCATTGCCGTAAAACCTTAGGGCTTTTGCAAGAAGCATTGCAATTTGCGGCTTTTTTTTGAAATCGCCGCCGCATGCTCACTTATGCTCCCGCGTCATGTCGGCTCTTCGTCGTGGCGAGGGCGATGACGCGCCAAGGGGATTCGTAGCTCGCGGGCACGTGCCTGTACGCGACCTCGAGGTCGGCGAGCTGCGCGCGTTCTGCGCCGCGGCGACGCTCGGCAGCATCGCCGAAGCCGCGCGCGCGATGAACGTCAGCCAGCCCGCGATGTCCAAGCGGCTGCGCGCGCTCGAGCACGTGGCCGGAGCCGAGCTCTTCGAACGCTCCAGCCGTGGGGTGACGCTGACGCAGGCGGGCGTGCAGCTCTACAGCGCCGCCCGCCGGCTGCTGCGCAGCGCCGACTCGGTCCAGGCGCTGATCAAGACGCCGCCGACGATGCCTGTGCGGATCGCCTCCAGCCCCACGATCGCCGAGCTGCGCCTGCCTCAGGTGCTGAGTGAGCTGGCAGGCAGTGAGCGTGGCCTTCACCGCCGAACTGATCTCCGCCAACTCCGAGCTTGTGCGGGAGCTCGTAAGAGACGGCCGCAGCGACCTCGGAATCGCCAGCATCGATCCCTACGCGCTCTACGCCGACGGTCTGGAGGAGCGGATCGTCTGGCGCGATGAGCTCGTCGTGGTGGTTCCACCGGACCACCCGTGGGAGCTGCTCGAGGAGATCCCTGCCGACGAGTTCGCCTCGACGCCTGTTGTACAGCGCGACCCATGGTCGAACTCGAGCCGCATCGTCAGCGCCACGCTCGAGCGGCAGGGCTTCGAGCGGATCCCGCCGACCCCGGCGATCGGAAGCACGGCCGGTGTGATCGCCACTGCCCAGGCACTGGGCACGCCCGCGCTGATCTCGATCATGGCCGCCCGAGCCAACCCGGAGCAGCACCTGGAGATCCGTCGGGTGGAGGGCCTGCGCTTCGGGCTCGAGTACGCGCTGGTCTGGGCGGGCCCGATGCTCGACCTGCGCGCCGAGGTTCAGGCGGTGGCCGGACACATCATGCACCTCCCATTCGCGCCGCGCCGCTCCGACCGGCTCCGCAGACCGTCCCGATCAGACGACCCCCACCCGCTAGGATCGCGGCATGAGCGCCATCAACGATCTCAACCTGATCGCGTCCGGAAAGGTCCGCGAGATCTACGACCTCGGCGACGAGTTGCTGCTGGTCGCGTCGGACCGGATCTCGACCTACGACGCGGTGCATCCCAACCCGATTCCGGACAAGGGCGCGGTGCTCACGGCAATCTCGACCTTCTGGTTCGAGCGGACGGGCGACCTGGTTCCCAACCACCTCGTCTCCGTCACGGATCGCGTTCCCGACCGAAGTCCGCGGTCGCGCGATGGTCGTCAAGAAGCTGGAGATGCTTCCGGTCGAAGCGGTCGTGCGTGGCTACCTCGCCGGCTCCGGTTGGAAGGATTACCAGAAGACCGGGACCGTCTCCGGCGTGCAGCTGCCCGGTGGCCTGCGCGAGTCCGATCAGCTCCCGGAGCCGATCTTCACGCCATCGACCAAGGCCAACCTCGGACACGACGAGGCGATCGACTTCGAACAGGCCGCCGAGCTGATCGGCGATCGTCGAGCTCGCGGAGCGGCTCCGCGCCGTCTCGGTCGCTCTGTATCAATACGCCGCCAACCACGCGCGCGACCGCGGGATCATCCTGGCCGACACCAAGTTCGAGTTCGGACTCGATGCGGACGGCGTGCTCACGATCGGTGACGAGGTCTGCACGCCCGACTCCTCGCGCTTCTGGCCGGCCGACACCTACGAGGCCGGGCGCAGCCAGCCGAGCTTCGACAAGCAGTTCGCACGGGACTGGGCCACCTCCACCGGCTGGGACAAGCTGCCGCCGGCTCCGGAGATCCCGGAGGACGTCGTGGCCAAGACCCGCGAGAAGTACATCGAGGCTTACGAGCGCATCACCGGCAATTCGTTCGTCGACTGGATCGAACGCACCCAGGCAGGAAACTGAGATGCGCGCACGTGTCCTGATCCGCCCCAAGGCGGGAATCCTCGACCCGCAGGGCCAGGCGGTTGAGCGCGCGCTGCCAGCACTGGGCTTCAGCGGGCGTCTCGGCCGTTCACGTCGGACGCCTGGTGGAGCTCGACGTCGAGGACTCCACGCAACTGCCCGCGATGTGCGAGCGCCTGCTGGCGAACCCGCTCATCGAGGACTACGAGATCATCGAGAACGCGTGAAGTTCGGCGTAATCCGCTTCCCCGGGACCTGCGACGACATCGACGCACAGCTCGCGGCCGAGCGAGTCGCCGAGGCCGAGCTGCTCTGGCACCGCGACCGCGACCTGAAGGGCGTTGACGCCGTCGTCGTTCCCGGCGGCTTCTCCTATGGGGACTATCTGCGCGCCGGAGCGATCGCGCGCTTCGCTCCGGTGATGGAGTCGGTGATCGAGTTCGCCAACGAGGGCGGGCTCGTGCTGGGCATCTGCAACGGCTTCCAGATCCTCTGCGAATGCGGCCTGCTGCCGGGGGCGCTGCTGGTCAACGACAATCTCAAGTTCGTCTTCCGGCAGGTGGAGCTGGACGTCGTCGATCGCAACACCCCGTTCACGCGCAACTGCCCGCCGAAGCTTTCGATCCCGGTCAAGCACACCACCGGTCGCTACTACTCGGCCGAGCCCGTGCAGGCGGTGCTCAAGTACTCGCCCGGACATAACCCCAACGGCTCACAGGAAGACATCGCCGGGGTCGTCAACAATGCAGGTAACGTCTTCGGACTGATGCCGCATCCCGAGCACGCGGTGGACACCCTCACCGGCTCCGACGGACGGGCTCACGATCTTCGAGTCACTCCGGACGGCGGTCGGCGAGCGTGTACCGGTAGCTTGAGCCCAAGGAAATCGCAGATGAGCAGCACCCGACGCCCAGCCCAAGCATCGCGAGCTTGGTCTCACGGACTACGAGTACGACCTGATCGTCGTGGGGCTCGGCCGCGAGCCGGGCGATGTCGAACTGGCGATGCTCTCGCTGATGTGGTCGGAGCATTGCGCCTACAAGCACTCGAAGAAGCTTCTGAGGCGGCTGCCGACCGAGGGGCCGCACGTACTCGTCGGGCCCGGTGAGAACGCCGGCGCCGTCGACGTCGGAGATGGCCTCGCGATCGCCTTCAAGGTCGAGTCGCACAACCACCCGAGCGCCGTCGAGCCGTTCCAGGGTGCGGCCACCGGCGTGGGCGGCATCCTCAGGGACATCTTCGCTGTCGGAGCCCGCCCGATCGCGGTACTCGACAGTCTGCGCTTCGGCGAGGTGGCCGACTCGCAGCGCTCGCGCTATCTGCTCGAGCACGCCGTCGCCGGCATCGGCCACTACGGCAACTCGATCGGCGTTCCCACTGATCGGCGGCGAGATCTACTTCGAGCCCAGCTACGAGCAGAACTGCCTGATCAACGCGATGGCTGTCGGGCATGGCTCCGCACGACCGGCTCACCTCGGCTGCGGCGGTCGGCGTCGGCAACGTCGTGATCCTGTTCGGAGCGCTGACCGGCCGCGACGGCATCGGCGGTGCCTCGGTGCTCGCCAGCGCCGAGCTCGGCGAGGGTGACGACGCCAAGCGCCCGACCGTGCAGATCGGGGATCCGTTCGCCGAGAAGAAGCTGATGGAGTGCAGTCTCGAGCTGCTCGACCGCCGCCTTCTGGCCTCGCTACAGGACCTCGGCGCTGCCGGGCTCACATCCGCGGCCTCCGAGATGGCCAGCAAGGGCCAGGTCGGACTCGACATCGACGTCGCTCAGATCCCGCTGCGCGAAGCCGACATGGAGCCGTTCGAGATCATGGTCTCCGAGTCCCAGGAGCGCATGCTGTGCGTCGTCGAGCCCTACGACGTCCCGGCCGTGCTCGACGTCTGCGAGAAGTGGGAGGTGCTCGCGACCGTGATCGGCGAGGTCACCGACACGCACCTGCTTCCGCATCTTCAAGGGCGGGGAGCTGGTCGGCGAGCTGCCGGTGCCGCTGCTGGTCGACGAGTGCCCGCTGTACGACCTCGAGCCCGAGCGCGCCGACCACCCCGCTGTACGGCGGTGGCGAACAGCAAGTCGCCACCGACGCCGACGCGGCCACGACTCTCAAGGCACTGCTCGCGAGCGCCAACATCGCCTCGCGCCGTGCCGGTCTTCGAGCAGTACGACCCGGTCGTGCAGTCGCGCACGGTGCGCCGTCCCGAGGAGGCCGACGCTGCCGTGCTCGCGCTGCCGGTGCTCTCGGGCGTCACCGACGCGGGCGACTGGCCGATCCCGGGGATCGCGATCTCGATCGACGGCAACGGCCGCCGCGTCGCCGTCGACCCGCGCGCCGGCGCCGCCGAGGTCGTCTACGAGTGCGCCGCCAACCTCGCCTGCGTCGGCGCCGAGCCGCTCGGGCTCACCAACTGCCTGAACTTCGGCAACCCGGAGAAGCCGCACGTCGCCTGGCAGCTGAGCGAGGCGGTCGACGGGCTCGCGCAGGCCTGCCGCGACCTGGACGTGCCGGTCGTCGGCGGCAACGTGTCGCTCTACAACGAGTCCCCCGACGGCCCGATCCTGCCGACGCCCGTGATCGGCATGGTCGGCAAGCTCCCCGATGTGCGCCGCGCGGGCTGCGATCGGCGTTCACCGACCCCGGCGACCGCATCGCGCTGGTCGGCGAGCTTCAATCCGTCACGGGACGGCTCGGAGATAGCGAAGCTCCACGGCAGCGCGCCCGCTGGCGCACTGCCTGACAAGGACGTATCAGCGATCCGCGCCACCCACGAGCTGGTGCGCAGGGCATGCCGCAACCGCCATTTCACGAGCGCCCACGACATCGCCGAGGGCGGGATCCTCGTGGCGATCGCCGAATGCTGCATCGCCGGCCGGCTTGGGCGCCGTCATCAACCTGCCGGAGGGCCTCGACCCGTTCGGAGAGGACTTCGGGACGGCGTTCATCGTCAGCGGCCCCGCCGAGAGTCTTGAGGGTCTGCCGATCATCGGCGCCGTCGGTGGTCGCGAGCTGAGTGTCAAGGACTTGCTTAACGTCCCAGTTTCCGAGCTGAGCGCCGACTCGCTCCGAAGGTCTGTCCGCACTGCTGGGCTAAGCTCGTGGTGGGGTCAGCGACCGGTGACCACTGCTCTCGATCAACGTGACGGACCGCGCGACGAGTGCGGGGTGTTCGGCATATTCGCGCCGGGCACCGAGGTCGCGCGCCTGACCTACTTCGCGCTTTACGCGCTCCAGCACCGCGGGCAGGAGTCCGCCGGCATGGCGGTCGCGCAGCTCGGACGGCTCGATCATGGCGACGCGTGAGCAGGGACTCGTGTCGCAGGTCTTCGACGAGCACATGCTGCGCTCGCTGGTCGGCGACCTGGCGATCGGGCACGTGCGCTACTCGACCACCGGCTCCTCGGAGTGGGAGAACGCGCAGCCGATCGTCCGCGACGACCGCCGCATGCTGGCGCTCGCGCACAACGGCAATCTGATCAACGCGGTCGAGCTGCACAGCGAGCTGCGCGGGCGTGACGTGCCGTTCCGCTCGACCTCGGACTCGGAGATCATCGCCGCGCTGCTGGCGACCCACCCGGCGGACACGCATCGAGGACGCCGTGGCCGACGTGCTGCCGAAGCTGCACGGCGCCTTCTCGACCGTGGTCATGACCGAGGACAGGGTCATCGCCTTCCGTGACCCGCACGGTCTGCGCCCGCTCGCGCTCGGCGTGATGGAGGATCCGGAGAGCGGACGCTCAGGCGTACTGCGTCGCCAGCGAGTCATGCGCCTTCGACCTGATCGGCGCGCGCTATGTGCGTGAGGTCGAGCCCGGCGAGGTTGTCACGCTGGACGCCGACGGGGTGCACTCGCGGATCGTCGCCGAGGGCGAGCCGCCGTGCGTTCTGCGTGTTCGAGTACATCTACTTCGCCCGGCCCGACTCGCTGATGAACGGGCGCCGCCTGCAGGTCTCTCGCGCCAGGATGGGTGAGATCCTGTGGCGCGAGGCGCCGGTCGACGCCGACCTCGTGATCCCGATCCCGGACTCCGGCAATGCCGCCGCGCGCGGTCTCGCGCGTGCCGCGGGCATCCCCAGGACGATGGCTTCATCAAGAACCGCTACGTCGCCCGAACCTTCATCCAGCCAGGCCAGCAGCTGCGCAAGAACGGCCTGCGACTCAAGTTCAACCCGCTGCCGGAGGTGGTGCGCGGGCAAGCGCCTGATCGTCGTCGATGACTCGATCGTGCGTGGCAACACGATGCCGCAGATCGTGCAGATGCTGCGCGACGCTGGGGCCAAGGAGATCCATCTGCGGATCTCCTCGCCGCCGATCAAGCACCCGTGCCACTACGGGATCGACATGTCCGCGCGCGAGGAGATGGTCGCGCACGACCGCTCCGTCGAGGAGGTCTGCCGGGTGATCGGCGCCGACTCGCTGCATTACCTGTCACTGGAGGGCGTCTACGAGGCCGTCGAGGGCCAGCGTGCGATGCACTGCGACGCGTGTTTCAGTGGCGAATATCCGCTGGCCGGGACCGAGGAATCCGGTGGCAAGTTCGCGCTCGAGCGCGGCGAGCTGCCGCTCGTGCCGACAGCGCCGGCACGGTGACTCCATAACGCTTGAAGCGATGAGCGCGAGAGTTCGTTGAAGGTGGCCGTGCTGGCGTCGGGCACGGGCACCAACCTGCAGGCTCTGATCGACCAGGTACACGGACGCGACGGGATCAGCATCGTCGCCGTCGCCTCCGACAACCCTGAGGCGCGAGCGCTGGAGCGGGCGGCGGAGGCTGGTCTGGCGACGGCCGCCTTCCAGCGCGCTTCCTACTCGGGCGATCGGCGGGCGCGGGATCGCGCGATGGCAGCCTGGCTGCGCGAGCGCGGCAGCCAGCTGGTGGTGATGGCGGGCTACATGCAGCTCGTCTCCGAGGAGTTCCTGGATCGCTTCCCCGATGCGGTGATCAACGTCCACCCGTCGCTGCTGCCGGCGTTCCCAGGGATCGACGCGGTCAGCCAGGCGCTCGCCTACGGCGTCAAGCTGTTCGGCGTGACCGTGCACTTCGCGGACGCCGGTCTCGACACCGGGCCGGTGATCATGCAGCGGGCCGTCGAGTTGCCGGAGGCGCGCGAGCTGGACGATGTGCTCCCGCACATCCACGCGATGGAGCACCAGATGCTTCCAGCGGTGGTGCGCCTGTTCGCGCGCGGCGAGGTGCGGATCGCTTCCAAGCATCCTCGGCGGGTGCTGGTTGGTGCCGCTCACGGTCTTGCCCCGCCGGAGCGGTAGAGTCGCGCCATATGACAACCGGAGCCAACGCCGAGCAGTCGCTTCAGCCCTCGGCGCCCGGTGAGGTGCAGGTCGCCAGGGCGCTGCTTTCCGTATCCGACAAGGCCGGGATCGTCGAGTTCGCGCGCGGACTGGCAGAACTCGGTATCGAGCTGGTTTCGACTGGCGGGACCGCGCGGGAGCTGGCCGATGCGGGGTTGAGCGTGCGCTCGATCACCGACCTGACGGGCTTCCCGGAGATCATGGACGGCCGCGTGAAGACGCTGCACCCGAAGCTCTACGCGAGTCTGCTGGCGGTCCGTGACGACCCTGCCCACGTCGAGGCGGCTGCGGCCCATGACGTGGAGCCTGTGGATCTCGTGTGCGTGAACCTGTACCCGTTTGAGCGGACCGCCGCGACGCGCGGCGTCAGCGACGGCGAGGTGATCGAGAACATCGACGTCGGCGGCCCGACGATGATCCGTGCGGCCGCCAAGAACTTCAAGTTCTCGGTGCCGGTGGTCTCGCCGGCGGCGTATGACGCGGTGCTCGAAGAGCTACGTGGGTCGGATCGGCGGCTGTCGCTGCAGACGCGCGAGAGCCTGGCGGCCGAGGCCTTCGCCTACACGGCCAGCTACGACACCGCGATCACACGCTGGTTCCAGGAGAAGAACGAGGACTTTCCGCCGCTCTTGGTGCGGGCCTTCGAGCGCGCGCTCGAGCTGCCCTACGGCGAGAACCCGCACCAGCGGGCCGCGTTCTACACGCAGATCGGTGCGCGCACTCACGTGCTCTCGCAGGTCGCGCAGCTGGGCGGCAAGGATCTGTCGTTCAACAATCTGCTCGACCTGGATTCCGCGCGGCAGCTGCTGGCGGAGTTCGTCGTGCCCGCCTGCGTGATCGTCAAGCACAACAATCCGTGCGGCGTGGCGGTCGGTACCAGCGACGCTCGAGGCATATCAGCGCGCCTTCGCCTGCGACCCGACCTCGGCCTTCGGCGGGGTGATCGCGATGAACCGCCGCGTCGACAAGCAGACGGCGGAGGCGATCCACGAGCAGTTCGCGGAGATCGTGCTGGCCCGCGGCTTCGACGACGATGCGCTCGAGGTCTTCGCCGACAAGCCGAACATGCGGATCCTCGACGATCGCGAGCGCCGCCTCGATGTGCTCTACGAGCCGGCCTTCCGCCAGGTGATCGGCGGCCTGCTGGTGCAGGATCGCGACACCTCCAACGAGGATCGCGATTCGATGGAGGTGGTCTCCGAGCGGCGTCCGAGCGAGGACGAGTGGTCGGAGCTGCTGCTGGCCTGGCGCGTCTGCAAGCACGTCAAATCCAACGCGATCGTGCTGGCGCGCGACGGGGCGACGATCGGCCTCGGCGCGGGGCAGATGAGCCGCGTCGACTCGGTACGGATCGCGCTCGAGAAGGCACAGAGCTCCGTCAAGGGGTCGGTGCTCGCCTCGGACGCCTTCTTCCCATTCCCCGACGGGCCGGAGCTCGCGCTCGAGCAGGGCGTCACCGCGATCATCCAGCCCGGCGGCTCGATCCGCGACCCGCTGGTGGTCGAGGCGGTGGACCGCGCCGGTGCGGCGATGGTCTTCACCGGCCGCCGCCACTTCCGCCACTGAGCCGTGGCCGGCCTTTGAGGAGCTGAGTCGCGTGTCCTCCGAGCAGCCTCAGGTGAAGCGGCTCGGCGGTGATCCGCCCTCACCCTATGAGGGCATGTTCGGCTACAACCGCATGGTCGTCGCCGGTCCCTGGGTGTTGATCGGGGGCACCACCTCGGTCGACCCGAGCGGCTACGTCGTCGGCACGACCCCCTACGAGCAGACCGTCGAGATCCTGGGCAAGCTCGTGCACGAGCTGTCGCGCGTGGGCTTTACGGCCGCCGAGGTCGTTCAGACGCGCATGTATGTGACCGACATCTCCCGCTGCGACGAGGTCGGCCGTGCCCACGGCGAGGTCTTTGGCGAGGCCGGCCCGGTCACCTCCATGGTCGAGGTGAGCGGCCTGATCGACCCGCGGATGCTGGTCGAGATCGAGCTGGTCGCCTACCGCGCCTGAGCGGCTTCCGCCGCGAGCCCCTCTAGACCCGCCCGGGCTGCCATCATCAGTCGCACGCCGGCGTAGCTCAGTTGGTAGAGCAGCGGACTTTTAATCCGAAGCGCCCGGGTTCGAGTCCCGGTGCCGGCACTGCGAGCAATGGGCGTGATCTGGTGCGCCGGCTTTTGAGTGGGCAGCGGGATGTGGCGTGTCTCACTCCGAGAGGTACCACCAACCCGTGACCTCTCCTGAACGGATTGTCGGCCCTTGGGTGCCCTTCCCGAGGTAGTAGTCACCCGAGTCGCAGACGTTGCCGATCGTAATTGGCCCGAGCGCGGCGGGAATCCCGTGCTGTGGGGGCCCGCCCACGCCAGCGGTCGACCCGGCGAGGAACCACGCCTGCAGGATCGTGAGCGGTCCTCCCATTCCGTTCAGCATGTAGTCGGCGAAGTCCTGTTCGAAGCTTCCGTCCCCGACCTGCTCTTCGGAGTTGAACCCGAACAGAATGTGGAGCCCGCCGAATGCGGCGCCCCATCGGTCGTGCGGAACCCCTAGCGACGATGTCGCGTCGAGGGTGTCGCACGCGTCATTGACCAACCACAGCAGCTGGTTGTCAGGCCCGATGGGGGTCCAGGATCCGCTCACGTTCACCTCGGAGTAGTCGGTTGTCGCCGTCGGGTTCCAGTTGAGGAGGTTTGTCGTGACGGTGTAGCCGGGGTTCGCCGGGCACTGAAGCTCCGCTGTGGCATATTCCGCGATCGTGGATCCGGGCTGGCTCGAGGCGAAGCCACCGGCCCAGCCGTCGGTGTTGTTGAGCACTATCGCCGCCGTGTTGACTCCCCAGTTCGCGTAGCCCGCATCGCCGTTGATCCACGGGGCAGGCGGGAGGTCGCCCGGAGGGCTTGCCTCGATGAAGTCGCCGGGCCATGCGAGGTCCCCAAGCCAAGCGAAGACCTCGGCCCCGCCTCCGGCCCCCGGAGTCGCCATGCCGTTCTGCCAGCCGACTCGGTCGATGGCAAAGTCTGGCTCCCGCGGGCTCTCGGTCCCGTAGCTGGCCGAGGGACCTCCACCCTTCTTTCGCTCGATGAGCTGGGAGGCAACAGCGATCGTCATGCTGTCCTGGATCATCACTCCATTGGCGTCGATGACAGTGACGCCGACCGTCTCCCTGCGCTCCACCAGCTGCGGGCGGGCGGGATCGGCGGGCGCCGGGCCACGAGAGAGCGGCACATAGCTGACCGACGCGCCGTGATGGCGAGACGGTTCGGGGCTCGAACCGGACCACACATAGCAGTAGGGCTCTCGGCCCCCCTGCACCTCGGCCTCGGCGTCCACCCGCTCGCGCCCGGATACACGCAGGGTCACGGTGGGAACGAACCGCGGGTCGTCCGTTGCAGGGATGAGTTGGATCTTCGTTCGCCTCGGGGTCGGCGCGTCGTCGTCCGGATCCGTTACCGAGATCTCGCTGTTGTACGCATAGCAGGGGAGGATGTGTTGCGGATCCAGTGGCTCCTGATGCCCGGGGCCGCGCCGCAGCGATGGACACCAGTAGACAAGCCACACGTTGATCCGTGCGCCGGGCGGGAAACGAGACGCCACTCGGCGCCGTGCCTCGTCTTCAGAGAAGATGCGGACCGCAGGGCCCGCCTTCAAGTCGCGTGTCGCATGATGAAGTTGAACAACGTTGCCGTCACCATCGAACGTCACCTGCACCTGCGCCCCAGGGCCGATCAGCGGGTAACCGCTTCCAACCGTCAGTTCGTACTTCACCCAGGTATGGAGCTCATGGCTCATGGTCGCGCCGGCACGCCCGCCGTCGACGAAACTGGCGGTGAGCTTCGTGCTCCCGGTGACCGGTCGCGCTCGAGTCGCTAAGCAACCCCGCTTCCCAAACCCCTCGGCAGCTCTACGCAGCGCCGCTTCATGCTCCAGCACGGGCAGACTCTCCAGAGCTTCCAGATTCAGCGCCTCAAGGTGCAGGCGCGCATCCGGATGCCCAGACGCGCCTGTGACCCTGAGCCTTTCGACGACATCTCGGTCCTCGACCTCCATCGTCGGGACACCGAGATAGCCGAGCCGGTCGACATAGGTAGCCACGCCATCGCGGAGGATCAGCTCCTCTGAGGGGACACCGAAAGCCGTCGCCAGCTCCATCCTTTGATCCTCATCGAGGCCTGTTCCGGTCACCTCGTAGACCTGAAGGGTCGTCCCGGCACCTGGTTCAATGCTTGATGGTGTGCCCATCAGTGACCTCTCTTTGTGTACATGCCGGCTGGAACGCGCGGATCACAAATAAGAGGACACAGAGGGTCAGCTGATACATCGGCTGACCCAACAACGGCGAGCCCGCGGCGCCGTCCGAGGACGATGCCCTGCGTTGGGCCGTCGCGGCCTATGTAACTTCGTTTGCCGTGGGACTTGCGATCACGACACGCACACCGACGTCGTACTCCTTCAGGTGGCGGAGTTCGCCGTAGCGTTCCTCCCACACCCCCGTCTCAAGGTCGCTACGGACGGTCTCTACGACCCGGTGCACTACATGCTCAGGCATCCGCGCGAATCCCGATGTCGCGCCGCGCGCGTCGGCGTCGAGTACTCGCTCGGGATGCGCCCAGAAAGATCCGAGTGTCCAGTCCTGGGTATCAGCCGGGCTCGCCGCGACCTCGACCTGGACTTCGCCTCCGAGCCAGCCGACCAGTTGCTCCAGGGTCGGAAAGATCCGCTGGTCTAGCTCGGCCACCTCCGGGAAGTAGTCCCGCATCAACCACATCTGTCCGCTGACCCTCGGGTCGTAGGTCACGATCACCACGGGACCGCGAGCTACGCGGCGCAGCTCTCGGACCCCAGCCTCTTGCTCGTTGTCCCAGTGATGAACGGTCAGCACCGCCATCGCCGCATCAACGCTTTGATCCCGCAACGGCAGATCGCCAGCCGTCGCACGGATCGCCGGCGCGAGCCCTGCCGGCCGTTGAGCCGCCATAACCTCGCTCGGCTCGATTGCAATCACATGCCGGTCTCGCGGCTCATACGATCCAGCACCAGCACCAACGTTCACTACCGTCCTGGCATCACCAAGCGCGTCCTTGATGAGCGCAGCCAAGCGCGGATCTTCACGACGCGTTCGCGCATACCCAAGGCCGATCTCCTCATAGCGCTGTCCATCAGCTCTCGTCGACACCGCAAACCCTCCGCTGTCATCGCCGTCGCATGTCAACCCTTGCGAAGCCTACGGTGACGACTCGCCAGACTCTTGCGGCCGCCCCGTTCCATAGCGAGGGCTTATATGTCTTTGTGAGTTCGAGTCTTGGACTTCTGGACGCGGGCGAGCGACCATCTGCAGCGCAGCACCCTCTCCTCCCTCAGAGCGCGCTCCGTACCGGCCTCATATCCCGCCAGTACGGAGCGCTCTCTACTTAAGCGCCACGCGCTCCTTGGCGGTTCTTGACAAGCCCGTCGGGGACTTAGTATGGTCACTGACGAAAGTAAGTCGGCAGCAACGGTTGCCGCGACTTTTGGCGAGGAGAGAATGACCAAGACACAGCTCAGCGAGCGTGTGGCGGGGGCGGTTGCGCCTACGCCGGACGCAACGGTCGATGCCGTCGGTACGGCCACCGACGGGACGGCGCTCCGTCGCGGCTCGCGTGAATTGCTGCGCGACCTCAACAGCAGCCTCCTGATCGAGTTGGTGCGTGAGGCGCGCCCGATCTCGCGCGCTGATCTTGCTCGTCAGAGCGGCCTCAGTCCCGCGACGGTCTCCAACATCGTCGGGCGGCTGATCGAGCGCGGGATCCTGGTCGAGGTGGCGACGGCTCCCGCCAACGGCGGGCGACCGCCCGTTCTGCTCGACATTGACGCCACCGGCGGTTACGTGATCGGGATCAAGTTGCGTGGCGACGGGCTGACAAGCGTCGTGTGCGACCTGGACGCACAGGTCGTGGCATCGCTCGAGCTCGCTGTCTCTCTGGTCGGCAATCCGCAGACCGCGATCGACGCGATCGTGTCGGAGACGGCGCGTGCGCTGAAGCTCGCTGCGGTACCGCCCACCAAGGTCCTTGGGGTTGGCATCGGCCTCTCGGGAGTGGTGGACTCGCGTGCGGGCGTCTGCCGCTTCTCGCACCTGTTGCAGTGGCGCGACGTCGAGCTCGTCGAGCCACTGCGGGACGAGCTTGGGCTCCCGGTCTGGGTCGATCACGACATGAACGCGCTCGCGGTCGCCGAGAAGTGGAGTGGCGACGCCCTGGCCAACCGCAACTTTGTGACACTCAGCGTCGGGCGCGGCATCGGCCTCGGCATCGTGATCGACCGAGTCCCCTACCGGGGCGCAACGGGGGCCGCCGGCGAACTTGGGCACATGGTGGTCGCGCCCGATGGTCCGCAATGTGAGTGTGGCCGTCGCGGTTGCCTCGAGGCTCTTGTCGGAGAGGACGCGATCCGCCGCCGTCTCGGAGAACGGCTCGGCCGCCAGGTCACCCGCGAGCAGCTCGTCGAGCTGACCGCGCATGGAGACGAGGCGGCGGTGGAGCTCGTGCAGGAGGCTGGGCAAACGCTCGGGCTAGCCGTGGCGAACATGGTGACGCTGCTGAACCCCGAGCTGCTCATCATCTGTGGCGAGGGCACCGAGCTCGGCGCGGCGTATCTCGATCCGGTCGTAAGGGCCGTCCGCGAGCAGACGTTCGCCGACCAGGGCAAGCACGTCGAGGTGAAGATCCAGCGCTGGGGCGACGAAGCGTGGGCGGTCGGTGCTGCGACCTTGGTATTGCGTGAATCGTTCAGCCTGCCCGCACCCGATGACAGCGGCAAAGCGATCTGGCATCGGGCCGGGTCAAGGAACTGAGGGAGCAATGGACGGAATCCGGAGCGGCCAGCGCGACGACATGATGGGGGCTTCGATGCGGGCAAGCGTCGCGCGCATCCTCGAGCACCAGGAACCGAACGGCGCATTGGTCGCCTCGCGCGATTTTGCGAATTACAACTATTGCTGGCTGCGGGACGGCTCCTTCATCGCCTTCGCGCTCGATCGCGCGGGCGAGCACGATGCCGCGGCTCGGTTCCATGCTTGGGTTGCGACTGCCATCGCCGGGATCGCGGACGTGATCGACGCGGCGATTGCCCGCGAGCAGCGACGCGAGCCGCTGGATCTGGAGCGGATGCCGCCCGCACGCTTCTCGCTCGACGCAACAGTCGTGGCCGACGATTGGCCCAACTTCCAAATCGACGGCTACGGCACGTGGCTGTGGGCACTCGAGCAGCACGTGACTGCGAGCGGACAGAATGCCGTTCCCGAAGCCCTGCTCGAGTCCGCAACCCGGGTCGCAGGCTACGTCAGCGCACTTGCCCTGACCAGCTGCTTCGACGTTTGGGAGGAGCACGGAAGCTCTCGCCACGTCTCGACGCTTGCCTGCGTGTTCGGTGGTCTGAACGCCGCGGCGCGGATGCTCGGAATAGAGGATCTCGCTGTCCGCGCGGACGCCGTCCGGCTGGCGGCGCGGGAGGGGACCACGCGGCTTGGCCGCTTCGTCAAGTCCAGCGACTCCGACGCCGTGGACTCGAGCCTGCTCTGGCTGGCTACTCCGTTCGGGCTGGCCGAACCCAACGATCCGCATTTCATCGACACGGTGCGTGTGATCGAGGATCAGCTGACTTTCGAAGGGGGTCTGCGCCGCTATCCGACCGACACGTACTACGGCAGTGGCGCATGGCCGGTTCTGACCGCTTCACTTGGCTGGCACTACGCGGTTGCGGGGAACCATGCAGCCGCGCTCCGATGCCAGGAATGGATTGCCGACCGCTTCGACGCGGAGGGTCGGCTCGCAGAGCAGTTCGGTGGAGAACGCCGAGACCCACGCCACTACGAGGAGTGGGTCGAGCGCTGGGGTACACCAGCAGCCGACCTCACCTGGTCCCACGCGATGCACGTGGTGCTCTGCAAGGAACTGGAAACCCAAGCAGACGTCGTCACGGGAGTTACCGGATGACGGACGGGCGACCTGGAAGGACCCGAGCGGTGGGCTCGGGCAAGCAGTACCCGAGTGATCCACCGCTCGGGGAGGTCATTCAATGAGGGAGGTTATCAGTGCAACGTCCAGCATCCTGGACACGGCGGCGAAGTAACGCCGCCCGCCGGCTCGCGGCGATTGCGGTGATCGGAGCGGCCGGAACGGCCGCCGTCACCGTGGGTACCGCAGCGGCGTCCGCAAAGGGCCACCGGGCGTCAAAGCCGGTGACGCTCCAGTTCTGGAGCACCTACAACAAGGCCGACAAGGAAGACTCGACCTTCGTCAACGTCGTGATCAAGCGATTCGAGAAGCTGAACCCCGGGATCAAGATCAACTCCGTCGTCTATCCGTACGCGGACCTGCTGCCGAAATTCCTGGCAACGTCGGCCGCGGGCGACCCGCCGGATTTGATGCGTTCGGACATCCAGTGGGTCCCGCAGTTGGCGGCCCAGGGCGTGGTACAGAACGTCGGTAGCCTGCCGGCCTTTGCCGCGATCAAGGCAAATACCTTGCCCGGCCCGCTCGCGACCACGCATGTCGCGACCGGGGAGGAGCCCGGCTATTACGCGTTCCCGGATGACACCAACACTCAGGCGCTGTTCTGGAACAAGGCGGACTTCGCCGCGGCCGGCATCAGCGGCCCGCCGAAGACACTCAGCCAGATGTACGCCGACGCGGCCAAGCTGACGAATACGAGCAAGCAGCAGTTCGGTCTCGGTGTCGATGGCACCGACATCTGGAACGTCGCTCCCTACATCTGGAGCGCCGGTGGCTCATTCACGAACAACAGTTACACCAGGGCCACCGGGTTCATGAACAACTCGAAGACCGTTGCCGCGGTGACGCAGCTGACGAACCTGCTCAAGGCGGGGGACATCGGCAGCGACTTCGAGGGTGGCGCCAGCAAGGTCTCCGGCGAGCAGGGCTTCCCGACGGGTGCGTATGCGATGTACATCGACGGACCGTGGGCAGTCCCGACGTATGAGGCCGACAATCCGAAGCCGAACTACGGGATCGCTCCGTTCCCGTCCGGTCCGGCAGGCTCGATCTCGACCGTCGGCGGCGAGGACACCGTCGTAGCACGCTCCGGGCATCACATCACGGACGCCGACAAGTTCGCGGAGTACCTCGACTCGGCTTACGCCCAGGACGCGATGGCGTCCCAGGGTGACATGTCGACCGAGATCTCGGATGCCAAGAATGAGGTGAAGACCACGCCCTATTACAAGGTCTTCGCCACGCAGCTCAAGACGGCCAAGGTCCGCGCGGTCAGCGCCGGCTACAGCCAGATGGACACCGACTGGTCGAACGCGCTCAGCGAGATCCTCGCCGGCAAGGTGTCGGTTCAGGCGGGTCTGAACGGGGCCGCCGGTGGGTCCAACAACGCGCTCCGGGGCCTGACTCCGTAGCAACCGGCAGTGAGCATCACGACCACGATGCGGCGGCGCCCGAGGCTTTCCTCGGGCGCCGCTCTTCCTTTCAACCGCCAGCGGCTCACGCGCGTGTTCACGCCGTACCTGCTGTTGCTGCCGGCGGCGGCCATGTACGCGATCTTCATCGTGTACCCGATCTACCGCCAGTTCGACATCAGCTTCTACAACTGGCACATCTTCCCCGGCGCTGCCAACCCGGGGGTCGGATTCGCGAACTACACGGCTGTCTTCAACGACCCCGAGGCGAAGACGGCAGCGATCAACACGGTGCTCTTCACCGTCATCACGGTCCCGATCCAGATGGCGCTCGGGCTCGTGGCCGCCGCGCTGCTGACCGACCGCCTGCCCGGCCGCGGGCTGCTGCGCGGTCTGATCTTCATCCCAGTGGTCACTTCCTGGGTGGTGGTGAGTTACATCTTTGCCTACATCTTCGCGGCGCAGGGCGGTCTCGCCAATGCCGTGATTTCGATCTTTGCCGGCCACACTGTCCACACCGACTGGCTCGCGCAGAAGTGGACCGGTATGGCGGTGATCTGGATGGTCAGCATCTGGAAGGGCGTCGGTTGGTCCTTCATCATGTTCCTCGCGGCGCTCGACGGCGTGCCGCGCACACTCGTCGAGGCCTCCCGCGTTGACGGCGCCCCCGAGCGGCGCGTCTGGCGCCATGTGATCCTGCCGAGCATCAAGCCGACGAGCGTCTTCGTCCTGGTGTTGCTCGTGATCGGCGCGAGTCAGGTCTTCGTCCAGGTCTTTCTGCTGACGCAGGGCGGCCCCTATGGCTCCACGCACGTGTTGCTCAGCTACGCGTACCAGGAGGCGTTCACCAGCTTCCAGTTCAGCTACGCGGCCGCGATCGCATCGCTGATGGCGGTGGTGGTGCTCGCGATGAGCATCATCCAGATCCGCGTGATGCGGCGAGGTGATGTCCAGTGAGCACGCTCCAAGCCGAACCGGGTCTCGTTCGGAAGCGCGGCGTCGCCCGCTGGCGACGCCGCCCGCAGCCCGACCACGAGCCGGGGCTGTTCGGCGTGCGCACCTGGACCCGCACGCGGTTTGTCGTCGCCTGTCTGTTCGCGGCGGTCGCGCTGTTCCCGCTGCTCTACATGATCTCGCTGTCGTTCCAGCCGACCCAGGACATCCTCCAGTCGCACCCGACGCTGATCCCGTCCCATCCGACGACGCTCAACTACGTGCAGGCCTGGTCCGAGAACAGCTTCGGCCGCTACTTCTTCAACAGTCTGCTGGTCGCTCTGGGGACGGTCGTGCTGACCGTCGTGTTCTCGTCGTTGGCCGCGTTCGCGTTCGCGCGCTACCAGTTCCGCTTCAAGGAGATCATCTTCTACCTGTTCCTGGCGAGCCTGGCGGTGCCGAGCGTCGACCTGGTGATTCCGCAGTACATCCTGATGGCGCGACTACACCTGACCAACTCGCTGCCTGGCCTGGTACTGATCTACTCAAGCGAGAACCTGCCCTTCTCGATCTTCCTGCTGCGCGGTTTCTTCGAGGCGATCCCGAAGGAGCTCGAGGAGTCCTTCCGGCTCGAGGGCGCGAGCACCCTGCGAGTGCTCACTCGCCTGATCGCGCCGCTGTCGATCCCGGCGATTGCGATCGTCGCCGTGTTCACGTTCAACTTCGCCTGGGAGGAGTTCGTAGTCGCGCTCACGCTGATCAACAACCCCTCGCACTGGACGCTGCCGATCGCGCTCAACTTTTTCATCGGCGAGCACACGACGCAGTGGGGACCACTGTTCGCCGGCTCGATGATCGCGACGATACCGAGCGTCATCGTCTATCTGATCTCCCAGCGCTGGTTCCGCCGCGGCGTCTCCGTCGGAGGTATCCGGTGACCTCGATGCTCTCCGACCTGCGCTGCCAGTACCTGACGGGCGAGGAGATCGTGGCCACAGGGCTGCCTGCCCAGGTTGTGTCGGCGCTCGTGCGCACCGCCTTCGGCCGGACGTTCGCCGGCGAAGTCAGCGGGGGCGAGGCGCGCTTCAGCGGGATACCGACTGGAACGCACGCGGTGGAGCTGTACGCGGCCGACGACGCGCTGCTCGCCGAGGAGTTGATCAGCGTTCGCGACGAGCTCGGAGAGGACCCGATCATGGGCTTCGCGACCTCGTTTGACATCGCGACCGTGCCATCGACACTGGAGTGGCTGACGCGACTGCGCTGCACGGTCGTCCAGATCTACGACTGGATGGAGCGCTACTCGGAACCGCTCGGCCCGGCCGGCGTGTACCGGGACGGGCTAGGCCGCGAGATCGACCGTTACGCGCTCGAGGCGCTGATTGCCGGGATCAGGTCACGCGGCGCCGTCGCGCAGGCCTACGCTCCGGTCGCCGCAGCGGACCCGGGAAGCCATCGCGAGTCTCGTCTATACCGCAGCGACGGAGCGCAGGAATCGCTCGGTGACCTGCTGGACATCATGAACCCAGGCGATACGGCATGGCAACGACACTGGGTCATGCAGTACGGTGCCGCCGCCGACGCGCTTGGCTTCAACGGCTTTCACCTGGATACGTACGGCTATCCGCGGGCGCCGCTGGACGCGGAGGACAAACCGGTCGCGATCAACGCGGGCTATGACTCGTTCATCAGGGCCGTGCGGGCGGCGCGCCCAGACGACGTGATCAGCTTCAACCAGGTCAACGGTGTTCCATCGGGGATCAAGCCTCCTTCAGCACCCAGCTTTCGCTACGTCGAGGTGTGGCCCCCGAACGACCGCTGGCGCCACCTCGAAGCGTTGATGGCGCGCAGCGCCGGTGGTGCTGAGCGGCAAGGCGACACGCTCGCGATCTATCCGCCTGTCTGGGAAGGCGACCGCAATGAGGGGTTACGCACCGTCATCCTGACTGAGGCGATCGCGACGGCGCTCGGGCTTGGCACGCTGATCTGGGGCGATGCGACCGGCGCGCTACGCCATCCCTACTACGTCGATCACGAGCGGCTGACAGAGGCCGAGGCCGATACCGCGGTCGCCTGGCACCGCTTCGGGCTGCGCTGTCGTGACCTGTTCCGCTTCGGGGAGGACACGAGCTGGAACGAGCTCGATGACGAGAACGCAGCGGTGACGGTGGCGGCTTCGGCCAGGGCGAAGCCGGAGCCGGTCGGGGGCGCGCTCTTCACCCGCGTGGTGCGCGATGCGGAGACGGTCGTGGTCAGCCTGATCGACCTTTCCGGCAGCCGCGAGGGATCGTGGTCTGAGGGAACCGGTGCCGGAAGCTGCGAAGCGGCGACGGTCACAGCACTCGTGGAACATCCCGAGCACTGGCGCGCAAGTGTCGCGGCGCTCGGTCGCGACGGGGGGCGGTTTGCCCCTGTCGAGTTGGAGGTGGGCTCCCACCGGGAGGGTCGGGCGGTCACCTGTGAGGTGCCGATCGTCGATGGCTGGTCGGTGTTGCGCCTGGAGAGTCGAGAGCGCTGAGTCGGCGCTGAGGAGAACGATGGCGTCGATCAGCTTGGAATCAGTGAGAAAGGTCTATCCGAACGGATTCGAGGCGGTCCATGGGCTCGACCTCGAGATCGCCGATGGTGAGTTGATGGTGGTCGTCGGCCCGTCAGGATGCGGCAAGACCACCGTACTCAGGATGATCGCCGGGCTCGAAGCCGTGAGCTCGGGAACGATCCGGATCGGCGACCAGGTCATCAACGACGTGGCGTCGCGTGACCGCGACATCGCAATGGTCTTCCAGAATTACGCGCTCTATCCGCAGATGAACGTCGCCGGCAACATCGGGTTCGGCCTGCAGATGCGAGGTCTGCCCAAGCGGGAGGTGGCGGCTCGCGTCGGCGAGGCCGCTCGGGTGCTCGGACTGACAGAGGTCCTCGGTCGCCGACCCGGGCAGCTTTCGGGAGGGCAGCGCCAGCGGGTCGCCATGGGCCGCGCGATTGTGCGCGAGCCCAAGGTGTTTCTGATGGACGAGCCGCTGTCCAACCTTGACGCGAAGCTGCGGGTGCAGATGCGTGCCGAGGTGGCGCGTGTCCAGCGACGGATCGGCGTGGCAGCGATCTACGTGACCCACGACCAGACTGAGGCGATGACACTCGGCCATCGCGTCGCGGTTATGCGTAACGGGTTACTCCAGCAGTGCGATACGCCACAGATGCTCTACGACAACCCGGCCAACACGTTCGTCGCCGGCTTCATCGGCTCCCCGGCGATGAACCTGTTCGAAGGGGAGCTCATCTCCGACTGCACCGCGATCACGGTCGGGTCGCAGCGGCTCGAGCTGCCGGCCGCGTCCATCCAGGCCCGTTCCGCGCTGAACGACTTTCGCGGTCGACCGTTGGTCGTGGGCATTCGCCCGGAGGATCTCTCGGTCGCAAACGGCCAGGGTCCGCATGCGCGTCTGGTCGGCGACGTCGAGCTGGTGGAAGCATTGGGGTCGGAGCAACTCGTCCACTTCCGCACCGATGCCCCCATGGTGCGCACTGAGCGAGCCGGAGCCGCCGACGACCTTGCGCAGACAGAGCTCAGCGATGACCTGAACGTCGCTCGGATCGCGCCCCGCCCGCCGGTCACAGTCGGCGAGAAGATCGCCTTCGCCGTTCAGCCGGACCGGGTCGAGTTCTTCGATCCGGCAACCGGAACTGCCATCCGGAAGTGACCGCGACCGGGCTGGCGCCGCGCCAACCGTCCGTCGGAGTCCTGGTTAGTGTTCGCGATCGTGGAGGGGGCATGCCAGGCGGATGAGGACTCTGCGGGGACGACGGAAGCAATGACCGAGGGTCCTGGCCGGTCGCGAGCCCGTGACGTTTGGCGGTGGTGCAGCCTGGTCCCCTATCTCGGTGCCGTGCCTATGTGTGTCGTCATGGTTAACCGCAGGTTCGTTCGCTGGGCGTTCGGCGCCGGGGCTGTGACGACGCTGTGGTTTGTGCTCACGGCGGTCTCGGGCGCCTTCCACGCGGCCGCCGCACGCACCGCCGTCGGGCTCGCGGTCATCGGGCTGTACTTGGTTCAGGTCGTTCTCTCGTTCGCTGCGCCCCGCAGGACGCCGGCTGGCGGGCGAAGGCCTCGAAGTCGTCGACGTGCTCGGCGCGCGCGATGGCTGTGGCTATCTGTGATCCCGCTGCTGGGTTCTTGGCTTCCGGCGCTCGCCGGGCTGCGCGCCCGCGTTTGGTGGTGGGTGTTGCTGGGCGTCGCCTGTGAGGGCGTCGCGGTCGACGCGATCGTCCAGGCTGGCCAGTCAAACCATCACAGCCCAGCGGAGGCGGCGAAGCTCGGCGGCCTGCTGACCGTCGGTTGGCTCGGTGGAGTGAGCGTCTCGATGCTGATCCGCCCGACGTACGAACGTCGCGTGCTCGGCACCGTGATCAAACGCGACTGGCCGGCGCCGACCGATCGAGCGCGAGCGCTCGCTTGGCGCTACGCGCTCGGAGCGTACCTCTGCGCGGTGGCTTTCATCGCGGCGGTCGTCGCGGCTGAGAAGGCGTCCGAGAACGTGACCTTCCTGGGCGTCGCGAACATCGTGGGCGAGACGCTGACGCTCGCGCTGCTGATCCCTCTGATCCGCTCCCGCCGCCTGCGACCGCGGGACCTCGGCCTACGCCCGACGCTCGCCGTGCAGGGTGCGGGCTACGCCGTCCTGGCACTGGTCGGCTATCTCGTGGCGATCAGCTTGTGGATCGTGCTGATCCCACAGACGACCCTCCAGGCCGCGCACAAGTTGGCCGGTGTAACGCAGCGCCCGAGTACCTTCGCGGCCGTTTTGATTGTCGCCGGATTGGCCGTCTTCGCTCCGGTGTGTGAAGAAGTGTTCTTCCGCGGAATGCTCTACCGCAGCGTGCGCAACCGGTTGTCACTGTGGCCAGCGGTACTGATTGCCGGCTCGTTGTTCGGTCTGATCCATATCTTCGCGTACCCGCTCAGCACGATCCCGGTCAAGATCGCCTTCGGCGTCCTGATGTGCCTGCTCTACGAACGCACCGGCTCGCTTCTGCCCGGCATAGCCGTGCACTCGTTCGTCGATGGCACCGCGGCCGACGTGGCAGTCACCGGCAACTCCTACGCCGCGCTCGTTGTCTACGGGACGCTTCTGCTCACCGTGCTCGCACTGCGCGTCGGGCGACGCACCGGTTCGATCGCGAGTGACCTGCCGGTGGGCGAAAGCGTTCCATAGGCTGCGAGCCCCCAATATGCGCAACGATCGCGTCGGCGAAGGGGGATGGGCAGGCGATGGAAGCGATTGCGTGGGCCCGCGGCGTTCATCGGGCGTGGTATTCGGCGAGGCGTGAAAGGTTGAGCAGTTGGCGCCGCGCCATCACGAGATCGCCGACTGACAGTAACGGGGCGATGCTTCGCGGCAGTCTCGTCGCGACCTTCAGCAACAGCCTTGTGTTGGGCCCGTCGGCGACCAGCACATAGGACATGACTGCACCCATGATCCGGCCGGTCAGCTGCTCCCCTGACCTGACGGACACCACGCGACCAACCGACCGCCCACCAAAGGCAGTCGTGAAGGTGTCACCGACAACCGGCTCGGCGAGGGCGCACAGCCGCTGTGGTGACCGCCGGCCTAAGTTGTCGAACCAGTCGTAGGAGTACGGGGCGAGGCGTATCTGGACTACCCAGGGCCATACGTGCTCCGGTCCGGCGTAGACCGTTACTCCACGCCACAGTGCGAGCGTGGGGTTCGGCACGATCTCGTCACATGGGTACGCGCGGGCGATCTCTGCCCGCGTGACGCCCCATCGGTCGCCGATCACAATAACGCGCGAGCCGCGCGCCGCGTCACCACGCGCATGACGATAGCTGGAGCGACCTGGCCGCACGTCGTCGACGTGTTGTCCCCGAAGCAATCCCGGTGATCAGATCCAACGCGGGCCTCAAAGCACTTGCGCGCAGCGCCTGGCCCATTGTTGCCGCTCAGTGCCCGCCTTCCCGCTCGCCGGTGCCGACCCGAGGCCGGCACCGGCGCTCGCGCGCGGTAACTAGCTGTTCTCGCTGACGGGTGGATAGGTCTCGGTGATCAGGAAGAGCAGAGCGTCTGCGCGGGTCGTGTACGACAGCGCGAACTTCAGCGCGTCTTGCAGCGATTCGGGCTGTCGGCCCGTGATCACGATCGCGAACCATGACAAGAACGACACGAACGCGATCACGATGCTCATTGCGTACCGGATGACCATCGCAAGAATCGCGTAGAGCAGACGGAACAGGACCTTCAGCCGGCTGTAACGGGCTTGCGGCGGCGCGATCTCGACGCGCACGGGATAACTCTCGTCGTCCGCGCCATTGAATGGCGGGTACTGGTCGACACCGAGGTAGAGGTAGGCGGTGACGCGGGTGATGTAGCGCAGAAACCGACCGCTGAACGCGTAGAGCGAGTCAGGCCAGCGCCCCGTGAACAGAAGCGCGAACCACGACACGATCCACACCACGTAGAACGCGATCGAATAGAAGAACGCGAAGAAGAGCTGTGGCCACACAAGTATGTACCGGAAAAACGTGCTCAGCCGGCTCCGACGCTGGGCGTACTCCATCTCGAACGCGACGGGATAGGACATATCTGCGACTCCCCCATGAACATGCGTTGCACCGTATCGCGGCGCATCCTATCCTCCAGTACCGCCGCCCCCGCGCATCAGACCGAGCGCGCCACCCTCGACACTCTTAATCGCTCGGCGCCACCATCCTCATGATCCTCGAGCAGCTCCGCGCCCGCCCCATGGTCTCAGGCGTCAATGTCGTCGCCACTGGCTTCGGTCCCGGGCTCACGGCGGCCGCGATGCTGATCCGGAACGGGTGAGCAACGCGAGCAGGTTCGGGCGCACCACGCTCGGTCTGGCAAAGGCCTGTCATCCGGGGCCCGTGGCTGTGGTCACAGCCGGCTCGATCGGAATGGTCAGGGTGTTCGGTGGACAGCGGCGCGAGGCACTCCGGGTGGCGGCAGCCGTGCTTGCCGGCCAACTGGCGATCGGATGGCAGAACGACTGGATCGACGCCGAGCGGGACCGTCTGGCGGCGCGCTCGGACAAGCCGATCGCGTCGGACCTCGTCGGACGCGGGACGGTCGGAGCGGCAGCTGTCCTCGCCGCCGCGGCCTGCGTCCCAGCATCAGCCGCCCTCGGCAGGCGGGGCGCCCTCGCGCACCTCGTCGCCGTGGCGAGCGCCTTCTCCTACAACGCCGGGCTGAAGCGGACCGTCCTGTCGATCCTCACCTACGGTGTTTCATTCGGGCTCTTGCCGGTCGTCGCACACGATGCTTCCCCCCGCGAGGACACGACGCCGGGATGGGCCATCGCGGCTGGCGCGCTCCTGGGCATGGCCGCCCACTTGGTGAACGTGCTCCCGGACCGCGACTCCGACCGCGACATGGGTGTGCTGGGCGTACCTCAGCGCCTCTCCCCAAACGTGTCCCTCACCCTGGCGACGGCGCTGTTGCTTGGAGCGAGCGGGAGCATCGCGTTCGGCGCCGGCGGGCTTTCCCGACGCACCGTGGGCAGCTTTGGGGCATCGTGCGCGGTCAGCGGCGCGACGCTTCTCGCCGGCTGGCGCGCCGGTGGGCGGATGCCGTTCAGGCTGCTCCTCGTCGACGTGCTGGCCCAGATCGCGCTGGTGTCACGAACCCGCCGCGGTGACGCGCCATCACACAGCCGTCCACCTGCGCGAACCAGTCGGTAGACGAGCGGGCTTGGTGGCATCACCCGCATCGGATGATGCTGGCCTTCGAGCTGCCCGAGACGCTCCGTCCTACGCCGTCACCGAACGAGGAGTGCCGTTATGTCCACTGCGACGACAGCGATCAGCCCGTTTCGAATTGACGTCCCGGACGAGCAGCTCGGTGAGCTGCGGCGCCGTATCGGCGCGACGCGCTGGCCCAGCGAGGAGCTCGTTGCGGATCGGTCGCAGGGGGTGCAACTGGCGACCGCTCGGGCGCTCGCGGAGTACTGGGTGAACGATTACGACTGGCACCGGTGCGAGGCGCGGCTGAACGCGCTGCCGCAGTTCAAGACCGAGATCGACGGTGTGGACGTCCACTTCATCCACGTGAAGTCGCGGCACGATGGGGCATTGCCGCTGATCATGACTCACGGCTGGCCCGGTTCGGTCATCGAGCTGCTCGAGACCGTCGGACCGCTGACCGACCCGACCGAGCATGGCGGGAGCGAGGGGGACGCGTTCGACCTCGTGCTGCCCTCCGTGCCCGGTTACGGCTTCTCCTCCGAGCCGACCGAGGTCGGCTGGGACCTTTTCCGGACCGCACGCGCCTGGGCCGAGCTGATGCGCCGTCTCGGCTATTCCAGCTATGTGGCGCAGGGCGGCGACGTTGGTGCCGGCGTCACCGACGCGATGAGCCGCCTGGCGCCCGACGGCCTGATCGGCGTACACACGAACCTCCTCGTGCCTGCGCTGAACGACCCCGCGGCACTGCCGGCGGACACCGAGGAAGAAAAGGCGGGACTCGCCGCCATCAAGACGTTCCAGACGAGCGGCAACGCTTACTTGGTGGAGCAGTCCACCAGGCCTCAGACCATCGGCTACGGGCTGCTCGACTCCCCCGTCGCACTCGCGACGTGGATGGTGGACCACGACACCGACGCCTACTACAAGATCGCGCGCGCCTTCACCGAGGACAAGCCGTCAGGCAACCTCACGCGCGACCACATCCTCGACAACATCACGACCTACTGGCTGACCGGCACCGGCGCGTCGGCGGCACGGTCCTACTGGGAGGCCTACGGGCCAGACGCGCCCGCCGCCGGCCAGAAGCCGCTGCCGGCGTCGTCGCTCCCGTTCGGCTTCACAACGTTCCCGGGCGAGATCTGGCGGACGCCGCGCAGCTGGGTCGAGGCGTCGTACCCGAACGTCGTCTACTTCAACGAGGTCGACAAGGGTGGCCACTTCGCCGCGTGGGAGGAGCCTCAGCTCTTCAGCGAGGAGATACGCGCAGCGTTCAAGTCGCTGCGCTGAAGTTGAGGGGCGTGTGAGCGGCTAGGCGCGGGAAGATCTGCAGCGCGATGCTTCGCAACGCCGCGATTATCTGCTCGGGGGTCGAGTTCGGGTCGGTCAGCGCAGCGGGGATCACGAGCCCGGACTGCTTTGCATGCTCGAGGATGCCGCTGCCTGCGGTCTTGCCGAGGACGCTGAGGGCCTTTCCCATCTGCACCATGTCCATGTGGAACTGCGGGACCGGGAGCGCCTCGACGTCCGGCCAGCTCGCGGGATCGCGAGGGGTCTCGCGGGAGAGCAGGTGATCAAAGGTAGTGGCGGCGGCGTCGCGGCCGGTGAACGGGTCGCCGAGACCCCACACGTTGCGGAGCGTGGCGATCATCGATGTATGTCGATGTTCATCGTTGATCACGATCCCCTCGTCTACCCAGGGAGAGACGATGACCGCGGGCACCGGTACCCGGAGCGGTCGAATTTGAAATCGAGTCGCCCCGCTGGCGCGCTGGGGTCCGGTGGGGCCACGGGTCCTGGGGGGACGTGGTCATACGTTCCGCCGGGCTCATCCCAGCCGATGAAGAACAGCGTGTTGTACGCGTTAGAGCCGTCTGGGGACGCGGCCGATCTGATCGTGTTGTAGATGCTGGCCAGGAACGTCTCGCCGCCGCGGATCGATGACGGGGGGTCCATCGGGATGTTCATGTCGTCGGGGATCAGCGACCGGCCGAAGGCAGGGTGATAGTCGCTGTGCCCGGAGAGCATGTTCGGTTCGATCAGGCTGAAGTCGGGCAGGGTGCCGTTGACCGCGTCCCGCTCGAACTCTGAGTAGGGCACGAAGTTCGTCGCGAGGCGGTCCTTGACACGCGGTAGGTGGATCAGGCCCGTGAACGACAGGGGCATTGGTTCGTGTACGTACACCTTCCATGTGCGCCCGTGCGCTTCGAGGCGATCGAACAGCGTCTCGGCGGTGTTGTGCTGGGTCCAGTTCGACACCGGGCTGTTGATCACGAACCCCGACGATGTCGCGGCGGTCCAGAAGGACCGGTTCATGAACGTTTGTGACGGCACCTCGCAGAACCAGTGGTCGAACACCCCGAAGCCCTTCGCGATCGCGCTCAGGACCGGCACTTGCTCGGGTGTGTAGCCGGTCATGATCTGCGCGTACTCCTCGTAGGTCGGCTGGCGCCCCACCTCCGCGGTGAACGTGCTGATGTAGTCGGTCACGAACCCGTCCATCGTTGGTACGGCCCCGGCCTCCGGTGCGTTCCACGGCGCGCTCACAGCCTCGCCAATCTTGAACCGGTTGTCCTCGTCGAGGATGTTGAACAGCTGGGTGTTGGTGTGGTAGTACTCCTCGCCGGAGTCGGGGTTCGGAGCGTCCATGTCCGTGGCGACTGCGTAAGGGACCGTCTTGCGTTCGGCGCCGTGCTCGGCCCACTCAGGGATGGGGTTGCTCAGATTCTTGCCGATGACCCCGTCGAAGTTCGTACCGTCCTCGGGGCCGTAGAGGTGCCCGAGCACGTTGTCCAGCGAACGGTTCTCGAACAGCAGGAGCACAACATGGTCCATCGCGTGGGACCTGTGGGGCGTGGGCATCAGCTACCTGCTTTCAGAGAGATCCACCCCGCGACCCGCGCATCCCCGCCAGCGATCTGGTTTGACACGAACCCGTCACCTCCACTCGACGATTCCGGAAAGCCAAACGTCTCCGAACAACAAGACATCATCCGGATCGGGTGAGCAGCCCGTAAGGCTGCGGTCATCGGCGGGCCGCGAGGTTGACCGCGCTCTCCAACAGCATCCAGGTCTCGCGAGTCTGGGATGCTGTTAACGGCAATGAGTCCCTGTCCCTTGGTACTGGTCCCGGGCGCGTGTCTGGGTGGTTGGGCGTGGCGAGAGGTCGCCGACCAGCTGCGCGCCGCCGGTCACGATGTCCATCCGGTCACGCTCACGGGCCTCGGCGAGCGCGCTCATTTGGCCAACGCGGCCGTCGATCTTGATACCCACATCGCGGATGTCCTCGGTGTCCTTGACTACGAGGATCTACGCGACGCCATTCTCGTAGGGCACAGCTACGCGGGCGTGGTGGTCGCCGGTGCTGCTGACCGCCGACCGGAGCGACTCAACGCCGTCGTGTATCTGGACTGCTCGCCGCTACCCGACGGGATGGCGATCAGCGACGTGCAGACCCCTGAGCAACGCGAATCTCAGCGCTTGGCAGTCGAGCGCCAAGGCGAGGGCTGGCGCTGGCCGGTCCCGGACCGCGCAACGCTCGAGACGGGCCAGTTCGGCAGCACGGCGGGGCTGACCGACGAACACTTCGCGGCGATCGCAGGCCGCGGCACCTCGCAGCCGTACGCGACTTTCACCACGCCGCTGCGACTTGAGCACGAGAAACCGTCAGGCGTCCGTCGATCAGTGATCTTCTGCACGGCAGGCGGGATTACCGTCGCCGCAGTCAAAGAGCTGATTGCGCAGGGCGACCCCCGTGCCGCCCCGTTCGCCGATCCGGACTGGGACCTGCGCGAACTTTCAACGGGACATTGGGCGCTGTTCTCAGCCCCCGACCAAGTCGCCCAAACGCTCCACGAAATCGCCGGCTGACTCCTGGTGTGGGGCCTCTGAGCGGCGCTGGGAGGCGGATACGCTACGCTGAGACCGTCAGATAGCGAAGGCAACAAGAGGGCGAGACCTTCATCTGAATGTCCCCTTCCCGCGAAAGCCGCCTGATCTTCTGATGGCCGAGAGTCCACTTACGGGTGGGCTTTCCGCGTTTAACGGTGAGCTGCCGCTTCAGGGCAGGATGTCGGTCAGCGTTGCCTTGAACTGCCGACCTGACTCCTCGAGCTCGCCTTCTATGTGCAGGCGCGCCGGGCCGTCGTCGGTCCACAGGTCGAGGAAGTAGGCCCAGCCCGGCAGGTCAGGATCGTCCGACTTCGCGATCGCCTCGACCTGGTAGGTCTCCCGGGGCGGCAGCACCAGCGACTCCGGGCAGTCGTCCTCGATGCGCCGGCGGAGGTCCTCGACTCCGAGCCGGTTATCAGACGCGGCGTGCAGATCCTCGTACTCGCCGTCGACGACGAAGCCGACGATGTCCTCAAGTGCGCGATACATCGGCTCTGGCATCAGCTCGAGCGTCTCGACGATCTCTGTCGGTCCGCCCAACTTGTGGCTCGGAGTCAGGTTGAGTCGGCCGTAGAAGTAGTCCTCGCACGCCGCGCGCGCCTGGCGGTTGATCCCCTTGGACAATCCGGCGGCGCCGAGCGCAACCACCCCCGCATCGATCGCCTCCTCGAGGGTTCCATGCCGGCGTGTCAGCTGGGCTGTGACGGCGCGACCGTGCTCCGTGTCGCGCGCCAGCGATGACCCGTCCAGCAGGATCGAGGGGGCGTCGTGGCGGCTGTAGCCCGCGCAAGCCCGCACCGCAGAGTGCAGGACGATGAGGTGATCGCCCATCAGACCCCCGCAGGTGACCGATCGCCGAGCGTCATCCGGCGTGGCCAACTTTCCAGGCACATTCGTATCAGCGTTCCCACGTCCTGCATCGTACGAATAACAACGACTCCGACGCGTCTGAGGGTCGACTTCACGACACAACTGAAAACCGGCGCCGGTGAACTCAGCCTTGCAGCGGTCCAGGATCCGGGGGGACGTCGACCGCGTGTTCCCGGAGAGCGTCGAGCGGGATGATCTCGAGAGCTCGTTCGTGCGTGGATGCAAGGACGACGTAGGCTGCCGCACCGTCGAGGTGTGCTCGTAGCCAGTTCGCTGCGGTCACACACCACCGATCACCCGGCACAAGCCCAGCAAATCGGTATTGAGGCATCGGCGTGACCAGGTCGTTCCCGATCCGTTGTTGGTGGTCGAGGAACTCGGCCGTGACCACGGCACACACCGTGTGACTGCCGAGGTCCTGGGGACCGGTGTGGCAGCACCCGTCACGAAAGAAGCCGGTGACCGGATCGGTGCCGCACGGGGCGAGCGCTCCGCCGAGAACATTGAGGTCGGCCACGTTCCTAGTATCGCTCTCGCGACGCAGGAGCAACGATCTGAGCTGATCGGCTCGCCGATTGTCCGCGTCCGTGTCGGCCCGTCAAATCGGCTCGTTTCGACTCTGGTACTCTGAATCGAGTACTTGATGTCAAGCAGACGCCCCAAAAATCTTCTGGCACTTGCCGTGCTGATGACTCTGATCCAGCGCGACATGCACCCGTATGAGATCGCGACGACGCTGCGGCGTGAGCACAAGGACGAGAGCATCAGGCTCAACTACGGCTCGCTGTATTCGGTCGTGTGTTCGCTGGAGCGCTCCGGCCTGATCGTGGCCCGCGACACCGAGCGGGAGGGTCGGCTGCCCGAACGAACGGTCTACCGACTGACCGAGGCCGGCCGCGTCGAGGCGCACGACTGGCTCGCGAACATCCTCGCGGTCCCTGCGAAGGACTATCCGGCTTTCGCGGCTGGCCTGTCGTTCCTGCCGGGGGTGGCGCCGCTCGAGGCGATCTCGCTACTCGAGGAGCGCGCCGGGCGACTCGAAGAACTGATCGCTGCGGCCCGCGCCGGGCGCCAGCTGCTTGAGCAACGCGGACTGCCGCGGGTTCTCTGGGTTGAGGCCGAGTTCGAAGACGAGCTGCACGCAGACCGAGCTGCGGTTCGTGCGCCGCCTGATCAGCGAGATCACCGCGGGAACGATCGATGGGATCGAGCTCTGGCAGGGATGGCATGACGGGGTACCGGTATCCGAGTTCGAGCTTGCATCAGGGGGCTCGGAGTGAGCGACGTGATCGAGGCGCACGAGCTGCGCAAGCGCTTCAAATCGCGTAGCGGCACCGTCGACGCCGTGCGCGGCGTCAGCTTCACCGTCCACCAGGGCGAGATCTTCGGGTTTCTCGGCCCAAATGGCGCAGGCAAGACGACGACTCTGCGGATGCTGACGACCTTGCTGAGCATCGACGAGGGGCAGGCACGCGTCGCGGGTCTCGATGTCGCGCGAGAACCCGCGAAGGTCCGCCAGGAAATCGGATACGTGAGTCAGCTGGGCGGTGCCGATAACCTCGCGACCGGACGGGAAAATCTGATGCTTCAAGGTCAGCTGTACGGTCGTGAGCGGGGCGACGTTGCAGCACGCGTTCAGGAGCTGCTCTCTCTGCTGGACCTCGCGAGCTTCGCCGAGCGTCAGGTCAAAACGTACTCGGGTGGGCAGAAACGTAGGTTGGATGTTGCGCTCGGGATTGTCCACGAGCCCAAAGTGCTGTTTCTCGACGAACCGACCACTGGCCTTGACCCACAGAACCGCGCAAACCTCTGGCAGCACGTGCGCACGTTGCGGGACCGCGGCGTCACCGTCTTCCTCACCACGCACTACCTCGAGGAAGCAGACGCGCTCTGCGACCGCGTGATGATCATCGACGACGGGACGATCGTCGCCGAGGGCACCACACGCGAGCTCAAGCGCGACATAGTCGGCGATGCCGTGGTGCTGCGTGTCGACAACGATGCCGGTGTTCGCGCGCGCGTTGAGACGTTACTCGCCGAGGCGCCGTTCGTGCGCTCGACGACCCAAGCCGAGAATGGCGAACTGCACTGCTACGTCGACGACGGACCTGTTGCGTTACCCGAGCTGCTGCGCCGGTTCGACGCAGCCAAGATCCCGCTGCGGGCGATCAGTCTTTCTGAGCCGACGCTGGACGACGTTTTCCTCGCCAAGACCGGACGGTCGCTGCGCGATTCTGAAGCTGGAGCGCCCGCGTGAAGCTGGTCCATGACACCCGCCTACTGGCCTGGCGCCGCGCGCTCCAATTACTGCGCAACCCGGTTTGGCTATTCGTCAGCCTGACCGTACCGTTGCTCTACCTCGCGCTGTTCACACCGCTGCTTCGGAATGTGCCGGTGGCCCCGGGACAAGGCGGCAGTGTGCTTGATGAGTTCCTTCCCGGCATCCTCGCGCTGCTCGCATTCACGAGCGGCACCAGCGCCGGGTTCTCGACGCTGTTCGAGCTTCAGGCCGGAGTGATCGAGCGCTTCCGTGTCACGCCAGCGAGCCGTCTTGCCCTGTTACTCGGCCCACTCGTCTCCGGCATGGTCAGCATGTTCATCTTCGATCTTGTCCTGCTCGTTGTCGGCGTCGCGTTCGGTTTCCACGTCCACGTGCCGGGGCTGCTCGTACTCGGCGTCCTGCTCGCGCTCTTCTATCTGACGCTAGCCGCCTTCTCCACAGCTGTGGCGCTGCTCACCAAAGAGATCACAGGCTTCGCTGCGATCGTGAACGGCATCAACCTGCCGCTAATGCTGCTCGCCGGCGTGCTGCTACCGATCTCGCTCGGGCCAGCCTGGATGGGCGTGCTCGCCCACTTCAACCCGCTCTACTACCTCGTCACAGCCTCACGAACGCTCGCACTCGACACTTTCTCTGGCGACGCGCTGTGGCAAGCCTTCGCCGTGCTGACGCCGCTTTGCGTAGTCTCGCTCGCCTGGGCCACACACGTCTACCGGCGCGCCGTCGCTTAGCCCTCGCGCGAGTCACGCTTCCGCGGAAGGGTCATTGTGCACTCAAGCATCCTTCCGCGAACGGAAGGATGCCCGGGAGCGATCGCTCCCGTCGGGGCTATGCGGCCTGCATGGCCCTGCCTACACCGGCGGCCATCTCGTCGACGTTCATGACGGGCGCAAACGTGATCTTCGCGTCAAGTCCCATGAAGAAAGGCTCGGCCGCCGACGGTATGTCACTCGAATCGGCCATGTCGAAGAAGATCAGACCGGTCCGCATGCCTTCCTGTGACGTGAAGTAGGCGGCCTCGGCCTTCAGTGCGTCAAGCGCCTTCCCCACAATCTGCGGGAGGCTGCCGTCCTTGATGGCAGCGTTCCCAGCCTTGGTCGGAATCTGCACCGTCATCATCATGCGCATCGCGGTTCCCCTCGATTGAAGGCGGCTCGCGCGGCGAGCCGCGGCCGACGACATCGCCGCCATCCGTCAAGAGATGATGCAGAGAAACCGGCGCAAGCCCCGAGCCCCAACGCGCTCCCGTGGAGACCGCTGCGACGGCCGCGTCCCACCCTACAGCCCGCCGCGACGAGCCAGCCGTTTCTTTCGGGGCCACCCCTAACGCCAGGCGACCTGATGCACACCTGACGTCAACATCAGCGAATTACGTTTCTGGTTGTGAGCCAGCACGACGACCTCTCATGCAGGGCGTTCGGTTGTTGCGAGCCGCGGCAGGACATCTGCGCTGAGTTTTGCCTCAACCATGAACGGCAGATCAACGCGTTCGAGCGTTGGCTGGACGGGGCGGAAGAACGGTGCTGGCCAACCGCGCGCTCGTTCGACTTCGAGCGCAACTTCTGGAGCGGTCCGCAACGACCCGCCTGATCGCCGCGTTATCGCGCTGAGGGGTTAGGGCACCCTAACGTATGCTGTTAGGAGTCGCAGACTTCCCGACTCCCAAGGAGCACATGCCTGAGCGCCGCAGTCTTTCCACAGTCGTAACCGAAGTTGTTTGGCTGACGCCGAGCATGGTCAGGATCATCGTCACCGGGCCTGATCTGGAGGGCTTCGGTGCCGGACGAGTTCACCGACCACTACGTCAAGTGCAGGTTTGGAGACAAGACACGCTCCTACACGGTCCGCGATTGGGATCCCGAGTCCCTGCGGCTGACGCTCGATTTCATCGTTCATGGCGACGCCGGCTTTGCCGGGCCGTGGGCCGCTCAGGCGCAGCCGGGAGACCAGCTTGAGCTCATGGGACCGGGGGGCGCGTATGCACCTGACCCTGACGCCGACTGGCACCTCATGGTTGGCGACGACGCCGCCCTACCTGCCATCGCCGCGTCCGTAGAACGGGTCCAAGCCGGTGTCCCGGTCTTCGCCGTGATCGAGGTCGACGGCCCCGATCATCAACAGCCGCTCGACTCGCCCGGAGATCTGCGCGTCAGCTGGATCCACCGCACCCAAGGGCCAGGCGAAGATCCTTCGCTTCAGCTGGAGGCCGTCCAGGCTTTGTCCTTGCCCGATGGACGGGGACAGGCGTTCGTCCACGGCGAGGCGACCGCCGTCCGCTTCGTCCGCCGGCACCTGGTGCTCGAGCGCGGTCTGCCGGTCGAGGCGCTGTCGGCCAGCGGGTACTGGAAGCTGCGTCGCACGGATGAGCAGTGGCGGGCCGAAAAGCGCGACTGGATTCTCAACGCCGAAGCCGATCTCGCCGGCGACGCCGCTTAGCCGCAGACGGCGCTTAGCCTCAGTTACCGGCGGGGACGGTGTGGGCTACGGCGGCGTGGAGGCGGTGACTAGCCGCGCCAGCGGGCGCGGCGGCGGCAGTTTGCCCAGCAAACACACCGAAAACGGTGTTTTGGCGGTTATGTCCCCGGGTGTCACCATTTGGCTACTTGCCCCTCGCGGGTTTGTGCATGGACCGCCGCGGCGATGTTTGATCCCACGCGCGTGGGGCTAATACGTCTCTGGGAGGCCGGACGCAACCTCTCAAAGACATACATCCTCCATAAGCGGGACGGGCATGCAGCAAGGAAAGGTCACGCGCGGGGGCAAGGGGCAACAGCAGCGGCTTGCGCGCTGTGAGACACCTCAGGGGCGCGAGCAGAAGACAACCCAGCGGAGGGCCGCCGGGCCAACGAAGCAGGCCTTGGTCGCCACCGAGCGCCGCCGTGATCTGCAGGGCGTGCGCGCTCTGGCGGTCCTGCTGGTTGCGCTGAATCACGCCCACGTGCCGTTCCTGCCGGGCGGCTACGTCGGCGTCGACGTCTTCTTCGTGCTCTCCGGATACTTCATCACCGGCCTGCTCCTGCGCGAGGGCATCGGCGGTGACCACGGGCGTGACGGCGATCAGGGCAGCGGCCGCATCTCCATCACAAAGTTCTACGCACGGCGCGCCCGGCGAATCCTGCCGGCGGCCACCTTGACCCTGGCGGTCACCGCGATCGCCGTGTACGTCGTCTACGACCTACTACGGGCAGACTTCCTCGGGACCAAGCCCGCGCTCCTCGACGCGCTCGCAGCGTCGCTGTTCTATTCGAACATCCACTTCGCCTCCGAGGCCACCAACTACTTCGCCAACGCCGCCCAGACGATGCCCTCGCCCGTTCTGCACTTCTGGTCGCTGTCCATCGAGGAGCAGTTCTACTTCGTTTGGCCGTCGCTGCTCGCGGTCGTCCTCTTCATCTGCCGGCGCGGCGGGAGCTTCGATCGTCGCCGCGCGGTGCGGCTTGTCGGCCTGGTCCTCGCGTTCGTCTGCGCGGCTTCGCTCGCCTGGTCGATCCACGACACCGCCGTCAACCCGCAGGGCGCGTACTTCTCAACCTTCGCGCGCGTGTGGGAGCTCGGCCTTGGCGCGCTCGTGGCGCTGCTGGCGCCCGCCGCAGCCAAGCTGCCGCAGCTCCTGCGCACGCCGCTCGGCTGGGCGGGTCTGGGGATGGTGCTGGTCGCGTCGGTCTTCTACACGAGCAACACAGACTTCCCAGGATATGCTGCGCTGCTCCCCGTTGGCGGGTCGGCGCCGATCGTCATCGCGGGCCTCCACGCGACGGGTCTTGGCGTCGGCCGCGTGCTCGCGTTCCGACCGCTCGCCTACGTAGGCGACCGTTCCTACACGTTCTATCTGTGGCACTACCCGACGCTGGTGATCTGCTGGACGGCCGCCGGTCGCGTACTCCCGGTGGGTGACAACCTGGCCTTGCTGGCCGGCGCATTCGCGCTGTCGGCGCTGACCTTCCACTTCTACGAGAACCCGCTGCGGTTCTCGCGCTGGTTGCGCGGCTGGCGGACTGCGGTGCTGATTCCGGTCTCGATCGGAACGTCGGTGGCGGCGATCATGGTGCCGGTGCTGACGGTCGAGGGCACGCTTGCCGCCGAGGCGCAGGCATCCCAGAACCTCGACCTGCCACCGCTGAAGGCGGCGCGCGGTCAACCCGACCCGGTCAGTCTCCTTACCTCGAATCCGATTCCGGCCGTCTTTGACGCCGTGGTCGCCGTGCATCACAACGCGCCGTTGCCCAAGGTCCTTGTTCCCAATGGGGCGACGCTGGCGCAGGAGAACACCGCGATCACCTACGACACCCCATACGGCTGCCAGCCGTCCTTCGGCTCGGGTGTGACGAGCAGCATCTGCAAGCTCGGCGACCCGTCCTCCAACCGTATCGTCGCCGTGTTCGGCGACTCGCACGCCGGGATGTGGGTCCCGGCGCTGCTGCCAATCGCCAAGGCCCAACACTTTGCTGTGGTCGTGCTCGACAAACCCGGCTGCTACGTCAACCGCACACATCTGAACCTCGCCGGTTGGCCGTGCGCGAGCTGGTACCGGTGGGCGGTCCAGCAGGATCGCAAGCTGCACCCGGCGGCGACGCTGGTCGATTTCAAGTTGACCGGCGGGTATCTCGAAGATCACCCTTCGATGACGATCGCCGACCTGCGCAGCGTTCTCAGCATGGTCCGCAACGGTGTCTGGCTCGAGGACGCGCCCGGGCAGACCCAGAAGACGGCCACCTGTATCACCGCCGCCGGCGCGACCCAGAGGAGCTGCTCCTCACGGGTCACCACCGGTTACGCCGGCCTGGTGGAGGACATCGGCACGATGTTGAGCCAGAGTCACCACCTCTCAATCCCGACGCTCCAGTGGTTCTGTGACGACGGCATCTGCCCGAGCGTGATCAACCACACCCTGACGACCCACGATGGCGATCACCTGACGATGGAGTACAGCGCGGACCTGGCGCCACTGCTCGCTCCCGAGATGCGCCGCATCCTCGCCCGGCTTTGATGAACGTGGCGGCCGGCCGTGCTTCGCCGGCCGCCTTTGTCAGCGACCTCAAGCGTCGAGTCCACATCAAAGCTCCGCGTCGTCAGGAACCTGCTCGCCGTCCCCCTCGCGCAACCCAAGCATCGATCAGCACCCGCGCAATCGAAACCTCGCCCGGCAGCTGCAACCCGGCGACTGACCCGCCGCTCACACCCTGCCCGTCGGAGAGCCGTGCCGCCTCTCGGACCTGTTCGACGCTGAACCAGCGCACCTCGACCATCTCCCCAGGCTGGGGAACTGGCTCGGTGGCGTGGTCGCGCTCTGCACTCGCCTCGTAGCCGAGCATCAACGAAGCGGGAAACGGCCATGGCTGGGATGCGACGTAGCTGGGAGAGTGGGCGTGAACTCCGGACTCCTCGCGCACCTCCCGCTCGATCGCCTCCTCGGGCGTTTCCCCGGGCGCCACGTATCCAGCGAGAATTGAGAAGCGGCCATCTGCCCAGCCGATGCGGCGGCCGAGCAGAACGTTGCCCGCTCCGTCGTCCACCAGCATGATCACCACAGGATCGGTGCGCGGAAAATGGGACCGCCGACAGGTTGGGCAACGGCGCGAGAGGCCTGCCTCAGCCACCCGAGTGCCGGCGCCACAGTTTGAGCAGAACCTGTGGCTGCGGTGCCAGTTGAGCAAAGCCACGAGATAGGCCGCGAGGCCGCCCTCGGCCTGGGGGAGCAGGAGCCCGGCCTCCCGCAGCGATGCGAGCCGCCCGGCACCGGTCGCTGCCGCTTGGCTCTCCGCCTCAGGATCGTCGAGGTCGGCTCCGAACAGCGGGTCGCCGTTCTCCAGTCCGAGGAGGATCGGTTGGTAGGGGTTGACGTGCCCCTCGACGGGTCGGCGCAGCAAGCGCGGCTGTGGAGCCTCGGCGATCAGCACGCTATCTGAGCTTGCTCCGAGCACCGCGGCGCCCGGGTGTCTCAGCAGCCGTTCGATCTCGGCCCGGTCTCCCCGCAACTCGCTCGCACGGTCGATCGTGGCGCCGGTGAAGGCTGGTATCGGTGAGCTCGAGGATGCTGCGTCTGACGTGGCCATGGGCGCTATTTGACTGTAGCCGCAGGGAGCCGACGCTCAAAAGTTGCAGACTCTTGTCGAATTGTTGCGAGCTAATGTCACGTTCGGTACGGTGAGGTTGGTGTCCGATGCGCTCCTGGTTGAGGCCCACCGCCTGACAAAGACCTATCCAGCCCGCAACGGCACCCCGGCGTTCTGTGCCGTCGCCGGGATCGATTTCCAGTTCGGTCGCGGCGAGGCCTTCGGGTTCCTTGGGCCGAACGGGGCAGGCAAGTCGTCGACCATGCGGATGCTTGCCGCGATATCCCCGGTGACCGGCGGCACGTTGCGCGTGCTGGGTCTGGATCCCGCCAGCCACGGCCCCGAGATCCGCGCCCGGATCGGGGTGGTGCCGCAGGACGATGCCCTGGATCGTGAGCTGACCGTCCGCGAGAACATCTACGTGTACGGGCGCTACTTCGGTCTGAGCAAGCGCGCGATCCGCGAGCGGGTCGATGGCCTGCTCTCGTTCGCTCAGCTCGAGGACAAGGCCGACGCGAGTCGTCGAGACGCTCTCCGGCGGGATGCGACGACGGCTGACGATCGCCCGGTCGCTGATCAACGAGCCGGAGATCCTGCTGCTGGACGAGCCGACCACGGGTCTTGATCCACAGGCTCGGCACGTTCTGTGGGATCGCCTGTTCCGGCTCAAGCGCGACGGCGTAACGCTGATCATCACGACGCATTACATGGACGAGGCCGAGCAGCTCTGCGACCAGCTGGCGGTGATGGACAGCGGCCGCATCGTGGCCGAGGGGTCGCCGCGCGCACTGATCGACGAGCACGTCACGCGCGAGGTTCTGGAGCTGCGATTCCCGCCCGACGACCATGCCGCGGTGGCTGCGCGCCTGCGCGACGCCGGTATCGGCCAGCGGATCGAGGAGCTTCCTGACCGCGTGGTGGTCTACGCCGACGATGGCGAGGCAGCGCTCGTGAGCGTGCACGGCCTCGGACTATGACGCCGATCACCGCGCTGGTGCGCCGCGCAACCCTGGAGGACGTCTTCCTGAAGCTCACCGGCCGTTCGCTGATCGACTGACATGCGTCGCGCCTGGCTGTCCTTCCGCTACTGGCTGATGCTTTACCGGCGCAACTGGCGCAGCACCATCGTGATCAGCGTCGCGAACCCGATGCTGTTCCTGCTCGGGATCGGTGTCGGCCTGGGTCACCTCGTCAACAGCGGCCACCCTTCTGAGGCTCGGCGGGGTGTCCTACATCGACTTCTTCGCTCCGGGCCTGCTGGCGGCCGCGGTGATGCAGACCGGGTTCGTCGAGGGTGGCGGCCGGGTGCGGATGGCGGCCACCCAGACCGGGGCCTATCGCAGTGCGGTCACGACACCGCTCGAGCCCGACGAGATCATGACCGGACACCTCCTGTTCGTCGCATTCCGGCTGCTGACTTCGAGTGCGGCGTTCATCGCCGTGATGCTTGTCTTCGGCGTAACCGACGGGTGGCGCGGGCTGGCCACCTGGCCGGCGGCGCTGCTTACGGGCCTCGCCTTTGCGGTGCCGGTGGCCGCCTGGGCCGTAACCCAGCGCACGATGACAAAGATGCAGGCGCTCTACAGGTTCGTGTTGATGCCGCTGTACATGTTCTCGGGAACCTTCTTCGCGCTGAGTGAGCTTCCCCGCGGCGTTCGGCTCGTGGCCGAAGCCCTGCCGCTTGCGCAGGGCGTCGCGCTGTGCCGCTCGTTGAGTCTTGGGACGGCGTCCGCGCAGAGCATCATCGGCCACGGCGCATACCTGCTCGCGTTCGTGCTGGTCGGGATTGCCGCTGCACGTGTCACCTACCGCAGGCGGTTGCACGCGTGACCACCACGGAGCTTCGACCGCCGCTTGGAGACTCCAGGCGGCCGCTCGTCCCCAGGCGGAGTTGGACGCTGCGCCGCACGGCCAGCATGATCGAACGCAACCTGCTGATCCTCCGGCACACACGTGCGCCGCTGTTGGCGAGCATCCTCGAGCCGACTCTCTACCTGCTCTCGATCGGGTTTGGCGTCGGGGCCCTGGTCGGCAAGGTCGCGGGCGTCGACGTCCCCTACGCGGCCTACGTCGCACCCGCCATTCTGGCCACCACCGCGATGAACGCCGCGTTCAACCAGACAACCTTCGCCGTCTTCTCGCGGCTCAAGGAGGAGCGGACCTATGACGCGATCGTGCCCACCCCGCTGTCGGTCATCGATATCGCCTTCGGCGAGGTTGCGAGCGCGATCATCCTCGCGGTGATCTCGACGATCGGCTTCATCGTCGTGATGCTCGTGCTCGGGCTTGCCGTCTCGCCGGGGCTGGCGCTCGCGATCCCGGGCTCGCTGCTCGTCGGGTACGCGTTTGGGTCTGCCGGTCTCGCCGTCACGACGTACCTGCGGGACTGGGCCGACTTCCAGGTGATCCAGCTCGTGATGCTGCCGATGTTCCTGTTCGCGACGACTTTCTACCCGGTCTCGGTGTATCCGTCTTGGGCCAGGCCGGTGGTTGAGCTGCTGCCGCTCTACCAATGCATCCAGCTGCTCCGCGAGCCGGCGCTCGGCATCTTCCACTGGGACATCCTGGTCGCCTGCCTGTATCTGTTTGCGTTCGGTTCAGTCGCGCTATGGCTCGGTACGCGACGGCTGGCTCGCAAGCTCTTGCTGTAACTGACTGCAAGGCCTTGCAAGATCTGTCATAGACTTGCAGCATGGCGAGCAAGCTTGCGGATGTCGCGAAACAGGCGGGCGTCAGTGAGGCCACCGTCAGCCGCGTCCTGAACGGACGCCCGGGGATCTCCGAGTCGACGCGCGCCGCCGTGCTCACCGCGCTGGACGTGATCGGGTATGAGCGTCCTACCCATCTGCGCGTGCGCCGCGCACGCATGGTCGGCCTGATCGTGCCCGAGCTTCAGAACCCGGTGTTCCCAGCGCTCGCCGAGGTGGTGGCCGGAGCGCTCGCCCAGCGCGGCTTCAACGCGGTGCTATGTACTCGCACCGGCAGCATGTCGGAGGCTGAGTACGTCGAGATGCTGCTCGAGCGTCAGGTCTCGGGGATGATCTTCGCCGGCGGCCAGTACGCCGAGGCCGATGCGCCGCACGAGCACTATGAGCGCCTGCTGCAGTTGCGCCTGCCCGTGGTCTTGATCAACGCCGCCGCCGAGCACCTCGACTTCCCGCGTGTATCCACCGACGATGCCGTCGCCATGGAGCAGGCCTATGCACACCTGGCATACCTCGGACATGAGCGCATCGGGCTGATACTCGGCCCGCCCGACCATATGCCTTCAAGGCGCAAGCTCGCGACATTCGAGCGCCTGGCGAAGGTTGCAGAGCCGTCCGAGCTGGTCGAACGGACCCGCTTCTCCCTCGAGGGCGGCCACGCGGCCGCCTTGCGGCTGATCGAGCATGGCGCCACCGGGATCATCTGCGCGAGCGATCCGATCGCGCTCGGCGCGGTTCGCGCCGCCCGCCGCAGCGGCCTGACGGTTCCCGCCGACCTCTCGGTGATCGGCTTCGACGACTCGGCGCTGATGAGCTGCACCGACCCGCCGCTGACAACGGTCAGACAGCCGCTCGAGGCGATCGGCCGTGCGGCGGTGGAGATGCTGGCGGGTCAGATCGAGGGATCGCCGGTGTCGGCCGATGAGCTGTTCTTCGAGCCGGAGGTGGTGGCGCGCGGTTCTACCGCCAACGCGCCTGCTCGCTAGTCGCTATTGCAAGAGTTGCGTACGGAAGTACGAAAAATGCAAAAGTTAGTCGGGCTCTTGCAATCATTTGTTTGCTGTGCCATGCTCGCCCCATGAGGGAGACGGACACGAAGGTTGCGGGTGCCCCGCGACGCGAATCTGAGGGCGCTGCGGCCCGCCCGTGGTGGCGCGACGCGGTCGTTTATCAGGTTTACATTCGGAGCTTCAACGACGCCAACGGCGACGGAGTCGGCGACATCGAAGGCGTCAGGGCGCGACTGCCGTACCTGGCCGCACTCGGCGTCGACGCACTCTGGTTCAACCCGTGGTACCCGTCGCCGCTGGCCGACGCCGGCTATGACATCTCGGACTACCGCTCGATCGATCCGGCCTTCGGCACGTTGTGGGAGGCCGAGCGGCTGATCACCGAAGCTCGCGAGCTCGGGATTCGCACGATCGTGGACATCGTCCCCAACCACATTTCCAGCGAGCACCCCTGGTTCGTCAACGCGCTCGCCGCTCCGGCGGGCTCGCCCGAGCGCGGACTCTTCTGGTTCCGCCCCGGCACCGGCGAGCACGGTGAGCAACCGCCCAACGCCTGGCAGTCGATCTTCGGCGGGTCCGCCTGGACGCGTACCGAGGACGGCGAGTGGTACCTGCACCTTTTCGCACCCGAGCAGCCCGACCTCAACTGGGAGCGCCCGGAGGTCTGGGCCGAGCACGAGGACATCCTCCGCTTCTGGTTCGAGCGCGGAGTCGCCGGCGTGCGCATCGATTCGGCCGCACTCTTGGTCAAGGATCCGGCGCTCTCACCTGAGCCGGAGGATGCGGGGCCGGGTGAGCACCCATTCACCGACCGCGACGAGCTGCACGAGATCTACCGTCGCTGGCGGACGATCGCCGACAGCTACGAAGAGCATCGCGTGCTGGTGGGCGAGGTCTGGCTGCCGGACGCCGAGCGCTTTGCCCGCTACCTGCGACCCGACGAGCTGCACACGGCGTTCAACTTCGACTTCCTCGCGTGTCCGTGGGAGCCAGGGCCGATGCGCTACGTCGATCAAGTCGGCGCTCGCGGCCCACGCACCGGTCGACGCGCCCGCGACCTGGGTCCTCTCCAACCACGACGTCACGCGTCCGGTCACGCGCTACGGGCGCGCCGACACCGGCTTCTCATTCGAGACCAAGCGCGAGGGCACCCCGACGGACCTGGTCCAAGGGACGCTGCGCGCACGCGCCGCGGCGCTGCTGGCGATGGCGCTCCCCGGGTCGATTTACATCTACCAGGGCGAAGAGCTCGGACTCCCTGAGTTCGAGAGCATCCCGCCGGAACGGCGCCAGGACCCCATGTGGCACCGCTCGAATGGGGTCGACCCCGGCCGCGATGGATGCCGCGTGCCGATTCCCTGGTCAGGTCTGGAGCCGCCCTACGGTTTCAGCCCGAACCCTGGCGCGCAGCTCTGGCTCGACCAACCGGGCGACTGGCAGTCGCTCGCGGTCGAGGCGCAGATCGACGACCCGGACTCGATGCTCAGCCTCTACCGGACTGGACTGGGTATCCGTCGTCAGGCGCCATGGGGTCCGGACGGTGAGTTTGGTTGGCTCGACTACGATGATCAGGCGATCGCCTTCCGGCGTGGCGAGCGCTTTGCCTGCATCGTCAACTTCGGGCCGGATCCGATCGAACTTCCTCAGGGGGCCGAAGTGCTTGTCGCGAGCACCCTGCTCGACGGCGGCACCGTGCCTCAAGACACGACTGTCTGGTTCTTCCAGGCCGAAAACCCCGCTCCGCCTGTGGCGGAGCCGACACCTTCGCTTCAGGCGGAGACGCTGTAACACTGACCCAATCGGGTCAAGGAGAGGAGAGGAAATGAAGTTCAAGATCAAGGCACAGCGGTTAGTTCGCTTGAACCTCGCCGCTACGGCGGTAGCCGCTATGGCGCTGTCGGTTGGCGTGGCATCAGCCTCGGCGGCCAAGGCCAAGAAGCTGCATGTAGTTCACATCAGCGTCGTATCGCTGATTCCCGGCAGCACACAGGCTGCCTTCAACGAGTTCAACAACCAGGTGGCAGAGTTCGAAGCCGCCAACCCGGGCATCTCGGTCAGGGGCGTGCAGTATCAGTGGCTCCCCGCGACGTTCGCCGCGAAGCTCGCCAGTGGAACCCTGCCGACGGTGTTCACCGTCCCGTTCACGGATGGTCGCTCGCTCGGCAACAACGGGCAGCTCGCGAATCTGACCAAGTACGCCGAGGCGGAGCCCTACTACAAGGACTTCAACCCGGCGGTCATCGCTGAGGGGATCGACTCCAAGAAGCAGGTCATCGCGATCCCGACAGCCGCCTATGCGCAGGCGCTGAGCTACAACCGCCAGCTGTTCAGCGAGGCGGGCCTCAATCCCAACAAGCCCCCGACAACCTGGGCGCAGGTCGAGGCTGACGCCAAGCAGATCTCGCAGAAGACCGGCAAGACCGGATATGCCGAGATGGGTGCCAGCGACAACACCGCCGGATGGATTCTGACCACGCTCACCGATGCGCTCGGCGGACGTATGGAGACCGGCATCGGTGCCGCCGCAAAGGCCACCTTCAACAACCCGGCGGCTGTTCAGGCGCTGAACATCCTCAAGCAGATGCGTTGGGGCGACAACTCGATGGGCTCCAACTTCGGCCTCAGCTGGGGCACCTCGAACCAGGCGTTCGCCGCCGGCCAGATCGGCATGTTCGTCAGCGGGTCCGACGTGTACACCAACATGGTGCAGGCCGACAACATCAATCCGTCGATCTATGGCCTGGCGCCGATTCCGCTCGCCAAGAACAAGAACGCCGGCGCGTTGGGCGGCGGCACGCTCGCCGCGGTCAGCCCGAAGTCCAACCCCGCGCAGATCGCGGCTGCCATGAAGTGGATCAACTTCTACTACATGTCCCAGCTCGTTACCCGTCAGGGAGCGATCCGCAACGCCAAGACGCTTGTGAAGAACAAGCAGCCGGTTGGCGTGCCGGAGCTTCCGGTCTTCAACCAGGCGATCTACGAGAAGGACCAGAAGTGGATCAAGCCGTACATCAACGTGCCTGAGAGTAATTTCGCGCCGTTCAACAACGGCATCTTCAAGGAGAACGTGATCCCGGAGCCGGAGTCGGCCACACAGGCCATCTACGGCGATCTGGATTCAGTGGTCCAGGCAGTGTTCACCAACCAGGGCGCCGATCCGTCGAGCCTCCTGTCGGCCGCCAACGGTGTCGGCCAGACGTCGATTCAGCAAGGGAACGCCGGCTAGCAAGCTGACCCTCCTCAGAACCCCCTCCCAACAACGGTCGCCGGTGGTCGTGCTACCCAGTAGCGCGATCACCGGCCGGCCGCCGGGAGTAGTTCCAAGGGACGAATGTCGACTATCGATTCAATGACGCCTGAGCTGGAGCCGACGGAGCCGGGGGCTCCGTCGCCGGTTCCAGGAGGAACCTCTCAGCGAAGCGGTGTGCGCCTCAGGCGCACACCGTTGAACTGGGTAAGGAACGGGGGCATCTCCCGGCTCCTGTTCCTGCTGCCGCTGCTGCTGATCTTCGGCGCCTTCTCGTGGTACCCGATCGTGAAGCTGGTGCTGATGTCGTTTCAGCAGACGAACGAGGTCACCACGACGTGGGTCGGGTTTCAGAACTTCAAAGAGGTGTGGAACGACCCCCTCTTCCCAATCGCCGTAAAGAACACTCTCGAGTTCGCCGGTCTCGCGCTGATCTTCGGCTACCCGATCCCGCTGGTCGTGGCCGTCCTGATGAGCGAGGTCAGGAAGCGCCGTGGGCTCTACGCCGCGCTCGCCTACCTGCCCGTTGTTATTCCACCAGTCGTGGCAGTGCTGCTGTGGAAGACCTTTTATGACGCCGGACCGGGCGGTGTCTTCAACACGATCCTCGGCTGGGTCGGCATCGGGCCGCAGCCATGGATCCAGTCGACGACGCAGGCGATGCCGTCACTCGTACTCGAGTCGACCTGGGCCAATGCCGGCGGCACGATCATCATTTACCTTGCGGCGCTCACCAGCGTCAATCCCGAGCTTTACGAGGCGGCGTCGGTCGACGGTGCGGGTCTCTGGAAGAAGATCTGGCACGTCACGCTGCCGCAGATGCGGACCGTTCTGCTGGTGACGATGATCCTCCAGATCATCGGGACCGCGCAGGTCTTCCTCGAGCCGTATCTCTTCACCTCGGGAGGGCCGGACAACGCGACCATGACGGTGCTGCTCTTGATCTACAACTACGCCTTCGGCAACTCGCTCGGCGCCGCTTACGGTGAGGCAGCAGCGCTGAGTCTGATGCTGGTCGCCTTCCTGGCAGCGTTCTCGCTGATCTATCTACGCGCTACGCGCTCCTGGAGCGACGAATGAGCGCCATCCGGTACTGGCCGGGACGCCTGCGCAAGGGCGGCGGCACAGAGGAGAGCCAGCAGGGTCTGGTCCAGTCTGCCGACTGGCAGCGTCCGAGCGTCAGGTGGGGGCTCGGTGGTACCCAGACGGTGCTGCTCGTGCTGCTCGTGATCGTCGGACTCGGACCGATCCTGTGGCTCGCCAAGGCGGCGATCACCCCGACGCAGGACACGCTTTCGAACCCGATGGCGATCTTCCCGCATGGCACCGCCTGGAGCAACATCAGCGATGCCTGGAACGAGGTCGACATCGGCCTCTACATCTGGAACACGATCGTGATCGCATTTGGCTCCTGGCTCTGCCAGATCACGGTGGCGACCACGGGCGCGTTTGCGCTCTCCGTGCTGAAGCCGAAGTGGGGCCGATTCATCACGGCGTCGCTACTGACGACGCTGTTTGTGCCGTCCGTGGTTCTGCTCGTCCCGCTGTATCTCGAGGTTGTCCACCCGCCGGTGATCAACCACTCGTTCATCGACAGCTACTGGGCCATCTGGCTGCCGGCTGGCGCCAGCGCCTTCAACGTCATCATCATGAAGCGCTTCTTCGACAACCTCCCGCGTGAAATCTTCGAGGCAGCTCGCATCGATGGTGCGGGTCCGTTCCGCTTGTTCATCTCGATCGTGCTGCCGATGTCCAAGCCCATCCTGGGCGTCGTTTCGATCTTCGCCGTGCTTGCCTCGTGGAAGGACTTCCTCTGGCCGCTGCTGGTCCTCACCGATCCCAACAAGCAGCCCGTGTCGGTTCGCCTGCCAACCATCTTTGGGCAGACGGAGCTCGGCGTATTCCTCGCGGCGATGTTGATCGCCTGTCTCGTTCCGATCGTGGGATTCCTGGTCTTCCAGCGCTCCTTCCTACGTGGCACCGGTCTCAGCGGAGCGCTGAAGGGGTGATCTGCTGATGGCTGCAATTTGCTTCGACGGAGTGTCGAAGATCTATGGCGACGGCACCTGTGCCGTGGAATCGCTCGATCTCGAGATTGAAGAGGGTGAGTTCATGGTCTTCGTCGGCCCTTCCGGCTGCGGCAAGACCACCGCGCTGCGCATGGTGGCGGGCCTTGAGGAGATCAGCGGCGGCGAGGTGATCATCGGCGGGCGCGCGGTGAACCATGTGTCGCCCAAGGACCGTGACATCGCGATGGTCTTCCAGAACTACGCGCTCTACCCGCATATGACCGTGGCGGCGAACCTCGCCTTCGGGTTGAAGCTGCGGCAGCTCAGCAAGGCTGAGATCGAGCGGCGGGTTCAGGACGCGGCCGTCGCGCTGGATCTGCAGGACTACCTCGAGCGCAAGCCGAAGGCACTCTCCGGCGGCCAGCGCCAGCGCGTCGCGCTGGGGCGCGCGATCGTGCGCGAGCCCGCGGCCTTCCTGATGGACGAGCCACTCTCAAACCTCGATGCGGCACTGCGCGTGCAGACGCGCGGCAGAGATCCTGAAGCTCCAGAAGCGGCTCGGCACCACCACCATCTACGTCACCCATGACCAGGTCGAGGCGATGACGATGGGTGACCGCATCGCCGTGATGCGCAAGGGCCTGCTCCAGCAGATCGGCACACCGCAGGAGCTCTACACCAGTCCCGCCAACACCTTCGTCGCAAGCTTCATCGGATCCCCGGCGATGAATCTGGTCCCCGCCGCGACGATCGGGATCGATCGCGACTGGACTGCTCGCCGGCTTCCGGCCCGAGCACGTCCACCTCGGCTCGGCCACGGACGGCGCCTTTGGCTTTGACGCATCGGTCGAGCTTGTCGAATACCTGGGCGACGAGCGCCTCGCGCACGTCCGCCTCGGCGAGCATCTGCTCGTGGCCAAACTGCCTGCCGACCAGCAACTCGAAACCGGCAAAACCACCAGTTTCACCGTCGACAGCCCAGCGGTGCTGCTGTTCGACGCTGCCACAGGCCTCGCGGTCGACTCCCCGGCCTGAGCATCTCAGGTCCGGCTCGGCCTTGGCCGCGCCATACAATGAGGCTCGAGCCCCCATGGTCTAGTGGTTAGGACGCCTCCCTTTCACGGAGGAGATCGCCGGTTCGAGCCCGGCTGGGGGTACTGCTGGAAGGGCCTGATCGGCCATGCGGCTCAAAGTCGCTGGCTCATGTGGACGAGCCACCGAGCGCCAGGGCGAACACATGCATCGGATAGACCCCCGGCAGGGTTGCAACCTTCGGTAGCGTGACGCTCGCGATCGTCTTTCCGGGGTCGAGATGAATCGAGACTGCAAATACGCGCGCCGCGTGGTTACGCCGGCCCGCGCCGCCGTGACGTCCGGACCTTTTCGAGTCGTTAACGTAGGCCGCGGTCGCGACCGTACTGTTCGACGAGCTGTCTGGCGGTTTGAACCAGTCGTCGAATGTAAGTCGGTACGACCGAGTGGTCCCATCCGTGTACTCGATCGTGCCCATTCCGGAGTCATCCACCGTAGTTGTTCCGTGCTCGCCGTCCGTGCTTGACGCGCCGAGAAACGTCAGCAGTGTGGCCGTTGACGAGACGGGAATCAGGATCGTCTGTCCCTCAGCTAGGACGCTGTCGGCGGTGCCGGCTGGGGCATCGGGCCACCTCAGGGTCGTCGCATCGACGGTAACCGCTGCGCCGCGGGCGAGGCCTGCGGCGGTCAAAGCCTGTTCCGAGTAGCTGTTCCCGTTGCCGTCGAAGTTGGCTGCGTTGATATCGCTGTCATCGCTGATCGCCGTGCTGTCGTACGCGGCTTGCAGCGTGGCGTAGGGAACGTCAACTGTCAGGCTCGCAGCGGCCACGGGATACTGAATGCCACCGTAGGTGAAGCTTGGGTCGAGCGGCACGCTGTCCGTCCGAGGCGGTGTTCCTGACGCGACCGATACCGCCACCGTAAGGTTCACGGTGCTGTTCGCAGGCACTGTCACCGCCGGGGAGGCTGGTGAGATCGTCACCCAAGAGGGCAGGGAGGGCGTCAGATCTACGACCACGGCTTCAGACATATGACTGGTAATGGACACTTCAGTCGAAGCCGAACCGCCCGCGGCAACGACGGCCGGCGAGCGGGCGGTCACGGTGATCGGACCTGCGACCGAAACCGTGGCAGACGCGCTGAGGTCGCCCGCGTCGTCGGGCCCGGCCGAGGTGAGCTGCGCCGTCAGGCGCTTCACCTCGCCCTCGGCTGACTCCGGCGTCGTGACACGGAAGTAGCGGGTCGCGCTGTGCCCGGACGCGAGCGAGATGGTCGGTATGCCGTCCAGAGGAACGAGGCTCCAATCGGATGGGACCTCGAGACTCACGCTGCCGTCTGTGATCGGCAAGTTCCCGCGGTTGACGAATTGAGCCTTCGCGGTGAACGTAGAGCCCGGTTTGACGGTCGCGGGCGCGGTCAGGTGGACGTAGCGGTCGCCGATCGTTTGCGTGACATTGAGCGTCCCACGCAATGGCAGCGAGGTGAGAGCGGAGGAGTCGCCGACAAATAATGAGAACCGTCCGTCGGGGAGGGTCCAGCCATCTGCGACAGTGTTGAAATACGAGAGCTCGTGCCCCGTGATCGCGAAGGTGACAGCCTGCGACTGATGCGGCTGCAGCGTCACGCGGTGGAATCCCTCCAGCTGGCGGGATGGTTCCCCGGCTACCGCCGGGTCACCGATGTAGAGCTGTGCCACGTCGCTTCCCAGCACGTTGCCGGTGTTCGTGATCACGGCTGTCACCTTGGCCACGGTGGCGCCCTGCCCCTTTGAGGTGTCGGGACCGGAGCTGCTGTTGATAACCGACCTCGGTGTCACGGTCAGGTGCTTGAAGCTGAAGCTCGTGTATGACAGGCCGTACCCGAAGCGGAATAGTGGAGTTACGTGTTGGGCGTCATACCAGCGGTAGCCGACATCGAGGCCCTCGGAGTAAACGACCCTTCCGTCGACGCCGGGGAACTGTGACCGAGAGGCCGTCGGGATCTCTGACAGGCTGGTCGGGAACGTTTCAGTTAGGTGCCCGCTCGGATCTGTGTCGCCGAACAGCACGGACGCGATCGCGGTGCCGTCCTCTTGTCCCGGGTACCACGCTTCCAGAACGCCCTTGACGCTGCTGAGCCAAGGCATCAATACCGGTCCGCCGGTATTCAGCACGACGACCGTGTTGGGATTCGCAGCCGAGACCGATCTGATCAAGGCGTTTTGTTTACCGGGCAGTGAGATGCTCTTGAGGTCGTGCGCTTCGCGCTCAAAGTAGCTCGCGAAAACGATCGCTACCTGCGCCTTCGCGGCTGCGGCGGCAGCCTGGGCCGGATCGGTGCCCGGATAAGACGTGACCGTGGCTCGTGCTCCGGCACGGGCCGTGATGCCTTTCAGCGGACTGATTACATACGCGGCCCTCACATGCGAGCTGCCTCCTCCGGCAGTCAAAGGATCAGTGGTCGCGTCGGGGCCGATCACGGCGATTGACTTGGTGATCGCGGTGCTGAGCGGCAGGATTCTCGCGGTGTTCTGCAGCAGCACCACTCCGCGCTCGGCCACTTTCAGGGCAACGGCTCTGTCGGCGGGAGTGCTCGCCGGGCTCCAGATGGTCCCTGTGGGGGGATCGTTGAAGAGATCGAGCCGGAACATTTCGGTCAGGATCCGCCGAACAGCATCGTTGATCGTCGAGGTCCTCACCTGCCCGTCGGCGACCGCTGCCGCAAGTCGCCCGTTGTCCCAGTAGAAACTCCCGCGTTCCTGATCGAGCCCGGCGTTTGCGGAGTCGACGGTCGAGGCGTTTGCTGCGCTATCGGACCGGACAAATCCGGTGAACCCCCACCGCAGATCGAGCAGCCCGGTGAGCAGGCTGGGGTTCTCACAGGAGTAGGTGCCGTTCAGCAACGGGTACGCGCACATCACCGAAGCGACATGTGCCTGCACGACGGCGCTGTAGAAAGGCGGGAGATAGATCTCGTGCAGCGCCCGCGTGTTGACGATCGTGTCGTCGTTGGGAGTCCCGCGATTGGTCTCCTGGTTGTAGGTGGCGAAGTGCTTGACGTCGGCCATTACATCCTGGCTCTGAATACCTTCGATATCGGCGCTGCCCAAGGCAGAGGTCAGGAACGGATCCTCGCTGAACATCTCGAAGTTGCGTCCCCAGCGCGGGTCGCGCTGGATGTTGATCCCTGGCCCGAGCACCATCGCGATCCCTTTTGCGCGATGCTCCTTCGCGTTGATCACGCCGTACTGATAGGCGAGTTCGGGGTCCCAAGCCGAGCCGAGTGACACCTCCGATGGCAGCTGCGTCACGTCGGTCGCTGCGTAGACACCCAAGGAGCCATCCTGCTCGCGGAGGGCCGGGATACACAGAGCCGGCTGGGCGGGTACGACCCCCTGATACCCGATGTACCCGGCGGGCTTATTGGAGGCGACGACATACATCTCGGCGATCTTGCTCGCGACACTCATCCGCGACAGCAGCATGTTCACCCGCGTCTGAACGGGAAGTGACGGATTCAGCCACGGGCAATCAGACGCAGCGACGCTGCGGGCACCGCCAGAGCTGCCGGTCCGAGCTCGGAGGCTTCCTGCAACCTCGGGTCCGACGCTCGTCACGGGAGGGCTATCAGCCGACATCCCCCGTACAACCGCCGAGCGTGCACCCGCACCGCTGATCGCGAGGAGTCCTGCAATCGCCACAACCGCACATAGGCTCGCGATAGCCAAACGGAGGCCCATCATCGCCGAGCTAGAAGGTAGGCGCGGGCATGTAGCTCTGGGATCCCGAGAGTCTGGCAGGCCAACCGTCGTCCGGTGCCGCCTATGGAAAGCGACCGCTCTGGAACGCATCGTTGGAGACTGGATTTGTCAGCCGCTCGGTGCATCACCACCAAGCTCTGATCGGTGCTGGTGCTCACGCACCGTCTCGCACACAAAGCCGGTCTTTGCGTTGGTGTAGGCGACGCGATCATGCGGATATCGCTTCGCCAGCTGACGTTTTAGCTCCGTGTATCGGTCCCGCAGGCGTTGATCTGTGCGCAGTGCATCCCGGAAGATGAGGTAGCGGTTCCACTCCGGATCATCTGCCGCAACCAGGTGAATGTGCGCTGCGCGCACGTCGGGCCTTAGCTCGCGCACGAACAGCCAGCCTCCGCCGTCGGCTGCTACCCCACGGTCGATGTAGCCCCCGGTGATCATTCGCTCCCGAACCGATGATGCCTGTGAGAGCGCGTCATGCGCCAAGGCAACGGCGATGTCAATGATGGGCTTTGCCCAGAGCCCGGGAACAGCGGTGCTCCCAACATGTTCAACGGCGAGCGCAATGCCATCGAGCGCCTGAGCGACCAGTCGGCGCTCCTGTTCGCCCAGACGCGACCACGCCGGGTCGTACGCGCGAAGATCCACGTCGCCCTTTCTGAGACCGACGGCAGCACACGTTGGCTCGAAGGAATGCGTCTGGCTCGTTCATGACCCCGTCGACATCTCGGCATCCATCGAGCGCAACGCTACGCCACTGTCGCACCTACGGCCGGGCGCGCCAAGATCTGCGTGACCGCGCCGGCACCTGCATCGGTGCCGGGGCATGCATCTCGGATCTCGCGCGTAGCGGCTTAGGTGCTAGAGACTGCCCGCTTTAGGCGCCGCTTGGTGTCCCGGTCCCGCCGCCACCACCACGCGACGTGCTGACCCACGATGTTCACCACGACCGTGACCGTCACCGTAACCACCGACGGTCCGACGTCCAGATGCCCAGGGCCGGTAACCGGCGCCACTGCCGACATCACCACGTAAGCGGCCCAGCCGCTGAACACACCGATCCCCCCGACCACGAGTCGGGCGCGCCGCGGCATTCGGCGCCAGTCCGCCGAGTACGTCCTATATGCGTGTCGTAGTCGCTTGAACATCGTCGCTGATCGCGGCGCATCCTAATTGACCTGCGCAAGACCCGCGCCCGCCGGCCATGTGACGTTCATCTCACGCCGCGCTCGTACGGTCGTCGCATGTTCCCGCTCCCGATTTCCACAAGCCGGTTCGGCCCCGCGTGGCTGCCGTGTTGCAGTGTGCTGCTGGTGACCCTCTGGATGGCGGCGACCGCCTCGGCAGTCGCGCCACCGTCTTCAAGTCCCGGGACGCTCGTCTCCTGGGGTAACGACGCGAACGGCGAGCTCGGTATTCCGGGCGACAACACAGGCCTCGCCTACGCTGCGCCGACGGCCGTTGACCTGCCGACGGGCACGAGTGTCGTGCAGGTCGCCACCGCTGACGGCCATGGGCTCGCGCTCACCTCGACCGGCACCGTCTACGCGTGGGGGGACGGCAACAACGGCGACCTCGGCCAGGGCGCCAGCACGGCCGAGCAGACCACACCCGTGGAGGTGCCGCTTCCGGCGGGCGCCGAAATCACCTCGGTGGCCGCCGGCCAGTACGTCAGCTTCGCGATCACCGACGCTGGTCAGGTGTACGCGTGGGGAGATGACGAGAGTGGGCAGCTGGGGAACGGCTCGCTCGAGTCCTCCTCGACGGTCAACGGCACGCCCCAGCTGATTCCGGGCCTGGCTGGCGTCACGCAGCTTGCCACCGGCGGGCAGGCGTTTGTCGCGTACGTGGCTGCACTCACCAGCAGCGGGCAGGTGTACACCTGGGGGACCGAGTCCGCAGGCGTGCTCGGCAATGGCGTCAGCGGCGATGGCACGCAGTTCGACGTGACTCCCACGGCGGTGGGCGGTGTCTCCGGAGCTACCCAGATCGCCGGAGGAGCCTATGACGTCTTCGCGCTAACGAACTCGGGGACCGTCTACGGATGGGGTGACGACGGATGCGACGAGCTTGGCAACAATGTCGGTGACAACTGCCACGGCGGTGGCGTCGAGGCGAGCCCCGTGCAGGTGGACTTCCCCGCCGGAGTACAGGTCGACTCGATTGGCTTCGGCGGCGCAGAGCCGGGTCACGGAATCGCGTCGAGCAGCACCGGCGCGGTCTACATCTGGGGACAGGGCTCGGCTTACAGCAACGGCGACTACTACACGCCGACCGAGTTCGCGGTCCCCGGCAACGCGCCGATCGCCGAGGTCGACGCGAGCGGCGTATGCAACTTCGCGCTCACCACCGGGGGCATGCTCTACGCCAACGGCGCCTACGACGATTCCTGCGGGTTTGGCACCTCCGGGAGCTCGCTGCTCTCCCCGTTCCAGCAGGTGCCGATGCCCGCTGGCCTGCACGTACTCCAGTTCGCGGGCGGCGACGCGTATGGCGCGGCGGTGGCCGGCACCGCCCTGCCCGGCACTCCGACAGTGACGGGTCTTCCCCCGCGAGCGGATCTGCAGCCGGTGAGAACGTGGTGACCGTCAGCGGCAGCGGCTTCACGGCCGGAGCGGCCGTCTACTTCGGCACCCACGCTGCCACCAACGTCACGGTGACGTCGTCCAAGTCGATCCTCGCCACCGCACCGGCCGGTGGCGGCACGGTCGACGTCTTCGTGGCGGAGAACGGAACGAGTTCGCCACTGACCAGCGCCGATAGGTACACCTACACCTCCGGCTCCGGCACCCCGCCCGCGAACAACGCGAACAACGGAACAGGATCCGCCAACAACTCGGGAGCCCCGGGGGTGGGCAAGGCGAGCAGCGGTGGATCGTCGGCCACTGTGTCCGTCACTTGCCATGGCGCCACGGGCTCGGTCTGTCACATGGCGATCAACCTATCGGTTGTCGAGACCGTGTCAGCGGGACAGGTGTTGGGCGTGGCCGCGCGAGATACTGCGGCACGGAGGAAAGCCAAACACAGGACCGTCGTGCTGGCGGCACTGAGACTCACGTTGCACGGCGGTGGCAGCAGGACGGTCAAGCTGACCCTGAACCGGGCCGGTAGGCGGCTGTTGGGCAGCCGGCACCGGCTTCAGGTGCGGCTGGCCGTGAGCCAGAGCGGGCGGGTCGTCGGTTCGCGGACGCTCACCTTCACCCGTCGCAAGCGCAGGTGACCCGGCCGCCGCAAGCGCGTGGTCGGCGCGATCGTCAGTCTTCGCCGCGCTCGGGCTCGGCTCGGCGCTCGACGTGTTCGGCCGCTTGGTCGCGGCCGAGCGCTCGAAGCTGTTCGGCGATGGACGCATGCCGGCTGGGCTCCTCTGGGTCCTCGACCAGTGCGGCCTCCAGCGCGGTAAGCGCCTCGTGATGCGAGCCGCGCGAGACGGCGTCGGCGGCCACCAGGTCGAGCAACGCGAGGTGGCGATAGCCGACCTCGTCCCGGATCTCCTGCGCCCACTCGGCGTAGATGTCGTCGGGCAACAGCTGACCTCCATGCAGTGCGAGCGCCGCGTAGGCGAGTAGCACCGCTCGCGACCCGTCGGCGCCGCGCACGCGGTTGGCGGCGGCGAGGAACTCCGCGAACGTCCACCCACGCCGGGACGAGGCGAACGCGATCCTCCTCGCGTATGACCATCGGCCCGACCGCCGATCGCAGCCGCGTCAGTACCTGGCGGAGCCGCTGCCTGGCGGCGTCGGCGGGCGCATCCGGGAACAGGCCTCCAACACCAAATCGACTGGCAGGCCATGCTCGTGAATGGCCAGCATCCGCACGAGCTCGCCTGGCATCCCGGGTGGCAGCTCGGTCGTGCGCCCATCAGCGTAGGTCACGGCCGCGGCACCGAATACGCGCACGATCATCTCGCGGTCCCCGAGCATCAGGTCACGCGCTGCATGCGAGCCGGCGCGCTCGCCCAGCGGGGCGAGCGCGGGCACCAACACCGGTTCGCCTGCCCGCGCGATCTCGACGCTACCGCAGCTCTGCGCCTCGGCCAGCGCGCGCGCCACGAGCTCACCGGCGCCACTACGGCCGGCGCGGAACCTGGCCCATCCGCCCAGCAACAGGTACCGCCAGACCAGGCGCTTCTCGATCCAGTCGCTACGCACGATCTCCTGAAGCGACGTGAGCGCCTCCAGCGGTTCGCCGGTCCGTGCCCGCACCACCGCGTCAGTGGCTGTCACGGCTCCGTCGGCGTCGTTGTCGAGCTGGCGGGCACGCTCTAGGTAACCGAGCGCCTGTTCCCGCAAGCCGACGCGGTCGAGCAGTTCCGTGGCCTCGAGTAGGAAGGCGCTGCCTATATGGGTCTCGAACCATTCAGCGCCAGCGGATTCGCGGTCGACCTCGCGCAGGAAGCGCTCTGTTCGGAATGCGTCATCACGCCCGGCGGCGGCGCGCGCCCGGCTCCAGTCGACGAAGGCGCGCGCATGCACCTGGGCGCCCGGCAACTCGGCCAGCGCCGCAGCTTCATCAAGTGCCGCGTCGGCTTCGTCCAGCTGGCCCAGGTCGATCAGCACATCCACGTAGCCAGTGATTGCGGCGGGGATCCTGGCGCTGCCCGGATCCCATGTGTCGAGTGCCTGGCGCATCAGCGTGGCTGCACGCGGCAGGTCGCCAAGGCTCTGGTAACAGACCGAGTGTCCCCTGCGCAGCAGCGCCGAGCCTTCCCATTCGCGGTCGCCCAGCTCGGCAAAGATCTCGGCAGCCTGCGCGAACGTGCGGTCCGCCTGGCGTGCCGCGGTGTCGGTGCCGGTCCAAGCCAGGGTCTGCGCCTTGGCCATAAGGGCTCGCCCGATGGCGATCTTCTCGTAGGGCTCCGCCTTCCACCAGAACCTGCTCCGCGAGCTCGGCGCCGGTGGGGGGCGTGGAGTATGCGGCCGCGTGCATGGCCTGCTCCGCAAGCAGCTCGAGTTGCCAGTTGCGCCCCGCCGGGGCCGGTGGCGGGTCGCCGTTGTCCAGCAGTTCCTGCAGTCGGGCGAGGGCCGCCTGGCGCTCGGCCAGGCGCGAGAGCGGCTCCATCACCCAGGCAATGTCCAGGAGAGCAGCCGGATCGGTAATCGCCTCGAGTTCGTCCTGCGTTAGCTCGGCGGGCCCGTGCACCGGGCGATTATCCAGCTTGGTCGGGTCGCTGTCAGCCACACCCTGCGCCTGGGACAGGTTGCATGCGAAGCCGGGCACCCACAAGCACGCTGCAAATCAGAGTGGAGGCGTGTGACGTTGATCTCACGCCCGCCGCTCATGATCATCGGAATGCCTCTTCACATTCGCACGGGCGCCGCGATCAGGATCACGCTTACGCTCGCAACCACACTGGCCCTAATGCAGGCCATCGCGACGTCGGCCCGTGCCGCCGTCAACACCTATTGCAACACCGGCACGACCACTGTATGGAGCGGCACCGGTCCGTGGAGCGACCAGTCCAACTGGAGCAACGGGCTGCCGACCGACAACTGCGACGCCGTAATCCAATCGGGCACGGTCACGTTCACGACTCTCTCGGATCACTACGGCAATGAAGACTCGGCCGCCGCGTACGGCATGACAATCGACAGTGGCGCGACGCTCGTCATCGAGGGCGAAGCCAGCGACGTTCAGGGCAACTGGTACAACGCGACCACCCTCTATATCGGGGCGGACGGGCTCGCGATTCAATCGGGTGCCACGCTCGACCTCGAGGCGACCGGCAATTCGGCGCAGACGCCGGTCAGCGGCCAGGCGCCAGGCGGCGTTGCGACGCTGACAACCGACGGCAGCAACGGCAAGGGGATCACCAACGCGGGCACGATCAACGCCTCGACGAGCGACAGCAACTACGGCGAGTGGCTGCAGTGGAACGGCACGCTGGCCAACACCGGGAGCATCAATGTTTCATCGGGCAAGCTGACGGTTCAGGGAGCCAACTATCCGATGATCCTCAACAACACCGGGACGGTCAATGTCGCCGCGGGGGCGACGTACTACATGCTCGCCGGCGACGGATCTGCGTTTGTCAATACCGGGAGCTTCGCCAACCAGGGGACGGCCGACCTCTACACCGTCGGCTCGATGTACTGGGGTCAGAGCGGCGGCACTGAGAGTGGCAATCCGGTCGAGCTCACCGGTGGAATGGGGCTCGAGGACTCTGCGGGAGCCGGATCGTTCGAGTACACGAGTTGCGCCGGCGGCTTCCTGAGCGGCACAATTCCTGCCGGACAGACGGTCTCGGTCATCGGCGGTTGCTACGGCACCACCCTTACGCTCGGCACGCGCAGCGGGGACTCCACGGTGGTCAACCACGGGACGCTCGTGCTCGACGCGCCCGCCGGAGCGAGCGACGCCATCCTTGCGGGAGGCCAGCTGCAGAACTACGCAGCGCTCGAGTCGAGCGTAGGCGGCGCGTTGCCACTCGCCAACCAGCTGCTCGTGCCACTTGTCAATGAAGCCGGCGGCGCCGTGACGCTCACCGGGGGCAAGCTCGAACAGACCACTGGATCGGCAACAAGCAACGCCGGCACGGTCTCTATCGGCCCCGGCGCCATGTGGCTCGTCCAGGGAGGCTTGTTCACGAACACAGGATTGATCGAGCTTGGAATCGCGAGCGCCGGGGACCTCGGACAGTTCAACCTCACGGTCTCGAGCAAGTTCAACGCCGGGGGCACGCTGGCGCCGACGCCCGCATCGGGGTACAGACCCACGTCGGGCGCCGAGTTTCCGGTGATCCTCTACAACGGCGGCAGCGCCTCGGGGAAGTTCGGAACTGTCACCAATGGCTTCAGGGCCGATTACAGTAAGGAGGCGCTGAGCAGCAACCCATACGTCGGCGTGATCTACGGCAGCAGCACAGCGGCGGGCACGGTGCGCCCGTCGGTGTCCAAGGTCTCAGGCGGCGCCGGCAAGCTGACGGCGCGGCTGTCCTGTGCCAAGACTGCTCGCTCCTGCGCGGGCTACACCTGGGTCGGGACGGCCTACGGGAAGACGGTTGCCGGTGGGCGCAACACGATCAAGCCCGGCAAGACGGTGACGGCCACGCTGAAGCTGAACGCGACCGGCATGAAGCTGCTCAGGCAGCACGGCCGGCTGAGGGTCAAGCTGGTGATCAGGGCAGGCGGAAAGACACTCAAAACTGTCACCGTGACGGTCGCCCGAGCCAAGTCCAAGAAGCGCTGACAGAGGTTGCGCGGGAGAGGCGGACCCGCGCGACCACCGGCCCGGAAGATGTGGCTGCCTGCACTTGACAATCGGGTATCGTGGCACGGTGCGCGTCGCCTTCGCAGGGTGCGGGATGGTCTCGGAGCTTCATCACGGGGCGATGGCGGATGTCCCTGCTCTCGAGCTCGCCGGCGTGTTCGATGTTCAACAGCGCACTTTGTGATCGCAGAGCAGCAGAATGGGGCGTCCGCGCCTACTCCTCGTTGGATGCGCTCGTGGGCGACGACTCGATCGGCGGCGTCCTCGTGCTCACGGATCAAGCCCACCACATGACTGTCGCCACTCGGGCAATCGAGGCCGGAAAGCACGTTCTTGTCGAGAAGCCGGTAAGTGACGACCCAATTGAGATTCGCAGGCTTGTGCATCTCGCCAGCCAGCGCGGGGTCGTGGCTATGCCAGCTCATAACTACTGTCATGTCCCGGAGTTCATGCGGGCTGTGCGACTGGTGCGTGCCGGAGCTCTCGGGCAGGTTCGCAGTGTTTACGTGATCTACGCGAACCCGCATCCTGAGGAGATCGCCGGCCGGTACGGAGGCATCATGGGCGCTGTCATGGTGCATCACTCGTACCTCGCGCTCGCACTGCTGGGTGCTCCCGACCAAGTGCATGCTGGGCTATCTCCGACTGCGTGGGTGCATCACGATGGGGAAGACCAAGCTTGGATGACGTGGTCATACAGTAACGGTGCCGTCGCGCACCTGTCTGCATCATTCGCAGTTGGGGATGACAGCGTCGATCCGTGGACCACGGTAGTGAAGGCTCTAGGCACAGAAGGCAGCGCGAGCGTGAGTTTTCGCAGCTCATATTTGAAACGCGCCCTTGGGACTCTCGATTTCGGCCTACCTGTGTACGAGGAAAGCTATGGTGAGGAGTTGCGAGCGTTTGTAGCGGCGGTCGAAGGTGGTACACCGCCCGTCTCAACGATGGAGGACGCGGCCATGTGCGCAGAGATTTTACGTGGCGCCTACGACGCGGCCGCGTCTACTCGGCCTTGGACCCGGCCTAGTGTCAGCGGATAGTGATGAAAGCCGCAGTTTTATTTGAACCTGGTACTCCACTCCAGATTGAGGAGCTCACGCTCGATGAACCAAAGGCCGGGGAGGTACGGGTCTCCCTGAAGGCCGTCGGGGTGTGCCACAGCGACTACCACTACATGGTCGGTGATCTGACGTGTCGACTGCCTATCGTGCTCGGACACGAAGGCGCCGGAGAAGTAATCACCGTGGGCGGCGGCGTCACCCGGGTGGCGCCGGGTGACAGCGTAGTGCTCATGTGGCGCCCGCGTTGTGGTAGCTGCCGATACTGTTCCTCTGGCCGTCCTGCTCAGTGTCAGTCCGGCCAGCTTGCAATTCAAACCGGCGGCCTGCTCGACGGGACCACGAGGTTACACCTCGGTGCTCGTGACGTTCATCATTTCCTAGCGGCATCTTGCTTCGCTGAAGAATGCGTGGTTGCTGAGCAATCCGTGATTAAGGTCCCGGCAGCGGTGCCGCCACGTATAGCGGCGATCGTCGGCTGCGCGGTTGTCACCGGAGTCGGCGCAGTGTTCAACGTGCTCCAGAACCCGGCAGGACAGAGCGTCGTGATATTCGGCGCCGGCGGCGTCGGATTGTCAGCCGTGATGGGCGCCAATCTCGCCGGCGCTTCACCAGTCATCGTGGTCGACCTGGACCCCGACAAGCTCGCGCTGGCTGCAGAGTTAGGCGCCACCCACACCATCAATGCCGAAGAGCAAGACGTAATCCCCACGATCGTCGAGATGACCGACGGAGGTGCCGACTGGGCGATAGAAGCAATCGGCCTCCCGCGCACGATCGAACAGGCAATAGAGTGCCTTCGCCCGGGTGGCACAGCCGTCCCCATGGGGCTTGCGCGAGCTGACGAGCGGTTCGGCGTGCGCAGCAATTGGATTGTGCAAGGTGACAGGACCATACGTGGCAGCCTCTACGGGTCGGCCAATGCTCCCGTTGACATTCCCAGGATCCTGTCCCTCTACCAGTCCGGGCGCCTGCCGCTGGAACGACTTCTCGGTAAGGCATACCCGCTGGAAGATGTCAACGAAGCTTACGCCGGGCTGCTAAGCGGAGCGCCAGGACGAGCAATCCTTTTGCCTAACGTGATCGAGTGAGGCCGGCTGTCGAGTTCACGGCAAGCGTGCTTGTCTTCCACTGGTGAACGAACTCGACCTCGATCGCTGGGATGCCTGGTCGCCGGCTGAGGCGGCAGGCTGGCTGAACAGGACTGGCGTCAGTTGGGCGGTCGCAGGCGGCTGGGCGCTTGAGCTGTTCGTCGGGGAGTCGTGGCGAGCTCATGCAGATCTCGAGGTCGTTGTCGATCGGGCCACGTTCGACAACGTTCGCGACGCGCTCCCGCCGTTGGAATGGTTTGTCGCAGGTGACGGCGAGCTTTGCCCGCTCGAGCTCGCCGGCGAAATGTTCGAGCAACGCTGGCAGACGTGGGGCAGAGACCCCGAGACAGGTTGCTGGCGGATCGACGTGATGCGCGAGCGGTGGGGCCTCGGAGAATGGCGGTACCGGCGTGACCACACGATCCGCTGCTCTCTGGCTGAAGCGATCCGCAGCACGCACGAGCGCATCCCGTATCTCGCCCCGGAGATAGTGCTGCTGTTCAAGGCCAAGCACCGCCGAGCCAAGGATGAAGAGGACTTCCGTCACCTTCTTCCTCGCCTGAGCTGCGATCGGCGCGCGTGGCTTACGAACACGCTCGCTCGGGGCCATCCAACCCACCCCTGGCTCAACGCCCTGCGCGCCGACAGAACACGCTAAAGACAGCGCTGCGCAAGTTTCGGCTTGCTCTCTGGGTCCGGACGATATTGACGTATCAAGCCGCGCCCAGAGCGCTCTCATACGTACGAAGGCATTCGGTCGTGTCGACGAACCGCCAGTCGCATATTCCGCGGCGGCGGCGCTGACGTCGCGACCCCATCCCTCCGCGTTCGCCCAGGTCCAACGATCTCGAACGGAGGCAGCCGATGACCGCGAACCTCACCCCATTCCAAGCCAAGCAGCGCGTGTCCGATCTGCACGAGCAGGCCGCAAGGTATCGGACGCGACACCCTTCTCAGCCCGACGAACGACCAGCTCCGCCCCCGGCGCACCGGCACCGGACCCTATTGCGTCTTGCGGCACAAACCTTCCATCGCAGACGAACAGCGTGACATCGCTCGTCTCTCAGTGGCCCGAGAACTTCTCGGCCAGCTCGGCGTCGCCGAGGTAGTGGCGGGCGACGATGATCAGGCCGTCCTCGATCGTGTAGACGCCCCAGACCGGTGCCGCTGTGGTCAGACCATCGAGGTCCAATCGCCCCGTTGCCACGACGGTCCCGGCTGCGGGCGTGCTCAGCTGTTCCAGCTGGACCTGATAGTCGAGGCCGATGTGAAGCAGGCGCTCGAGCCAGTGAGCCATGCCCTCGTGGCCGCTGTAGGTCCGCTCGATCCCATGTAGGCGAAGCGGTTGAAAGCTGATCGACGGCGACGCGCAGCTGAGCATGCCATCGAGGTCACGCGCGTTGAACGTATCGATCCAGCGCGTGATGAGCTCACGCTCGGCCGCAAACTCGCAGCCGCTGCCTTCGGACTGTCGTGTGCCCATCCTCGCTCCCATGTCGCTCCATCCCGGCGGCAAACCCAGCGTACAGCCCTCGAGCATGCTCGAGGGCTTCTTGGCCCATGCAGTCCTTCGGCGCTCGAACTGTGCCGAGAGTGTGTCTTTTTGCGGCCTTACGAAAACGGCGCGCCATAGTCGCGCGGCATGACATGGGAGATCGAGATCAAGCCGCAGGCCGAGCAGTGGTTCATGTCACTGGCTGCCAAGGATGCGCATCGGGTCGCGGCGGCGCTCGATCGGCTCGGACGGGTCGGACCGTCGCTGGGGACGCCATCGGTGAAGTCGATCAAGGGTTCCCGCCATCACAACATGAAGGAATTGCGGTACGGGAACTACCGGGCTCTGTTCGCCTTCGATCCGCAACGCCGAGCCGTGGTACTGCTCGGTGGTGATAAGACAGGCGAGTGGCAGAAGTGGTACGAACGCAACATTCCCGTTGCCGATCGACTCTATGACCAGCATCTGCGAAGCAGAGGAGGAGGTGGAAAGCGGTGGCAGACGGTAAGAGCTGGCACGAGGTCCGCGGCCAGCGAGCGTTGAATGAGGTCCGGGTCGAGACCTACGGGCGCGTGATGGACGCACAGTCGGACATTGCGGAGCTGCTCTTGAGGCTTGGTCTCGCCACCGAGGCGGAGCTCGATCAGGCGGTCTCGGCTTCTCAGGCTGACGACCCCGGATCGGCAGACGAGGACGGTGTTTATCTGTCCGCGCTGCGCCGCTACGTCTCCGCCTTGGGCGGTCACCTGGAGATAACAGCCGTCTTCCCGGATGCCAGCGTGACAGTCCGGCGCGACGCCGCCGGAGCCGATGGCCCGAGCGCGTGATCACGTCGTTGCGGTCGACGGCGACCTTGTCGTACAGCGCGATCCGCAGCGGCCTTCCGGCCGGCTCCTGCGGCAGGGCGACATGGACGCCTCGTACGTCGACCTGGCCGATGCGCGGCACCTCGAGTTCGACTACCTGCGCTGGGCGCGGCTGATCCTGCGGAGCTTCGGAGCACGACGGGTTCTGCATGTGGGTGGCGCAGCCTGCGCGCTGCCGCGGGCGCTGCTGGCGGAGGACTCGGAGTCCCGTCACGAGGTGATCGAGCTCGACGAGCGCATGGTTCAGTTCGCCCGTGAGCACCTCGGTCTGCGAAGGCAGCCGGGGCTCAGGCTTCGGGTAAGTGACGGCCGCGCTGCGCTGGCACGGCGTGCAGACGGCAGCGCCGAGGCGATCGTGATCGATGCGTTCATCGGCGCCCGCGTTCCGCGTCACCTCGTTACGCGAGAGGCACTCGCCGACTGCGCACGGGTCGCGCCGCTAACGCTGGTGAACGTCGTCGACACGTCCGGTTGGCGTGATGCGAGGGCGGTGGCCGCGGGGCTTGTTGACGCCTATCCCCACGTCGCGGCGCTCGGTCCCGGCACGCGCCGCGGCGGCAACGTCGTGCTGTTCGGGGTCGCCACGCAGCCACGTTACCGGCAGCTCGAGGGCCTCGCCGCAGCCGATGCGTCGCCCGCGCGCCTCATTCCCGCCACGGACCTGGCAGGTGCCGCCGCGTGGCGCGATCAGCCGACATCCGCGGTGTAGTGCCGCGAGTCGACCCGCTTGACAATGGTGATGGTGCTAGGCAAACTAGCACCAGTTCCATTAGGCGGCCCGGAGATCCGAGGCGATGACCCAAGCAGCCCTTCTTGAGACCGAATCGGTTGCGCAGGAGGTTGAGCAGGAACTCAACCTCCTGATCAGGGAGGCTCGGCGCCGACAGCGACGCCGCCTGATCAGTCGCGCGCTCGGCGCCCTGGCGATTTCGATTGGTGCCGCGCTGGTCGTGCTGACCGCAGCGGGGGCGGATTCGCCATCGGTGCGCCCGGGGTTGAGTGGGCGGACGGCCGCCCAGGCGGTTCCGAGCTGTCCCAGTTCCGCGGCACGGTTTGTCAGCAACAGCTCATTCGCAGCGACGGTCTTCGGACGCGGAGCCGTCCGTCTGGCGATTGGCAACGAGTATCTGAAGCGCAGCAGGCGCGTGGTGCTGGGCACCGCGGCCAACCTCCGTTCTGGCTGGCTTGCGCTCGAGGTGATCTGGATCAAAGAGCCCAGCTACGTGGGCGCAGCCACCATACGCGGGACTCGTCTCGGTCGGCCCGGAGTGATCGACGTCCAGTCCAGCGGTGAGGGTCTGACTCCGGGAACCGACACGCTCCGGCTTCCACCGAGCAGCCCCAACAGCACACCGAACGGTGCGCAGCTGTACCCGGGAGCCATCTGGGTTCGCTCCGGCGGTTGCTACGCAGTGACGGTCAGCGGGCGAAAGTTCACTGAGAGGATCGTGCTAAACGCACAGCCCCATCGGTGATCGGCTGCGTCGGAAGCCTCCCGATCGCCAGCTCGTACATCCGCGCGATCACGGCGTAGCCGCGGCTGTCGGGATGGATGTTGTGGTAGATCGGCGGCGGCGAGCAGGACCAGGTGAGATCGCATGCGCGAGCCAGATTGGCCGGCGCACGCCTTCCGTGCCAGGCGACCATTCCCGTGTCAGACGTGTCAAACGCGCCAGCGACATCGGCGGTCCGGAAGCCGGCGCGCGCGTCGTCGGCAGCAATGGTGAGGTTGGCGTGGCTGTACGCGTCGAGGAAGGTGTCGGCGTTGGCGGCAGCTACGCTCGCCGCCATCCGCGTGCCCAGGTAGGTGTCGTAGAGGGTCATCGCCGCGAAGACCGTGCCACTTGGCGCGACCGCTCGCAGGCGCTGCAGGATTCGCGGCAGATTTGCCGCGATCGCGCCCTCACCAGTGAGCAGGCAGCCGTCGGGCTCGACCAGGCCGGCGCAGCGGTTTATGTCGTTGATGCCGATGTCGATCGTGACCAGCGGCACCTCTCCGGGCCGGTGGTGAGTTCTCAAGAACTCGGCGGCGGCCGCGAGCTGGGACCCGTGGCTGCGGTCGCAATGGAGCCGCCGGGCCAACGGGTAGTTGCCGATCCCGGTCAGCAGGCTCGTCGTCGTGTCCCCGGGACAGCCGAAGTCAACCAGCTCCAGGTGGTGCTCGTAGCGATGCTCGGCCCGGTAGATGTCGTTGACGTAACCCGAGTGGGTCTCGATCCCATCTCCTGAGAGCGTCGGCTGAAAGCCGGTTGAGAGCGAGTCGCCCAGCGCGACGTAATAGCGCGCATCACGAGGAGTTCCCGTACCGGTGGCGGTCACGGCCGCGGCCATGACGCCACACACCACAAGCAGCACCCCAGCAACTGCCACGGCCACAAACCGCTTCCTGCTCATGACTTGATTGCTCCGTCTCGTCCAGACACGCGATCGATTCCCCGCGACCATCGTAAGCCCCAACCTAAGCGTGGCACTAGCGAATCTCCGACTGACGGCGCTAATGCACGCCGAGCGTCTCCAGGTTGGCCTCGAGCAGCTTTGCGACGTGCTCGTAGCCGAGGTTATTCGGATGGCCCGCGGCGAAGTTGATCATCGTCGCGTCATCGCCGGTCCGCTTGGTGTACGAGCCGGTGAACCAGTGCTGGGTGATCGGATCGATCCACAACGTCCCTGGGATCCGCTGCTGCGCCATGTGGATCGCGTTGCGGACGTACAGGGCCTTCTTGTCCGGATAGCCATTCAGCCAGATGGGGCCGACCACGACGATCGTCGCGTTGGGAAGCGCGGTGCGCAACTCACGCAGATCTCTCAGGGCGGCGGCCTCGGTCTCCTTGTAATCGACGTTGGGCATGGCGTCGTTATGGCCCGACGCCACGATCACGACCTGCGGCTGCGCGGCGATGACGGCCGACAGTCCGGCGGCGATGTTCTTGTCGTCGCGGGTCGCTACACGCACGTAGCCGCTGCCGGGCAGGCCGACCACACGCGACGTCCAGTCCTCGGCCCTCGAGACCAGGTAGGCGTAGCCATCGGTCGGCTGGGTGGCACCGATGCCAAAGGTGTATGAGTCTCCGAGGAACGCCGCGTGGACGGGTGCTTCCGTCGGCAGGATTCCAGCTGCGCGCGCGCGGGAAGCGCCGCCGCTGACGAGCAGAATCAGGCAGGTGAGAAGAGCGCTTACCAGGCCGACCCCCCGGCCTAGGCGCGATACATAACTGGGCACGAGTTACGTATCGACGTGATCGCGCGTTTCTTGAGGCGCGATAACCGGCGCTTAACGCCGGGTCAATCTCATCTGAAAATTGGCGGTCGAATGGGATCATCCACCTCATGCTGACCGGACTCACCACAGAACTCGACGGCGCGCAGGCCGTCGCTGTGGCCGGTTCGGGGCTCTCATACGGTGAGCTGCGCGAGGCGGCTGCGGCGCTCGCAGCGAGCATCGTCGGGGCGCAGCGCGTCGGGGTCTGGGCGGAGCCGTCGCTCGAGTTCTGCGTGGCAGCGGTGGCCGCGGTCTGCGCGGGGATCCCTCTTGTACCGATTAACCCGAGGCTCGGCCGTGCCGAGCTTGAGCATGTCCTCGCGGACAGCCGGCCCGACGCGATGATCGGTGTTCCGGAGCAGGCCCTGCCCGCGCTCGACTGGGTTCCTCGGCGATTCCGCGTCGATCTCTCCGCACGCAGCGCAGAACTGCCGCCGACCGCGACCAGCGACGAGGATCCGGCGCTGATCGTCTACACGTCCGGGACCACGGGACGGCCCAAGGGCGCCGTTCTGTCGCGGCGGGCGATCGCCTCGAACCTCGATGCACTCGCTGAGGCCTGGGACTGGACCGCGGATGACGTGGTCGTTCACGGGCTTCCGCTCTTTCATGTTCATGGCCTGGTGCTCGGACTGTTCGGTCCTCTGCGCCAAGGTGGCGCGCTTCGCCACCTCGGCGGGTTCACCCCGGACGGTGCGGCTGCGGCGCTTCGTAGCGGCGGCACGATGTTGTTCGGGGTGCCGACGATGTACCACCGCCTCGGGCGCGCGGCCGAGCGCGCTCCGGAGGTCGCGCAGGCGCTGGCGGGCGCGCGCGTGCTGGTCTCGGGCTCAGCTGCGCTGCCGGCTCCGGAGTTCGAGCGCATCCGCCGCGTGACTGGGCAGGAGATCATCGAGCGGTACGGCATGACAGAGACGTTGATGAACCTCGCCGTGCGCGTCGACGGGGCACGCCGGCCTGGGCGCGTCGGGGTTCCGCTGCCTGGCGTCGAGGTCCGCTTGGTCGACGACGACGGCCGCGACCTCGACGCGGCGGACAGCGAGACGATCGGCGAGATTGCGGTGCGCGGACCGAACCTGTTCACCGAGTATCTGAACCGGCCGGATGCGACTGCCGAAGCGATGCGCGACGGCTGGTTTCACACAGGAGACCTCGCCACTCGTGACCCAGACGGCTATTGGCGGATCGTCGGCCGCCGCGCGACAGATCTGATCAAGACCGGCGGCTACAAGGTCGGCGCCGGCGAGGTCGAAGGCTCGCTGCTCGACCACCCGGGCGTGCTCGAGGTCGCCGTAACCGGCGAGCCGGATGCCGATCTGGGTGAGCGGATCGTCGCCTGGGTCGTCGCCGATGGACGCCAGCCCGGGCTCGAACAGCAACTGATCGACCATGTCACGGCGGAACTGGCACCGTACAAGCGTCCGCGCGAGGTTCGCTTCGTCGGCGAGTTGCCTCGCAACGCATTGGGCAAGGTCATCAAACAGCAGCTGAGGAGGTGAGCTGAGCTTGAGCCTCAGTGACACATCAACACGGATCGGGTGGATCGGCACGGGCGTGATGGGCGCATCGATGTGCGGCCACCTGATCGACGCCGGGTATCAGATGACGGTCTACTCGCGCACGCGCGAGCGCGCGCAGCGGCTGCTCGACAAGGGCGCGGCGTGGGCCGACACCCCGGCTGCCGTAGCGGAGAGCTCCGGCGTGATCCTCACGATGGTCGGCTATCCCGCTGACGTGCGCGAGGTGATCCTTGGCGAGAACGGCGTTTTGGCCGGTGCGGCTAGCGGCTCGGTGGTCGTAGACATGAGTACCAGCGAGCCGTCGCTGGCCGAGGAGATCTTCCGGACAGCTGAGGAGAAGGACGTCGGCAGCGTCGATGCGCCCGTCTCCGGTGGCGATGTCGGCGCCCGCAATGCGACCCTCTCGATCATGGTCGGCGGTGAGGCCGGGACGGTCGAGGCGGTGCGACCACTGTTCGAGGTGATGGGCAAGACGATCAGCCATCAGGGTCCGGCCGGTGCGGGCCAGCACACCAAGATGGTCAACCAGACGCTGATCGCAACCGGGATGATCGGCGTGTGCGAGGCGTTGCTCTACGCCTACCGCGCCGGCCTCGATCTCGAGAAGGTGCTGGAGGCGGTCGGCGGTGGCGCTGCGGGTTCGTGGTCGCTCAGCAACTATGCGCCGCGCATGCTGAAGGGTGACTTCGCCCCCGGCTTTATGGTGGAGCACTTCATCAAGGACATGGAGATCACGCTGAATGAGGCGCGGCGCATGAACCTCGCGCTACCGGGGCTCGCGCTCGCCCACGAGCTGTACCTGGCGCTGCGCGCACAGGGCGGCGGTCGCGATGGCACGCAGTCGTTGATCCTCGCGCTCGCGAGGATGTCGGCCGTCGACTGGAATCCGAGCGACCCGGGCTGAACCGAACGAGGCGGCTCACGCCGCTTGATCGCTGAGGATCAGCTCGTAGTAGTCGTCGGTCGCTACGGGCTCGAATCCCACCTTGGTGTAAAGCCCGAGCGCGCCCTCGTTGTCAACCTCGACCTCCAGGTCGACATGATCAGCGCCCGCGTCGAAGAGCTCATGGCAGGCGCTGCGCAGCGCCTGGCGCCCGATCCCGCGGCCGCGGCGGCTGGATTCCACGACGAAGCCGTAGATGGCGCCGCGCGCTCCTTCATGCGCGAGTGCGATCGTCCCGACGGCTTCGCTCCCGTGCATGATCATCATCGTGCGCGAGCGCTCGCTGTTGAGCCGGCTCTCCTCGACCTCGCCATCGCCGAAGCCGTCCTCGTACAGGCGCGAGAGCACGGAAAGGTCGGCGGTGTTGGCCTGCCTCAACGTCAGCTCGCGATCGGCGGGGACTGCGGTGGGACGCGCGGGAAGAGTGAGCGCGTGCTCGGAGTGCTCATAGGTCATGCCCAATGAGCGGGCGAGCTCGCCGCCGGCGAGCGACGGCCGTGGCACGACCAGCAAAAGCTGCCCGCCGCCGCCAGCCTCCAGAATCGGCAGCGCCGCGGCGAACAGCGCCCGACCGATACCGCGGCGCCGAGCCTCAGGAGCGACCATTCCCGTGACCTCGAACCGGCGCGGCCTGAAGCCGTAGATACCGAGGAATCCGAGCAGCTGCCCGTCCTCCCACCACAGCAGGTCGCGGACCTCGTCAGCAGCACGGTTACGCAACACCCCCCATTCGAGCTTCAGCCGGCCTCCGTCGGCGGCGAGCACACGGCGCTCGAGGTCGGTTATCGCCTCGAGCGCCGTGCTGCCTAGTCCTGATGCCTGCTCGATCATTACCGGTGACCGTTTCCGTGGCGCTCGGTGGAGCGGGCGCGAGCCGCGTCGGCGCGCTCCTGCATCATCAGCGACCGCTGCCAGGCCTCGGTCAGACGCAGGGCGAGCAGTCTCCAGCTCGGCAGGGCAGCGCGCAGCCGCCCACCTCTGGGCAGGACGCTCGCCACCTGTGTGCGAGTCAACATCGCGTGTCCTCTCATTGAGTATGTGTGTGAAATGGCAGCAGTGACTTACTCGCTTTAGGGCGTGTCACACTGACACGCCTGGGCGAGCTCGATTGCACTGCTTTGGTTACTGCTTGGGCTTGCGGGGTTAGCTCATTGGGCCTTGTCGGTCGGCATGGGCGTACTCATTGCTTCCATGTCCCGGGCCCCATCAGGGCAATAAAAAAGGGCGGCCCCGATGGGGTCCGCCCTCGCTGTTTCGGCTTATTCTGCGCTGGTTTCAGCGCATCCACCTCACAGCGAGGGATCCATCGGTGAAGTCCGCGGCATCGTCCATCTGCAGCAGAGCAGCAGCACGCGCGCCACGGACGATCCCGGCGGGGACATTCACGTTGAGCTTGTGGTTTGTGCTGGTGTTCATCGAAAAACCTCTGGCGGTTTGATTGCCTGGTGACCAAAATAAACAACCGCGCGCGGAATTGCAAGCGGCAGCGGTGAATTTCTTGTGACTTATGCGAAAGCTGCACGGGACGCGCGGCCCGGTGGTTTGTCGTATCGTCGCCCTCCGATGCGCGTCTTGCTAATCGTCCACGACGAGGACGCCGGTCCAGGGGTCTTCGGGGATGTGCTCTCCGCTGCCGCAGCAGAGATCGACACCTGGATTCCCCCCGAGCAGCCCGAGCCTCCGGCGCCGGCGGGCGCCTATGGTGCGATCCTGAGCTTCGGGGGCGCGGCCCATCCGCATCATGAGGACCGCCACCCGTGGCTGTCGGCGGAGAAACGATTCCTATCCGACGCACTGGCGGCGCGGGTGCCACTGCTCGGCGTCTGCCTTGGCGCCGAATTGATCGCGGAGGCCGACGGCGCGCGCTCGCAGCGGATGCCCCGGCCGGAGATCGGCTGGCATCAGGTCAGGCTGACGCCTGCGGGCGTTGATGATCCGGTGCTCGGGCTGGCAGGGCGATCCTTCCTCGCACTCGAATGGCACAGCTACACCGTCGCGCTGCCTTCACGCGGGATCGAGCTCGCGCGGGGGGATAACTGCCTCCAGGCGTATCGCATCGGCAATCTGGTCTGGGGCATCCAGTTCCACGCCGAGGTGACGGCCGCGGACTTCCAGCACTGGCTCGACAACTACACCGACGACGAGGACGCGGTCGCGGAGGGGATCGATCCCGTGGCGATCGCAAAGGAGACCGAGGATCTGATTGCAAACTGGAACGCGCTTGGCCGCGGGATCTGTGAACGCTTCCTGGTTGTCGCCAAGTGCGCGCGCCTTCTGAGAGTCGGGCCGGGCCGCTGATCAGCATGTATGGGGCGCTGTTCGATCAGGTTCTGAGTCGGATCCCCCCAGAGCGCGCTCACACGGCTGCCTTCACGTTGCTCGATGCCGTCAGTGGCCGTCCCCGCCCGCGTAAGTGGTTGCGGCGGCTCACTCACCTTGACGATGAGCTGATCCGCGTCAGCGCGCTCGGGATCAACTTTCCGTCTCCGCTGGGGGTCGCCGCCGGGCTCGACAAGGACGCCGAGCATTTCGAGGGTCTGGGTGCGCTCGGCTTCGGCTTCGTGGAGGTCGGCACGATCACTCCGCGGCCTCAGGAAGCCAATCCGCAGCCGATCCTCGCGCGCATGACCGGCGACCACGCTCTGCTGAACCGCATGGGCTTTCCCAACAAAGGCGCCGAAGCAGCGGCGAGGCGCCTCGCTCGTCGGCGGTCACCGACCGTCGTGGGCGCCAATGTCGGCAAGAACCGGGACACGCCGTTGGAGCGGGCCGGCGAGGATTACGCGCAGGCGGCGCGGACCGTCGCGCCGTACGCGGACTATCTCGTGCTCAATGTCAGCTCGCCCAACACGCCCGGGTTGCGTGACCTCGAGTCGGTTGCGAGGCTGCGTCCGCTGGTCGAGGCAGTGCAGCAGGTAGTCGGCGACAAGCCGCTGTTGGTGAAGATCAGCCCGGACCTGAGCGACGAGGACGTCGACGCGGTCGCGGAGATGGCCCTCGAACTGGGGCTCGCCGGGATCGTCGCAACCAACACGACCGTGCGGCGCGACGGCCTGCTCACACCGCCCGAAGAGGTCTCCAGACTCGCCTGGCCGGAGGGCGGCGGGGTGTCCGGAGCGCCGCTGCGGGCGCGCTCGCTCGAGGTGCTGCGGCGGCTGCGCGCGCATGTCGGGGATCGGCTTGTGCTGATCTCGGTTGGCGGCGTTTCGACCACCGACGATGTCTGGGAGCGCGTGCTCGCCGGCGCGACGCTGGTGCAGGCATACACCGGCTTCATCTACGGCGGCCCGGGATGGCCGCGGGCGGTAAACCTAGAGCTCGCGCGGCGCACCTGGGACTCGGGCAGCGGCTCGATCCAGGAGCTGATCGGTAAGCATGCCGCCAGTCTGGGACGCGATGAATAAGCTGGCGATCAACAAAGACACCGAGGAGGCGTAAGCATGCAGCTGGGAATGGTCGGACTCGGGCGCATGGGCGCCAACATGGTGCGCCGTCTGGTTCGCGATGGGCACGAGCTTGTCGTGTACGACGTGTCGCCCGACGCCGTGACTTCGCTGGCTCAGGAGACCGGCGCCACAGGCGCGACCTCGCTGGAGGACATGGTCTCCAAGCTCACGCCTCCGCGGGCGATCTGGACGATGGTGCCGGCCGCCTTCACCGAGGACACGATCTTCAAGCTGGCTGAGCTCATCGGCGCCAAGGATGTCCTGATCGACGGCGGAAACAGCTATTACCGCGACGACATCTCGCGGGCCGAGCACCTCGAGCCGCGCGGGATCCATTACGTCGACGTCGGCACCAGCGGGGGCGTCTACGGGCTCGAACGCGGGTACTGCCTGATGATCGGCGGCGCAGACGAGGCCGTCGCGATGCTGGACCCGATCTTCAAGTCGCTCGCGCCGGGCGTCGGCATGATCGAACGCACGCCGGGACGGACGGGCGAGCCGCTGCCGGAGGAGTACGGCTACTACCACTGCGGCCCCGCCGGCGCCGGGCACTTCGTGAAGATGGTCCACAACGGCATCGAGTACGGGCTGATGGCGGCCTACGCCGAGGGCCTGAACATCCTGCACCACGCGAACTTCGGCAAGCAGCAGCAGGTCCACGACGCGGAGACCGCGCCGGTCCCGGGCGCCGAGCGCAACTACGCCTACGACCTCGATATCACCGCGATCACCGAGGTCTGGCGCCGCGGAAGCGTCGTTGCCTCGTGGCTGCTCGACCTGACCGCGACGGCGCTCGTGGAGTCCCCCGAGCTGGAGGAGTTCCACGGACGGGTCTCGGACTCGGGCGAGGGTCGCTGGACGGTTGATGCCGCGATCGACGAGGCGGTCCCGGCCTACACGCTAAGTGCTGCGCTGTTCACGCGGTTCAGCTCACGCGGGCAGGACGTGTACGCCGACAAGCTGCTCTCGGCGATGCGCAAGCAGTTCGGTGGCCACGCGGAGAAGGACAAGTAACTCTCACCCGTCCGCCGGTGGTCTCATCCGCCGGCGGCCACAACCTCCTGCTGCGTCGCCTCCGCCCAAAGCGTATGGAAGCTGCCCTCCTTGTCGGTCCGTCGGTAGGTATGGGCACCGAAGTTGTCACGCAGTCCCTGAATGAGTGAGGCCGGCAGGTGCTCGCGGCGTAGTGCGTCGAAGTAGGCAAGCGACGAGGAGAATGCCGGTGCCGGCACACCGGCGCTGGCCGCCGTGGCGACGACGCGGCGCCACGAGCTCGAGGCATTCCTTGATGGCGTCTGCGAAATACGGCGCGGCGAGCAGCGTTGGCAGGTCGGGCTGCTCGTCGTAGGCCTCGCGGATCCGGTTCAGGAACCGGGCGCGGATGATGCATCCACCGCGCCAGATCGTCGCGACCCGTCCGAGGTCGATTTCCCAGTCGTTCTCTTCGGAGGCAGATCTGATCTGGTCGAAGCCCTGCGCGTAGGCCACGATCTTCGAGGCGTAGAGCGCCTTGCGGACGTCCTCGATGAACTCGCTGGTGTCGACGTGCTGGGGATTGATGTCACCGCCGAACGTGTCGCCGGACGATCGATCTCTGCTCGGCGTGCCCTGACAGCGAACGGGCAAATGTCGCCTCGGCGATGCCCGTCACGGGAACGCCCAGATCCAGCGCACTCTGCACCGTCCAGCGCCCCGTGCCCTTCTGCTCGGCTTGGTCCTGGACGATGTCGACAAACGGTTGGCCGGTCTCGGCGTCTGTATGCGCGAGTACCTGCATGGTGAGCTCGATCAGGAACGACTCGAGCTCGCCCTTGTTCCACTCACCGAAGACGTCTGCCAGTTGCTCCGGTGTGGCTCCGGCGATCTCACGCATCAGGTCGTAGGCCTCGGCAATCAGCTGCATGTCCGCGTACTCGATGCCGTTGTGGACCATCTTCACGAAATGTCCTGCCGCGCCCGGGCCCACGTGCATGCAGCACGGCTCGCCATCGACGTGCGCGGAGATGCGCTCGAAGATCGGCCCCAGCTTCTCGTAGGACGCGTCGCTTCCGCCGGGCATGATGCTGGGCCCGAGCAGCGCGCCCTCCTCACCGCCGGAGACTCCGGTGCCGACGAAGTTCAGACCGCGCTCGCGGAGCGCCTTTTCCCGGCGGGCGGTGTCGGCGAAATGTGCGTTGCCGGCGTCGATCACGATGTCGCCCTCATCCAGCAGCGGAACCAACTCGTCGATGACCGCGTCGGTCGGCGCCCCGGCCTTGACCATGATGATGATCGCTCGCGGCGACTCGAGGCTTGAGACGAACTCCTCGATTGAGGAGGACGGGACAAAGTCTCCCTCGTGGCCGAAGTCGCTGACGAGCGCGTCGACCTTGGCCTGGCTGCGGTTGTGCAGCGCCACTGTGTACCCGTTGCGCGCGAGGTTCCTGGCAAGGTTGCGTCCCATCGTCGCCAGACCGGTCACGCCGATCGTGGCGCGAGCTCTGCCCGCGTTGGCCGTGCTTTGCGCGTCGCTGGTGTCACTCATGGTCCGCTCCGATCTGCAAGTTTGGTGGCCTGGTCGTGTTGTCGCTGCGCGGCGCGCTCGCGAAGCATGCCCGCAAGCACCGGAGCCTACCTAGATACCTTCCTGGCGACCTACACTTGCACGCCGCAGCACTCGGGCGGTTAGCTCAGTTGGTAGAGCGCCTGCTTTACACGCAGGATGTCGGGGGTTCGAGCCCCTCACCGCCCATCACTAAAGATCCGGCTGGCAACCCTGGGAATCGCCAGCTGGTCGCGAACGTCTGGCGGATCCGCGCTCCATTGCGCGACGTACGACTGGGTTCTAGCCGTTTGCGGGCTGTGCCGCTGTTAGGTCGGGTGACAACTCTCCGGTCGTGAAGCCAGACTTACTGATCGTGACGCCGCCTGAGAAGGGGTAGCTGAGGTCGAAGAGGACCACGATCGATACGGCTACGACAACGGCGATCGCAGCTGGGCCAAGCAGGTGAAACCAAAAGTTTGGCGATCCGACGAACACAGCGTACGCAATGATCACGAAGGTGCTGAACAGCAGCAGAATGATGATTACTCCGGGATGCCGCCAGTGACCGAGTCGATCCGATCCTCACGGGCGGCACTGGCGTCATTCAGCTGCGTTACCGCGTCGTTGTAGAAAGACTTCGCCTGTGGCGAGGTGGGCTTGACCGTCAGGAATGCCCCGAAGATGTTGTTGAGTGCTTTCTCGGCCTCGGGGCTCTGCTTGCCGTCGCGCATCAGCGGCCACTCGTCGTGGGCCACCGCTCTCGCGTAGATACCGACGGCGACGCGAACGTTAGTGCCGCCCGGTTCGGGGAACGACGTGCTGTCCCTCACAATCGATGAGAGCGAGTCTGTCTCTTGACTCACGTTGGTACCCGCGCTGAGAAAGTTCTGGTAGGCGATGATGATGACGAACGCGAGGAACAGGCCGAACAGGGCCGCCACGACGCCGAGCATCGGAGCGGAAATCTCGGCGTGGAAACCCTCGCGCGTCGCCGGCACAAGGCGACGGACCAGCAGGACCGCCAGCATCACGACGGCGAGACTGATGACCACTGCGGCGAGCAGGAGCCAAGGGGTCGACACGCTGTTGAGGAGCCCCCTCACAACGATCGACCCCTAGCAGGCGGTTGCATGCCCTCGCGCAGCGGCGGGCGGGGCCATCTCGGGCTTCGGCATGCCGTCAGTAGCCCAGCTCAGCGCTGATCCGGCCCGACGAGACCGCATCCTGCACCGTCTTGTAATCGAGCTCGTTCTGATCGGCGTACGCCTCGGCAAACGACACCATCGCCCGGTCGAAAACGTCACCCTTGCCGAGATAGGAGCTGATCGCGATCGCGTCGCCCGACCGTGCATGGGCCTTGGCCAGCGTCCAACCGCACAGCTCGCCGTATACCTCGAAGAGATGCGGCGGCATGGTTTCGACCGGAGCTGAGGTTTTCGCGTCCCACAACTGGCGGATGTAGTAATCGTGCTCGAGCCCGTCCTCGCCGAGCGCACGCTCCCAGCCCAGCAGAATGTCGGTCGACGCCTGCATCATCCGCTGACCCTCGACGACCCGTTGCCCATGCTGCGCGAACTCGCTCTTGCCCAGGAACGGCTCAAGCACCGAAGCCTGCGCCTCCTTGAACTGGAGAAAGAGCGGATCGTCCTGGTCTCGGCCGAGCATGAAGAGAATCCAGGCGCGCGTACCGACGCTGCCGACCCCGACGACTTTGCGGGCGGCGTGAATGTATCGGTAACGCTCGAGCAGCTTGCGCCGGTCGTGCGGCAGCGTTTCCCGGTATGAGCGGATGAACTGTTGCATCGTCTCCACCAGGCCGAGGTGATCTTGTTCGGGCAGGATGTCCTCGATCGGGACGATCAGCGGCGGGTCGCGGATGATGCGCGGCTCACCGTCGACGAGGTAGGTGAGCTTGGCGAACGCGCGGAGGTTGTCCTTCGCGTGTGTGCTGGCGATGTCGCGGTCCAACTCCTTAAGCTCCTTGGCCGATACCTCATCTGCCCAGCGCGTGTGGATATCGTCAACATTCAGGCGCACATGCCACAGGTCGATGTCGCGCATCGCCGCGAAGCTCGCCATCGCTTCGCGGTAGCGGCGCACCGTCACCTGCACGGCCGTGCGGCGGGTCAAATCGTCGAACCCCCGCTCCCTCCCTGCGACTTCGAAGCTCGCCGCCAGCCGCTTCACGTCCCACTCAAACGGGCCCGGCAACGTCTCATCGAAATCGTTGACGCTGAAGATGATGGTCCGATCGGGTGCAGCGAAGCTCCCGAAATTCGATAGATGCGCGTCACCGCAGAGCTGGGCATGCAAGCCCGTGCGGGGCATCACAGAGAGGTCCGACGCCATCAAGTACGCGCCGCCGCGAAAGAACGCAAACGCAGAGCTGAGCATCCGCCCGTAGCGGATCGGCACAAGCTCCGGCACGCGCGACCGGGCCTGCTCCTCGAGACTGGTCGACCGGATCGCGGCGATTCGACGGTGGATCCCAATCAGCGTGGGCCGCCCGCGGCACCTCCGCCCGCTCTGCCTTACCCCTTGCTGCCCGCTCGGCAACCGTGAAGTGCGGCACCGCCTGCAGCTTGGATTCGGACGCGCCGTCTGACTTGGGGCGCCTCAGGGTTTCGCTGACATCGGTCATGACCTCGCTCCTTCCCTCGCTAGCGCCCACATGGCGCCGTTGCACGACCGTATGCGCGCGGCGCCCCGCTCGCATCACCCCACTGGGATGATGCGGCCGGGTATCTTCGACTGCTCGCAACGAATCGGAACGAACCTCTCGACCCCAGGCGTTCCGAGAGGAAATCAAACCCTGAACAACTCAGAGGGTGTTCGTGCCGAGCCCGTCGATCTGGCGGTCTGATGCTTGAGCAGAGCGCGGAGCACTTCTTCCAGATTGCGCTTGCCGTCACAGAAACGGAAGCTGCCTTCGGCGGGGACCGTGTCGAGCTGTTGCTCGGTGAGCGCGCTGATCTGTGTCAGCAAACCGCGAGCGACGATGAGCCGGGTGGCGATCTCCTGCGGATCGGCTGAGCCGGCCGAGTAGGCGCCGGCGTGATCGGGCCGGCGGTGTCCGAGCGCTTTCAGGAAGCGCGGCATCTTGTGGGCTCCTGCGAGCGGGTCGTGACCTGGGACCTGCTGTCCGTGACCCGCAGCGAAGTCAGCGATGCGTTGGTAGTTGTCCGTCATATGAGACAGGAACGCACCAAGGCTGCCGTCCCCCAGCTTCTGGCGACCCGGACACGGTCGCTTCAGCGTCTCAGGGGTTTGGTCTTTGACGAAACTGAGGAGCTGCTCGATCTGCTGATAGGCCGCGGCTGCGACATGCTCAGCGCGCTGGGTCATGGCCACCTCAATGGTGCGCGTGTTCGTGCCGCGGGTGCGCAGCGGGATCACCGACGGTGGCGTAGCTCTCCGGCGCGGCCTGAAATGAGTGCAGGCAGTGCTGCGAGCAGAAGTAGTAGGACCTCCCGGCGTGCTCGGTGGTGAGGGCCTTGGCGCGGTCGACCTTCATGCCGCACACGGGATCGGTGGCGCCGCGCCGCGCGGTCAGCCAGAACATCGCTGCGAATATCGCGAGTCCGAGGACGTTCAGGCCAAGCTTGTAGTTGAGCTGGATTTCGCTGAAGATGTCGGCGCGTGTCGGTCGCGGCCCGGATGGAGTCAGCCCGAGAACACTGAAGAGGCCGGCGACCAAGAGTGCGGCCATGGCCATCGTCACGAACATCAGAGCGGTGATCCGGATGGCGAAGGCCCTGCCGTAGTACTTGCGGTAGATCGCGATGATCGGGAGAACGATCAGGTCGGCGAACAGGAACGCGAGCACGCCAGCGAAGCTGATGCCGCCGGACCAGAGGACCGCAGCGAGGGGAACGTTGCCGACCGAGCAGACGAAGCTCAGGACCGCGATGATCGGGCCACCAGCACGTTCTCGATAGTGGGCAGAGGCGCGGGCGCGTTGCGGATGAAGAGGTGCTCGAAGAAGCCGTTTCCGAGCTGCGCGATGAAGCCGGCGAGCAGGAAGCCGATCGTGATCTCCTTCCACAGCATCTGCCAGTCGCCACGGAAGTTGTGCGCGACGTCCGACCAGGCACGCGCGGATGTCAGGCGCTCGCGCCAAGGCAGCTGCTCCGACGCTGTGTGGTGCTGGTGGCCGGTGTCGGCCTGCTGGGCATGCTCGCGCGCGTGTTGCTCGAGTGCGCGGCTTACGAACAGGCGCAACAGCACCGTCATCAGCAGGATCATCACCAGGCCGCCTAGATATTCGGCGAGCGTGAACTGCCAGCCGAGCAGCACCCACAGAACCAACCCCAACTCCCAGACGAGGTTCGTCGAGGCGAACTGAAACGCCAAGGTGGACGCGGCACTCGCGCCCTTCTGCAGCAACGACTTGCCGATCGCGACCGCGGCATATGAGCACGAGGACGAGGCGGCCCCCAGGCCCGTTGCCCATGCGACGGGGCGGGCGCCCGATCCGCTCATCAGAGCCTCGATCCGCTGGCGCGGCACCCAGGCCTGGACGATCGCCGAGATCGCGAAGCCGAGCACGAGCGCCCACCAGACCGCCCACGCCATCAGGAATGAATCACGCAGACCGTGCCAGAGAACGTCAAGCACATCCATGGGAACACCGTACCAAATACCCCTAGGGGGTAGGTGTATGCCGCCGCAAGCGCTACGATTTCTCGCATGGCTGACGTCCCAACCCGCGGATACACCGCCACCAAAGAGCAGCTGCTGGCGCGCCTGAAGCGCATTGAAGGACAGATCCGCGGGATCGAAGGCATGGTGCAGGACGACCGCTACTGCATCGACGTCCTGACTCAGATTTCAGCCGCGCAGGCCGCGCTGGACAAGGTCGCTCTCGGTCTCCTCGACGACCACGCGCACCACTGCATGCTCGCGGCCGGCGACGACGACCGTCCGGCCAAGACCGATGAGATGATGGCCGCCGTCGGTCGCCTCATGCGCCGCGGCTGATCGCGGTCCCCGTTTTCTGCGGGTTGCAGGTGCCGGTCCGAGCTTGCAGGTGCCAGGGCGATCCACTTAGGATCGCGCGGATGGCGGAGCCGACATCCAGGATTCGGAGGAGTCTTGACCGCAGGGCCGCGTTGGGCCTGGCGGTTGCCCTGCTGCTGGCTGCCGGTGGCGATGTCGCCATCTGGGCGCTCAAGCACAGCGGTTCCGCTGGTGTGCCGGCCAGCACCGGGACACTCGCCACCATCCACGGGAGCCACCTGACGACGCTGGGCTCACTGGGCCATTCGGGCGTCTTGGTCGGCGCCGCCGGCAACGCGGCGTACAACATCCTGTGGCTACCTGGGAGCGGTGAGATCGGCGGGAACATAACCCAGGATCTGATCGTGCCCGCTGAGCTGCCGGGCCAGACGACCCCGAACAGCGAGGAGGCCACGGTTCAGTTCACGGGCACCGTGACCGGATCGCGAGTGCGGCTGCATCTGGTCGCCGACGGCCTGAATGGCGTGACCTGGCTGACGGGTCGGATTCTCGGCGGTGCCCTGCTCGTGAAGGACCCATGGGAGCCGAACGCGCCGATCGTATTTCGCCGCGAGAACTTCGACCGTTACGCGAACATCGCCAACCGGCTCTTCTTCCGCCAGGAGGCGGCCACCCGCCGGGCCCTGAAGCGGCGTTGAGCCGGTAGCGACCGTCGGTAGAGAACCGAACCGCCGGTAGGGAACCGCGATCTGGTTCTGTACAGGGTCGTGCCGGAGAGCCCCAGAATCGATCGCGCTCAGCGCAACGTCGCGCTGCTGGTTGCAGGCTGCCTGTTCATGGAGATGCTCGACGGCACGATCGTGACGACGTCGGCGTCGAAAATCGCCCGGGCGCTGGATGTGCCGGTCGGGAGCATCGCGCTGGTGATGACCGCCTACCTGGTGACGCTCGCGGTGCTGATCCCGTTGAGCGCGTGGATGGCAGCGCGGTTCGGCGGCAGGCCCACGTTCCTGGCGGCGATCACGCTGTTCACGCTCGCATCGGTCGGCTGCGCCGCCTCGACGAGCTTTCCGGAGCTCGTGGGGATGCGGGTGCTCCAGGCGGTGGGAGCGGCGATGATGGTGCCGGTTGGCAGATTGCTGGTGCTGTCGCCCGCGGAGCCCGCGAAGATCATGCGGCTGACGGCCCTGCTGGTCTGGCCCGGCCTTGTCGCTCCCGTCCTGGCACCGCTCGCCGGCGGCCTGATCACGACCTACGCCGGGTGGCACTGGCTGTTTTTGATCAACCTGCCGCTCGGGGTGCTTGCGCTGTCGGTGGCCGTGCGACTCGTGCATCCGCAGCCTCTGGCCGAGCCTGGCCGGCTCGACGTGGTCGGCCTGCTGCTCACGAGCATCGGGCTCGGTGGGCTCACGTTCACAGCGCACCTGCTCTCGAGCGCTCCCACGGACTGGGCGCTCACGGTCGGCATCGGCGTCCCGGCGGTGGTCTGTCTGATCGCCGCAGTGCTGCACCTCATGCGGGTGCGGGTGCCGCTGGTCGACCTACGCCTCACGCGCATCCACAGCTTCCGCTCCGCGCTGACCGGGTCGGCCTTCCACTTCACAGCGATGAATGCCGCGCCATTCCTGGCGCCGCTGCTGTTCGAGGAGGTGTTTCACTGGAGCGCCGTCAAGGCCGGTTCGATCGTGCTGTTCATCTTCGTCGGCAACATCGCTGTCAAGCCCGCGACTACCTACCTGTACTCGCGTCTCGGCTTCCGCAGGGTGCTGGCCGGCGCAACTACCGCGCTCGGGCTGTCGTTCGTGCTGCTCGGGATCGCCGGGACATCGACGCCTGTTGTGGTGCTCGCGCTGATCCTGCTGCTGAACGGCGCCGGCCGCTCGATCGGTGCCACCGGCTACTCCACTGTGAGCTTCAGCGACATTCCCAAGGGCGAGATGCGCCACGCCAACACGCTGGTGGTCACCGTCCAGCAACTGAGTGCGAGCTGGGGCGTCGCCGTGGGCGCGATCGCGCTGCGCGTCGGCGGCCCGATCAGCAGCCTGTTCGGGGGCGCCGCGAGCGTCCACTCGGCATACACCGTCGCCTTCATCCTGATCGCCTGCCTGACGCTGCTCGCTGCCGCCGAGGCGTTGCGTATGCACCCGAGTGCGGGCGATGTCCTGCGCGGCGGTCGCGCTGTCGCGGCGGAGCCGCAGCCCACCAGCAGCTGACGCATAGCGAGGACCCGGCTAGGATCGAGCTGTGGTCACGGTCTGCCTCCCGAGTCAGCAGGCGCTGAGCCTGGCGAGCCCACTCCCAGATGGGGTCGAGGTGGTGATCTGGGATGGATCCGGGCCTGCGCCGGACAACGCCGACCGCACCGAGTTCCTGGTGCTCCTCCACAACTCGTCGTTCACCGCGATAGCCGAGGCGATGCCACGGCTCCAGGTTGTGCAAACGCTGAGCGCCGGGGTCGATGACCTCGTCGGACGGATCCCAAAGCAGGTGACGCTGTGCGATGGGCGCGGGATCCACGGCGGCGCTGTGGCCGAGTGGATCATGACCGCCATCCTCGCCAGCGTGCACGAGTTCCCCGGTTTTTTCCGCGCTCAGGAGCGGCGCGAGTGGACACAACACGTCACGGGTGAGTTGTCAGGCAAGCGGGTGCTGATCGTAGGCGCCGGCGACCTGGGCGAACACACCGCCCGGCGCGTCAGCGCGTTCGACGCCGAGCCGGTGCTGGTCGCGCGCCACGCGCGCGAGGGCGTGTTCACCACGGACCAGCTGCCGGAGCTCCTGCCGACCGCCGACATCGTCGTGATCGTGGTGCCGTTCACCGACGAGACCCGCCACATGGTCGACCAGAAGTTCCTGGCGAGGATGCGCGACGGTGCGCTGCTGGTCAACGCGGCGCGAGGGCCAGTCGTGGTCACGGAGGCGCTTCTGGCGGAGCTCGAGTCCTGCCGCCTGCACGCCGCCCTCGACGTCACCGATCCGGAGCCGCTGCCATCGGACCACCCACTCTGGCGTGCTCCCAACCTGCTGCTGACGCCCCATGTCGCCGGCGCTGTTCAGAGCTTCCCCGCCCTTGCGTACAAGCTCGCGCGTGAGCAGATCGAGCGCTACGCCAAGGGCGAGCCGCTGATCAACGTCGTCGACGGCGCCTACTGAGCCGCCGCCACACCGGCCCGGCGCCTGCCCTACTGACGGCCTCGGCGTGGCTCACGTGCCCGAGCGCGTCCATGTCGCCCCAGCGCAGGTCGACGCGATAGCGGCCGGGTGGTGTCTGCTGGGGTCCTATGGCTGACACTTCCGCGTGCATTCCCTAAATTCCGGTGTAGGTGGAGCTCATAACAGAAGCACACGAACCCGAACCGATGCTGGCTGCGCCGCCAGAAGGACGCGTCTTCTGCATTCACAGGAGGCCGCAACTGGCTGACTGCGCGCCGTCCGGCAGGATCCGGCTGGACGCGCTCGCCCGCTGGATGCAGGACATCGCCTTTGCCGACGTGGAGGATGTCGGCCTCGAGCGCGTGGCGATCTGGGTGCTTCGGCGCAGCCGCATCCGGGTGACTCGGTTCCCGGTCTTTGGCGAGCACTGCGAGGTGCGGACGTTCTGCAGTGGGATCGGCCGGATGTGGGCCGAGCGCCGCACCACGGTCGTGTTGAGCGGAGCGGGCCGACGACGACACGGCCGCTCGTCGATGCGGTGGCGCTGTGGGTCCATCTCGACCCCGAGCGCCGGCTCCCGAGCCCCGTCACCGAAGCCGAACTCGAGGTGTATGGAGCCGGCGTGGGCGGGCGCAAGGTGCTCGCCCGTCTGCGCCACCCGCGACCCGCGGAGATCGAGTCCGAGTCGGACTGGAACTTCCGGCGTACGGACGTCGACATCGCCGATCACATCAACAACGCCGCGTACTGGGAGCCGCTCGAGGACGAGCTACTCAATGGACCCGAGGAGCTCAGCGAGATCGACGCCGAGCTCGAGTTCCGCGCGCCGGCGCAGCCCGGAACCAAGCGGATCCTGGTCAGTGGCGCCCGCCGCTGGATCACCGAGCCCGACAGTGGCGAGGTCTACGCGTCGACCGTGCTGATCAACGCGGTGACGACCTCCGCGTCGAACTAAGAGACGCGCTCCAAGGCCTCGCCGGGTGCGGTTGGCGCTCGCCGTATAGGCACCGCGTCGCAAACTCTGGACAGCTGGCTAAAGGCTTCTGCCGGTCGACCCGAAATCATCTGATAAACCTCGCGACGGGAGGCAGGGATGAACCCAGAACGTGCCCACGCATACCGACGTGTGATCGAGACGCTTGCCGAGCTTGGACCGGCGAAGCTTCAGGCCGACGAGCAGGAGCGCATCCGTTACACGGCCGACAGCCTCATCCTCTGCGCGGACCTGTTCGACGACGACGCTGCCCGGGACTCGCTCGAGGACACCGAGTTGCTCTGCGAGGTGCTCGTTCAGAGCGGGCGCTGGGAGCGCGGCACCGCCGACCGTCTGATCGAGGATCTGCGCGCTTGCGGTCCCGAGCTGCCGGTTGACCTGACCCAGGCCGCCTGACCGCTGCCCCTGAAGGTGGTGGCGCGGGCCTGCTTGCCCGCGCCTACCGAATCCGCTAGCTGAGCAGTGACCGAAGCGCTTGCGAGATCCTCGGCGCTCGGCTTCCAGTTCGCCGCCGCGGCGTTGCTCGCGAGCTGCTCTGGCCTGGTCGCGCCCGCGATCACACTCGCCACAGCGGGCTGAGCGAGCAGCGCGCCGATCGCGACGTCGGTCAGCGGCACGTTGCGCTCGTCTGCGTAGCCGGTCAGCGCCTCCACGACCCGCCACTGGGCATCGGTGGCGATCTGCTCGCGGTCGGAAAGCCGCGCACCCTCGGGTGCCGCCTGATCGCGGTGGTACTTGCCGGTCAGCAGCCCGGACGCCAGCGGGTAGTACGGGATGAAGGCGAGATCCAGTTGCTCGCACAGCGGCAGGACATCGGCCTCCGGCTCGCGGTGCAGCAGGCTGTACTCGTTCTGGATCGCGGTGAAGCGGGTGAGCCCCCGCTCGCGCGCGGCCTTCTCGGCCTCCCGGATCTGGGCGGCGCTGAAGTTCGAGGCGCCGATCGCCCGGACCTTGCCGGCCTTCACCAGCTCGTCGAGCCCCGCGAGCGTCTCGCCGATCGGCGTGACGCCATCCGGGCGGTGATACCAGTACACGTCGATCACGTCGGTCTGCAGACGTCGGAGCGAGCCCTCGACGGCGTGGCGGATGTACTCGGGGGCGCCGCGCGGGCCGGTCCAGCCGTCGCCGAGGTCCATCCCGAACTTGGTGGCGAGCACGACCTCATCGCGCCGCCCCTTCAGGATCTCACCGATGAACTCCTCGCTCTTGGTGTTGCCGTAACGGTCGGCCGTGTCGAGGAAGGTGATGCCGTAGGAGATCGCGCCGTCGATCACGGCGCGTGTGCCCTCGAGGTCGAGGCGGCCACCGAACTGGTTGCAGCCCAGTCCGACCACCGATACTTGAATGCCGCTGTGCCCGAGCGGGCGGGTCTCGATCTTGGTCATGGCTTGATGCTCTCATGCGGGCCCGTTTGGGGGTGCACCCGTGGCGTACTACGCAGAGCTGACGCGTGCCGGGTAGCCTGAAGAGGAGCTAAGCCGCGGCTACAATCGCCCTGGCTGTGGTGCATCGGTTCGCGCCTGCGGCCGCGCCGGCGCCGAGACCCAGAAACTGATCCCGTGTTACCGACTCGCTACCAGCCCTCGATGGAAACGCTCGCGGAGTTCATCCGCAAGCATCCGTGGTGGCAGTGGCTCACGCGCACGCCGTTCTCGGCGAAGATGACCAAGTACGCGCTCAGCTCGGTGATCGCGTTCATGCTGTCGGTCATCGCCTTCCCGCTCGTCTACTGGGCGGACGGAGGTGAGACGACCGTGGCCTCCGTGGTCGCCTTCTTCGCCGCCGCGATCCCGAACTGGATCATGAACCGCCGTTGGGCCTGGCAGCAGACCGGCCGCGCGCCGAAGAAGCAGATGATCTCCTACGCGGCCGTTTCCGCGATGGTCCTTGTGGTGACCGCATACGCGACGGGCCGAACCAACTACTGGGTCAAGCACGACGCTCACATTCAGAACCACGACGGCCTGCGCCTGCTCGTCGTGGAGGGCTCGTTCGTGCTGATCACGGTGATCCTGTTCTTCACGAAGTTCGCGATCTACGAGTTCGTGATCTTCAGGGGTGACCGTCGTGGGGGCCGAGGCGGCCGAGGCGGCCGCGGAGGTACCGGCGGGCGCCCGGGCGGCGACGAACCCGAGCCCGCGACTACGCAGGAGCCCGAGGTCGAGCGCGAGCCGGTGCTCAGCTCGAGCCCGACCGAGTAGGCCGGGCTCGAGTCCTGCCGACGATCAGTTGGAACCCGAGCGCCTGCGCTTCAGCTCGCGCAGGTAGGTCATCATGATCGCGCGCGCGAAGCGCATCCCGTAGAGCAGGTTCGGGCCCTTCTTCGTCAGGGTCGCGCCATCGGGGCGGTCGCGCATGGTGGTGGCGACCTCGACGACTCGGAAGTCGTTCATCGCTGTCGCGATCAGCAGCTCCGAGGTCTGGTACTGAGTCTGCTCGAGCTTGACCGTACGCGGGACGGCGATGCTGAACGCACGAATACCGGACGCCGGGTCGGTGATGCGCTGGCGCAGCAGCACACTGATCAGCCCGCCGAAGAAGATCACGCCGGCGTGGCGGACAGGGTCGGTGGTCAGCTCGGTGCCGAGCCGGCGGGAGCCGTTGACGAAGTCTGCACGGCCGGACAGGATCGGCTCGAGCACGCGGTCGAACTCGCTCTCGTCGTACTGGCCGTCAGCGTCCGTCGTGGCGATGAACTCCGCGCCGCGCTTGTCGGCAAGCCAGTAGCCGAGCATGAAGATCAGGCCCTGGCCGCGGTTGGTCGGCACGTCGCAGACCAGCGCGCCAGCGGAGCGCGCCTCGTCGGCCGTGCGGTCATCGGAACCGTCGACGACGACGATCACCTCGACCGGCCTTGCCGCCGATCTCACGCGGGATGCCGCGCACGACCGCTGCGACCGTGGGCTCCTCGTTGTAGGCCGGAATCACGACAGCGATCGGGGCGCCCTCGCCGGCGGGGTAGGCGTTGAAGAATGCGCGGACGGCCTCGCGCTCCTCCACCGGTCGGGCGAGGATCTCCTGCTCGAGCGTCGTCGCGCCTTCGGCTGCGGCCGTCACAGGGATCCACCCCGCCGAACATGATGCATGCGGTCCATCGAGTCTCCTTTTGCGGCTGGGCCGAGGCTGCGCAGATTCCTCCGCGCGCCGGACGGCTTCAGTCCGCGCCTTCAGTTGCAAAAGCTTTCACTCTGCGCTCCTTGGGCGTCGCCACAAGGACGGCAACGAGCGAGCCTGCTGCCGATTTGCGCAGACGGCGGATGGTAGCGGGCTCGGAGCGCTCCTGCATGCCGATTCGTACCGCTTGAGTCGAGGGAATTCGCCGGAATTGGCAGTTTCTTGCATGCAGATGGAGAGCTTGCATGCAAATCTCGCAAGTGGAAATGTAAGCTGCCAGGGCGACGGCAACCGGAGAGGACTGTGATGGCAACCTTGCGTGAAAAGTTGTGCGCGCCTGACGCGTTCGTGATCGCAGCCGAGTTGGTGACTAGTCGTGGTGTGCTTGAGCAGCTCAGCGGTCAGGCGCTTGTGGAGCTCTCGCATCAGTTGGCGGAGAACCCGCGGATTGATGTTCTCTCGTTGACGGATAACCCGGGTGGCAATCCGATGATCGCTCCGGACATGTTGGCGAACCGGATGCGTGAGGTTGGGCAGGAGGTGATCCTGCATTTCGCGTGTAAGGACATGAATCGCAACGGCATCGAGTCGCGTGCTTGGAAGGCGGCGTCGGCGGGTCTTGACAACGTCCTTGCGTTGTCGGGCGATTATCCGATTGCCGGTCAGTCCGGTACCGCGGCGCCGGTGTTCGATATCGATTCGGTCGGGTTGCTGAAGCTGCTTGGCGATATGAACGCGGGGGTTGAGGAGCTGCGGGCGCCTGATGGGCATTTGCTTGCGACCCACTTCTTTCTCGGGTGCGTGGTCACCAATCACAAGCTGCATGAGCGTGAGGTGATGCCGCAGTACTTCAAGCTTGAGAAGAAGGTGCGGGCGGGCGCGCAGTTCGTGATCAACCAGCTCGGCTGGAACGCGCGCAAGGACGACGAGCTTTTGCGGTGGGTGCGTGGGCGCGAGCTGCGGGTGAAGATGATCGCGAACGTGTATCTGCTGACGCGCGGTGTCGCGCGCGTGTTTCACGCGGGCCGGATCCCGGGATGTGTCGTCTCCGACGAGCTGCTCGCGCAGGCGGAGAGGTATGGGGCCGGTGAGGACAAGGGCCGCGAGTTCTTCGTCGACCTCGCGTCCAAGCAGGTCGCGGTCGCCCGCGGCCTCGGGTTCAACGGCGCGTATATCGGTGGGCATATGCCGATCGGGACCTACGACGAGATTCTCGATCGGGCCGCGGCGATCGGGGACGGCTGGCGTGGAGGTCGCCAGGGATCTGCATTACGACCGCCCCGGTGAGTTCTACCTCTACGGGCGGGATCCGCAGACGGGCCTGTCTGATGGTCGTGAGCGCGAGGAGTATCTGGAGAGCCGCGCGCAGGCGCCGCACCGATCTGAAGGTGCCGGCGCGCTACAAGGTCAGCCGGGTGATGCACAACGCGGTGTTCGCGCAGGACGCGCCGCTGTTCCCGCTGGGCACGAAGTTCTATGAGCGGCTCGAGGACTCGCCCAAGCGCGTGCAGCGCGCGGCGCACCTGGTGGAGCAGGCGGCGAAGGTGCCGATGTTCGACTGCAAGGACTGCGGTGACTGCTCGCTTCCGGACATCGCCTACGTCTGCCCGGAGGGTCCGTGCGCGAAGAACCAGCGCAACGGTCCCGTGTGGCGGCACCCGCGACGGTCTGTGTGAGGTCTATGACAGCGAGTGCATCTGGTCCCAGGCCTATGAGCGGCTGAAGGCCTACGGCGAGGAGGAGGGTCTCCTCGACGGGCCGGTCGTGATCAAGAACAACGCGCTGCGTGGCACGAGCGCGTGGGCCAACACGTTCCTCGGCAAGGATCACAACGCCAAGAACGCCACCGCACCCGCAAACCCCCAACTCTGAGAACAAAGGACCCGTGAAGTGAGTCGATCGAACGTCGCACGGCTGCTGGTGTCATGCCGTGACCGCGAGGGGATCATCGCGACGCTGTCTGAAGCGCTGCGTGATATCGGAGCCAACATCATCACCTCCGACCAGTTCTCCTCAGACCCCTACGGCGGCAGCTTCTCGCTGCGCATGGAGTTCTACGTCCCAGACGATCCCGAGGAGCGGCTCGACGAAGCTCGACGCGCGGCTGGCGGAAATCGGCTCGGTGTTCGACCTCGATTACCGGCTGATCGACGCCAGGCGGCGCAAGCGCGTCGCATTGTTCGTCTCCCGCTATGACCACTGCCTGCTCGACCTGCTCTGGCGCTGGCGCCGCGGCGAGCTCGAAATGGACGTCATCGCGGTCGTCTCCAACCACCCCGATCTGCAGGAAGAGGTCGCGCGCTTCGGCGTCCCATACCACCACATCCCCGTCAACAAGGACACCAAGCCCGAGGCCGAGCAGTCGCAGATCGATCTGCTCGCCGGCGACGCCGAACTGGTTGTCATGGCCCGCTACATGCAGGTCCTCTCCGACGACTTCCTCAAGCGGATCGGCTGCCCCGTGATCAACATCCACCACTCGTTCCTGCCCGCGTTCGCCGGCGCCGGCCCCTACCAGCGCGCACACGACCGCGGCGTGAAGCTGATCGGCGCGACCGCCCACTACGCCACCGAGGACCTCGACGAGGGCCCGATCATCGAACAGGACGTCGTGCGCGTCAACCACCGCCACGACGCCGCGACACTCGAACGCATCGGCGCCGACGTCGAGCGCCTCGTCCTCGCCCGCGCAGTCATCTGGCACCTAGCCGACCGCATCCTCCTGCAGGGTCACCGCACCATAGTCTTCTAGAGAAGCGTTCGTTCTGCCAGGACGAGCATTCGTGATGCAGATCAGCTGACAGGAGCGGTGGATGGCAGCGGAACTGATCGATGGCGCGAAGGTCGCCGCGCGGGTGCGGGAGGAGGTCAAGCAGGCGATCGAGAAGATGCCGGTCAAGCCCGGGCTGGCCACGATCCTGGTTGGCGATGATCCTGCCTCCGCGATCTATGTCGGCTCGAAGCGGCGTGCCTGCGTCGAGCTCGGGATCCGTGACCTGCACCAGCACGTGCTCGGCGGATATCTCGCAGGAGAGCCTCGCCGAGCTGATCGTGCGCCTTGGCGCCGACCCCGACGTCACCGGGATCCTGCTGCAGCTGCCGCTGCCCGCGCACCTCGACGCGCAGCCGCTGATCGAGCTGATCCCGGCCGGACAAGGACGTCGACGGCCTCTCGATCCTGAGCGGCGGGCGCCTGGCGCGGCACGTGCCCGGGCTCTACCCGTGCACTCCGCTGGGCGTGCTCGAGCTGCTGGACTCCTACCACGTGCAGCTCGTCGGCACCGACGTGGTCGTCGTCGGCCGCTCGAACCTCGTCGGCTGGCCGCTCGCGCAGATGCTGCTGCAGCGCGACGCGACCGTCACCAGCTGCCACAAGGGAACGCGCAACCTCGTCCGTGTCTGCCGCCACGCAGACGTGCTGATCGTCGCCGCCGGCGTGCTCGGTCTGGTCGACGCCGACTACGTCCGCCCCGGCGCGACCGTGATCGACGTCGGCATCCACCGCACCGAGCACGGCATCCGCGGCGACGTGGTGTTCGACGAGGTTGCTGAGGTCGCCGACCTGATCACGCCGGTTCCCGGCGGGGTCGGCCCGATGACGATCGCGATGCTGATGCGCAACACGCTGCGCGCGGCCGAGCTCCAGGGGTATGACATGGGTGAGCCGGAGTGGGCAGCGGCTTGACGAGCGAGCGCGCTTGACGGAGCGGGCACGCCTGAGGGTCCAACGGATCCTTAATTAGCCACGCGGCCTGTAGTTGCATACAATGCCAGCACCTGCATGCAACAAATAGAAGAGAAGGAGAGAGAGTTGGCACCTTCCAATCTCCAGGAAGTGCTGGATGCCGTCGGGCAACACCGTCGAGCACCTGCGCAACTCACAGCTCGGCACCTACATCTACCCGGTGGTTCCGGCCGAGTTCAGCAACTGGCGGCGCGAGCAGAAGGCCTGGCGCGAGACCGCCGTGCTCTACGACCAGTCGCACCACATGGTCAACGTGTTCCTCAAGGGGCCCGACGCGATCAAGGTGATCGAGCGGACCGCGATCAACTCGGTCGAGAACTTCCCCGTCGGTCGCGCCAAGCAGTACATCCCCACCGCCTCCAACGGTGGCGTGATCGGCGACGGCATCCTCTTCCACGACGCCGAGGACAGCTACATCTTCGTCGGGCGCGCGCCGGCTTCCAACTGGCTGAAGTACCACGCCGAGACCGGCGGCTTCAACGACGTCGACGTGCGTCTACGACGACCGCTCGCCCTCGCGTCCGTACGGCAACGCCGTCACGCGCAGGCTGTGGCGCTTCGAGATCCAGGGCCCGAACGCGTGGCCGGTGATCGAGAAGCTCAACGGCGGCCCGGTCGACCAGCTCAAGTTCTTCCACATGGCGACCATGAAGATCGCCGGCGAGACCTACCCGACCCTGCGCCACGGCATGGCCGGTGCCCCAGGCCTCGAGATCTGGGGCCCGTACGAGAGCTATGAGCGCGTGCGCGAGACGATCCTCGAGGCCGGCGCGGAGTTCGGCCTGCTGCCCGTCGGTTCACGCGCGTACTCCTCCAACACGCTCGAGTCGGGCTGGATTCCCTCGCCGCTGCCGGCGATCTACTCGAGCGAGGCCGAGCGCGGCTTCCGCGAGTGGCTGCCCGCCAACTCCTACGAGGCGATCCAGGTGCTGTCGGGCAGCTTCGCCTCGGACGACATCGAGGACTACTACACCAACCCGTACGACCTCGGCTACGGCCACATCATCAAGTACGACCACGACTTCATCGGTCGCGAAGCGCTCGAGGGGCTGAACCCCGAGCGAGCAGCGCAAGAAGGTCACGCTGGCGTGGGACGCCGAGGACCTCGGCGAGGTGTTCGCCTCGCTGCTCGACGTCGAGGGCCCGGGCTACCAGGTCTTCGACCTGCCGAACGCCAATTACGGCTCGTCGAACTTCGACTCCGTGATCGACGCCGACGGCAACGTCGTCGGCCTGTCGATGTTCACGGGCTACAGCGCCAACGAGCGCCGCGGCCTGTCGCTGGCGACGATCTCCCCGGAGATCCCGGTCGGCACCGAGCTGCGCGTCGTCTGGGGCGAGCCCGAAGTCCGACTCGCAAGACCAACGTCGAGCCGCACATCCAGAAGGAAGTGCGCGTGATCGTCTCGCCGGTGCCGTACGCGGTCACGGCACGCACCGAGTACGCCGAGGGTTGGCGTACCGCCGCCAAGTAGTCACGGTCGCAGCGACCGCTCGGCGGGGCGGGGTTCGCGGAACCTCGCCCCGAGCAGCGGGGTCCAGCGGGACCCCGCGCGCCGCATCGCAGCCCTCATTCCTCGGGCTCGGGCTCGCGCAGCCCGAAGCGCCGCTCGAGCAGCTCCGGGACCGTTTCGCGCGCGACCGGCTCGCGCTTCGAGCCGGTCGGCGTCTGCACGCTCAACACCATCTCGTCGCTGAAATCGCTGAGCGTCGTGCGACTGCCGTCCTCGCCGTGCTCGGTCACCAGCAGCCGCGTGACGAACCGCGACTCCGGGTGCGTGCATGTGAACCAGTTGCTGAGCTCGATGTCGATCGGCGGCACCGGCTCAGGGCGGAAGGCATACAGATCGCGCCAGCCGTCGTCGGTCGCGGTCTGGAGCACGAGCAGCTGTTCTTCGGTTGCAACGCGGTAGACCCAGCCCGCCTGCTCATACGGGCCGCCGGGGCCGAACGGGATCGGCTCGAGCAGCGTGCCCGAGCCGAAGCCGACGTCGGCGTGCCAGAGCGCGCCACCGTATTCGACGCGCAGCAGCAGATGGGTGAGCGGTCCGACCGGCGACGGTGGCCGGCCGTTGCGCACCCGCGCGAGGATCGGCTCGACGCGCAACCCATGCGCCTCGAGTGCGTACTTGAACAGCATGTTGTGCTCGAAGCAGTAACCACCGCGCCCGCCGTCGACGATCTTGCGGGCGAGCGCATCGGGCTCCAGTGAAACCGGGATGCCAACGAGCGGGTCGAGGTTCTCGAACAGGATGCGGGTCACATGGGCGCGGTGCAGCTCGGCCAGGGATGGGGTCCCGCTCAGGCCGATGCGCTCGAGGTACCTGTGGAGGTCGAACATCGCGCGAGCGAGGTTAGCCGCCCGAGCCGCCGCTGGTCAGGGCCTCACAAACAGCTCGAGCCGGCGCTTCCTGCGCCGGCTCGAGAGGAGGGAGAGAGATGAGAGAGAGATGAAGCTTTACGCCGGGCGCCTGACAAGGCGCGCCTGGCCGATCCTGCCGCGGCCAGTGCTTGAGCATCGCGCGTGCCGACTTTGTGACAGTGGGCAGCGCGTTGAACTCGCGTGCGTCGAGGCGGTTGTCTGCGGGCCACCGATCCTCATACGGACGGAACGGGTTGCCCTTGAGTGAGGTCTGTGACGAGTGCATAAAAGGATCATCACTCAGACCGATTGATATGTCCAATACGGATATTGGACATCAGTAATGCGCGTAGCTTATGAGTGCTCTGAGCGAAGCGGCGGGGCTGTGCTCTCGCGCAGCACCAGCTCGGGCGCCAGCGTGATGTGCTCGACGCTGCGCGTACCGGTCTCGACCTGCCGGAGCAGGAGCTCGACGCTGCGCCGGCCCATCTCGGAGAAGTCCTGCCTGATCGATGTGAGCGGCGGTGTGAAGAATCCCGCTTCGGCGATGTCGTCAAAGCCCACGATGCTGATCTCACGCGGAACGGAGCGTCCCTGCTCGCTGAGCGCGCGCAAGAGCCCGAGCGCGATGTTGTCGTTGGCCGCGAATACCGCCGTCGCCTCAGGGAGCGCCGGCCAGCACCTGCCCGGCGTCGTAGCCGGACTGCGCCGACCAGTCGCCGAGGATCACCTCGGGGATCGGGGCGCCAGCCTGCTCGAGCGTCGTGCGCCATCCGATGACGCGTTGCTGGGCCTCGATCCAGTCTCGCGGCCCGGAGATGTGGAACACCGTCTTGTGGCCGAGCTCGAGCAGATGGCGGGTGGCGAGTGACGCCCCCAGCTGCGAATCGACCGTCACCGCCGAGACAGCGGATTCGGGGTCGGCCTCGACCACCACCGTCGGCAGTTCGGGCGGGAGCGCGTCAAGCGCGAAGTCGCGCGAGGCGACCGGAGCGATGATGATCACGCCGGCCACGGCCTGCTGAACCAGGCGCGAAACAGACTCGCTCAGGGAGTGCCTGTCGATTGAGCGCACGCTGGTGACCGAGACCGAGTAACCGGAGCTGCGCGCCGCCTGCTCGACCGCGTAGAGGGTCGCGACAGGTCCGAGCAGCATCGTGTTGAGCGTGACCAGGCCGAGCTGCGTCGAGCGACCACTCGCCAGCGCGCGGGCAGCGAGGTTCGGCCGGTAGCCGAGCTGCTCGATCGCGGCCAGCACCCGTTCGCGCGTGGCTGGGCGCACGTTCGGATGGCCGTTGAGGACGCGTGAGACCGTCTGGTGTGAGACCGCCGCCGCCCTGGCGACGTCGGTCATTGCGGGTGGACGCTCAGAGGCGTCCGGCTGCATCTCCGTCACGCCGCAATCTTATGCGCGGGACCGCCGTCACGCGATCGGCGTGGCCGCGGCCGGGCCGGGCATTCGAGCCTCGCTGTCAAGGGCTTCGCGCCGCAGGTGTTTGAGCCCGTGCATCCATTCAGCGTGCTCGCTCCCCAGCGTGTCGTGCAGGCCGCGGTAGATCTCATACACGCTTTCGTATGTCTCGGTCGCTGATGGGATCCGGCGCGTAGGAGCGAGCGATTGCCGGCCGCAGCCGCTTGACCGCTTCGCCGATGTCATCGAATCCGTCGCTGTGCAGGCCGCTGGTTCCGGCGGCGACGGCGCCGAACATCGCAGCGCCGCGCGCGGGGATCTGACCCGACGCCGGCACGTGCACCGGGCGTCCAGTGATGTCGGCGAGCAGCTGCATCAGCACCGGGCTCTTCTCAGCGATGCCGCCGCACGCCACCAGCTGCTCGACCGCCATTCCGTGGTCGACGAAGTTGTCGATGATTCGCCGTGCGGCGAACGCGATCGATTCGAGCAGTGCCCGGTAGATCTCCGCCGGTGTCGTCGCCAGTGTGAGGCCCATGATCACACCCGAGAGACCGGCGTCGGCGAGGATCGAGCGGTTGCCGTTCCACCAGTTGAGCGCGACCAGGCCGGTCGCGCCCGGCGGAAGCTCGCCGGCCGCCCGTTCGAGCGCCTCGTAGCGCTGTGACTCGTCTCCGCTCCCCAGCGGTGAGAAGCGTGCCGACATACCAGCTGAGCATGTCGCCGACGGCGGGCTGCCCCGCCTCATAGCCGTAGAGGCCGGGCAGGATGCCGTCGCGCACGACGCCCGTGATGCCGGGCAGCAGGATCTCGTCGTGGTGGACCACCATGTCGCAGATCGAGGTTCCGACCACGGTCACGAACGTCCCCGGCCGCTCAACTCCGGCGCCGGGGACCGACACGAACGAGTCGACGTTGCCGACGGCGACGGCCACGTCGGGGGGCAGCCCGAGCCGAGCGGCGAGGTCGGCTCGCACCGTGCCGGCACACGTGCCGAGCGGGTAGAAGTCGCTCCCGAGCTTTGTCGATCGAGCCCGAGAAGCCCGCCGCGACCGCCTCGAAGTACTCGGCCGGCGGCAGGCCGGCATCGGGTGACCAGAACGCCTTGTAGCTGGCGGCGCAGCTGCAGCGGCGTTCGACGCCCGTCAGTTGCCAGACGATCCAGTCGGTGGCCTCGATGAACTTGGCCGCGGCTTCATAGACCTCGTGATCCTCCTCGTAGATCTCAAGCAGCTTGGGGAAGTACCACTCGGACGAGATTCGCCCGCCGTAGCGCTCGAGGAACGGCTCGCCGCGCTCGCGGGCGAGCTCCGTCAGGCGGTCGGCCTGAGGCTGGGCGGCGTGGTGCTTCCAGAGCTTCGGCCACGCATGGGGTCGCGCGCGCCATTCGTCGCACGACGCACAGGGGCGTCCCGTCCTGCTCGGTGGGCAGCACGGTGCACGACGTGAAGTCGACGCCGATCCCGATCACGCGGCCGGGATCGACTCTCGCCTGCGCGAGTGCCTGAGGGATGCCGCGCTCGACAACGTCGACGTAGTCGAGCGGATACTGCAGCGCCCAGTCCGGCTCCAGCCGCAGGTCGGTGCCGGGGAGCGTGTCCTCGATCGCGCCGTGCACATACGGCACGTCTACCGAGGCAAGCTCGGCGCCGCTGGCGAGGTCGAGAACCAGGACGCGACCGGACAGCGTGCCGAAATCGATGCCGATCGCGAGCGGTGTTGTCGCGCTCATCGCTGCACCATGCGGTGATAGGCGCTGTTCCACTCCAGCTGGCGGGTGAACTCGCGGGTCGTGGTGGTCGTCGTCGATCCAGGCCAGTTCGACTCCGGCGATGGTGGCGAGATCTTCGAGCGTGTCACGTTCGACCTGGGTCGTGAGGACCGTGTGATGGGGTCCACCGGCGGTGATCCAGCATTCTGCCGAGGTGGTCAGGTTCGGCTCGGGTTTCCAGGTTGCTCTGGCGACGGGGAGGTTGGGTGACGGTTCGGTTGGCGGCACGAGTTCGATGGTGTTGGCGACGAGCCGGAAGCGGTCCCCGAGGTCGAGGATCCCGACGACGAACCCGGGGCCGGGGTCGGCGTCGAAGACGAGCCTGACCGGGTCCTCGCGGTCGCCGATCCCCAGCGGGTGGATCTCGCCCGCGGCTGTTCTGAGGTGATGCTCGGGCAGACCTCGAGCATGTGCGCACCGAGGATCAGGGGCTCGCCGGGGCCGAAGTGGTAGGTGTAGTCCTCCATGAACGAGGTCCCGCCGGGCGGCAGTGGCCCATGAACTTGAGCACGCGCAGCAGTGCCGCGGTCTTCCAGTCACCTTCGGCGGCGAACCCGTAGCCGTCGGCCATCAGCCTCTGCGGACCGATCCCGGGCAGCTGCTTGAGGGCGCCGAGGTCCTGGAAGTTCGTCGTGAAAGCGTCGAAGCCGTTGTCGACCAGGAAGTTCCGCAGCCCGCCTCGATCCGGGCGGCATCGCGCAGCGACGCGTGCCGCTCGCCACCGGCGCGCAGCTCGGGCGCGACGGCGTAGGCGCGCTGGTAGTCGCGAGATCAGTTCGTCGACCTCTGCTGTCCGAGGCCGCGTGCACGGCGTCGACGAGGTCGTTGATCGAATGGGCCTGAATCGACCAGCCAAAGATGCGCTGTGCCTCGACCCGGTCCCCATCGGTCACCGCGACATCGCGCATGTTGTCCCCGAACCTGGCGACGCGCAGGTTCTCGGGAGGCATGCCACCCGGCTGCAGCGTGCAGCCAGGCGCCGATCCTTGCGCGCGTCGCCGGATCGCTGACGTGCCCCGCTACGACCTTGCGGCGGATCCCGAGCCGCGTGGTGATGTAGCCGAACTCACGGTCGCCATGCGCCGACTGGTTCAGGTTCATGAAGTCCATGTCGATCGTGCCCCACGGCAGCGACCGGTTGGCCTGCGTGTGCAGATGCAGAAGCGGCTGCTGCAGCGCTTCCAGCCCGGCGATCCAGGCCTTCGCCGGTGAGAACGTGTGCATCCAGGCGATCACGCCGATGCAGTTGGGCGCGGCATTCGCCTCAAGGCATGTGCGGCGGATCTCATCTGAGCCGGTGAGCACCGGCTTGGGAACGATGCTGACCGGGATCTCGGCGGCCTCTTGAGCGCGCGACGACTTCGTCGCTCTGCGCCGCGACCTCGCGCAGGGTCTCCTCCCCGTATAGAGTGTTGGCTTCCGGTCAGAAACCAGCACTCAAGCTCAGCGGTGCCGACGTTCATCCATCGCCTCTTGGCTGGGGGTGTGAACGCTAACACGCAAGACCGGCTGGCGCGACGCACAGCGCTACCCACGTAGGCTCCCCCCAAGGCCGATGAGTGAGGCACTGATCATCGTCGACTTCCAGCGTGACTTTACGCCCCCACACGGCGCGCTTGCGGTGCCTGGCGGGGATGAGATCGCAGCGCCGGCTGAACGAGCTGGCGCGCGATCCGCGCTACGCCGCCGTGATCGCGACGCGCGACTGGCATCCGCCTGACCACGGCTCGTTCCTCGAGCAGGGCGGGCCCTGGCCGCGCCACTGCGTGCAGGACAGCGAGGGGCCGAGCTGCATCCGGCGCTCGACCGCGATCAGCTGGACGCGGTCATCGAAAGGGCCAGGGCCGCGACACCGACGGCTACTCAGCCTTTGAGTCGGCGGAGCTCGTCCAGCTGCTGCGCGAGCAGGGGGTCACCGCGGTCACCGTCGTCGGCCTGGCCACCGATTACTGCGTGCTCAACACCGCGCGCGACGCGCTGCGCGAGGGCCTGACCGTGACCGTCGATACCTCTGCGACCGTGCGGTCGACGCTCAGCCCGGGGACGGGGAGCGGGCTCTGGAAGAGCTGCGGTCGCTGGGGGCGCTGGTCGGCGACCTGAGTCGTCCGGCCTGAGGATGCTGAAACCGACAATCTGCAACGACTCGAGCCGAGATCGGGAGCCTCGATTACGTCGGGAGCGCTCGAAAATCGCGCGGATTTCGAATCTGCAGATGGAGGCGCAGTTTGTCGGTTTGAGCCGGTGCGTCGGCACAGGTGACGCCGACACCGGTCAAGGCCACTCACGTGGCTGCGTGACCTAAAGTCGACCAACCCGCGCGGCATGCTGAACGTGACGAATTGCGGCGAGATCGCATGCGATCCGCGCGTTTTAGTGACACAGCGCGACCGCGAGTTGCAGCGACGCAGCGCGCTCAAGCGTCATGATCAGGTCAGGGAAGTCGCTCCAGGTCAGAGCAGCCGCTCGAGCGCACGCTCGAGGCCGCGTTCCCGACGGACCGCACCTCGAGCGGTAGCCCGATGCGCGCGGCCGCGCGCTCCGCGGCCGCGCGGTTCTCCGGCGTTTCGCGCTGGGCCAGCCAGAGCACGCGCGTGTAGTGGCGGAAGTAGTCGTCGAAGCAGTTCCGGGTGGCGGTCGAGGCCGAGCTCGTGCACGACGGTGTGCTCGAAGGTGCGTGCCAGGAAGTCCGTGAGCACGTAGGTGCCGGGCTGCTCGGCCAGCGCCTCGCGGACCTCGTCCCGGGCGAGTACGTCGTAGCAGTTCTCGCCCTGCAGGCGCTCGACACCGAACTCGGAGAGCAGAGTGTCGAGCGCACCGTAGGTGCCGCAGTCGCCGTAGGCGACGACGACCCGGTCGTACTCGCCGTCGAGTCGGGCGAACTCTGCGGCGACAGCGTCGGGGATCTGCTGCGGACGGTTGTGAAGCGGCGCCGGAACCGGGTACAGGTCGACTTCCCAGCCGCGGCGCCGCGCGATCGCCCGCACGTCCAGCGCGAGCGCGCCGCAGGCGATCACCGCGACCACGCCGGCCGCTCATCCCGGGAAGGCCAGCTGATCGATGAACAGGTCGTTGAAGTCCGCGCGCCCGGAGAGCTCGACGTACTCGACCTCACGCAGGATCGCATCGGCCTCGGCGCGTTCGCGTGCCGACAGGGCGGCGATCTTCGCGCCCTCGCCGGCGACGTTGCCGGCGGACACGATCCGCGGCAGCGCGAGCTTGGGCACGAGCCCGATCCGCACGGCGCTCAGACGGCGTCAGGTACGCGCCGAAGCTGCCGGCGAGCAGCACCTGCTGGATCGTCTGAAGCATCCACCTCCAGATCGCGCAGCAGGATCTGCCAGCCGGTGGCGATCGACGCCTTGGCGAACTGCAGCTCGCGCACGTCGCGCTGCGAGATGAACACCGACTCCTCCGCGCTCGAGCCGCGCGGCGTGCAGCACAAACACCCGCTCCTTGCCGATCATCGCGAAGCGCTCCGCCAGCGCCGGCCGGCCCGAGGCAGCGACGGCCTCGACGTCGGCGAAGCGGCCCGAGTGATCGAGCAGCCCGTTGTGCACCAGCTTCGGCAACGACGTCGACCACGCCCGAGCCGCACAGCCCGACCGGCTCGACGTCGCCGATCACCTGCAGACGCAGATCGTCGCCGTCGATCTTGACGCCCTCGATCGCGCCGTCGGCGGCGCGCATGCCGCAGCGGATCTGCGCGGCCTCGAACGCCGGGCCCGCCGGCGCGGCGGTGGCCAGCACGCGTTCAGTAGAGCCGAGCGCGATCTCCGAGTTGGTGCCGACATCGATGAACAGCCGCAGCCGCTGGTCGCGCGTCATCCCTGTGGCCAGCATGCCGGCGACGATGTCGCCGCCGACGTAGGCGCCGAGCGACGGGAAGACGAACGCGTGGGCGCGTGGATGCACCGGGACCCCGAAATCAGCCGCCACCGTCGAAGGGAAGCTGTTGGTCGATACGACGAACGGCGCCATCGACAGCGGCTCGGGGTCGATGCCCAGCGCGATCTGCATCATCGTCTGGTTGCCGCAGACCGTGATCTCGTAGACCTCACGCGGCTCGACGCCGGCATCGCTCGCAGACCTCGAGCGTGAGCTCGGCAAAGGTCGAGTGCGCGTGCTCCTGAAGCTTCCCGAGCGCGGCCGGATCCATCATCGTCGCCGACACACGCGTGATCACATCGGCACCGAACGGCTGCTGACGATTGAGCATCGAACGCACCGCCAGCGGTTGCCCGGAGTCGAGATCCAGCAGCGTCGCCACCACCGTCGTGGTGCCGAGGTCGAACGCGATCGCGTAGCGCCGCGCCGGTCGTGTCGCCGGGCTCGACGTCGATCAGCTCCTCGTCCACGACCACCGCGGTCACGTCGAAGCCCGACGACCGCAGGACTCCACCGAGCACGCGCAGCACCCCGATCGACGCAGTCGGTTCCAAATCGTCGATCGCGTCCAAAACCCGCTGCAGATCCGGCCGCTGATCCTCGAGCGTCGGCTCCTCGAGCACGACGTGGCGCTTCTGCACCGACGGGCGCAGAATCACGTGGCGACCGACGCCGGCGAGGGCAGCCTTCGGCCGTGTCTGCAGAGGCGGCACCTCGACGACCAGATCATCGCGCGCCATCGCCCGGCAGGCCAGCCGCCATCCGTCCTCGAGCTCAGCTGCAGTAAACGCCCGCGGATCGACGGAGCCGACCGGCACGGAACCCGGACACGACCCGCACCTTGCACTTCTTGCAGGTGCCGTAGCCGCCGCAGGTCGAGTCGATAGCGATCCCGTTCCAGCTGGCGGCGTCGAACACCGGCGTGCCGCTGGGCACGCGGACCTCGGCGCCGTCCGGCAGGAACTTCAGGCGGACGCGCTCGGCGCCGTCGCCGGGGTGCGCCAGCTCGTCCTCGACGGCGCGCAGCGCCTGCCCGCTTGCGAACCGAGCGCTGCGGCGCCGGCGCCGCTCACGACCCGGCGGCCTCCGCAGCAACGTCCACCGCGGCCGCATCCAATGCTGCCGCCGCCAACCGCGCACGGTGGGCGGCGATCCAGTTAGCTCCCCACTCGTCGTGGCCAAGCAGCAGGTCGGCCGCCCGCGCGCTGCGCACGCAGGCCTCGGCCGTGGACATGATCGCCGAGGTCAGACCGGCCGCCATCGCCATCGGCAGGAAGGCGGCGTTGAGCGGCGGCCGCTCGGGCAGCCCGAACGAGACGTTCGAGGCGCCCACGCACATGTTCACGCCGAGCTCGTCACGGATCATCCGCATCGCCACCAGCGTGTTCGCCACGGCATCTCGGTGTCGGCGCCGACGGGCATCGCCAGCGGGTCGATCACCACGTCGCAGGCTGTGATTCCGTAGTCCTGCGGCGGCGCGACACGATCTTGCGGGCGTGGCGCAGCCGCTCATCCGCGCGTCATCGGGATGCCGGTCTCGTCGTTGGTCAGGCCGATCACCGCAGCTCCGTGGTGCGCGACCAACGGCAGCACCTGCTCGAGCCGCTCGTCCTCGGCGGTGACCGAGTTCACCAACGCGCGGCCCTCGTAGGCCGCGAGTCCCGCCTCGAGCGCCTCCACCACCGAGGAGTCGATGCAGATCGGCGCGTCGACCGTGTCCTGCACCAGGCGAATCAGCTTGCCCAGCAGCTCGGCCTCGTCGACCAGCGGGATGCCCGGCGTTGACATCCAGGACGTCAGCGCCGGCCGCAACCTGCGCCAGAGCGTCGGCCTCGGCCGTCGAAAGGTCGCCGCCCCGAAGCTCCGCGGCAAAGGCCTTGCGCCCGGTCGGGTTGATCCGCTCGCCGATGATGCAGAACGGTTTGTCGGCAACCGATCGTGACGGTCTTCGTCCGTGACCGCAGAACCGTATCCATCAGACGAGCACCTTCTCGCGCCGCAACTCGATCAGCTCCTTGGCCTTCCTGACCGCCGTGGAGGCGTCGGCCGCGAAGCCGTCGGCGCCGACCGCGTCGGCGTACTCCTGGGTCACCGGAGCGCCGCCGACCATCACGATCACGCGGTCGCGCAGGCCGGCCTTTTCGATCGCGTTGATGTTCGCCTTGAACATCGGCATCGTCGTCGTGAGGAAGGCGGAGAAGCCGACGACGTCGGGCTTGTGCTCCTCGATCTGCTGGATGAACGTCTCCGGCGCGACGTTCACGCCAAGGTCGATCACGTTGAAGCCCGCGCCCTCGAGCATGATGTTGCAGAGGTTCTTGCCGATGTCGTGCACGTCGCCCTTGACGGTGCCCATCAGGAACGTCCCGATCTGGGCCGACTCGTTGTCGGCCAGCAGCGGACGGAGGATGTCGAGCGCGCCCTGCATCGCCCGCGCGGCGATCAGCATCTCGGGGACGAAGTAGTCGCCGCGCTCGAAGCGCGCCCCGACCTCTTCCAGCGACGGGATCAGCGCGTCGAACAGCATCGTCTCGGGCGCCATGCCCTGCGCGAGCCCGTCGTTGACGCCGCCGGCGACCGCCGGCGCGTTGCCGGTCAGCGTCTCCTCATACAGCAGTTGCAGAATCTCTTCGTCGGTCATGCCGCGTGTGCTCCTCCTTCGATGTATCCGAGCCTGGCGCTCAACCTGTCGGACTCCTCGACCAGCGCCAGGCACAGCTCCGTGATCCGCGTCGGCGTCATCCGCACCGTCGGGCCGGTGATGCTGAGTGCCGCCACCACCTCGCCACTGGCGCCGCGTACCGGGGCGGCGATCGCGGCGAGTCCCGTTTCGATCTCGTCGACCGCGACGGCGAATCCGTCCGCGCGCACGCGTTCGAGCTCGGCCCGCAGCACGGCGGGGTCGGTGATCGTCGCTGGCGAGTAGGCAGTTAGCGCGCTTGCGCCAGCGGGCGCCAGCGCGCGCCCAAACGCGAGGAACACCTTGCCGTTGGCGCTGCAGTGGAAGTCGACGGTGCGGCCCACCCACTGGCCGGCGCCGAGGAAGTGGCGGCCGTCGGCCTGCAGCAGGTGCTCGACGCCGTCGGCTGCCGGGGACGCCGAGGTTGATCGTCTCGCCGCTCAGCTCGGAGAGTGCCGACAACGATGGCCGCGCCATCTCGACGAAATTGCGCTCGAGCATCCCGCGCTCGGCCACGCGCAGGATCGCGGGCCCGGGGCGCAGCCGCCCGCGCTGCTCCCTCCTGCTCGACCAGGCCGCGCCGCTCCAGGGCCGACAACAGCCGCGAGGCTGTGCTCTTGGGCAGTCCGGCAGCGCTCGCGAGCTCGGTCACGGCCATCGGCTCGTCGGCCTCGAGCACGCGCACGAGCAGATCGGCTCCGCGGTCGATGGCAGTCGTCCAGCGGGAGCCGCTTCGAAAACTGAAACTCTGTTCCACGGTCGTTAGGATACGCCGCCAACCATGTTCGTCAACTCAATGCCCCGCTACGAGATCCTCAGCGAGGACGCGCTCGCGGTGCTCGACAGCGGCTGGCGCCGGATCGTCTCCGAGATCGGAATCGAGTTCCTGCTCCCCGAGGCCGTCGAGCTGCTGCGCGCCGCCGGCCAGATCGTCGAGGATGAGAACCGCGTCCGCTTCGACCCCGAGTTCATCCTCGAGCAGGTCGCCAAGGCGCCAAGCCAATTCGAGCTCCAGGCCCGCAACCCGGCCAAGTCGCTGACGGTCGGCGGCGACAACATGGCGTTCGCGCCCGTGTATGGCTGTCCGTTCATCCGCGAGGGCGACGTCCGCCGCGACGCCAAGATGGCCGACTTCGAGAACCTGGTGAAGCTCTCGCAGGTCTTCGACGAGCTCGACTCGCCCGGCGGCACGATCTGCGAACCGGAGGACCGGCCGCTGGACTCGCGCCACCTCGACATGGTCTACGCACTGCAGACGCTGAGCGACAAGCCGTACATGGGCTCGGTCACGAGCGGACCGAACGCCGCCGACACGATCCGCATGGGCGAGATCCTGTTCGGCGGGCGCGAGCAAATCGAGCAGGCGCCGGTCTCGATCAGCCTGATCAACGTCAACTCGCCGCTGCGCTACGACGACCGCATGCTCTCGGCGATGTTCGAGTACGTGAAGGCCAACCAGGCGGTCGTCATCACTCCCTTCCTGCTGATGGGCGCGATGTCGCCGGTCTCGCTGCCCGCGACGCTCGTGCAGCAGATGGCCGAGGCGCTCGCCGGGATCGCGCTCGCGCAGCTGATCCGCCCCGGCTGCCCGGTGGTCTTCGGCTCGTTCCTCTCCAACACCGACATGCAGTCGGGCTCGCCCTCGTTCGGCACGCCCGAGTCCGGGATCGGCGTGCTCTGCACGGGCCAGATCGCGCGGCACTTCAACCTCCCGTGGCGCGGCGGCGGCGCGCTGAACTCCTCCACCGTGGTCGACGCCCAGGCTGCTTACGAGTCGCTGATGACCTTCCTGCCGACCTTCCTGGCCGGCGCGAACTTCGTAATGCACTCGGCCGGCTGGCTCGAGGGCGGCCTTGTCTCGTGCTACGAGAAGTTCATCGTCGACATCGAGCTGCTGCGCGAGCTCAAGTACGAGTTCACGCCGATCGAGTTCGACGAGGCGTCACTGGCGTGGGGTGCCCACACCGAGGTCGGTCCCGGCGGCCACTTCCTCGGCGCGGCGCACACGCTCGAACGCTTCCGCGAGTGCTTCTACCGGCCGCTGCTCTCCTCGACCGACAACTTCGACCGTTGGACAAGGCGTGGCGCCCGCGACACGACCGCACGCGCGTCGGAGATCTGGCGCGAGAAGCTCGAGTCCTATGAAGCTCCCCCGCTCGACGACGCGATCCGCGCAGAGCTCAAAGAGTTCGTCGACCGCCGCCGCGTGGAACTCGGGGATTAGCAGCCTCCCGGGGATTGACCCTCCGGATAAGCTCCAGATCTATGAGTGATATATCAGCGCTCGGGCAGGCTCAGAACCGCCCGCCCGCGCTGCTCGCCGACCGCGCATACGAGGAGCTGCGCGATCGGCTGGTCACGCTTCAGATCAAGCCTGGCGAGCCGATCGACGAGGACCAGCTCGGCCGCGAGCTCGAGATGGGTCGCACTCCGATCCGCGAGGCGATCAAACGCCTCGCGCTCGAGAACCTGGTAAGCGTCTTCCCTCGTCGCGGGACCTTCGCCGCCGAGATCAACATCACCGACCTCGCGCACATCACCGACGTCCGGCAGGCGCTCGAGGGTCAGGCCGCCTACCGCGCCGCCGAGCGGATCACTGACGCACAGCAGGCCGAGCTAACGCAATTGCTCGACGAGCTGCGACGCGAGCCGCGGCAGCGACGACATGCCGGCGCTGATGGCACTCGATACGCGCGTGCACCGCTTCATCTATCGGCTCAGCGGCAACCCGTTCCTCGAGGAGACGCTGTACCGCTACTTCAATCTGTCGCTGCGGATCTGGTACCTCGTGATCGACCGGCTGCCGCACATGTTCCAGCGGGTGCACGAGCACGAGCCGCTGCTCGAGGCGATCGCCGCACGCGATCCGGAACTGGCCCGCGAGATCGTTGCGGGCCACGTCGCCACGTTCGAGAGCGAGATCCGGAGCGTGCTGTGACCGATGGTCAGCGCTACGACTACGTGATCGTTGGCGGCGGAGCCGCGGGATGCGTGTTAGCTGCACGCCTGTCCGAGGATCCGTCAAGCAGGGTGCTGGTGCTGGAGGCCGGGCGTCCGGACTATCTCTGGGACGTGTACATCCACATGCCGGCGGCGCTCTCGTTCCCGATCGGCAACCGCTTCTATGACTGGAAGTACGAGTCGGAGCCCGAGCCGTACATGCACGGTCGCCGCATCTACCACGCGCGCGGCAAGGTGCTCGGCGGGTCGAGCTCGATCAACGGCATGATCTTCCAGCGCGGCAACGCGCTGGACTACGAGCGCTGGGGCGCCGACCCCGGCCTCGAGCAGTGGGATTACGCCCACTGCCTGCCGTACTTCAAGCGCATGGAGACCTGCCTGGCGGGCGCCGACGAGTGGCGCGGGGGCAGCGGCCCGCTGAAGCTCGAGCGCGGCCCCGCCACCAACCCGCTGTTCGGCGCCTTCTTCGAGGCGGTGCAGCAGGCCGGCTACCCGCTGACCACCGACGTGAACGGCTACCGCCAGGAGGGATTTGCCGCCTTTGACCGCACGATCTATCGCGGTCGCCGGCTGAGCGCCGCGCGCGCCTACCTGCACCCGGCGATGTCGCGCCCGAACCTCGAGGTGCGGTGCCGCGCGCTCGTCTCCAAGGTGCTGTTCGACGGCACGCGCGCAACCGGCGTCGAGTTCTCGACGGTCGACTGGCTCGGACGCAGCCGCGGCGCCCCGCAGCGTGTCGCGGCCGGTGAGGTGATCCTCTGCGGCGGCGCGATCAACTCACCTCAGCTTCTGCAGCTCTCCGGTGTCGGCAACGCCGCTGAGCTCCAGAGCCTCGGCATCAAGCCCGTCGCCGACGTGCCCGGTGTCGGTGAGAACCTCCAGGACCACCTGGAGGTCTACGTGCAGTACGGCTCCAAGCAGCCGGTGTCGGTCGCGCCCGCGATGAAGTACCGCAACCGCCCGAAGGTCGGGCTGGAGTGGCTGCTGTTCCGGCGCGGCCCGGGCGCGACGAACCATTTCGAGGCCGGCGGCTTCGTCCGTGGCGACGACGAGGTCGCTTACCCGAACCTGATGTTCCACTTCCTGCCGCTGGCGATCCGCTACGACGGCTCAGCACCCCAAGGTCACGGCTACCAGGTGCACGTCGGGCCGATGTACTCCGATGCCCGTGGCACGGTGAAGATCACCTCCACGGATCCCCGCAAGCACCCGGCGCTGCGCTTCAACTACCTCTCGACCGAGCAGGACCGGCGCGAGTGGCTCGAGGCGATCGCCGCCGCGCGCAAGATCCTGACTCAGCCCGCCTTCGACGAGTTCAACGACGGCGAGCTCTCGCCGGGCGCGGCCGTCCAGTCGGACGAGGAGATCCTCGACTGGGTCGCGCGCGACGCCGAGACGGCGCTGCACCCCTCCTGCACCTGCCGGATGGGCACGGGCGATCTCGACGTGCTGGATCCGGCGACGCTGGCGGTGCGCGGCACCGAGGGCCTGCGTGTCGTCGACGCCTCGTCGATGCCATACGTCACCAACGGCAACATCTACGCCCCGGTCGTGATGCTGGCCGAGAAGGCCTCCGACCTGATCCGCGGGGTCACGCCGCTCGAGCCTTCCGACGCGCCCTTCTACCGGTACGAGCCGACAGCGGCCAAGTAGTCGCCGTACGCGCGAACCGCGGTTAGGATGCGCGCTCATGACGAAAACAAGAGTGTCGCCCAGGCTGGCGGCCTGGATCGCCGTGGCCGTTGAGTTCACCGTCCCCCCGGGGCTACCACAGGCACGGTCCTCTGGGTTCAGTGCTGACCGGGCTCAGCCGATGACAACCGTCTGCAGGTCCGTCAGCGCGTCGAACGGGTAGCGCCCGCCGACCCGCCCGATACCGCTCAGGGTGCCGGCCCGCCCGCCAAAGGGCAGGTGGTTCTCCCAGTAGTTGGTGGTCTCGTTGATGTTCACGAGGCCGGTGCGAGCCTCGTCGGCAAACCTCAATCCGCGTGACAGATCGCGGGTGAAGATCGCCGCGAGCAGCCCGTACGGCGAGGCGTTCGTCAGTTCGATCGCGCGCTCCAGGGAGTCGATCGCGATGATCGGCGCGATCGGCCCGAAGGTCTCCTCGGTCGCGGCCAGGGCGTCGGCCGGCACGCCGTCGAGGATCGTCGCGGGCCAGTAGAGGTCGGTAGGGAAGCCGGCGGCCCGCTGGCCGCCGGCGACCACCCTTGCGCCGCGCTCGACCGCGTCGTCCACGTGGGCATCCATCTTCTCGGCCACGCCCTCGTTGTTGAGCGGCCCGAGCACCGTTCCCTCGAGCAGCGGGTCGCCCAGCTGCGGCGCCCGCGGCGGCGCGCGCAGCCAAGCAGCGAGACGAACTCCTCGCGCACGCGCTCGTGCACGAGCAGGCGCTCACCGGCGGTGCAGCTCTGGCCGGCACACAGGAAGCAGCCGACCACGGCCGCGTCGGCGGCCGCTTCGAGGTCGGCATCCTCGAGCACGACCAGTGGCCCGTTGCCCCCCATCTCGAGCAGCAGCCGCTTGCCCGCGGCGCGCTGTGCGATCCGCAGGCCGGTGGCGGTGGATCCGATGAAGCCGACGGCGGCCACGTCCGGGTGGGCCACGAGCTCATCGCCGACGACCGGGCCCGGCCCGGTGACGAAGTTGAACACTCCCGGCGGCAGGTCTGCCTCGGCGATGCACTCCGCCAGCAGCGCCGAGCAGTAGGCGGTTGTCGGGGCCGGCGTCCAGACGACCGTGTTCCCGACGGCCAGCGCCGGCGCCACGATCTCCGCGGGCATCGTGTACGGCCAGTTCCAGGGCGTAACGACCGCGACTGGTCCGACCGCGCGCCGCAGAACGAGCACCCGCTTGCCGGGTGACGAGCTGGGCGGGATCGAGCCTTCGAGTCGCACGCCGTCCTCGGCGGCGCCGCGCCACATCGCGACCAGCTCGTCGACCTCATCGAACGACTCGGTCAGCGGCTTGCCCTGGTCGAGCGTCGCCGCGTGCGCCAGATCCTCACGTCGGCGTGCGCACTCATCGGCGATCCGGTGCAGCGCACGAGCCCGCGCGAAGGCCGTCTCCGCAGTCCACGCGCGAAATGCGTCGCGCGCCGCGTCGACGGCAGCGCGTGCGTCCGCACGGGTGCCCTCGGCGACCTGACCGAGTTGCTCACCGGTGGCGGGACTCCATGCGGCGACGGTCGCGTCGCCTTCGGCGGGACGCCACCTGCCGCCTATCAGGAGCTCGGTTGACCCTCTGACCGGCACAGTGATATATAAGTCTAATAACAGCTATAGGCGCAAGTCTTTAGCTTGCGGAAAGGCGTGATTGAGTGCTCCTCCAAGGCTGGTGGCGTGTGACCCGAGGCTCCCAGGCGGGTGGGGATTGAGCGCGATCCTCCCCGACCTCGTTGAGGAAGGAGAGCGGCTGGTGGCGATCGCCCAGTCGCAGAATGCGACCTTCGCACTGCTCGGCGGAGTGGCCGTCCGGCTGCACGCCTCGGAGATCCCACCGGTGCTCGACCGCGAATACAAGGACCTCGACTTTGCCGTGCCCAAGGGTGGCAGCGGCGCCGCCGGAAAGCTGCTGAGCGACGCCGGCTACGAGCCGCACGTGGTCTTCAACGCGATGAACAGCAAGGAGCGGATGCTGTTTCACGACAACGAGCGCGGACGCCAGATCGACGTCTTCGTCGGCTCGTTTCGTATGTGTCACGAAATCCCGCTGTCGGATCGGATCAGGCCGGGCGACAAGACGGTGCCACTGGCCGAGCTGCTGCTGACCAAGCTCCAGATCATCGAGCTCAACGAGAAGGACATCCGTGACACCGTCCTGCTGCTCCACGGGCACGACGTGGCCGATCACGACGAGGATGCCGTCAACGGCGCGCGCATCGCCGAGCTGTGCGCCGGTGACTGGGGCCTGTGGCGCACGATCACCGCCAACCTCGAGCGCTGCGGCGACGACGTCGGTCAATACGCGCTCCCCGAGCACGACCAGTCACGCGTCAAGGACCGGCTGAAAGCCCTGCTCGCAAAGATCGAGGAGGCTCCGAAGAGTCGCGGCTGGAAGGTGCGAGCCAAGGTCGGCGAACGCAAGCGCTGGTATGACCTGCCTGAGGAGGTGGAGTAGTGAGGATCTTCTTCGCGACCGACGTGCACGGCTCCGAGACGTGCTGGCGCAAGTTCCTGAACTCCGGTAAGCACTACGGCGCCGACGTCGTGATCCTCGGTGGCGACATGACCGGCAAGGCGCTCGTGCCGATCATCAACGACGGCGGCGACACCTGGCACTCGACACTGCTCGAGAACCGGGAGACCCTGCAGGGCGAGGAGCAGGTTGCTCAGTTCGAGCAGGCGGTCAAGCGTCGCGGCTATTACCCGTTCCGCGTCGACCCCGACGAGCTCGCCGAGCTGAGCAAGGACGAGGCTCGCTGGCACGCGCTGTTCGACGAGCACATGCTGAACACGGTGCGCGAATGGATGGAGCTCGCCGACGAGCGCCTTGCCGGGACCGGAATCCGCTGCTTCGTCTGCCCGGGCAACGACGACCAGCTGGACGTCGATGAGGTCATCCTCGAGGCGAAGACCGTCGAGCTCGGCGAGGGACGCGTGGTCGAGTTCGGCGGCTACCAGATGGTCTCGAGCGGCTGGGCCAACCGCACCCCCTGGGACACCTACCGCGAGGAGGACGAGCCGCAGCTGGCCGAGCGCATCGCGAAGATGGTCGACCTGGTCACAAACCCGCCCGAGCGCACCATCTTCAGCCTCCACTGCCCGCCATACGGCACGGGGCTCGACGACGCACCCGAGCTGACCAAGGACATGGATCTGAAGGACGCGGGACACGCCGTGAAGCCGGTCGGCTCGACCGCCGTCCGCGAGGCGATCGAGCGCTTCGGGCCGGCGCTCTCGGTACACGGTCACATCCACGAATCGCGTGGCACCAAGAGGCTCGGCAAAACGCTGTGCGTGAACCCCGGCAGCTCCTACGAGCAGGGTCAGCTGCTGGGCGCTGTCATCGACGTCGAGGACGGCAAGCAGGTCAAGAAGTTCGTACTGACAAGCGGCTGAGAAACAGCTTCGGCCCGGAGCGTTGAGGGATGCCCGGAGCCGGACCCACCTGAAGTCACACCGGGAGAGGAGTCAAGCGGCATGTTCATCGAGACAGGGGTTGGGATATGACGGCTACCACTGGCGGCTTTGAGGAGCGCGCCGTATTCGTGCGCAAGGCGACCGGCCTCGTACGCGGCTGGTCGGTGCGTGACGCGTTCATCTACGCCACCTTCGCGATCAACCTGGTCACGCTCGGCTGGCTGATTTTCACGTACGCGCCGTTTATTCCAAACGGCGGTCTGATGTGGTCCGTGATCGTCGGAGGTGCGTTCCTGATCTTCCAGGCGATCACCTACGCCTCGCTGATCTCGGTGATGCCGCGTGCAGGTGGTGACTACGTCTGGATGAGCCGTGTACTCGGAGGGGGTATCGGCTTCGTGCTGGCCGTTGCCGGCTGGTGGTTCATCCTCTGGTACTGGGTCCCGATCTACGCCAACATCCTCAACATCGAGGTGTTTGGCCCGCTCTCGGCGATCATCGGCTGGTCGGGCGGCGTGACATTCTGGGGCAGCCACGCCGGCGTGTTCGTGGCATCGGTGATCACGGCGCTGCTCGCCTCGCTGTTCATCGCGCTCGGAATCCGTACGTACGGCCGCATCCAGAAGTTCTGCTTCTACGGCGGTGTGTTCGGCCTGGCGGTTATGGCGATCATTCTGCTGGCCACCTCGCACGGCGCCTTCATCCACGACTTCAACACACAGGCGCACAAGCTCTACGGCACGACCGGCAACGCCTATGCGGCGACGATCAAGGCCGGTACCAAGGGCTATACGCCAACGAGCATCGGTTCCTTCGGTGGTGTGCTCCTGCTGATCCCCATGCTGCTGTTCTTCAATCTCTGGTCCAACTGGGGCGCGACGCTCTACGGTGAGGTCCGCGGCGCGTCTGACTTCCGCAAGAACATCTACGCGATGGGCGGAGCGCTGATCGGGACGACGATCATCGCCGTGATCTTCTTCCTGCTGTTCTCGAAGACGTTCGGCTGGACCTTCTACATGGGCAGCAGCAGCGCCTACTGGGCAGGGACGATCCCGATCGGCGTGTTCCCGTATCCAGCGCTGCTGGCGGCCATGGTCTTCTCGAGCCCTGTGCTCCAGTTCATCCTGATCCTGATCATGTCGCTGTGGTTCTTCGGCTGGGTGGGCTCGGTGTTCCTGTCGTCGACCCGCGTCGTGTTCGCGGCATCCTTTGACCGCATCCTGCCGGAGAGGGTCGCGAGCGTCTCGAAGAACGGCGTTCCGTACTGGGCGCTCGCGCTGATGCTGCTGCCGTCGATCCCGCTGGCGGCCCTGTATGCGTGGAGCTCATCGTTCGCGTCCTACACGCTGGATGCGACGCTCGTGATCGCGATCACGTTCCTCGGCACGACCGTCTCGGCGGCGATCCTGCCGTGGCGCAAGCCCGAGATCTACAACGCATCGCCGATCGCCAAGTACAAGGTGCTGGGCCTGCCGATCATCACGTTCGCCGCGCTCATGTTCGCGGTGATCCTGATCTGGGCGCTGATCAAGTGGTTCTCGGATGACGCCTACGGCGTCAACAACGCTGACTCCTACATCCTGATGGGCGGCATGTACGTGCTTGCGATCGCGATCTACGTCGGTTCACAGATCGTTCGCAGACGCCAGGGAATCGACCTGGGGATGGTCTACGGGGAGATACCCGCGGAGTGACGGAGACCCGTTGACTCCCGTTTGTCCCGCCCGCTGGATGGGGTCCCACCCAGCGGGCCGAAGGGCGGGAGGCTAAGCAAGTAGGGCCCTGACCGTCAGCGTCTCCTGACGGAGTCAAGCGTTCCGGCGGACGTGTCGATCAGGGTCACATGCGACTTCTGAGATCGCGCCTCTGGCAGCTTGCGGCTGTCCTGGCCGTGGGCGGCAGCCTTACCGCGGCCCTGCTCGCGACTGCCACTCGCGCGGCACAGCCTGACAGTGCTTCCAAGCTGCTGAGTCAGGCGATGGCCGATGCCGAAGATCGCGGCTCTTTCCATCAGGTGCTCACGTCGGTCTACGGAAACCAGCGTGTCTCCTTCGACGATGACGTCGGCACCCAGGAAGGTCGTCGAGCAGATCGCGATGTCAGACGGCATGCGGGCGCAGGTCCGGGTTACCGGTGGCGACGCCTACCTCACAGGTAACGAGGTGGCACTGGTCAAGTACTTCGGTTTCAAGCGAACTCAAGCAGCGGCGATCGGGTCGCGCTGGGTCAGCCTCGTTCCCTCCGAACCGTTTTATAAGACTGTCGCGAACGACGCAACGGCGACCACCGCGCTTACCGACATCACTCCGACGGGGCCTGTGCACCTGGGGCGCGCGACCGACATCGGTGGACAAGCCGTCATTGGTATCAGCGGCCCCTTGACAGGTTTGTCGGTGGGGGTCACCGGTTCCGACACGTTGTACGTGACGCGCACCGCTCGCCCGCTTCCCGTCCGCTTGGTCACGCAGGTCGATGACCCGGGTCATCCGGTGAGTATCGCGACCGTCACAATGAGCGACTGGGGTGAGCGAGTTGCTGTCGCGCCGCCCACCGGCGCCGTTCCGTTCGCTCAGGTCACGGCGCTGACGCGGCGAGTTCTCCCCGTTTGAGATCCCCGGTGAGTTCGGTTACTACACGTTCAGCGGTCCGCGTGGTCTGCCTGCAGCGATAGGCCGGCCATGGGGGCGGGCGTGCAAGCCGGTTGTCTTCTGGTTCGCACGCGGTGTTCCGCGGTCTGTTTATGACCAGGCGGTCGAGGGTCATCGGTGCTGCCCGCGCGCAGGGACTCGACGTGGCCTTCGAAGATCGCGAAAACCGATGGGACCCGAGGTCGCTTTACTACGCGACTGGCCAGACCTATAAGACCGCGGCGTTCGTGTACATCCTCACCGACGACCGGAAGCCGCAGAAGCTTGCCACCGGGAAGCCGGAGCATGTCGAGTTTGGCTGGGACATGAAGCTGGACAAGAACCGGGTCAATGAGGATCTGACCCAAGTCCAGGGCAGGCTCTGGATGAGGGTTGTGGGCGGGAATCCGAAGTTGGTGCGCCGCTCGATCCGCCAGCTGATCGCGATGACTCAGGGGATCGCGGGCACGACGCTTGGAACCTCCGGCATCTCGGACCCAGCCAGCGTCGACCGCTTCACGTCGGGCGACATCTCGGCGATGATGCGGATGAGTGGCTGCGCCAAGCCGCCGGTCGGCGGCTGACGACTTCAGCCCACTTCGACGGCGTGTCCGTCGCGTCCGACGTAGCCGTCCTTGTCGCCCGTCCGGATCTTCCATCGCCGCTATGTGCTCTGATATATAAGTTGTATGAGCAGCCCCAGCGCGCCCCTGCCCGCATCTCCAGAGCATCGTCATCATCGGTGCGGGGATCGTCGGGAACAGCCTCGCCTACCACCTCGACGCAGCTCGGCGAGCGCGACATCACGCTGATCGACAAGGGCCCGCTGCCGAACCCCGGCGGTTCGACAGGTCACGCCTCGAACTTCATCTTCCCGGTCGATCACTCGAAGGAGATGACGCAGCTGACGCTGGAGAGCATGCGCCAGTACAAGGAGCTCGGCGTCTTCATCGAGAGCGGTGGCATCGAGGTCGCGCGTGGTGAGGAGCGGATGCAGGAGCTGCAGCGCAGGGTGTCCTCGGCGATCTCCTGGGGGATCGAGCCCGTCTCGATCATCACGCCTGAAGGCGGTCAAGGAGCTCGTTCCCTACATCAACGAGGAGCTGATCGTCGGCGGCTTCTACACGCCCGGCGCCGGCGTCGTCGACTCGCTGCGGGCCGCGACGATCATGCGCGAGCGCGCCCAGGAGGCCGGGCTCACGGTCTCGGCCAACACGGAGGTGCTGGGCTTGGACGTTGAGGGCGGCCGTATCCGCCGCGTGCGCACCTCGCGCGGGGATATCGAGGCCGAGCGCGTTGTGATCGCCTGTGGTTGCTGGAGCCCGAAGCTGGCGCGGATGGCGGGCGCGTCGATTCCGATCGCGCCGTCGGTGCATCAGATGATCGACATCGGTCCCGTGCCTCGCTTTGCCGAACGCCAAGGGGATGATCGAGTACCCGATCATCCGCGACATCGACACCAACATGTACGAGCGCCAGGAGGGCACGGGGCTCGAGATCGGCTCCTATGCGCACCGGCCGATCATGATGGAAGCTGAGGAGATCCCGTCGATCGAGGAGTCGGCGCTGACGCCCGACCGAGCTGCCGTTCACGCAGGACGACTTCGATCCGCAGATGGAGATCGCGCTCGAGCTGATGCCGGAGATCGTCGGCGACGAGTCGGTCGGCGTGAAGTACGCGATCAACGGGCTGCTGTCGGTCACCTACGACGGGTTGCCGTTGCTGGGTGAGACTCCGGAGGTCAAGGGCCTGTGGTCGGCGGCCGCGATCTGGATCAAGGAGGGCCCGGGCGCCGGCAAGACCGTTGCCGAGTTGATGGTTCACGGCGAGTCCGAGATCGACGTCTTCGAGTCCAACATCGCGCGCGCGTATCCGTCGCAGAAGACCCGCACACACGTGTTTGCCCGCGCGGCTGAGGGCTTCAACAAGATGTACGGGATCGTTCACCCGTCTGAGCAGTGGGAATCCGACCGTGGCGTGCGGGTGCCGCCGTTCTATGAGCGTGAGCGTGGGCGCGGCGCCGTGTTCTACGAGGCCGCGGGCTGGGAGCGCCCCGTCTGGTACGAGGAGAACGCGGGCCTGCTCGATGAGTACGGGGACCGCGTCGACGCGCCGCGAGTCGGAGTGGGATGCGCGCTGGTGGTCGCCGATCATCAATGCCGAGCACCTGGCGATGCGCGATCGGGCGGCGATCGTCGATCTGACCGCCTTTGCGATCTTCGACGTGACCGGCCCGGGCGCGCTCGACGTCGTCCAACGCGTGGCGATGCGCCAGATGGATGTGCCGGTCGGTCGTGTCGTCTACACGCCGCTGCTGACGCCGAGTGGAACCTTCAAGCAGGACCTGACGATCATGCGACTGGCAGACGACGTCTTCCGCGTCGTCACCGGCGGCGCCTACGGCATGTCCGATCTCAAGTGGTTCAGGGACCACCTGCCCGCAGGACGGTTCGGCGCAGGTTCACGATCAGACGAGCGCGCTGGGCGACACTCGGTCTCTGGGGCCCGCGTGCACGGGACATCCTCTCGTCGATCGCCCGCGGCGACGTCTCGCACGAGGGCTTCCCGTTCGCGCGTTGCAAGAGCCTCGAGGTCGGCCCGGTCGAGGTGCTCGCCTCGCGCATCTCCTACGTCGGTGACCTCGGCTGGGAGCTGTACGTGCCGATCGAGCAGGGCGCGCGGCTCTGGGACCTGCTCTTCGAGGCGGGCGAGCCGCACGGGATGATCGCCGCCGGCAGCGGCGTCTACGGCACCACCGGGCGGCTCGAGAAGGGTTACCGGGCCTACGGCGCCGAGCTCGACGGCGAGTACAACGTCGTCGAGGCCGGCATGGCCTGGGGGTCAAGGTCAAGGATCAGGACTTCATCGGCAAGAGGCGCACATCGTGCACCGCGACGAGGAGCCGGCCGCCGTGATGTGCACGCTGACCGTCGACGATCACACCTCGACCTCGGGGGTCAAGCGCTACATGCTGGGCCGGGAGCCGATCCTCACGCGCGACGGCGGCGCCGATCACCGACCGCAAGGGCCGGCGCTCCTATGTGACGAGCGCCGGCTCTGGGCCGTCGCTTGGAAAGTACATCCTGATGAGCTACCTGCCGCCCGAGCATGCGAAGGTCGGCGAGCAGCTGTCGGTTCAGTACATGGGCGAGCGCTATCCGGTCACCGTCGCAGTCGACGGACTCGACGCTCACTGTTCGACCCGGAAAACAGCCGCATCCGGCGCTGAGACCGGTAGGGAGGCCTGGGCATATGCACATATTGGTATGTGTGAAGAGGGTGCCGCTGACCGGCGGCAAGATCGTGCTGACCGACGATCAGCGCGCGATCTCGACCAAGCACCTCGGCTTCACGGTCAGCCCGCACGAGGAGTGCGGAGTCGAGGAGGCCGTGCAGATCGTCGAGCGCGAGGGCGGCTCGGTGACGGTGCTGACGCTGGGGCCGGCCGAGGCCGAGGAGCAGCTGCGCGACATGATGGCGATCGGCGCCGATCGCGCGATCCATCTCGTCACCGATGGCGAGGAGTGGGACCCGCAGGCCACGGCGAGCGCGATCGTCGCGGCGATCCAAGCCGACGAGCAGTCCGTACGACCTGATCCTGTTCGGCAACGAGTCGGCCGACGCCGGCAACTACCAGGTGGCGATCCGCGTGGCGCACGCGCTCGGGCTGCCGTGCGTGACCGGCATCAAGGCGATCTCGGTTGACGGATCGGCCATCGCGCGCGCTGCGAGCAGGAGGTGCCCGGTGGCCGCGACGTCTACGACGTGCCGCTGCCGGCCGTCGTCTCGGTCAAGGAGGGCATCAACCTGCCGCGCTACCCGTCGGTGCCGGGACGGCTGCGCGCCAAGCGCAAGCCGCTCGACGCCTCGAGTCCCGAGCGCCCGGCCGCCGCAGCTCGAGATGGTGAGGCTGGTGCTGCCGCCCGACTCCGGCAAGCAGGTGCAGGTGCTCGGCCGCGGCGCCGAGGCCGCCCCGGCCGTCGTCGAGCATCCTGAGCGAGCTGGGGGTGCTGTGATGAGCGTCCTCGTCTTCGTCGAGGATCCGGGCGACGAGCTCGCGCAGCAGGCGGTCGAGCTTCGCGCGGAGGGTCGCCGAACGGCGGACGTCGTCGCCGATCATCGATCAGCGGCGACTTACGCCCCGGCCGCCTGGGGCCAGACGCTCGCCGACCTCGTCGCGGCGCGCGCCCCGCAGGCCGTGGTCGCCGCCGGCACCGAGCGCGGCAACGAGGTGCTGGCCCACGCTGCCGCGATCCTCGATCTGCCGCTTTCGGCCAACACGATCGCCTTCACCCCCGGCTCGCCGCCGACGGTCACGCGCGTGCGCTGGGGCGGGAGCCTGCTCGAGGAGGCGCTGCTGCACGGCTCGACGCTGCTGCATGACGGTCGCGCCGCACGCGGTCGCTGCCGACGGCGGCGGCGCGTCGAGGTGGAGGTCGTGGCGCCCTCCGAGCACGCTCTGGCCGTCGCGCCGACCGAGCGGGTCGGCGCGACGAGTGGCGGCGTCTCACTCGAGGATGCGAAGGTGGTCGTCTCCGGGGGCCGCGGTGTCGGCTCGGCAGAGGGCTTCGCGATCATCGAGGAGCTGGCGGCGCTGCTCGGCGGCGCCGTCGGCTGCTCGCGCGCGGTGACGAGCGCCGGCTGGCGCCCGCACACCGATCAGGTCGGCCAGACCGGCACCAAGGTCGCGCCCGACATCTACATCGCCTGCGGGATCAGCGGCGCCACCCAGCACATGGCGGGGTGCAAGGGCGCCAAGCGGCTGCTGGCGATCAACGAGGATGGCGAGGCGTCGATCTTCGCGCACGCCGATTACGGCGTGATCGGCAACCTGCATGAGGTCGTGCCCGCGATCGTCGCCGAGATCCGGAAGGTGAGGGGCGCATAGCCTCCCCGTTCGAGGCTGTCGCGCTGGCCGCGGCGCTCGGCGTCAGCGGCACCCTGTTTGCGCGCCGGGTCTGCGCGACTGACGCAGCTGGTGAAGGCCGCGCGTCCGACGCAGCGTTCGCGGCGACGTGCCGGCGCGCGTGCGCAACGAGGTCACGATCGTGCTCGGCCAGCGCAAGCTGCTGCAGCGCTTCTGGCCCGGGTTGATGCACGCCTTCGTCTTCTGGGGGTTCCTGGTCGCTGGCGCCGACGATCGTGATCGCGATGATCGGGATCGTCGACCGCCACCAGACGTTCCCGTGGCTGGGGCATCAGGGCTGGTATGCGCTGATGGTCGACATCTTCTGCGTGCTCGTGCTGATCGGCGTCGCCTCGGCGCTCTGGGTGCGCAAGGTCGTGCGGCCGAAGCGGTTCGAGGGCAGCCACCTCGGGGAGGCCGACCTGATCCTGGCGATGATCGCGACGATCGTGATCTCGCTGCTGCTGTGGCACGCGTCGCGGATCGCGCTGCGGCTACAACGAGTGGCCGGCGTCGTGGTCGCCGGTCTCGAAGCTGATCTCGCACATCTTCGGCGACGAGCGGGTCGACGCGCGTGCTGGAGCGCGTGTTCGTCTGGATCCACGTGGGCACGATCCTCGCGTTCCTCGCCTACCTGCCGCACTCGAAGCATCTGCACATCGCCACGGCCGCGATCAACGTCTGGTTCGGGCGCACCGCGGCGCGAGGGCGGCTCGAGCCGCTGCGCTTCGAGCCCGAGGAGGGGGAGAGCGAGGACGATCTGCGCTTCGGCGCGGGCACCGCCGCCGACCTGACCTGGAAGCAGGTGATGGACGCGTTCTCCTGCACCGAGTGCGGGCGCTGCCAGGACGTCTGCCCCGCCAACCAGACCGGCAAGCTGCTCTCGCCGAAGCTCGTGATCATGGGGCTGCGCGACCAGCTGTTCTCCGACGATCGCGAGACGCCGCTCGTGCCCGCGCGCGGTGCCAGAGGAGTCGGTCTGGGACTGCGTCACCTGTGGCGCCTGCGTGCAGGCCTGCCCGGTCTCGATCGAGCACATCGACCACATCGTCGATCTGCGCCGCCACCTGGTGATGGTCGAGTCGAGCTTCCCCGCCGAGGCTGAGCCGATGCTGCGCGACATCGAGCGCAGCTCGAACCCGTGGGGGCACCCGCAGGCGCAGCGGGCCGACTGGGCGGCGGAGCTCGGGGTGCGCGTGCTCGAGCCGGGCGATCCGGCGCCCGAGTACCTGTACTGGGTCGGCTGCGCGTCATCGTTCGACGAGCGCGCCCGGCGCACGGCGCGAGGCGACCGCGAAGCTGCTGCAGGCCGCGGGCGTCGAGTTCGCGATCCTCGGTCCGCGGGAGAGCTGCACCGGCGATCCGGCTCGCCGGATGGGAAACGAGTACGTCTTCCAGGCGCTCGCCGAGCAGAACATCGCCACGCTCAACGAGGCGGGCGTGACGAAGATCATCGCCAACTGCCCGCACTGCTTCAACACGCTGGCCAACGAGTACCCGGACTTCGGCGGCAGCTACGAGGTCGTTCACCACTCCGAGCTGCTGGCCCGGCTCGTCAGCGAGGGCAGGCTGCAGCCGGCGCGCGACGAGCAGCTGATGGTCACCTACCACGACTCCTGCTATCTCGCGCGACACAACGACGTGCTCGAGGCGCCGCGGGAGCTGGTCGCAGCGGTCGGCACGGCGCTGCCGATGGCCCGCCAGGCAAGGAGACGTTCTGCTGCGGCGCCGGCGGCGCGCACATGTGGATGGAGGAGCGCGCCAACCCGATCAACGCCGAGCGCGTCCGTGAGGCCGCCGCGACCGGCGCCGGACACGCTCGCAGTCGCCTGCCCGTACTGCACGGTCATGCTCGACGACGGCGTTCAGAACACCGGTGATGGTCTGCGCGTGGCCGATGTGGCGACGCTACTGGTTGAGGCGCTCGAGCCGCCGTCTACGGTTTCGGACGCGGGTTAGTGCCCTGAGTGGAAGGGACCGGTCCAGCGGGACCGGTTCTGACTCACGACCCGAGCCCCAGGTACTCGGCGACGCCCGCCAGGGTCAGCACGCGGCGCACCTGTGAGTCACCGAGTCGCAGGGTCAGTTCGATGCCCTGCTGGAGGCAACGGCGCCTTGCGGCGACCAGCACCTGAATGCCGCTCGAGTCGATGAACGTGAGTTCCTGGAGGTCGAGGACCAGGCGCGTCGGCGTGTCTCCCGTCTGCGCGAGCCGCTCAAGTGCGCGGGTCAACTCTTCCTTCAGCGCCGGCGCCCGGCTCACGTCGAGTTCACCGGAGACTGTCAGCTCGACGGCGTCCTCGCCCTGTGTGATTCGCAAGCCCAGTCCATCCGGTGGGTCGGAGCTGTGGTTGAGCGGTCGCTCACCCGCTCAGGCTACCCGCTTCGATCCTCCAGCTCCAGGAAGTCGACGCGGCGGCACCGGTGTGGGCCGCGATCTGAGTCTCAGGCGGCAGCCATGGTTCGTTCCAGCTGCGCGGCCCTCAGCCGCAGTAGCTCGACGGTGTCGGCCGTCGTGCGGAATGGGTCTGCGATCGCGGAGCCGTCGGCCATCGAGACGGCGGCCACCAGCGACCCGCCGTGCTCAGCGAGCAGCTTCTGACCGGCAAGCGGCCGTGCGCTGTCCAGATGAGCCAGGCGACGCAGTGCCAGCTCGTCGTCGCTAACTGCCAGACGGATCACGACCGGACTCCAGCGGGGACTGCTTGCGATGCTTGCCATGGTGCACGCTCCAGGATCGGTTGCCTTTGCGGGGGCTGTTCGCCACCGCTGGAATAGATCCTGAGCTAAGGCCCTTGGCCTTACATCGGGAAGATGGAGCCCTTATCGGGCGGCATGGCCTTATGCGCGGGTGTGTCCGGCGGCCGTGGCAAGGCCGTGCAGCGGCAGCTCCGCCCAGACGACCTTGCCGTTGCTGCCGGGCGTCACGCCCCAGCGCAGCGCAAAGGCGGCGATCAGCGCAAGCCCGTGCGGCGTACGCCCAAGCACCTCGCGCCGATCTCTCAGCGGTGCGCGGTCCTCGACAGCTATCCAGACCGACGACTCACGAGCCTGCACGAGCAGTCGAAATGGCGTGCGCGCGTGGAGTACGGCATTTGCCGCGAGCTCACTCGCGGCCAGCGTGGCCCACACGATCAGGTCCTCGTCGACATCCAGTCTCGCTCAACGCCGAGCGCAGCAGCGCACGCACGCGGCGAGGCGCTCCCATGTCAGGGTCGAAGTCCGCAGCGAGGTCTGGGCAGATAGGCGCGGCGTCGCTCGCCGTGATCAGTGGCACCACCGACGAGTGCGACCTGCAGACCTGGCGTAGTGCTTGTAGCTGTTCGGGTTGGCGCGGCGTCGGATATGTACAGAGCAGCGTGAAACGCCCCCTGTCACGGAGTCGGTTCCACAGTTGCTCGAGTTCGGCCGCCGCCTTGGTATCCCCCTCGTCCCAGAGCAGCGCGACGACCTCGCCGTAGACGCGCAACGGTCTCCGGGCGCTGAGGCTCCGGCGGGTCAGGCTCCGGCCGACCAGCCCGCCGATGACCTCCGCGAACGCGTCCGGCTGCAGACGGTCGGCCGGGCGGATGCACTCAAGTACCTGGGCGGCATCCACCGCCACGTACCGTCCGCCGTCGAGCGCACCCTCCAGGTCGACGCCCCGCGCTGCCAGCTCGGCATCGAACGCACGCCGGTGCTGCTGGGTCGCGATCACCAGCACTGCCTCGCCTGCGTCCAGCCCCTCGGCAAGGTATGGCACTACGGATTCCAGCAGCGTCGTTGTCGGAGCCGTAGAACTGAACCAAATGCTCACAGACAGGCATGGCTGCTCCGGTCCCTCGGAAGTGGCGCCCCGCTGAAGAACTTGCCGCTTTCCGCGACAAACATGCGGCCCGCTGCCGGCGGTCAATGCAGCGTGATGCGGCCAGCTCGGGAGGCGTCAGCTCGGGCTACCTGGCGAGCTACGTCGAGCAGTCGGGCGACTCCACGGCACCGACGATGCAGCGCGCGAACAGCCAGCGTCGCACCAGCTTGCTGTCGACGCCTGCGAGGCCCGCCATCCGGTCGGCCAAAACGCGTGGCTCGCGACCGAAACGGGCGGCTCCGTTGATGATGTGTTGCAACACGTCGTAGGCGGGATCGCCGACGTAGGGCTTCGGGTCGATCATCAGCCACGGCTCACGCTCGGCCGACAGCACGTTCTCAGCGTGCAGGTCGGTGCAGAGCAGCACCCCCGTGGACTGCTCGCGGCCGAGCGCGCGGAAGAGCTCGATGCCCTCCCGCAACAGTCCCGCATCGATCCGTCCACGCACGTCGGTGTATGCGTGGAGGTCCTCGAGCTCCCGACGTTCGCTCAGCGCTGCCCATTGGTCGCACATCTCGCTCGAGAGGTCTGAAGCCTTCCGCCGGCGGCGGCTGCACCCACAGCTTCAGCAGAAGACCGGCGATCACCTCGTCCTGGACCTGCGACTGCTCGTCGGCGAGCCACTTCCCCGGCTTGCAGTGCTCGATCAGCAGGACCGTCGTGGCATCGCTGACGTCCTCCGCCGTGAACAGACGGACGGCTCCGGCGCCGCTCCAGACGCGCAGCCCCTTGGCCTCGTCCATGGCCTCGTCGTGCCGCGCGGCGATCTTGAGAACCGCGTCGCCGAACGTGCGGCTGCGGACTCGGGGCCACCCAGGCCGTCTGTCCGCCTGGCTGGAACGGCTCCCCGACCCAATCGAGCTTCAGCCGGATACGGACGTCCTCGAGGACCTCCGGAACGGTCGCAATCCAATCCGTGCGGTCGCGCAGCTCCCGCGTACTTCACGAGGTTTTCCGGCAGCGCCAGCTCTGTCGCGCGGGCGGCCTCGCCCGCGGCATGCTGAGGACGCTGGGCCATAGGCGGCTCTCAGACTACGCCGCCCAGCTCCGCCGCGCCCCACGGGGCTCTGCTCGCGCTTGCGAGCGGTGCGGGCCGGGCCTACTGTCTGAGCCAGGATGACTACTGAAGCCACCGCGACGCGGCCCGAGCGGGAAGCTCCCCGGCCTGAGCGCGAGTCCGCGTTCGGAGCGTTTCGCCGCCGCTCCGAGCGCCTGTCGCTTCAGTGGAAGGTCTTTGCGGCAAACGCCGCGGTGTTCATCGTGGCGGTGGCGGTCCTGGCGTGGACGCCGGTCACGGTCCATCGCGTGGCGACGCCGAGCGAAGCCGCTGGTGCTCGGCATCGGGCTTGTGCTGATGCTCGCCTTCGACCTGGTGCTGCTGCGTCACGCGTTCAGGCCGCTGCGCCGGCTCGCCGCGGCGATGGGAACAGTCGACTCCTTCCGCGCAAACGACCAGGAGGAGTTCGTGCAGGGCGCCAGTGCCGAGGTGCGTGCGCTCGCGGAGGCGCTCTCCGGCATGCTCGAGCGTCTGGAGCGCGAGCAACGTGACAGTGCGTTGCGAGAGGCTGGCTGCCCAGGAACGCGAGCGGCTCCGGATCGCGCGCGAGCTTCACGACGAGGTCGGTCAGATGCTGACGGCGATCGCGCTTCGCGCCGAGCGCGCGGCAGCGGAGCCGGCTGATCAGCGGGGAGCATTGATCGAGATCTCGCAGACCGCCCTCGGCAGCCTCGATGACGTGCGTCGGATAGCGCGCGAGCTACGCCCGGAGGTGCTCGATGACCTCGGGCTGGTGAACGCCGTGGTGGCTCTGTGCGGACGCGTCGACAGGCAGCCCGGCGTCCGCGTTCGGCGCGAATTGGACTGGAGCCTGCCGAAGCTCTCGGCCGAGGCGGAACTCGTCATCTACCGCGTGGCGCAGGAGGCGCTCACGAACGTTCTGCGTCACGCCCAGGCGACTGAGGTGGTGGTGATGTTGCGCCAAGAGAACGGAGCGGTGGTGCTCGAAGTGGCGGACAACGGCCGTGGCCTTCCGGCAGACGCTGTCGAGCGGGGGATGCGGGGAATGCGGGAGCGGGCGTCCGTTATCGACGCGCATCTCGATGTGCGTGCACGCCCGCAGGGTGGGACCTGCCTGCTGCTCAGCGTGCCAGCCTGAAGTATGGTCACGCCGCTGAAGACCCGGGTGCTGCTCGCCGACGACCATGCCGTTGTCCGCAGCGGCCTGCGCGCCGTGCTCGACGCCGAGCCGGACATCGAGGTTGTCGCCGAGGCGCAGGATGGCGCCGAGGCGGTGCAACGGGCCGCGGCAGGCGACGTCGATTTGGCGATCCTCGACGTCTCGATGCCGCGACTCACGGGTCTGCAGGCGACGGTTGAGCTCCGGCGCCGCTCCGACGTGCGCGTGCTGATCCTCTCGGTTCACGACAACGAGCAGTACTTCTTCGAGGCGCTGCGCGCCGGGGCGTCCGGCTACGTGCTCAAGTCCGCGGCGAACAGGGACCTGGTCGAAGCCTGTAGGGCCGCGATGCGGGGCGAGCCGTTCCTCTATCCGAACGCGATCGTCGCGCTCGTCAGGGAGTACCTCGAGCAGGCACGGCGCGGAGAGGCCGCTCCGAGTGACCCGCTCACGCCCCGCGAGCTGCAGATCGTGAAGCTGATCGCCGAGGGCCATACGAGCGACGAGATCGCCGCGGATCTGGTGATCAGCCGCAAGACCGTGGATCACCACCGTGCGAACATCCTCGCCAAGCTCGAGATGCGCAGCGTCGCAGACCTCACTCGCTATGCGATCCGTCGTGGCTTGATCGAGCCATAGGGCCGGCCGGGCACCCCTGTCTGCGCAAGCGGTGCAGATGGGTACTTGCACCTATTCCGGGACGTGGCCGCGGTCGGGATGCTGGCAGGCCGTGACCGAGATCGCGATTGCATTGGATAGGCCTGCTCTCACGCCGGAGGTCAGAGCCTGGATCAACAACCACCCAGGTAAGAAACGACCTGTGCTGACGCGCAGCCATTCCGCCGGCCTCAGCCGGGGCGAGATGCTGCTCCGTATCGACGTCGATGCCGCGTCAGACGCCGAGGTGCAGGATGAGGTGGAGTCGCTGATCACGGACCTGCGGATGCTCGGGCTGCGTCCGAAGCTTCTCACCGACGACGCTGCTGCGTAGCTCGGCTTCGCCGTGAGCGCCGATTCCGGAAATAAGAGCCTCCACGAAGCGGGGCACAAGTCGGGGTGGGCGGGGCACGAGCACCGCGGCGCTCCGCACGGTCCGCGGCGCACGTTCAACGAAGCCGCTCACAAACTCGGTCACTGGCAGGTCCGCCCGGAGCCTGTGCAACCGGCGCCGCCCGGTGCCGAGCTGGCGGTTGACGACGACGAGCGCGATGTCGTCGCCCATGCCAGCAAGGTCGTGCTCGGGCTCGGCGCGCTGGGTGTGGTGTACGGGGATCTCGGTACGAGCCCGCTCTACACCATGCAGGTCATCTTCACCCAGCACAGCGATGCTGCGAAGCCAACAGCTGCCGGTGTCTACGGCGTGATCTCACTCATCTTCTGGGCGATGACGCTGATCGTCTCGATCAAGTACGCCGGTTTGTTGATGCGGGTTCATAACCGCGGCGACGGTGGCGGCATGGCGCTCGCCGCATTGATCCAGCGCCGCGGCATCGGCCGCACGGCGCTGCTCGTCACGCTCGGGATCTTCGGCGCCGGGCTGTTCTTCGGGGACGGCATGATCACCCCGGCGATCTCTGTCACATCTGCCGTCGAGGGATTGAAGGTCGTGACCCCGAGCCTGGCGCATCTGGTCGTGCCGATCGCCGTGGCCATCCTGATCGGCCTATTCCTGGTCCAGAGAAAGGGGACCGGCGCGGTGGGCTGGCTGTTCGGTCCGCTGATCCTCGTGTGGTTCATCGTGATCGCGGCGCTCGGCGCCCGTCAGGTCGTCCAGCACCCCGGGATCTTCCAGGCCCTCTCACCGATCTGGGGTGCCCGCTTCATGATCAACCACGGCTTTGACGCCTTCCTCGCGCTCGGCGGCGTGGTGCTGGCTCTGACCGGGGCTGAGGCGCTGTACGCCGATCGCGGTCACTTCGGCGCGCAACCGATCCGGCGCACCTGGTTCGGGATCGTGTTCCCGGCCGTGCTCCTGTCCTACCTGGGTCAGGGCGCGCTGATTCTGTCCGATCCGCACGCGATCGCAAATCCCTTCTTCCTGCTGGTCCCGTCGAGCCTGCTGGTCCCGATGGTGATGCTGGCAACGATCGCGACGATCATCGCCTCGCAGGCGGCGATCACCGGGTCGTTCTCGATCACGCGCCAGGCTGTGCAGCTCGGTTTCCTGCCGAGGCTCAAGATCGCGCACACGTCCGAGCTCGAGGGCCAGATCTACGTGCCGATGATCACCTGGGTCCTCGGCGTGGGCGTGATTGCGTTGGTGCTGATCTTCCGGAGTTCAGGAGCGCTCGCCAACATCTACGGCGTCGCCGTGACCGGGACTTTCGTGCTGGACACGATCCTCTTCCTGGCCGTGGCGCGCTCGATGTGGAAGCTGGCGGTCTGGAAGCTGCTCCTGATCGGGAGCGTCTTGCTCGTGGTCGAGGTGTCATTCTTCTCCGCGAACGTGAGCAAGATCGGGCACGGCGCGTGGATCCCGCTGTGCGTCGGTCTGATCACAGCGATCCTGATGGTCACCTGGCGCCGCGGCTATCAGATCGTCACCCGCAACCGCACCGAGGAGGAGGGTGACTTCGCCACCTTCCTCGATCAGCTACAGGTCAGTCTCCTCGCCTGTCATCGCGCCCACGGCGTTGCCATCTACATGAGCCCGAACAAGAGCACGACGCCGCTTGCGCTGAAAGCCGACCTCGAGCGCCACGGGATCTTCCACGAGCGCGTGCTGATCGTCTCGGTCGCGCAGATCGGAGTTCCTCACGTCGATCTGCCGGACCGGTTGATCGTTGAGGTGATGGGCAGCGGCAAGTTCAAGGTCAGGCACGTGACGCTCAGGGCCGGATATCACGACGCGACCGACGTGCCGGCTGCGCTCGCCCTGGCCCGCAAGCGCGGGCTCCTGGAGCGCAACCTCGACCTGGAGCACGCCTCCTACTTCCTCTCCCAGATCAGGGTGACGATGACCAGCCGGCCGGGCCTGCGGCGCTGGCAGAAGCTGCTGTTCATCGGAATGGCCCGCAATGCGGCCAGCCCGATCGACACCTACCGCCTGCCGGTCGACCGCACGGCCACCGTCGGCGCGCTTATCGGTCTCTGAGAATTGGAGCGAACAAACGTCGAGCCACCGGGGCGAGGACGCCCCGATGGCTCGCAATGCTCAGCGCGGTCTAGCCGATTTGAACTACAGAGGCGGCGGCGGGACCCTTGGGTCCCTGCTCGGCCTCGTAGGTGACCTTCGCGCCCTCGGCGAGCGACTTGTAGCCGTCGCCCTGGATCGCCGAGTGATGGACGAACAGGTCCTTGCCGGCGTCATCGGGCGTGATGAAACCGAAGCCCTTCTCGTCGCTGAACCACTTCACAGTTCCTGTGGGCATATGTGTGTACCTCCGGATTGTGTGCCTTGGCGAAACACGGAGGCGCTGACGAGCAACGAACTGGGGTGACGCAAGCACAGCTTGATGCCGAGCGACTGCCCGGTTACGGAAAGGTTAGCGCACAGAGACGCTCGGGCCTAGTATCGCCGCGGCCTCTTGGTGGAAGGCTGGACTTCCCGGGGCGGGTACTGCACACGCTCGTCCGCCGTCATGGCCCGGATGATCAACTTGCCGCTCTCGACCTGCTCCCGGATCTGCTCGAGCTTCTCGACGCGTTTCTCCTCGGCGCGTTCGCGAAGGGTCTTCATCGTCAGCTCGCCGATTCCGACGTGGCTGGGTCTTGCGCGCCCTCCGAAATGTGGGAGTCAAGTTCGAGATCTTGACCCGGATCCGGCGGGGCTTCCTTCCTGGCCTGCTTCCTGGCCGCCTTCTCAGCGCGGCGCTCGCGAAGCACCGCTTCTCGTTGGAGCTTTGCGTACGTCGTCTTCGGCTTGCCGCTTGATCCCATCCTCTGCCCTTCGTTGGGGAATCACCAACGCGTGTGCGACGGCCGGAGACTCATATTTGTGCTTGGGCCGGCGGGCTGACTCAAGCTGGTGCTGACTGCTGACTCCGGGTGACCCTCATCACCATGGATGACGTCGAGAGCATCTACTGCGCGACCGGCGGGTGCTGCAGTGCAGCCGAGCAAGCGCCGGATTGAGACCTCGAGTCTAGCCGACGTCCGGTCGCCTATCCTAGGCTGGTGAATGGCTCTCGAATGCGCGGCTGGCCCCGTAAAGCGGCTACCGGCCAGCCCGCCGCGCCGCCGCCGGCGCGGACGCTCGTGGCGAAGCTCGCCGACGGTCCGCTGGCGGGCTCCACGCAGGAATTGACCGCAGTCGAAGGGCGGCCCCCAAAGACGATCGACCTCGATTTTGGCGATCGTCGGGTGCGTTACTGCTTGGCCGAGTGGGAGCAGTCCGGACACTCGGCGACCTACGGATTCCTGTACGAGGTTTGAGCCAGAGCGACCGGCCCACGGATTGGGCGTCTGTTAACCTCGAAGCTGCGGCCTGTGAGTTCACGCTCCTCTCACTTTCAGGGCGAGCCTTTCCATACAGAGGGGCGGAGAGGCGGATGGCAATGGCCACCGCAACCGTGACCAGCAGGGTACGCCCTGCTGACGAAGCGTGTGATAGATGACGCTCGCCGATCGCGAGCGACTGCTCAGGCGGATCCGGCAGATCCGCCGCGCCTCTGCGCCCGACGAACAGCAGACCACCGGTGGGGGTGCTCCCCAGCCAGACGCTCCCCAGCTCGATCCTCTCGACGCGCTCGCCCTCCGCGTCACGCACCTCGAGGAAATGCTGCAGGGGCTGCAGGACTCGGTGCACCGAGAATCAGAGCGACACTCGCGGATGATCGCCGAGCTTCAGGCCCTGGTCGAACCTCAAGCGATGGGCGCTGCTCTCGCCGAGGACGCACGCCAGCGCGGCCTGTGATCCGGCGCCTCGGATTCTCGCGACCGCCTGAGCTGCCCTCCGGGGTCTAACCGTTGACGCTGAGGATCGTGGCGCTTGCCGGGCCGACGGCGATGTCGTAGATGCCCTTGTGCGGCGCCACCTGGGTTCTGACCTGAGTACCGGTCAGCTGGCCCGTCAGCGGAGAGATCGCCTGCCCGCCAAGCGTTACGCCGGTGGTGGCAGCCAGATTTCCGGCCGAACTCCTGAGAGCCTCCGTGGCGCCGAGCCCCTTCGCACCGGCAACCTGGACGGCGACGCGAGCCGCGCGGCTCGTGGGGTTGGTCACGACGATGTTGACGGTGTGCGCCGGAGTCTCGGCCGCCCACGCGAATAGCCCATTGGGCATGGGCGTGATGCTTAGCATCCGCGAGCCCGGCGGCGTGAGCTGAGCAAAGGCCAGCATGCCGTAGTACTCGGGTTGCACCGTCACCTGCCAACCGGAACTGGTGGCCGTGGGCTGAATCAGGTTCTGGGCGGTGTTGGGTCTCGTCTCGAAGTTGACGCCGGTCACGCCGGTCTGTGCGTACAGAGGCAGGATGTTCAGCGCCCACAGAGCCGGACCCATCGTGTCACTGAAGTTCGGAAGCCCGCCACAGGTCACCGCATTGATCTCGTCCACACGAAGCGCGACGTTGTGCGCCTGGCCGAGCGTTGCCCATGCGCCGACCCTTGCCGCCAAGTTCTGAAGTGAATTGAGATCAAACAACGAGCTCTCCCGCAGTTCACCTCCCTTCTGACAGTTCTGGGGCGTGAGCGCGTAGGTGTGCATCGTGAGCAGGGACAGATCGGGACTGGCGAGGAGGAACTGCCGGACGTAGGGGAGCGCCCGGAACGAGGAGTAGCCGACGCCCGCGAGCCTGACGGGGCCGAGGTGCGACGCGAGACCGTCCCACTCACTGGTTATCTGCGGGAACGAGTAGTTCGCGGGGCGCCCGAACACCGTTTGTTTGGTCTTGGTGATGTAGAACGGCCACTTCGGGTAGAGCTCGGGCTCGTTACCGAGCTCGAATGTCGTCGGGCACGGTGGGACCAATGCCCGATTGGATGGCAGCGACCTCCGTTGCCGCGACCGTCGGGTTGTCCGCCTCCATGTTGATCCCGGCGATCAGGTGGGCGTGTAGGTCCTCCAGAAGCTTCTGTGCAACCGCCATCCAGGTCGGCGTGAGCGTCCAGCGTGCCCAGGGCGGGTGGGCCATTCCGGGGACCGGCCACCAGGTCCAGTCGCTGGTGTCGCCGCCGATCCTCAGGTCAAAACCCCCGTCGGGAGCCAGGTTGGTCAGCACCTGCTCGAATGGGACATCAGGTTGGCTGGGGTTGGTACCGACCTCCTTGAACATGTCCCAGTATTCGGTGGTGATCCCGACGAAGCCGGCGCGGATCGGTGGGCCCGCATCAAGGCTGCCGACCGTCACCTGCAGCGGCGACGGCGATGTCCTGCTCGAGGGCGCCGGCCTAACCGTGTCCGCGCCGGACTGAGCCGCTCGCGTGGCCGGTGGAAGGCTCAACACGGCCGCGGCCACGCAGGCCGCCAGCACGGTGGGCAGTGCAGATCTCCTCATCACAGAACGATCGAGAGCATGCAGGCGCTGGCCTAAAACCAACGTAAGCCCGCACGGTTGATCCGGGTGAGAGGGGCGGCGGAACGAAGCAAAACCGCCGACATAATTCCAGAATCGAGGGGTTCGCGGGTTGACGTCGGCGCGAACGGTGCATCGAAAGTGGTGCTACGCGTCACCCCGCATCACCCACAGCGGGTGATGCGGTCTACGCCGCCGGGCCTGATGCTTGTGAAGTGGAACCCACGAGACAACGCGTTTCCCGCCGGCCAGGCCCGAGCTGGTGGCGCGGCGCCAACCGATCACGCCAAAAGCCGACTGATGAAAGCGAAAGCGACGACATGACAGATCAACCCCTGGACGAACTCGGTCCAGTCGACTACGTGGTAGTCGAGTTCCCCGCAGGAGCAGCGAACTTCACTGGCGAGGTGATCACGGAACTGACCGCACTGATAGAGGCCGGCACGATCCGACTCATAGACGTTTTGATCCTCACCAAGGACGAGGATGGGGTAATCGAGGCGAACGAACTCTCCGACTTCGACGACCTCGGAGACCTGCAGGCGATCGAGGCTGAACTCGCCGAGCTGCTGGCCGCCGACGACGTTGCTCACCTCGCAGCGGCGATGGAGCCCGGTAGCACCGCCGGGGTGCTGATCTGGGAGAACCTCTGGGTCGCGCCCTTTGCGTCAGCTGCACGCCGCGCGGGCGGCCAACTCATCGCCAACGGCCGTATCCCGATCCAGGCCATTCTCGCCTCAATCGAGGCAGACGAATCCCTCACCCCGACAGGAGACTGATCATGCCGCTCAGACCAGCACGCATCGGCCGCGTAGGCGTAATCGGCCACCCCGTCGCGAAGACGGCGGTAGTGGCAAAAGCCGTCACACCAGGCCCTGCGCCCGTTGCCAAGGCCGCCGTCGTAGGAGCTGCGATCACACCTCGCCGACGCCGCCGCATTTAGCTCTTTTACTGCGGACTTCGGTAAGTGGAGCCAACCGGGATCGAACCGGTGACCTCCTGCGTGCAAAGCAGGCGCTCTCCCAGCTGAGCTATGGCCCCTTCGTGCTGCGAATCACGGCTTTTCGTGCCTGGACGAGGCGCGCAAGTGCCGCGTCCGTGACTTTAGCGGCCTCTCGCGCTTCTGAAACGTCTCGGCTCAGGCACTCACTGGTCGCGCCCGCACGATCATGAAGTAGTGCCCATCGTGCAGCACCTCGGCGCCTCCAAGTTCGCTGCACAGCCTTTCAGTGGTCACCCAGCGCTTGTAGACGGTGTGGTGAGATCCGTCGGGCGCGACCCGGGTCTGAGTCCGCTCCACCTGTCCGTGATCAAGCGTCGGCATCTGGCCCGACTCGTCGGCGAGCTTCGCGACCGAGCCCTCAAGGATCACGAGCTCACCGGCGACGCGGTGTGCCTCAGCCAGGAACCGCGACCGCAGGGCAGGCTCCAGATGGCCGAACAGCGTGCTGGAGAAAACGCGCTCGAAGGATTCGTCCGGAAACGGAAGCGTTGTCGCGTCGCCGCTGACGAACTCGGCGTGCGGAACTTGCTCGCGCGCGATCTCCAGCATCTGCTTGCTCTGGTCGAGCCCGACGACGACGCCAGGAAGTTCGCCCGTGAGGAAGCCGGTTCCGCAACCTACGTCGAGCGTCCGCACCGGCTCCAGCGAATGGAGCACGTTCAGGATCTGCTCGACTTCCTCAGTCCAACCCGGCCGCGAACCGGGGGTGAACCTGCCGTTGTCGCGCCACCAGTCGTCGTAGACCGGCGCGAGCAGATCGAAGTACTCGTGCATCGGCTTGCGATGACGGAGAGCAAGCCATGGTCGACGCAATCGCGACGCGCTGGTGTGCAGCCAAGAACGAATCGTGCTCCCAACCGGAAGATGGAGTCGACGCGTCGATCGACACACGAATGTCGAACGCGGCAGTCTGGATGTTACGGGCCCTCGACGTTGCCGCCGCTGATCTCGATGCGCCCACCATGTCCGCATACCTGGCCCGCGTGCTTGAACGCGGGGGAGTTGACGTCCGGAAGGGACTGTTTCGCGGAGCCGCCGATTACGCTGCCTGGGTCTGGGAAGTTCGGCACGCCGTGGACTCGCATGCAGTGCGCGAACTTCAGTTGCTCCTTTGTCTGCTCGGCTGTCTGCGCTGGCGGCGGGCCGCCACCTCCGGGCAGATAGATCTTGCATGCCGCTGAGGCCCTCTTCAGGGCCGGACCGCTGTATGTGACTCCGTTGACCGTGAGTTCGCCCTCGATCGATACGGCCACGCCCCCAGGGAAACCAACTCCGCCCCCATCGGCCCCCTGAGAGGGATCTGGAAAGTGAGTCAGGCCGTTGGCACGCATGCACTTGGACAGCGAATACGGGGAGCTCTTTGGGCCCGTAGGGGCCGGTCTTGCCCTTGGGCTTTTGAGCTGAGCTGCCGCCGCAGGCCGCGACCAGCAACGCACAGATGACGGCGAGAACTGACGCGCGAATTGGCACGCCTGGGTTCTAGTTCAGCGCCGGTAACAGCGGCGTAACGGCTCAGCCGTTGAAGTCGAAATCCTTCGGCGGGCGCTGCTCGAACCAGAGCCGGTCGTGCTCAGGAGTGTCCTGGAGGAATTCGGGCGTCTCCTCGAGCACGTCCTCGTCCTGTCCTTCGGGAGGCGCCTCTGCGAGGTGCTTCGGGACGTCGAACTCCGTCGTCTCCTGGGGTTCAGGCTGCTCGGCCTGGTGCTCGTCGAAGTGCTCGTATTCCGGGGTGGGATGCGCAGGCGAGGTCGGCTCCGGCGCCGTCGGTTCCGGCGCCGTCGCTTCCGGCGCCGTGGCTTGCGGAGCCGTCGGCTCCGGAACCGCGGGTGCCGGTGCCGGCGCCACGTCCTGCGGCTCGGGGGCCTCGGGGTGCTCGCTTGTCTCGGGCTCTGGCGCAGGCGGCTCGGGCGTGAATCGGGGGCGCTTGGGCGGCTGCTCGAACTGCAGGTGGGGCGGCGGTGACGTCTCCGTGTTCAGCCCGACCTCATCGTGCGCAAGCGGATGGGGATCCTCGAGCACATCGTGATACTCGGTCGGCGGCTCCTCGTAGAAGCCAGGATCCGGCGACGCGGCGGGCTCGGCGGCACCGGTTACGGCGCAGGAACCTGCGCTTGGGCTGCTCAATCTCCTCCGGCGCGGGCTCGAGGTGCTCGGCGTGATCGCGCTCGAAGTCCAGGTCCGGCTCTGCATGCTCGTGAGGATGCCCATGCTCGTCGTGTGGATGCGGGTGCGGCGCAGTGCTGTCGTGGTAGCCCAGCTCCTGCAGCTCCTCGAGTTCGGTCAGGTGCTCCTCGTCGAACTCTGATTCCTGAAAGCGTGCGGCGCGACTTCCTCGACCGTGTCGAAGCGCGCAGAACCGATCGTCGGCTCACGCCGAACGGGGCCGAGCGCCTCCCGTTCCATGCGCTCGATCTCAGCGGGATCACCGCCCCGTGCGCGCTTGAGGTCGAGATGCTCGCGGATCGCGTCGTCCAGCAGACCCATGTGCATAAGCGTATCGATTTGGGCTGCACCCGACTGCAAACGGGCGACCGGGCCGGGTCACGGCAGCCCGCTACAGCCGGCCTGGCCGGCCAGCGGGCCGGCAGGCCGGGAGGGCGTTGTGAGCTCAGCTGAAGCCGCACGCCTTGCAGGCGTTTTCAATGGCGGGGGACGCCATGTCGATTGTCCCGGGGATCGCGGTGATGATGCAGACGCGGTCCTGGGCGAAAGCTCGAGGTGCGCGGCTGCCGACACGGCTAAACTCCACGCGACCGGGCGGCTCTGCCGCCGCACGGGGCTATAGCTCAGCTGGGAGAGCGCCTGGATCGCACCCAGGAGGTCGGCGGTTCGAGCCCGCCTAGCTCCACTTCAAGGAAGCTCCGCGTTTGCGGGGCTTTCGCTTTTTGGAGGGGGGTATCACTCGGTGAGGTGAAACGGGACGCTGGTTACGACGATGCCCTTGTGATGAATGAGGATCCGGCGTAGCCGCTGTGCGATGCGACCGTGCAGGAGCAATTCCCAACGGCGCGCTGGGATGATCTCCGGAACGATCACGGTCAGGGTGATATCGGGCCGCTGCTGGTGTAGGGCGGCGATGTAGTTGGCCAGCGGAGCGACGGTGGAGCGGTAGGGCGAGATGACCACTTCGAGCGGTAGGTGATCGCCCCAGGCCTTCCAGTAGCGGTGGAAGCGCTTGCCCTCCTCCTCGCTGGGGCTGACATGGACGGCGAGCACGGGCGCCCGCAGCGAGGCCGCGTAGGCGAGTGCGTCAAGCGCGGCCTGGTTCAGCAACGCGACGGGCACCACCACCAGGTGCTCGATCTCGGTCGGCGCGTTGTCCGCTTCGGATGCCGGCGAGGTTTCGTCAGGGGCTGGGTCCGAGGACGGCTGGCGCGCCGGCGGTGTCAGCAGCGTGTCGTCGGTCCGAGGGAGAAGCTGACGATATGCGCTCTGGTAGTGACCGTGGATACGTAGGCAGATGAGCACGATGAGGGGGATCAACACGACCACCAGCCAGGCGCCCTCGAGGAACTTGGTGATCGCGGCGATCAGCGCCACGGCGGCTGAGAGAACCGCGCCCACGAGATTGATGGCCAGCGCGCGTCGCCACCCTCGCTCGCGATGGTGCAACCAGTGGGCCACCATCCCGCTCTGGGCCAACGCGAACGCGACGAACACGCCCACGGCGAACAGCGGGATCAGCGGCTCGGTTTGCCCGTTGAAGACGGCGTAGACAATCGCCGCGGGGACGGCGAGCACGACGATGCCGGAGGTGAACGCCAGCCGATCACCCATGCGCAGGAAGGCCGCCGGGGCATACCGGTCCCGGGCCATGAAGTACAGCAGGCGCGGGAAGCCGTTGATCGCCGAGTTGGCGGCGATCAAGAGGATCGCCGTGGTGGCGATCTGGACGTACGCGTACAACACACCGCTGCCGAGGGTGCGGTGAGCGATCTGAGAGAGGACGGTCTCGGTGCCGGGGGCGATGCCCTCGAGGTGGGCGACCAGGACCACGCCCACGAACATCGAGACCAGCAGCGCGATCATGATCGTCAGGGTCCGGCGCGCGTTGTCGGCCTCGGGCGGCTCGAACACCGGCACCGAGTTTGAGATGACCTCGATTCCGGTCATCGCGGTGGCGCCAGAGGAGAACGCACGCAGGATCAGCAACACCCCGAGCGCTTCGGTGGCGTGTCGGGGAGGCGGCGACACTGCGTGGAATCCGTGTGCTGCAGAGTCGACCAGCCCGACGATCACGATCAGCGCGATCGCGGCGATGAACATGTAGGTCGGGGCGGCGAAGAGAGCGCCGGCCGCCCTGACCCCACGCAGGTTTCCCAGGACCAGGATGGCGATGACGACCAGCCCGAGCGGAACTGTGGCGGGGGCCACGGAGGGTATGGCGGACGTGACGGCCGCGATCCCGGCGGCCACGGACACTGACACGGTCAGGATGTAGTCCAGGATCAGCCCGGCTGCTGCCAGCAACCCCCAGTTCGGCCCGAGGCTGTCCTTGGCCACGATGTAGGACCCGCCGCCGTGCGGGTAGGCCCGAATCACCTGCCGGTAGCCCAGCCCGACGGCGAGCATGAGCACGACGAGGACCGCGCCGATCGGAAGTGAGAGCTTCAACTCTGCGCTGCCGGCCAGAACGAGGACGGCCATCATCGCCTGCGGGCCGTATGCCACAGAGGAGAGCGCGTCGGGCGATAGGACCGGGAGCGCGAGCAGCCGAGACATCCGCTCTTCTGCGATCGCGGTGCTGCGCAACGGTGGGCCGATCAGCACGCGTCGGCTGAGGTAGGCCGCCCGGCCGAGTCTCGAATCCACCTCGCCGGCCCGTTGAGTGCTCTCAACTTCGTCGGCACTCGCGGCGCTCCGACTGTGAATCCTGACGAACACGCTGCGCCGCGAGGGCTGGTCCACCTGGTATTTGAGGTCAGGATCGACCGGCAGTTCACGCTCCCATGCCTCTCGCTCCGGGACTCGTCCCGACCAACAGCGCCCCACCTCACGCAGCCCCTCCACCTCCTGATCATCGAGCCGCGGCAGCTGAGCGTCGGGGGTGACCGCGGCGTCCGAAGAGTGCTCGCCAGCGGCGGCCCGACGTCGTCGTTTCATGCTCAATTGGTTCGGGTTGGTGCGCCGTCGGGGCGGGTCATCTGACTCATCCTGGCGCGAGGATGGGCATGGAGCGTGTACCCGGTGATCGCGGCCACGAAGCAGGCTAAGGGTTACGCGCTCAGAGCGAGGCGAGGTTCGTGTAAGTCTGCGTGGTCAGGGCTTCTCGGATGAGCGCCCGAATCCTCGGTCAAGAGGGTGCGTGACCTGGCAGGGTTGCACCGCGTCGCCCGACAGGCAATTCGCGTCAACCACCGCAACCGACCGTCGCGGTGCAGAATCGCATCAGCAGACGCCTCGAGAGGCTTGCTGAGCTCATGACCAATCGCTCCCAGGAGAGTTCTTAGCAATGGCAAAGAAGACAAAGGATCACCATGGCGAACCGGACCCGGCTCCGGGAATCGCCGGTGTCGCGATCGGCTGGATGCACGACGTCGCCGAACATGACTATGCAGCGGCTGAGGCGTACCTGTCGATCAAGCTCGACGGCTCGACGACCCGCAAGGCCGTTGCCAGGTTGCGCAAGGCGAAGCTGACCACCCGGCGTGCCAACGACATCCTGCGGGCAGCCGGACTCAGCGCCGCCGCGCTGGATGATCCGGGCGTCGTCAAGGACCTGATCAAGGTGATCGAGGGCAGGAAACTCAGCCCGGTTCTGGTTATCAACGGATCAGGCGCAGCCGATATCGCCGACGGCTACCACCGCGTGTCGCTTGTGTATCGACTTGACGCGTACGGCGAGGTGCCGGTGAAGCTCGCCGAGGCAGCACCAGCCGTCGACTGAGCCTCCAGCGGCTCCGTGGCCATCGCGTAGGGGAGTCTGAGGGGGTAAATCCGTGGTCTGACCGGGTGTTACCCGACCGTTATCGGCGGTCTGGTATTCCGGTCGAAATGGGCCCGGACACTCGTTACCGACCCAGCGCCACGCTCGCGGCGCTGGCGTGCGCGCTGCTGCTCGCCGCGTGCGGCTCAGCCGGCAAGCCCACCGCAGAGAACGCGAACAACCACGCGGTGGGGGTCAAGTTCGCGTCCTGCATGCGCCAACACGGCGTTACCAGCTTCCCCGATCCTGAAGCCGACTCCGGGATCCAGATCCCTGTCGTCCTTACTCAGCATCCTTCACCGGCGTTCACGTCAGCAATGCATGCCTGCGGGTATCTGATGCCGGCCAACACACAGCCGCCGGTCGCGACGGCGAGCCAGAAGGCCGCGGCGGTCAAGTTGGCGCAATGCATGCGCAAACACGGCGTCCCCAACTACCCCGACCCGACCTACAAAGATGGGCACGAGATTCCGCCGTTCATCGCCGACCCGGCGATAAACCCCGGCTCGCCGGCCTTCGGAGCGGCGTCCAAGGCATGTCAATCGCCGTGATCCGGCGGTCGCGCGCGTGGTCGCGCGCGTACGAGTTGAAGCTCCCGCCCTCATGTGTGCTGACATCTTTGGGGTATGCGAATCCTCGTCACCGGTAGCGCCGGCCACCTCGGTGATGGCCTCGTACAGGAGCTCCGCCGCGACGGCCACGACGTCATCGGCCTCGATGTTCTTCCAAGCCCGACGACCGATCTGGTCGCCTCGGTCACCGATCGCGACGCGGTTCGTGCGGCGATGTCCGGCGTCGATGCCGTCGTGCATTCGGCGACCCTGCATAAGCCGCACGTCTCCTCCCACTCGCGCGCCGACTTCATCGACGTCAATCTGACCGGGACGCTCGTGCCATTGGAGGAGGCCGTCGCAGCCGGGGTTTCGCGCTTCGTCTTCCTCTCGTCAACCTCCGCATTCGGGCGGGCGCTGCGCCCCGGGCCCGGTGAGCCTGCCGCCTGGGTCACCGAGCAGGTGGTACCTGTGCCGCGCAACATCTACGGGGCCACCAAGGTCGCGGCCGAGGATCTCTGTGAGCTGATCGCCCGCGATCACGGGATGCCGGTGCTGATTCTTCGTGCCTCGCGCTTCTTTCCCGAGGACGACGACGAGGTGGACCGTCGCGACGGCTTCGACGCGCTCAACCTCAAGGTCAACGAGCTGCTCTACCGGCGTGTTGATCTGGCTGACCTCATCGACGTATGTCGCCTTGCGCTCGAGCGCGCCCCCGCGCTCGGCTTCGGGAGGTACATCGTCTCCGCGACCACGCCTTTCACCCAGAGCGACGCCGTCGCCGTGCGCAGCGACCTCCCGTCCGTCGTCGCGCGCCGTTATCCGAACTTCCCTGAGATCTACGCCGAGCGCGGCTGGCGCATGCTGGACGGGATCGGCCGCATCTACGTCAACGAGGCAGCCCGGCGCGACCTTGGCTGGGAGCCGCGCTTCACGTTTGGCCACGCGCTGGAGCGGCTCGCCGCTGGGCAGGATCCGCGGTCGGCCCTCGCGCTGGCGATCGGCGCCAAGGGCTACCACGACGGATCCCACGGGGTCTACACGACCCGCTGAGCGCCTCGCCACCGCATCGAAAAGTTTCACGGATTAGATTGCCCGAGGCGGGGATGGGACGCCCCAACTCGCACCCGTGCAACAGAAACTTCCGAGGAGAGACCGACTGATGACACCTACCCCGTCGCGTGATGACAGGTTTTCGTTTGGTCTTTGGACGGTTGGTTATGCGGGTGTGGATCCGTTTGGCGGTCCGACGCGCGGGTCGTTGGATGTGGTGCATGTGGTGGAGCGGTTGGCGGGGCTGGGTGCGTGGGGGTTGACGTTTCATGATGATGATCTGTTCGCGTTCGGGTCCAGTGATGGGGAGCGGCGGGGACAGATCGATCGGTTGAAGCAGGCGTTGGCGGATACGGGTTTGGTGGTGCCGATGGTGACCACGAACCTGTTCTCGGCACCGGTGTTCAAGGATGGTGGGTTCACGTCCAATGACCGGTCGGTGCGACGGTTCGCGCTGCGGAAGGTTTTGAGGCAGCTTGATTTGGCGGCCGAGTTGGGTGCCGGGGTGTTTGTGATGTGGGGTGGGCGTGAGGGCGCCGAGTACGAGCACTCAAAGGACATTCGGGCGGCTTTGGAGCGCTACCGCGAGGCGGTCAACCTTTTGGCGGAGTATGTGACCGATAAGCGCTACGAGATCAGGTTCGCGATCGAACCGAAACCGAACGAGCCGCGCGGCGACATTCTGCTGCCAACGGTCGGGCATGCGTTGGCGTTCATCAACACGCTTGCAGCGCCCCGAGCTGTTTGGTGTCAACCCGGAGTTCGGGCATGAGTTGATGACCGGCCTGAACTTCGTCGCCGCGATCGCGCAGGCACTGGAGGCCGGCAAGCTGTTCCACATCGATTTGAACGGGCAGCGCGGCATCAAGTACGACCAGGACCTGGTGTTCGGGCACGCCGACCTGTTTCAGGCCTTCGCGCTCGTTGACCTACTCGAACACGGCGGCCCCGACGGTGGGCGCGCCTATCACGGCCCCCGCCATTTCGATTACAAACCCTCACGCACCGAGGATGAAACCGGGGTCTGGGAATCCGCCGCCGCGAACATGACCAACTACCTGCTCCTGAAAGAACGCTCAGCCCAGTTCCGCGCCGACCCCAAGGTCCAGGAAGCATCGCGGCAGCCAAAGTCGATGAGCTGCGCCAACCCACCCTCAACGCCGACGAGAGCTACGAGCAGCTACAAGCCGACCGCAGCGCCTGGGAAGACTTCGACGCCCAATCCTACTTCAGCGCCAAAGGCTACGGGTTCGTGCGGCTGCAACAACTCGCAACCGAACACCTTTTAGGCGCGCGCTGATGCGCGCGTGTTTGAGGACCGGGACGGCCAGATGACGCTTGTCTGCGGGGTCGATTCCTCGACCCAGTCGTGCAAGGTCGCGATCCGTGATCTGGACAGCGGGAAGGTGGTCCGCTCGGGCCGCGCGGCGCATCCCGACGGCACGGAGGTCGACCCCGAGGCGTGGTGGACGGCCCTGCAGGCGGCGATCGGGCAGGCGGGCGGCATCGACGACGTCGACGCGATAGCCGTCAGCGGACAGCAGCACGGCATGGTCGTGCTCGACTCGGCCGGGCGGGTGATCCGCCCGGCGCTGCTCTGGAACGACACGCGCAGTGCCGACGCAGCCGCTGAGCTGACCAAGGAGGTCGGCGCCGAGCAGTTCGCGCGCCGCACCGGCTCGGTGCCGGTCGCCTCCTTCACGCTCACCAAGCTCCGCTGGCTCCGCGATAACGAGCCCGGCAACGCGTCCAAGGTCGCGGCGGTCGCGTTGCCGCACGACTGGCTGACCTGGCGGCTGCTGGGTCACGGCCCCCAGGGAGAGTCACCGCAAGGCCCTGATCTGGCGGCGCTGATCACCGACCGCTCAGACGCGTCCGGCACCGCCTACTTCAACGCCACCACCAATGAGTACGACCTCGACCTGCTCGAGCGCGGCCTCGGCCGCAGCGATGTCACCCTGCCCCGCGTGCTCGGCCCCCACGAGAGCGCCGGCCGCACCCCCGCCACCGGCCAGCGGGCCGGTGGCGTACCCGAGGGCATCTTCGTCGGGCCCGGTACCGGCGACAACGCAGGTGCCGCGCTGGGGCTCGGCGCCGGGCCCGGCGATGTGATCATCTCGATCGGAACGAGCGGCACGGTGTTCGCGGTTGCCGAAGAGCAGAGCCACGACACCACCGGCGCCGTCGCCGGCTTCGCCGATGCCACCGGGCGCTTCCTGCCGCTGATCGCAACCCTGAACGCCGCCCGCGTGCTGGTTTCCACGGCAAAGCTGCTCGACGTCGACCTCGACGCGTTTGCCGAGCTCGCATTGCGAGCCCAGCCTGGCTCCGGCGGCTTGGTGCTGGTTCCCTACTTCGAGGGTGAGCGCACCCCCAACCTCCCGCATGCCAAAGCGTCACTTCACGGTATGACGATCGCCTCGACCACGCGCGAGAACCTCGCCCGCGCCGCCCACGAGGGCATGCTCTCGGGCCTCGGCGCGGGCCTCGACGCGGTACGCGCAGTGGGTGTGCGCGACCGCCGGCTGCTGCTGATCGGCGGCGCCGCGCACAGCACGGCGGTCCAGACCGTCGCAGCGCAGGTCTTCGACTCACCCGTCATCGTCCCGGCCCCCGGTGAGTACGTGGCGGAGGGAGCGGCGGTCCAGGCCGCCTGGGTTCTCAGCGGCGAACGCCCGCGCTGGCCGATCGAGACGGTCGCCGAGCCCGAGACAGATCACCACCCTGAGATCCGGGAGCAGTACAGCCGCTACGCGGCCGCCGGCCTCACGGCTTTCTTAGCTCGTTCACACGCGCGTCTGACGCGCGCCGCTCACTCTCTGGTCACGAACTTCTCCCCCGAGAGCGACTGAGCAGCATGGACGAGACCCTGACACTGAACCGCACGCGCACGAACGTCCGCGCGTCCCGCGTGCCGGCGCGAATGCCCTGGCACAGCGCGCGGAGCGTCGACGTCGTGGCGGCGATCGCCGGGCTCGGCCTCGGCGCCACGATCGCGATGGGCGTGACCGCGGAGAGCTGGAGCGCGCTGAACGCGCCGGGCGGCTGGCTGACCTTCGGCGGGCGCATAGCCGGGCTGGTCGGCACGTATCTGATGCTGATCGTGGTTCTGTTGGCGGGTCGCGTCCCACTCGTGGAGCGGACTCTCGGGCACGACGTGCTGATCCGCTGGCACCGCCGGCTCGCTCCCTGGACGCTCGTGCTGATCGCGGCCCACGGTGTGCTCATCACGCTTCGGCTATGCCGAGAGCGCCAGGACCGGGGCGCTGCACCAGTTCGGCCAGTTGCTGACCACCTATCCCGGCATCCTCACGGCCACGGTCGGCTTCGTGCTGCTGGTGATGGCCGGATTCACGTCCGCGCGGATCGCCAAGCGGCGGATGCGCTATGAGACCTGGTGGGCGGTTCACCTCTACACGTATCTCGCGCTGGCGCTCTCGTTCTCACACCAGCTCGCGATCGGCGCCATGTTCATCGGCCACCCGATCGCGCGGTTGTTCTGGACGGGGCTCTTCATCGGCACCGCGGGCGTGGTGTTCGCCTACCGGATCCTGCTGCCGAGCTGGCGCAGCACGTTTCACCAGCTGCGCGTCGCCGCCGTCCGGCGCGAGGGCCCGGGAGTCGTCTCGGTGCTGCTCGAGGGGAAGCGGCTGCGACTGATGCCGATCGCCGGAGGCCAGTTCATCCAGCTGCGGATCCTCAAGCGCGGTCTCTGGTGGCAGGCGCATCCATACTCGGTCTCGGCGCTGCCCGACGGACGCTTCCTGCGTGTCACGGTCAAGGAGCTGGGCGACCACAGCGGCGCGCTGGCTGCACTCGAGCCGGGCACACGCATCGCGATTGAAGGCCCCTACGGCGCCTTCACCGGAGCAGCTCGCCAGGGTGACCGCGTCCTCATGATCGGTGCGGGAGTGGGAGTGTCGCCGCTGCGCGCGATGCTCGAGGACCTGCCGCTACATGTCGATACCGTGCTCCTCACCCGTGCTCACGATGAGCGCGGTTTGGTGCTCCGCGACGAGCTCTCCCAGTTGATCCAGACACGCCGAGGGCGGCTGCACGAGCTGCTCGGGCCGCGCTCGCAGACCGCGCTGAATCGCGAGACGCTCTGGCGTTTGGTTCCCGACATCGCAAATCGCGACGTCTTCATCTGCGGACCGACCGGCTTCACGACGACCGTCCTGCGCGCGCTGCGCGCGCTCGGCGTCGCCGAGGACCGCATCCACCACGAAGCGTTCGCCTTCTGATCAGGAGCAACAGTCCAATGAAACGAGCACCGATAGTCCTGACCGGCACCGCCTGCGGGCTCGTGGCCGTGATCGGCTACCACGCCGCCACACCCCAGGCCTCGGCCCTGACCTCCGCAACCTCGGCAACCACCAGCAAGAGCTCCGCCGCTGCAGCAACCGCCACGACAGCGAAGACCACCGCGAGCACTGCCGCGACAACGCCTGCGAGTACTGCCGAGGCAACGCGCTCGGCCGTCGGCAGCGACGTCCAGTACCAATACGGTGACCTCGAGGTCAAGGTCATGATGACCGGCAGCAAGATCACCGATGTCGCCGTCGCCAAGTTGGACGTCTACGACCCGCGCTCGGAGTCGATCGACCAGTACGCGCTCCCTGTGTTGCGCAGCCAGGCACTCAGTGCCAAGAGCGCGCACATCGACGGTGTCTCCGGCGCCTCCTACACCTCGGCCGCCTACGAGCAGTCTCTGCAATCCGCGATCGACAAGCTGAAGGCTTAGGTCGTGCCGCGTCCGGGTGAGGTCATCTTCCGCCACGCCGAGCCGGTCATGGGCACGGTCGTCTCGTTTGATGTGCGGCCGCAGGGACTGCCGATGACAGCCACGCGGGCGGCTGTCAAGCGGGCTTGCGAGGTGCTCCACAGCGCCGACGACGTCTTCAGCCTCTACCGGCCCGACACACCGCTGTCGCGCCTGCGCCGCGGTGAGGTGGACATCAGCCAGTGCCCGCTCGAGGTGGCGAGCATCGTCACATTGTGTGAGCAGGCGAAGCTTGCATCGGACGGCTGGTTCGACCCGTGGGCTCTGCCGGGCGGCTTCGATCCCACAGGGCTCGTCAAGGGCTGGGCCGCACAAGAGGCCGCCCGCGTGCTCGAGGCTGCGGGCCTTGGTGCCGGGTTGGTCAACGCCGCCGGTGATATCGCCGCGTTCGGTGCCCCCTGGCAGCGCGGTCCATGGCGCGTGGGCATCCGCTCCCCCGAGTCGTCCGACCAGCTCATATGCGTGATCGAGCTGCGCGGCGCAGTGGCGACCTCCGGTAACTACGAGCGCGGGGATCACATCTGGGACGTGTCAGCAGGTCGCCCGGCCACAGGTGTCGTCGCCTCGGTGACCGTCAGCGGCCCGGATCTGGCGCTTGCGGATGCGTTCGCCACTGGCCTGGTGGCGGCCGGCAGCGCCGGCCTCGATGCGGTTATCGCGGCGGGCTACCAGGCGCTGCTGGTGCTCGATGACGGAAAAACGCTCAGCACGGCCGAATTCCCGGTCCCATCCGCCGTATAAATAAGCAGCAAATGCGAGTTCTTGTAATCGAGGATGACGATGCGGTGCGCTCAGCGATCCGGCGGTCGCTGCTGCTCGCGAACTACGAGGTGATCGAGAGCGCCGATGGAGAGGACGGCCTGCTCAAGCTCGCCGAGGACATCCCCGATGTGGTGATCCTCGACATCGGCCTTCCGAAGGTCGACGGCATCGAGATCTGCCGCAGGCTGCGGGGCGCCGGCGACCGTACGCCGGTGCTGATGCTCACCGCCCGCGACGCGGTCGAGGATCGCGTCGCCGGCCTCGAAGCCGGCGCCGACGACTACCTCGTCAAGCCCTACGACGTGCGCGAGCTGCGTGCGCGCCTCACCGCGATCATTCGCCGTCACCTGCCCGAGGCCGACGGACGCTCGCTGCGCTTCAACGGCCTCGAGCTCGACGCGGACGCGCACGCCGCGCGGATGAACGGTCGCGAGATCGACCTGACGCGCACCGAGTACCAGCTGCTCGAGCTGTTCATGCTCAACCCCAGGCGCGTGTTGCGGGTCGAGCTGATCTACGACCGCATCTGGGGCTACGACATAAGCGTCACCAGCAACTCGCTGCGCGTCTACATCGGCTACCTGCGCAAGAAGCTCGAGGCGGAGGGAGAGCCGCGCCTGATCCACACCGTCCACGGCGTGGGTTACGTGCTGCGCGACACATGAGCCTCCATCGCCGCATCACGGCGGCGGCGGCCTTCGCAGTTGCAGCCGTCTGCCTGATCTTCGCGCCCGTCGGCTACCTCACGACGCGCGCGAAGCTGTATCAGGAGGTGAGGCTCGAACTCTCGACGCTGGCGAAGCCCTACATCCAGAATCACGGGCAACCTCATGGCGGCGGGAACGCACCCTCTCAGCCGGGACCCAATGCGCCCGGCGGTGGGAACCCCGGCGGCGCGAACGGGTCAGCTGGAAGCCCCAACCCCAGCGACCATGACGCGGACAACTCTCCCTGTATCGCCAAGCCCAAAGGACACGACGGTGGCGAGCTCGGCGGCCCCACCGGATACCTCCAGGTGGTTTGCCCCAACGGCCGCGTGCGCGCCATCAACGGCGGGGCGCCCCGGCTGCCCGTGACGCCTCGGGTGCGGGGTGTCGCTCGCACCCTCGCCGGCGGCTACTACTTCGCCGCCGAGGTCGGGGATACCCACGAGGAGATCTACGTGGCCCCGGACCCGCTCGATCGGCATGCGATCGAGGTCGCCGTTCCGCTGACGAACGCGGACTCCGCGCTGCGCGCGCTGCTCGTCACCTACGCGCTGCTGGTTGCCGGAGGAATCCTCCTGGCCGGCGTGATCGGCGCACTGGTTGCCCGCTCGGCACTCGCGCCGATCCGTCGTTTCACCAGTCAGACCGAGCAGGTCACGAGCTCGCTCGACCGTCCGCGCCGGCTCGATGAGGAGGGGGCGATCGAGATCCGGCGCCTTGCCGCGAGCTTCAATCAGACGCTCAGCGCGCTGGAGCGCTCGGTCGAGGCGCAGCGCCACCTGATCGCAGACGCCTCGCACGAGCTGCGTACGCCCATCGCTGCGCTGCGATCGAACATTCAGATCTTCCTCGAGGCCGATCAGCTGCCGCCCGAGGACCAGGAGGAGCTCCGCGACGCGATCGTCGCCGAGCTCGACGACCTCACACATCTGGTCGGTGACGTGCTCGAGCTCGCGCGCGGCGCCAGGCCGGACGAGCAAGTCGAGGAGCTCGAGCTGGATGCGATCGTGCGGGAGGCGACCGAGCGCGCGATCCGCCGCAGCCAGACGGTGACCTATGCCACCGAACTCGATCCGACCGTGATCGACAACTCGGCTGACCGGGTCACTCGCGCTGTGACCAATGTGATCGACAACGCCCGTAAGTGGAGCCCGCAAGATGGCACTGTCGAGATCACGCTGCGAGGCGGGGTGCTGACGGTGCGCGACCATGGCCCCGGCTTCCGGGCCGACGATCTGGCGCACGTCTTCGAGCGCTTCTACCGCTCTGAAGATGCGCGTCGGATGTCAGGCTCGGGGCTCGGGCTGGCGATCGTCAAGCAGGCCGCAGAGGCCCACGGCGGTTTTGCGACCGTCACCAACGCCCCGGACGGAGGCGCGATCGTGCGCGTCGCCTTCGGTCCGGTGCCGGCCGACGGCCGTGATCGTCCCGCTCCGGGCCTGGCTGACGCACCGACGCAGAGCTGAGCGCTGGCGGAGGTACGGGCGGAGTGGGCGCCTATCCTTAGACGAGAGCGCAAGTGCCCATCGACGAGACCCGCCACGACATCGAAACCCGTTCCGATTGCGAGCTTCTGGTCCGCACCTTCTATGGCCGCGCCCTGGTCGATCCGATCATCGGCTTTCTGTTCACCGATGTCGCCAAGCTCGACCTCGAAGCCCACGTGCCGCGAATCACCAACTTCTGGGAGACGATTCTGCTCGGCGCCCACAGCTACGGCGGCGGTGCCTTTCGGCCGCATGTGGAGCTGAACTTCAAGGTGCCGCTGACCCGAGGCCACTTCGACCGCTGGCTTCACCTCTGGTCGACGACGGTCGACGAGCTGTTCGAGGGCGAGCGCGCCGAGCTGGCGAAGGCTCACGCCCTCCGTGTCGCTGCAGCGTTCGAGTCGCGACTGCGCTCATTCGAGGGGCGCGAGGCGGAGTTCGCTCCGGGGATCCCCGATGAGGCGGACGAGGACGGCCTCCTCCCGCTCGTCCATCAATACGGACGCGCGCCGCGCGGCTAAGCGAACGGGTGGCCACAGCGAGATGGCAAAGCCTGCAGGCAACGGACCACACCACTTCGGGTCTTGGTGGTTGAGCGCGAGCTCCGAGCGGCTGCCCACGAACCTCGCCGTGAGGCTGCTGCGCTGGTGGATCCCGGGGGCGCTGTGCCTGATCGGCGTCGTCCTCCTGATCGCCGATGACTTCGACACCTTCGGCGCCTCCGCGTTCGCGGCGTTCGTCGGTGCCGGTAGCTCCACCTGGCTGATCAACTTCCTCTGGCGCCTGGGCGTGAGCGGGGATGAGGAACGCGAGCGCGAGGCTGAGGACCGCGTCTATCTGGCACACCACCGTCGCTGGCCGTCGCAGCAGGAGCGCGCGTACAAGGCCGAGCACGGGCGCTGGCCCGACGATCCGCAGGATTCCCCAGCGACCCGGGCACTGGTTAGGGCCACCAAAGCAGGCGTCCGCCTGAGCCGGACAGGTAGTCTGCGCGGCGATGACCGACGCTACGCCAGAGGTCCGCGACCGGCTGCTGAAGGCCTGGCGCGGCGAGATCGAGGCGCGGGCAACTTACGAGCTGATCGCAAGACGGCTGCCGCCGCGTGAGGCCGAGATCATGGGTCGGATGGCCGACGCCGAGGCAACTCACCGCCTGCGGCTGGAAGCCCGCATGCGCGAGCTCGGATCGAGATCCCGTCGCCTGACAGCGTCCGGCTCTCATTGTGGGCGCGCCTTCAGGCACGGATCGCACCGGTGGACCGGTTGCTGGCAGCACGCGAGGCCGCCGAGGACGAGGAGGTCGACGACCTCTACAAGCGCTCCACCGGCGACCCGACCACCGACCACCTGCTGCACGACATCCGCAAGGAGGAACGCTCGCACTCGATGGCGGTCACCGATATGCGCTCGAGTCAGAGCGACCGCCCTGAACAGCCGATAATGACGCCGGGACAACAGCGCGCGAAGGATCGCCTCGACAAGATCATGGGCCGCGAGAAGTGGCATCAGTCGAGCGGTGGTTGGATCAGCGGCGCGATCTACGGCGCAAACGACGGCCTTGCCTCCGTTTTCGGGATTGTGGCCGGCGTCTCGGGTGCGACCGCCGGCTCGAGTTTCGTGCTCACCGCCGGTGCCGCCGGCGCGATCGCGGCGTCGCTCTCGATGGCAACCGGCGCCTTCCTGGCCGAACGCTCGGAGGCAGAGGTGGCCGCCGTGAACCTCGAGCGCGAGCGCGTCGAGATCGAGCAGCATCCCGAGGAGGAGAAGGAAGAGCTCTCGCTCTACTACCAGCTCAAGGGCATCGACGAGGCGACAGCCGACGCGATGGCGGAGCAGCTCGCAAAGAATCCCGGCGCGATGCTCAAGGCGCTGGCGGTCGAGGAGTTCGGCATCACCGGCGACGGCGAATCCAATGCTGCACAGGCGGCGGTGGCCGCAGGCATCTCCACCGGTCTCGGCGCGATGATCCCGGTGATCCCGTTCATCTTCACGACCGGCACAACCGCAATCCTGATCTCGGCGGCCGTCTCGCTGATTGCGCACTTCCTGGTCGGAGCCGCCAAGTCGCTTGTCACGCTGCGGACCTGGTGGGCGGCTGGCCTCGAGATGACGCTCGCCGGTGTCATCGTCGGCGGCGCCACCTACCTCGTCGGCCTCGCGCTACCCACCTAGCTCGAGCGACGTCGCTAGAGCGACTCGCCCGTCAGTTGCTCGAGCAGTCCCGCGAGCCGCTCGACCCTCGCTTCGAGCGCATTCAGGCGGGCGACCAGTTCCCGCCCACCCGCGCCCGCCGCTTCGCCCGGTGTAGGTCCCGCGAGGCAACCCCGTCTGCTCCGGTGGCGTTTGGCATTTGCGCCGCCGTCGGCGCCGCCACCGGCGCCGCGGACTCGCTCTCGGACAGCGCGCCGCCGAGCAGCTGCGCGAAGCGCTCCTCCTTCTGGCCGGGGCGGCGCTCGAGCCGCGTGGCGTAGCCACGTTCGATCAGCTCGGCCAGCACCTGCTCGACCGCGGGCAGCGACTGCCAATGCACGATGCGCTCGGTGCGGCCCTTGAGCTCGCCGGGTGTCTGCGGTCCGCGCAGCAGCAGCACCGACAGCACCGCCAGTTGCTCGCGCCCCAGCCCGAGCGCCTCCTCGGCCAGGTGCCGGTACTTGGTCGCGCGGCTCGTATGGCCGCTGGCCAGCCGCGCCACCCCGAACTGCGCCAGGCGCTGGGCGGCAGCGCGCACCGTCTCCTCGTCATAGTCGACGACGGGATCACGGTTGGTGGCTTGGTTGCACGCGAGCCGCAGGGCGTTCAGCGTCAGCGGGTACTGATCGGGCGTGGTGAAGCGCTTCTCGATCAGGCATCCGAGGACGCGCTGCTCGGCCGGTGTGAGCGTGTCGATGTGCATCAGGGCGAGCGTAATGGATGGACCCCGATTCGCCCCCCGCTTCGAGCCGCTTCCCGCGTCCGGCGCACAGTCCGAGTCGCGCCGTGGCTCCATGCAACTCGCCTCCCTGCACGCACGCTCAACACCCGCATGCAGCCCATATGCACATATCTTTATATGCGCGAATTTACGTGCTAGGGTGCCGGCCATGGCTCAGGAACCCGCCATCGCTCAGCAGGAACCCGCCATCGCTCAGCAGAGGACCCGCGATCGCTCAGAGATGTTCAGGTCTCAGAGCACCGCCTACGCATTCGCCGGGCGGCCGCGGGAGCTCGTTCCCGGACAGCTCGGCGGCGGGGAGCTCCCTGGCGGGGATCTCGGGTTCGACGAGCTCGTCGGTGCCGCTGCGCGCGGTCGCCGAGCCGACGCGCTTGCGCCTCGTGGTGCTGCTGGCCCGTGAGGAGCTGACGGTCACAGAGATCTGCCGTGTCATCGGGCAGAGCCAGCCCCGTATCAGCCGCCACCTCCGCCTGCTCGTGGACGCAGGCCTCCTCGAGCGGGCACCGGAGGGCGCCTTTGTCTACTACCGACTGGCCGAGGACAGCCCCGAGGCCGAGCTGGCATACCGCGTCGCCTCGCTCACCCCGCCCGACGACGTAACGATCTCGGCCGACCTGGCGGCGCTCTCGCGGGCGCGCCAGGCGAGGATCGAGGCCGCAACGGCCTACCGCTCGGCGCACGTCGACGAGCTCGAGGGCCTGCGAGGGCTCTACGTCGGCGAGGCTGCGGTCGAACGCGCATTGCTCGACATGCTCGTCGGCGAGGGTCCGATCGGGCGGCTGCTCGACATCGGCACCGGCACCGGCCGGATCCTCGAGCTGCTCGCTCCGCACAGCGAACACAGCGTCGGCCTCGACGTCGACCATGAAATGCTTCAGGTGGCGCGGGCCGCGCTCGGTGAGGCTCAGCTCTCGCGGGCGGCGGTGCGCCATGGCGATCTGCACAGGCCTCCGTTCGAGGCGGGCAGCTTCGACGTGGCAGTCATGCACCACGTGCTGCACCTGCTCGACGCCCCCGGCGCGGCGATCGCTGACGCCGCACGCCTGCTGCGCCCGGCGGGCGGCTGCTGGTGGCTGACTTCGCCACCCATGACCTCGAGCATCTCCGTTCGCTGCATGGCCACCGCTGTCTCGGGATCGACGACAAGGAGATGCTGAGCTGGGCGGTGCAAGCGGGACTGGAGGTCGAGAGCGAGCGCACGCTGCCCCCGAGCAGCCCGGATGAGCAGCTGACTGTGCGCCTGTGGCTGCTGCGCGCGCAGTCGCGCGCCCGTAACGGCACAGCCGCGGAGCCGGCGATCGCAGGAGCGGCGGGCTGATGTCACGCATCTCGTTTGAGGTCTTTCCGCCGCGGACACCGGAGGGTGAGGTGCGACTGCAGCAGACGCTCGACCGGCTGACCGTCCTTGACCCCAGCTTCGTCTCGTGACCTGCGGCGCCGGCGGCAGCGCCAAAGACGCCACCTTCGGCGTACTCGAGGCGCTCAGCGCCCGCGGAATCGGTGCCGGCCGCCGGCCACCTGACCTGCGTCGGTCTCACGCGCGCGGAGATCGACATCGAGATCCAGCGCTACTGGAACCTGGGCGTCCGCCACATCGTTGCGTTGCGCGGAGACGTCCCCGTGGGCCACGGCGCATTCGAGCCGCATCCTGACGGCTACGCCACGCTCCGTGGAGCTGGTGGAGGCGATCCGCAGGCAGGCACCGTTTGAGGTGAGCGTCGCCGCCTATCCCGAGCCCCACGCCGACTCCGTTTCGCTGCTCCACGATCTGCATGTGCTCATGCGCAAGGCCGAGGCCGGTGCGACGCGCGCGATCACCCAGTTCTGCTTCGACACCGATGCGATCGCTCAGCTGCGCGATCGGATCAACGGCGCGGGCATACCCGTGACAGTCACCCCAGGGATCCTGCTCACGACCGACTTCACCGCGACGGCGCGGATGGCGGCCCGCTGCGGAGCCACCATTCCCGCCTGGCTGGGCGAGCGCTTCGCCGGCCTTGATGACGACCCGCAGACCCGCAAGCTCGTCGGGGCGATCGTCGCTGCCGAGCAGGTCGACCGGCTGCGCCGCGAGGGCTTTGAGGACTTCCACTTCTACACGCTCAACCAGGGCGAGCTCGCGCCGGCGGTGTGCCGCCTACTCGGCGTCCGCCCGGTGCCGGAAAGGAGCGCCGCATGACGCAGGCGGGACAGAGCACCTTGGAGCACTCGCGCGAGAAGCGCCTCGACGCGCTCAAGGCGGCGGCGGCCGAGCGCATCCTCGTCCTGGACGGCGCCTGGGGCGCGCAGATCCAGGAGTATCGGCTCACCGAAGAGCAGTTCCGTGGCGAGCGCTTCGCCGAGCACCCGCTTCCGCTCAAGGGCAACAACGACGTGCTCTGCCTCACGCGCCCAGAGGTGATCACCGAGCTGACTGAGGCTTACCTCGACGCCGGCGCCGACATCATCTCCACCAACACGTTCACCTCCACGGCGATCGCACAGGCCGACTACGGGACTGAGGCGTTCGCCCGCGACCTGAACCTCGCAGCTGCGCAGATCGCACGCGCGGCGGCCGACCGCTTCACGGTGGCCGATCCCTCCAAGCCGCGCTGGGTCGCCGGGTCGATCGGCCCGACCAACCGCACCCTCTCGATGTCGGCTGACGTCAACGATCCGGGAGCACGGGCGGTCGACTTCGACGAGGTCTACGCCGCGTACCGCGAGCAGGCGATCGCCCTCTACGAGGGTGGGGTCGATCTGTTCCTTGTCGAGACGATCTTCGACACGCTCAACGCCAAGGCAGCGCTGAAGGCCATCCTCGACCTCCAGGACGAGGGCCGCACCGAGCTGCCGATCTGGATCTCCGGAACCGTCACGGACCGTTCCGGACGGATCCTGTCCGGGCAGACGATCGACGCCTTCTGGATCTCCGTCCGCCATTCCGAACCTTTTGCCGTCGGACTCAACTGCGCCTTCGGCGCCGAGCAGCTGCGGCCGTTCCTGGCACAGCTGGCGGGTGTCGCCGACACGCTGATATCCGCCTATCCCAACGCCGGGCTGCCAAACGAGCTCGGCGAGTACGAGGAGGGGCCGGAGGTCATCAGCACCCACCTGCGGGAGTGGGCGGAAAGTGGGCTGGTGAATATCGTCGGCGGCTGCTGCGGGACGACTCCCGCGCACATCAGGGCGATCGCGGACGCGGTCGCCGGAATCCCCCCACGCCAGGTCCCCGAGCTGAAGCCGACGCTGCGACTGTCCGGGCTTGAACCCTTCGCCGCTGCGTGAGCCGCGTCCTGAGAGCTTGCAGATGACGGCCTCGGCGACCGGCGACACGCTCGCAACCTTCATCCACATCGGCGAGCGCACGAACGTCGCCGGGTCGGCGCGCTTCAAGCGCCTGATCCAGGCCGGCGACTACGAGACCGCGCTGAGCGTGGCCCGCGAGCAGATCGAGAACGGCGCGCAGATCATCGACGTCAACATGGATGACGGCCTGCTGGACGGCGAGCAGGCGATGACCACGTTCCTGCGACTGATTGCCTCTGAGCCGGCCATCGCGCGTGTCCCGATCATGATCGACTCCTCGAAGTGGAGTGTGATCGAGGCTGGCCTCAAGTGCGTACAGGGCAAGGCGATTGTCAACTCGATCAGCCTCAAGGAGGGCGAGGAGCCGTTTCTCGACGTCGCGCGCAAGATCCGTCGATATGGCGCCGCCGTGGTCGTGATGGCCTTCGACGAGCAGGGCCAGGCGGACACGGTCGAGCGCAAGGTCGCGATCTGCGAGCGCGCGCACGACCTGCTCACGCAGCGGGCCGGGTTCGACCCCGAGGACATCATCTTCGACCCCAACATCTTCGCCGTCGCCACAGGCATCGCCGAGCACAACGAGTACGCGCTCGCGTTCATCGAGGCGACCTGGCAGATCAAGGAGCGGCTCCCCGGCACCCGCGTCTCCGGCGGAGTCTCCAACGTGTCCTTCTCGTTCCGCGGCAACGAAGCGCTGCGCGAGGCGATTCACGCCGTGTTCCTCTACCACGCGATTGCGGCCGGGATGGACATGGCGATCATCAACGCCGGCCAGCTCGCCCAGTACGACGAGATCGAACCGGAGCTGCGGGAGCGCATCGAGGACGTGATCCTCAACCGCCGCGCCGACGCCACCGAGCGCCTGCTGGAGATCGCCGAGCGCTACCGCGACGCCGCCTCGGGACCGAAGGCTGTCGACCTCGAGTGGCGCAAGCTCCCCGTACGCGAGCGACTCGTGCACGCGCTCGTCAACGGCGTCAACGACTACGTCGTCGACGATGCCGAGGAGGCGCGAATCGAGCTGGGTGAGCCGCTGCGGGTGATCGAGGGGCCGCTGATGGACGGCATGAACGTCGTCGGCGACCTCTTCGGCCAGGGCAAGATGTTCCTCCCCCAGGTGGTGAAATCCGCGCGCGTGATGAAGCAGGCGGTCGCGCACCTGGAGCCTTTCATGGAGGCCAAGCGCGGCGGCGAGCGCGGTGCCGGACGCGTCGTGATGGCGACCGTCAAGGGCGACGTCCATGACATCGGCAAGAACATCGTCGGCGTGGTGCTCGGCTGCAACGGATTTGACGTGATCGACCTTGGCGTGATGGTGCCGGCGCACCAGATCCTCGACACGGCGATCGAGCAGGGGGCCGACATGATCGGGCTCTCCGGGCTGATCACGCCGTCACTCGAGGAGATGTGCTCGGTCGCGAGCGAGATGGAGCGGCGCGGGATGACGCTGCCGCTGATGATCGGCGGGCGCGACCACCAGCAAGCTGCACACGGCGATCAAGATCGACCCCTGCTACAGCCTCGGTCAGACCGTGTACGTGCCGGACGCCTCCCGTGCCGTCGGCGTGGCCAGCGCGCTCGTCGATCCGGAGCAGCGCGCTGCGCTCTCGGCGGAGGTCAAGGCTGAGTACAAGGAGATCGCGGAACGGCGCGCCAGCGGGCGCGCCGCCGACCGCAGGGTCTCACTCGAGCAGGCGCGTCAGAACGCGCTGCGCATCGACTGGGACACCTACACCCCGCCCGCTCCCGCGCGCCTTGGGGTGCAGGCGTTCGACGAGTACGACCTTGCTGAGATTGCCCGTTACATCGACTGGACCCCGTTCTTCAGGACCTGGGAGCTGAAGGGCACGTTCCCGAAGATCCTTGACGATCCCACCGTCGGGCCGACGGCGCGCTCGCTCTACGACGACGCACAGGCGATGCTCGAACGGCTCGTCGACGAGCGCTGGGTGAGCGCGCGGGGCGTGGTCGGGCTCTGGTCCGCTGCCGCCGACGGCGACGACATCCACGTTTACGCCGACCCGGGCAAGAGCGTCCGGCTGGCGACGCTGCACACGCTGCGCCAACAGCTCGCACGTGATCGCGAGCATCCGAACCTGGCGCTGGCCGACTTCGTTGCGCCGCTCGGGTCCGGTGTCGAGGACTACATTGGCGCCTTTGCCGTGACCGCGGGACACGGCGAAAGCGAACGTGCCGAGGAGTTCCAACGCGAGCACGACGACTACAACAAGATCCTTTTCACCGCGCTCTGCGACCGGCTTGCGGAGGCCTTCACAGAGCGCATGCACGAGCGCGTCCGTCGCGAGCTGTGGGGATATGAGGCGGGCGAGCAGCTCTCAGCGGGCGGAGCTGATCGCCGAGCGCTACGACGGCATCCGGCCCGCGCCGGGCTACGGCTGCCAGCCGGAACACACTGAGAAGCAGACGATCTTCGCGTTGCTCGCGGCCCCCGAGAGCACAGGGATACGCCTCACCGAAAGCTATGCGATGACCCCCGGCGCCTCCGTGAGCGGGCTCTACTTCTCAAATCCGCAGTCGCGCTACTTCGGCGTCGGGCGGATCGGCAACGATCAGCTCGAGGATTACGCCGCGCGCAAGGGCTGGAGCGTCGACGAGGCGCGTCGCTGGCTCGCAACGCTGCTAGACGATGCGCCGGTCACGGAACTGCGGCCCGAGCCCGCAGGCTGAGCGCGCCCAGCAGCAGGTCCGCGGCGACCACACAGGCCATCAGGGCCAGGTAGGTGGTGTGCGAATAGCTGAAGGCGTGGTCGCTGAATGGCCACAGCAGCGACACGCCGCTGCCATTGCCCTCCGCCAGATCCCTGAGGAAGTGCAACACGACGCCGAGCGCGAGGCCAAGGAAAAGCTGCGCGATGGCGGCGCACCGCCAGCGCGAGCGCGAGGAGCAGCAGGGGCGTCAACAGCGAATGCGTGTATGGCCGCGGCGTGCCGGCGGTCAGGAAGTAGTAACCGAGGTAGTCCGGGATGTGATCGAGGTCGATCGCGACCGAGCCGAACAGCGCCGGGACCATGATCTTCGCGCGCCGCCTCGGGGGAAGTGCCTGGAGCAGCAGCAGGGCGGTAAGGAGATGCGCGGTCTCATCCAGCGGACCACCAGGGAAGAAGGATCCGCCGCTCTGCTGAAAGGCCCAGTCGGCCAAGTACAGGACGGCGGCGCAGCCCAGAACCTGCAGTGGCGTCAGATTCTCAGCAAGTCGCTCCGGCTGAGAGTCGTGCCCGCATCGCACGCCCAATGGTGGCAGGGCGCCTCAGGCTTCGATAACGCGGTCACGCTTCGACAACGCGGTGGCGGATGTCGCGGTTTGGATCTGAGCACCACCAGCCATCCCGCTCGCTGAAGCGGATACGGAGGCCGTCTGCGAGTTTCACGGTTGTAGGGCGGGCGGGACTGGTATCGGCAGGCGACCCCCACAGCGTCGCCTCCAGCGGGCGCTCGGACTCAGGCGCATCGCCGAGCCCGCGGGCCACCTGTTCGGCGGGATAGGTGACGATGATCGCGCCGGCCCGAACCCAGACCGGGATCTGCTGCAGCGGCGCGGGCGCCACCACCTCTTGGCCGCCACGCACACGCTCGCCCCGACCAGGCCTCGATCCAATCGCCACGGGGCAGCAGGACCTCGCGCTCGCGCGCGTGGTCATCCAGCACCGGTGCGACCCAGAGCGCCGGGCCGTAGCCGTAGGCGTCGGTCAGCTCCCAACCGCGCGGGTCATCCGGGTCGATCAGGCAGAGCGGGCGGATGATCGGCAGGCCGGCGCGCGCCGCCGTGGCGGCGGCGGCACGCACGTAGGGGACGAGCTGCTCGTGCAGGAGCACATAGGCGCGGTAGGTGTCGACCATCCGCTGCCCGTAGTTCCAGGGCTCGTGCGGGAAGCGCGAGTGCGCATGCATCAGCGGCGTGAAGCAGCCGAACTGCAGCCAGCGGATGAACAGCTCGGGCGGGCAGCGCTCGACCAGCCGGTGGCCCAGATAGCCGCCGACGTCATGCGACCAGTTGGAGATGCCGCTCGCTGCCGCCGACAGCGTCGCGGTCACGAGCGCCCGCAGCGACCAGAAGTCCGAGGCCTGATCGGCGCCCCAGGTGTGTCCGACAGCGTGCTGACCGAGCCAGCCCGAGCGCCCGAACAGCACCCCGTTCCCGGGATGGACCTCGTCGAGCGCGCGCTGCACGCTGATGCGGTGCAAACCACCGAGATGCCATGCGGCCTCGCCACCGCGGCGCCCGTCGGCCAGCCGCACGTCGTCCTTGAGGTAGAAGCCGTCGCCGTCGTCGACCTTGATCCCCTCGACGCCCTGCTGGAGGACCCCCTTGACCTGCTCGCGCCACCAGCGCTCCGCGTCCTCGCTGGTGAAGTCGACGAGCGAGCCGGTGCCCATCCACCACTGCCCGACCCACGGCTCATCGGACTCGGCCTGCCGGACGAAGTGGCCCGCGGCGGCGCCGGGCGCGTAGTTCGGCGCCGGCTCGCGATGCAAGCGCTCGGACTCGGCCTGAGGTGGGATCTGGCCGTCGCGCGAGTCCAGGTTCACCCACGGCGTGCACCAGAGCACCGTCCGCACCCCGTCGGCGCGGAAGCTGCGGATCATCTCCTCCGCGTCTGGCAGCTGGTGCGGGTTGATCTCCCAGGAGTTGTATTGCGTGGCCCAGGGCGAGTCGAGAACGATCGCGTCGAGCGGGATCTCGTGGCGGCGGAAGCCTTCATAGTCGTCCTGCACCGCCTCGCGATCCTCGTGCACGTCGCGGCTCTTCCAGAAGCCGTAGCCCCACTCCGGCAGCAGCCCCGGGAACCCGGTCTGCCGGCAGAGCGCCCGCAGGCGCGCTGCCGGGGTGGACTGGCACATGAACTCGAGCACCAGCGGGCCCGGCGAGCGCGCGCGTCGAGACCGATGTGCGATCGGTCGACATGTCGAAGCGGGTGCCGTTGGCGTAGGTATGCGCGATCACGCCATAGCCGCGGCTCGAGAGCATCCACGGCACCGGCGCGCAGTCGCCCTGTGGAATGCCGCCCTGCTCCAGCATCTCCGGCGGGCAGTCCGGGCCGGTATACCTGCGATCCGCCCCGAGCTGCACCGCCCGCCCGCGCTGGTCGAACTCGGTGCCGTGCCGCACGCCCAGGCCGACGAAGTGCTCGTTGCTTCGTCTGTCCCACTCGAAGGCCAGCCTGCAGGGGCTCGTCGTCGGCTGCCAGGCTCAGGGTGAAGCGCTCATCAGAGTGCAGTGTGAGCGTCATGCGTCCCTTGCGACCGCCCTCGAAGAGCAGGCCGAGCGCGATGGCTTCCGAAGGCTCGCCCTGTCGAATTCGAGCGAGCCGAAGGAAGCCGGTCGTGTCTCGGCCGTCGCCCGGACGGCACGCTCATGGGATGCGAGGTCCTCATCTGCGACGACCCCCTCCGTGAATTGGATGAAGTGGTCGTTGACGGTGCCGTCGGCGACCCAGGCGCCCGCATTGCGCAGCACGCGACGGCCGGCGCGGCGGATCGGTGAAGCTAAAAGGGCGGAGGGTGATCTCGGCCCGGAGTTTTCCCTTGCTCAATGGCGAAGTCGGGCGTAGGGCAGCGTCAGGCATTGGCTGAAACTGTTCGACAAGCAGGGGTTTCTTTCCTGGACTTCACTGGAACTTCACAGCGATTGCCCCCGAACTTCACAAGCCTGAGCCCCAGGTAAGCGACAACTTGATCATGCACAAGATCCAGAGCAATGACCTGCACGTGAGCCGCGCCGACATGCACGTGCATTCGACTGCGTCGGAGCTGTCGAAGCTGGGCATCCAACGTTCCTTGCATCTGCCCGAGTGCGCCACGGAGCCCGAGGAGGTCTACGAGCTCGCCAAGCGCCGGGGCATGGACTTCGTGACGATCACCGACCACGACACGATCGCCGGAGCGCTCGCGGTCGCCCATCTGCCGGGAGTGTTCATCTCCGAGGAGCTGACGGTCTGGTTCAAGGGCGAGCCGCAGGCGGTGCATGTCCTCTGCTACGGCATCACGCCTGATGACCACGAATGGCTGCAGGCGCACAACTACAGCGTCGAGGAGTGCGCGGAGTACCTGGACGACCGCGGACTCACGGCCGCGCTCGCGCACCCATTCTTCGCCGTCGAGGCTCCGCTGACCCCGCGCCACCGCAGGCGCCTGGCGCAGCTCTTCCCGATCTGGGAGACGCGTAACGGCTCGCGCGCCAAGGAACTGAACCTGCCGGCCTTCGTCTACATCGAGACCCACGGCGGCACGGGGATCGGTGGCACCGATGACCACGCCGGTATCGACATCGGCCGCACCTTCACGGAGACACCGCTGGCGCACAACCCAACGGAGTTCCTCGCGCACATCCGTGCCGGCAACGCCGTCTCCCACGGCGACCAGGGCGGCGCCGCGAAGTGGACGCACGCGGCGATGTCGCTGGCGATCCGCGCGCTCGGCGACGGTGAGGCGAGCGGCCGTCCCGACCCGGCTGCGGTCCTCAAGATCGTCGAGCGGGTCATGAATGAGGGCAATGTGCGTTCCGGGCAAACGCAGCAGGACATCGGACCGCAGGACGCGCTCGCGCTGCTGCGCTCCTGGCTTGGCGCAATGAACCTCGAGGTCGATGAGCGCAAGCTGATCGCACACCTGCAGGACGGCGACATCGGTCACGAGGACCTCTACCGGCGCGCCCGCCGGATTCACGAGCGCGAGCTGGCCCGGGTTGTCCACGACACCATGGCCGTGGTCCAAGAGGGTCGGCTCCCAGAGTTCGGACGCGTCGCCTCGGAGCTCTTCGATGCATGCGTCCCGGCCGTTCCGTACGCCGCCGCAACCGCGTTCCTCGGGCGTGAGAAGGTCAAGCTGACGCGCACCGACGGAGACCGGCCCCGCGTGGCCCTGGTAGCAGACGGCCTCGGGTCAACGCATGGCGTGGCCCACGCGATCCAGCAGGTGAGGGATCTGGGCGTGCCCGGCTTTGAGGTCGAGGTGATCGGCACCGATGCCGACGTGGACCGCCGGCTCAGCGCCGTGGCGGAGGTTGACGTGCCCTTCTACGCGGGGCTGAAGGTGGGGGTACCCAGCATCACCTCGATCACCGAGGTGATCTCCGAGGGCCGCTACGACCTCATGCACGTGTGCAGTCCTGGCCCGGCAGGCGTCGCGGCCTGGGGTATCGCGAAGCTGCTCGAGCTACCGCTGGTGGGCAGCTACCACACCGAGCTTGCTGCGTACGCCGCTCTGCGCTCCGGCTACGGCCACCTCGAGATGATCGCCGACTACGCGCTCGGCAAGTTCTACGGTGCCTGTGACGTCGTCCTCTCGCCGAGCTCCGCGACCGACGAGCGGCTCGAGAAGATCGGTGTCGAGCCGGCCACGATCGCACGCTGGGACCGTGGCGTGGACCTCGGCCGCTTCGCCCCGGAGCTGCGCGATGAGTCGCTGCTCGCCGGTGAGATCAACGTCCTCTACGCGGGTCGGATGACCAAGGAGAAGGGCGTGGAGTTGCTGGCTGACGCGTTCGAGACAGCCCATGCGCGGGACCCGCGCCTGCACCTGGTGCTCGCCGGGGGCGGTCCTGAGGAGGGGGCGCTGCGCGAACGCCTGGGTGAGCACGCCACCTTCCTCGGCTGGCAGTACGGAGCCGACCTGGCTCGCGTCTACGCGAGCGCCGACGTGTTCCTTTTCGCCAGCCGCACGGATACGTTCGGTCAGGTAGTGCTCGAGGCCCAGGCCAGCGGCCTCCCGGTGGTGGCCGTCGCCGAAGGCGGTCCGACCAGCCTGATCGAGGACGGCGAGACCGGCCTGCTCGTTCCGGCCGCTGCGCAGTCGCTGGCCGAAGCCGTGCACCAGGTCGTCGATGGCCCGCTGCTCGCCGAGCGGCTGCGCCGTGCTGCCCTGCAGTCGGTGCGCACGCGCACTTGGGAGGCCGCGCTTGGGCGTCTTGCGGACGGCTACCACCGTGCGCTCGCTCGCGATCGGCTTGCCGCACGCGAAGTTGCCTGATCCGCGGCGCTCCAAACAAGTGAGCGGCGACCTGCGTATCAGATAGGCTCTCGCTCGCTCAGTAGTACTGAAGCTTTAATCCACGGGGCCGGGGGGCCTTATGTAAAGGGGGCTGGAATGCGATTCCGACTGTTGCCGCTTGCGGCCGTCGTGGCCGTGCTTGTCGCGGCTTGCGGCGGATCAAGCACGCCGACGACGACCACCGTCGTCCCACAAAGCGGCGTCACACAAGTCGAGCAGCACGCAGGCAAACACCTCAACGAGCTCGCGAAGCGAGCACAACAGCGGCATCGACGTCACCGAGCGCGTCGACGACATCGAGTCAAACCAAGTTCGCGAGCCTGGGCAACTGCACCAACCTCGCTGGGGTCGGCGAGCAGTTCGCCAAGGCGATGTCGTCCGCAACCAGCGGCGGCAAGTTCAATCTGAACGCGGCCGTCAAGGCGTATCAGAACCTGGCCAACGAGGCTCCATCTGCGATCCACTCCGATATGCAGGCGATTGCCAACGCGTTCGCCACGTATGCCGGTGACCTGCAGAAGGCGAACTACAAGTTCGGCACCGTCCCGAACGCGTCTCAGATCAGCGCTCTCGAAAGTGCGGCAAAGGCGTTCGACGTTCCGAAGATGAAGAGCGCGTCCAAGGACATTGAGGCCTGGGCAGTCGCGAACTGCAAGTAGCCGAGGGCCTTACTGACGGGAGTGGGCACGCCTGCGGCGCGCCCACTCCCGGCTCTCGTTGTCAGTAACCCCAGCCGCCGCCGTAGCCATAGCCGCCATAGCCGCCGTAGCCGTACCCGTAGCTGCCGCCGTAGCCGCCGTAGCCATCGCCGGAGCCGTACGCCGTAGCCGCCGTAGCCATCGCCGGAGCCGTACCCGTAGGTACCGCCCGAGCCGTACCCGTAGCCACTACCCAGCCAGATCCGTAGCCACTACCCGAGCCAGATCCGTAGCCACTCACCCGAGCCGGACCCGTATGGGTTCGACTGGCCCTGGCCTGAAGCTGTGCCTTGAGCGGCAAGCGAGGCGCCGTACTTGACGCTGAACTTCGGTGCCGCCGTCGCTCAAAGCGGTCGGGGCGGCGCCACCGTCGGTGGTCTGATAGCTGCTGTCGTCGGAGTAGCCGCCAATAGCCGCCTTGGAAGTAGCCGCCGTAGCCGCCGCCGAACAGACTGCTGGAGGAGGGCTCCAGTTCGATCGCCTCGGCCGTCCAGTTGGAATCACTGATCGATCCGACGTGACCGTTCGAGGTGGTGTGAGCATCGCTGAACCTAGTCGTGCCGAAGTTGGCCAGCGTCAGCGGTGTGCAATCGCTCATCGCTCCGCCGGCGCACTCCGATGGCGCCTCCGCGACCCATTCGGCCGTGCTCGTATCCGGCGTCGCCGACGTCATCGTCAGCGTCTTGCTCCAGGTCTGGTGCGTGGTCTGATCGGTGATGAAAAGACTCACCTGGTCACCGTTGACCGCGGTCCTCGCCCAGATGCTGTCTCCCGGGTGAATCGCCAGGGAGAGCTTCACGGGCGCCGACGGCACGAGCTCGTACCACGCGTAATACGTGGCCGCGCCGCTCGCGCTGCAATCGCCCTGGGTTCCGATCTGCTCCAGTGCCGTCGACTGCTGGCCGCCGCCGCCCAGCCCCACCCAGTAGGCGGAGTAGGTCGGCCCAGAGTTAGCCGTACAGTCGACCTGTGGTTCCTTCCATTGGCCAGAAACGGCAGAGAAGCCACTGTCATTATTTGATGTCACTACATAGCCTGCCCAGTTCTCGCTGGCACCCTCCTGGGTCGCGGCAAGAGCAGGCGCGGCGAACGCGAGACACGCGACCGCCGGGATCATTGAGACCAACAGGCGTTTCTTCATATGACGATCCTTGTTCCGGCAGATAAGAGACCGGAAAGAGGAAGTGAAGGGTCATCGAAGGGACGGCGGAGCGCTGAGAGGACCATCAAGACATGACTGCGACCGCAACACGGCTGCTCGACAACTACGTCGCCGGGAGTTGGGTGAAAGCAGAGGACGCTACCGGCGAACTGGATGTCATCAACCCCGCAAACGGGGCTGTGCTCGCGCGCGTACCGCTCTCGGGCCGGGCCGATCTGGACGCGCGCCGTGGCAGCGGCGCGGGCGGCGCTGCCCGAGTGGCGCGCCGTGTCGGTGATCGCGCGGGCGCGCAAGCTGTTCGAGCTGCGCGAGCGTCTGGACGCCCGCAGCGAGGACCTGGCGCGTTCGGTCACGACCGAGATGGGCAAGACGATCGGCGATGCACGTGCCGAGGTCGCGCGCATGATCGAGATGGTCGAGGCAGCGTGCGCGGTGCCGACCACGATGCAGGGCCGCATCCTCGAGGACGTCTCCCGCAACATCGATGCTGAGACGGTTCGTCAGCCGGTCGGTGTGTGCGCCGCGATCGTGCCCTTCAACTTCCCGGCGATGGTGCCGTTCTGGTTTCTGCCGTTTGCGATCGCCTGTGGCAACACGTTCGTGCTGAAGCCCTCCGAGCAGGTTCCGATGACCCAGCAGATCGCGTTCGAGGAGTTGGACGCCCTCGGCCTTCCCGCCGGCGTCGTGAACCTCGTCAACGGTGGCCGTGAGATCGTCGAGGGCATGCTCGAGCACCCCGATATCGACGCGATCTCATTCGTCGGTTCCGCACCGGTCGCGAAGCTCGTCTACGAGCGCGCGGCCCAGACGGGCAAGCGCGTGCAGGCGCTCGGCGGCGCCAAGAACCACATGGTCGTGATGCCGGACGCCGTCATCGACAAGACCGTTGAGGGAATCGTCGCCTCCGCCTTCGGCGCTGCCGGCCAACGCTGCATGGCAGGCTCGGTGGTGGTCACCGTCGGTGATGCCCACGGCCAGTTGCTCGAGCCGCTCACGCAGGCGGCGCAGTCGCTGCGGGTCGGCGACGGGAATGAGGAGCAGGTCGAGCTCGGACCGGTCATCTCCTGCGATGCGCGCGACCGGATCGCAGGCTACGTCGAACGCGCGGTCGCGGACGGCGCGCGCATCGTCGTGGACGGCCGCGGCGTGTCGGGTGCGGTATCAATCCCGACGGCGCGTTCCTCGGCGCGACGATCCTCGACGGTGTCACGCCCGAGATGGAGATCGCACGCGAGGAGGTCTTCGGGCCGGTACTGACGCTGATTCACGCCGAGTCGCTCGATGAAGCGATCGAAATCGTGAACTCGAGCCGCTTCGGCAACGGCACCTCGATCTTCACCGAGTCGGGTGCCTCGGTTCGCCGCTACCGACACGAGGTGCAGGCCGGCATGATCGGCGTGAACATCGGCGTTGCCGCCCCGGTTGCGTTCTTCCCGTTCAGCGGCTGGAAGGACAGCTTCCTCGGGGACCTGCACGCGCACGGAACCGACGGCGTCGAGTTCTTCACCCGCAAGAAGACGATCACCAGCCGCTACTTCTCATCCGGCCAGGGCAGCGGCAGCTACTTCGTCGAGAGCTGATTAGACGATCTCGTGACCCGGGTGGTGAGCGTCTGACCGCGGCTACTGCCGAGTCAGGGTCGAGTAGGCGTCGGGCCGGCGAGTGGTCAGGAACGGGAACAGCTCGAGCCAGTCACGGCGCTGATCCAGGTCGAGGTCGGCGACGAGCACGGCGGGCCGGTCCCGCGGTGCCTGCACGAGGATGCGGCCGTAGGGATCTGAGATGAAACTCGAGCCGTAGAACGTCAGCGGTCCTTCGACGCCGAAGCGGTTGACGGCGACCATGAACGTGCCGTTGGCAATACCGTTGCCTACGATCACCTGCTGCCACAGCGGCTCGGTATCGAACGCCGGATGGTCGGGCTCCGAGCCGATCGCCGTCGGGTAGATCAGCACCTCGGCTCCTGCCAGCGAATAGGCGCGCGCGAGCTCCGGGAACCATTGGTCCCAGCAGGTGGGGAGGCCGATCCGCGCGTCCGACTCCTGCAGTTCCACCACGGGGAAGGGGTCGCCTTCGCCGCTCGCCGGGCCCTGACGGAAATACTTGTCCTCGTAGTAGCCGGCGGTGATCGGGATGTGCAGCTTGCGCGTGCGCTGCACCAGCTTGCCGTCCGGGGAGACCAGGATCGCGGTGTTGAAGCCCAGCCGTCGCCACGGTCGGCCTGCTCGTACAGGGATGCGTGCACGTACGCGCCTGACTCGGCGGCTGCCCGGCGCGCGAAGGTGGCCGTCTGGCCGTCCTCGAGCGGCTCGGGCGCGACACCGAGCGCCTCGGCACCGTCCGAGCGTGATCGCAAAGTAGGGGGAAAGCGTCAGCTCCTGGAGGCAGACGACACGGGCGCCGTGATCGGCGGCCATGACGATGCCCTCCATCAGCATCTGCTCGAGCACGCACGCGTCGGGGTGCCAGCGCTGCTGCACCAGCCCCAGCCGCAGCGGCGCGCGCTCGGCTGGTCGCGTGCGAGCCGGTGAATCGGGGACCCCGTCCTTGACCTTCAACACGTAGTCACTCATGAGCTGACCTCCCGGTGCCGTGCGAATTCCGCTCAGATCGCCGGCACCTGCTGGGTGATGCAGTGCGGGCCGCCGCCGCCGTAGGCGATCGTCGCGCCCGGCACCGGCACCATCGAGCGTCCCGGGAAAGCGGCGGCGATGATCGCCAGCGCCTCCTCGTCGAACTCGTCGTCGGTGGTGGGCACGATCACCGCGCCGTTGCAGATGTAGAGGTTCAGATAGCCGACGGCCACGCGCTCGCCGGCCACCTCTCGGTAGGGAAGGTGCGGAACCTCGATCGTCTCGATACCGGCCTCATGCAGACGCTGAACGTTCTCCGCGCAGTTCTCGTGATTCGGATTGCCTGCCGGGACTGTCTGAACCAGCGCCCGGCGCTCGGGGGTGAAGGCGGCGATCAGGTCGACGTGCCCGTCGGTGTCGCGGTCCTCGACCAGGCCCTGACCGAGCCATACGAGGCGCGACGCCCCCAGGTACTCGGCCAGCAGCTCCTCGATCGCGTCCCGCGAGAGCGTCGGGTTGCGGTTCGGCGCGAGCAGGCACTGCTCGGTCGTGACGATCGTGCCGGCGCCGTCCAGATCACCGAGCCGCCCTCCAGCACCAGCGGCGCCTCGAGCACCTCGTCGCCCAGTTCGCGCGCGATCAGTCCCCCGATCTCCGCGTCCTTGTCCCAGGGCGCGAACTTCTCGCCCCAGGCGTTGAAGCCGAAAGTGCACCGCGACGCGTCCGCCCGCATCGTCGACGCACGTAGATCGGTCCGCTGTCACGCAGCCATGAGTCGTCGATCGGCAGCTCGACGACCTGTACACGGCCCGTACAGGCAGCGCGGGCCGCGCCGGCGTCCTCCGCCGAGCCCGCGATCATCGTCACGTCCTCAAAGTCAGCGATCGCGTTGGCCACGTAGGCGTAATCCGCGCGAGCCTGCTCCATGGTCGGCCCCCACAGCGACTCGCGGCAGGGCCAACCCATGATCGTCCGCTCGTGTGGCTCCCACTCTCCGGGGTAACGCATGGCCGCCTCCCTACGGAGAGTGCGTCGGCAGCTGATCGCCGGAGCTCAGCGGGCTCAGCGGCGAGCGCGTGGCCGCCGCGATCTCCTCGGCGGTCACGTACTGCGGGTGATGGCAGGCGGCGAGGTGGCCTCCTGCGTACTCGGTCAGCTGCGGCTCGATCTGACGGCAGACGTCTGTCGCGCGCGGGCAGCGGCCGGCGAAGCGGCAGCCGTTTGGCGGGTCGATCGGGCTCGGGACCTCGCCGGTCACCTTCGTGCGGGTCCCGCTCCCGGTTCTCCTTCGGATCCGGGATCGGGATCGCCGCGAGCAGCGCCGAGCTGTACGGGTGGATCGGCTTGGTGTACAGCTCCTCGGAGGGCGAGAGCTCCATGATCTTGCCGAGGTACATGACGGCGATGCGGTCCGAGACGTGGCGCACGACGCTCAGGTCGTGGGCGACGAACACGTAGCTCAGTCCCAGATCGTCCTGCAGATCGTCGAGCAGGTTGATCACCTGTGCCTGGATCGAGACGTCGAGCGCCGACACCGGCTCGTCCAGCAGGATCAGCTTGGGGTTCATCGCAAGCGCGCGCGCGATCCCGATCCGCTGACGCTGCCCGCCCGAGAACTCATGCGGGTAGCGGCTCAGGTGCTCGGGCCGCAGTCCGACGCGCTCGAGCAGCTTGCGGCTCTCCGATTCGACGTCAGAACGCTCGGCACGCCGCGCAGCTTCAGCGGCGTCTCCAGGATCTGGCTGATGCGCTTGCGCGGGTTCAGCGACGCCTGCGGATCCTGGAACACCATCTGCATCTCGCTGCGGATCGGCTGCATCGTCCGGCGCGACGCCTTGGTGATGTCCTGATCGCGGAACTTGATCTGCCCGCCGGTCGAGTTGATCAGCCGCACGAGCGTCCGGATCAGTGTCGTCTTGCCGCAGCCCGACTCACCGACCACTCCGAGCGTCTCGCCCTCCGCGATCGTGAACGACACGTCGTCGACCGCGTGCACGTGCGCGACGGTGCGGTCGATGATCAGCCCCGACTTGACCGGGAACAGCACCCGCAGGTGCTCGACCTCCATCAGCGGTTTTGCGTTGCCGTTCGCGGCCGGCCTGCCGGCGGCCTGCCGGGCCCGGCCAGCGGGCCATCGCTTCCGCCCAGCGGGGCGGAAGCGCCACTCAAGCCGTTATCTTCCTCGAGGTCATACGCTCACCGGGGCGGCGAGCCCGATCTGGCCGTCGACCACGCGCAGCTCACGCTTGCTCTCGACACTCAGCCAGCAGCGGTCGAGGTGCCCTGGCGCCTCGGGAATCCGCGACTCCAGCGACGGCACCTGGTCGCATTGGTCGAATGCATGCGGGCAGCGCGGCTTGAAGTGGCAGCCGGTGGGCGGCGCCAGCAGCGACGGCGGCGACCCGGCGATCGCCGGCAGCCGCGTTGCCGCGGTCGCGGTCGATCCGGGTGATCGAGCCGAGCAGGCCCCAGGTGTAGGGGTGCTGCGGGTCGTAGAAGAGCTCGTCGAGCGTGCCCTGCTCGACCACGCGCCCGGAGTACATGACGACGACGCGGTCGGCGACGTCGGCCACAACCGCGAGGTCGTGGGTGACCAGGATGATGCCCGGCGTTGGTCTCCTCGCGCAGCTGGCGCAGCTCGTCGAGGATCTGCGCCTGGATCGTGACGTCGAGCGCCGTGGTCGGCTCGTCGGCGATCAGCAGCTTCGGCGAGCAGGAGAGCGCCATCGCGATCATCACGCGCTGGCGCATGCCGCCGGAGAACTCGTGCGGGTAGGAGCGCAGCCGCTCGGCCGCGCGTGGCACGCCGACGCGCTCCATCAGCTTGACGGCCTGGGCCGTCGCGTCGGCCTTGCTGATCTGCGGGTTGTGCGTGCGGATCTGCTCGACGATCTGCCAGCCGACCCTGTAGACGGGGTTCAGCGAGCTGATCGGATCCTGGAAGATCATCGCGATGTCATTGCCGCGGATCTTGCGCAGTTCCTCGTTCGTGGCGGTCAGCAGCTCCTGGCCGTCGAGCTTGGCGCTGCCGGCGATGCGCGCATTGGGTCCGCGCGTCAATCCCATCAGCGTCATGCCGGTAACGGACTTGCCCGAGCCGGACTCGCCGACGACGGCCACGACCTCACCGCGGTTGACCGTGAAGGAGACGCCGTCGACGGCCTGCACGAGGCCCTCGTCGGTGGCGAAGCCGACCTTGAGGTCGTCGATCGACGAGCAGCGGGTCGCTCATCAGAGCCTGATCCTTGGGTCGAGCACGGCGTAGAGGATGTCGACCAGCGCGCCCACGACCACGACGCAGATCGCCGTGAGCATCACGATCGAGAGCAGCGTGACCGTGTCGAAGTTGCCGATCGACTCGGCCGCGAGCTGGCCGACGCCGTGCAGGTTGAAGACGGTCTCGGTGAGGATCGCGCCGCCGCCGATCACCTGCGCGATGTCCAAGCCCCACAACGAGATGATCGGCAGCAGGCTCATGCGCAGGACGTGCTTGACGAGCACCTTGCCGCTCCGACAGGCCCTTGGCACGCGCGGTGCGCACGTAGTCCTCGCCCATCGCGTCGAGGATCGAGCCGCGCAGCACGCGCGAGTAGAAGCCGACGAACAGCACCGACAGCGTGAACCAGGGCGCCAGCATGTGCCACAGCCATTGGCGTGGGTTCTGCTGGATCGGCACATAGTCGCCGAGCGGGATCCAGGCCCGGCTTGTAGCCGACGTAGAGATCAGCACGGAGCCGAGCAGGAACGGCGGCATCGAGACGCCGACCATCGAGAGCACGGTCAGCACCCGGTCGGTGTACTTGCCCGAGCGGATCGCCGCGAGCGTTCCAAGCGCGATCGAGGCTGAGCAGCCAGAGGATGCCCGCGCCGATCGCGAGCGACAGCGTCGCCGGCAGGTCCGAGGCGATCTGCTGGAGCACGTTGAAGCCCTGCTGGTACGAGAACGCGCTGCCGTCGAAGATGTTGCGCCATCGTGTGGACGTACTGGACATAGATCGGCTTGTCGAAGCCGTAGCGGACGCTGATCAGGTGAACCTCGGCCGGGGTCGCCAGGCGTCCGGCGATCATCGCGGCGGGGTTGCCGCCCGGCAGCGCGACGATGAACAGCAGGAACGTGACCAGCGAGATCGCGAACAGCATGAAGAACATCGTGATCATGCGGCGGGTCACGAACCGAGCCATCAGATCGCCGCCTTCGAGCGCGGATCGAGCGCATCGCGCAGCCCGTCACCGAAGATGTTCACCGACATCACGGTGAGCACCAGCATGATGCCGGGCGCGAGCACCGTGTGGAACGCGCCGGGGAAGATCGACGAGCCCGGCCTGGATCATCGTGCCCCAGGACGAGTTCGGGGCCTGCACGCCCGCGCCGAGGTAGCTCAGCGCCGCCTCGAGGAGGATCGCGTTGGCGAGCATCAGCGGGATGAAGATGATGATCGTCGACGCGACGTTCGGCATGACCTCACCGAACATGATCCGCAGGTTGCCGAGCCCCTGCTGGCGGGCGGCATCGACGAACTCGCGCTCGCGCAGCGTCAGCACCTGCGCGCGGATCGGGCGGACGACGTACGGGATGTAGACGAAGCCCACCACCAGCGCCGTGGTCAGCAGCGTCGTCGAGTGGAACGGGCCGAGGCCGCGCACGTTCAGCACGGTGCCGAGCGTGATGCCCAGCAGCACCGCCGGATAGGACCAGACGACGTCACTGATGCGGCTGATGACGCCGTCGATCGGGCCGCGGAAGTAACCGGCGATCACGCCGAGGATGCGTGCCGAAGAACATCGTGATCAGCATCCCGACGAAGCCGATGTAGAGCGAGCTGCGTCCGCCGTAGAGCAGCCGCACGGCGACGTCGCGCCCGTTCGAGTCGGCGCCGAGGAAGTAGTGGTGGATGTCCCAGGTCGGTCCGATCGGGATGCCCTGCAGGCTGAGGACGTACTCGAGCTTGCCGCCGACCCTGATCTGGCCGGTGATGTTGCCGTAGTTCGGACCGATGTGCGCGACGTCCTGCGAGTAGACCGGCGCCAGCAGGCACAGGATCACGATCACGATGAAGACGCCGCCGAAGAACAGCGCCACCTTGTTGCGCCGCAGCCGGCGCCAGGCGAGGCGGTAGGGCCGATGCCGGGCGGCAGGTGCCTGCCTGCGCCGTCTCCTCGCCCAGCGACGAGGAGAGGTCGCTCGTAATGTCACTTCTGATTGCAGACATAGCGAAAAAGTCGGGACGGGACAGGCTACTGCCTGTCCCGTCCCTTGGGTACTGCGGTCTCTTAGGGCTAGGTCCTAGTGGACCTGGATCCCCAGCAGGTCCCATCCGTAGATGTCGTTGGTGTACTTCACGGTGATGTTCTTCGACGTGAAGAACGGGAACGACTGGTAGCCGAACACGGCGGCGTACGCGTGCTTGGCGACGTACTGCTCGAGCGACTGCCACTGACCCTCGACCTTGCTGATCTGCGTCGTCGGCATCGCGCCGAGCTTCTTGATCTGCTTGTTGATGTACGTGTCGTTGGTCTGGCCGAAGTTCTCGTTGTTCGTCGGCGTGATCGACGCGCCGTTCGAGCAGAACACCGTAGAAGTCGACCGGGTTCGGGAAGTCCTCGTTCCAGTCGGCGAATCCGGTCTGCGGATCGACCTTCTTCGACTCACCGATGGTGGTGAAGTAGTTCGCGTCCGCGACCTCCTTCAGCGTCACGTTCTTGAAGCCGATCTGCTTCAGCTCCTGGACGTACGCCTCTTCCCACTGCAGACGCGGTGAGCGCTCCTCGCCGTAGACCGTGATCGGCACGTTGGCCTGGCCTGACTGCTTGAGGAGTTGCTTGGCCTTCTTCAGGTTGCCGGTGGCCGGGTTGGCCAGCGGGCACGTGCCTGATTCCGTGGCCCGCGATACCCGGGCGGCAGGAAGAAGCAGCCGGGCTGCAGCGTGCCCGAGCCCAGGCGCGAGAACCGCGTTCTGGTTGAGGCCGGTGACAACCGCCTGACGCGCGAGCTCGTTGTTGAACGGAGGCTTCGACTGCGTTCAGGAAGAAGTAGTACACCGAACCGCCGAGGTTGACGAGCTTGTCGTGGCCGGTTGCCTTTGCCGCCGAGCAGATCGGCCGGCGGGATCGTGTCGGCCCAGTCGAAGATCTCGTTCGAGTTCTTCAGAACCGACAGCGCGTTGGCGTTGACGTTCGAGTCGATCTGCTCCGTGTACGAGACGGTCGCCTTCGGGATGCCCATCGTGGCCGCCCAGTTCGGGTTCGGAACCACGTCGAACGACTTGCCGATGCTGATGTTGTTCACCATGTACGGGACCGGCGCCGGCGGGCGGGTTGCTCGCCTGCACCTTGAACGGCATCGGTGCCGTCTTCGGATCGACGAAGACCAAAGGCCGGGAACGCCAGCACGTTCGCGAACGGGCCGTATGCCTGGGTCAGGTGGATGACGATCTTGCCGGTGGCGTTGTTGGCGCTGATGCCGGAGATGGTCTTGGCCTTGTGCGTCGGCGTATGCCTCCGCGCCGACGACGTACGGGGTCATGAAGGTCGAGGCGCCGCCCCACGGAATCGTGAGCGAACGCTCGATGCGTCGTAGAGGAAGTCGCTGGCCTGGACGGGGTCGCCGTTTGAGTACTTCAGACCCTTGCGCAGCGTGACCGTGTAGGTCTTGCCGCCGTTCGAGATCGACCGGCAGAGCTGTGGCCAGGCCCGGCTGCAGCTCGGTGCTGGCGACGCCGCCGGCGTGCTTGTAGGTGGTGAGGCCGGTGTAGACCTCCCAGTTGATCTCGGAGCCCTGGGTCGTGTAGTCCAGGCCCGGGTCGAGCGACTGCGGGCCGGGGCCCGACAGCAGTGTGACGGTGCTGGTCGCTGCCGCCGTGGCCTTTGCTCTTGGCGCTCGCGGTTGGCCGCGATCGCGGCTGCGATCGCTGCGATGCCGACCACGGCCAGGATCACTGACCAGGTGGATCGCTTCAGATGGTTACGCACTGTGGCGTCCTCCTCCATGGGTTAGAGAGTTGGCGCGAAGCGTATTGCCAACCCGCTTTATTTGCGGTCAACCTAATCGACTCGCAACATCACCTCAAGGCCTTGCTAGTCGAGCGCTGAATCCGCAACGGCCGCTGCGCTGCACGTCCAGCACAAAAACCGGCTGTTAGCTGCGGGGCTTAGCGACCGCTTAAGCGGATACGCGGTGCGCGTGCACGACGGCGCCCTCGGCGACGTCGGCCGGGTCCAGCTCCTCGGCGGCGTCACACGTGGTGGTAGACCCCGCCGCGCAGAGCCGAGGCGACGGCGGCGACCAGGCAGGCGATGATCGCGAACGTGAAAGCGGTATGCAGGCCGTCGCGGAAGGGCGAGGAGATCAGCTGCGAGAAGAACGACCGGCCGGTGAGCGCCGCCTGGCTGTGTGCGGAGAGGTGATCCAGCACGCCTGAGTGCCGACGAGGCTCTTGATCGGGTTGTAGCCGAGGAACGCGGCGAACAGGACCGACACCGGCGGCGCGTGCCCGATCTGCTGTGCCTTGGCGAGCGGAACGCCGTGCGCGTACAGGCCAGAGGTGAGCGTGTGCGGCAGGTTGGTGGCCAGCCCGGCGATCATCAGCGAGAAGAAGATGCCGACCGACAGCACCTGGGCGCTGTTCTGGAAGGTCTGGTTCATCGCCCCGCCGGCGCCGCGGTCCTGCGGCGGCAGGCTGTTCATCACCGCCGCGCGGTTCGGCGACGCGAACAGGCCGAACGAGATACCCATCAGAAACAGGACCCCGGCGAACTCGACGTAGGAGAAGTTGATCGGCAGCAGCCACAGCCACACGAACGTGGCAGCGGTGGCGATCATCCCGCCGGTCGCGAAGCCGCGCGCGCCGTAGCGGTCAGACAGGATGCCCGATGTCGGGCCGGCAACGAGCATCCCGACCGTCAGCGGCAGCATGCACAGCCCGGCACGTAGCGGGGTGTCGGCAAAGTCGACGCCGTGCTCGGGCAGCCAGATGCCCTGCAGCCAGATGATCAGCATGAACATCAGGCCGCCGCGGGAGACCGAGGCGAGGAACGTCGAGAGCGTGCCGGCGCTGAACGCCCGGATGCGCAGCAGGGGCAGGCGGAACATCGGATCGGCGGTCCGCAGCTCGATCACCGCGAACGCGATCAGGAAGAGCACGCCGGAGCCCGCCAGCGCGAGCACGCGCGGGCTGGTCCAGCCCATCGCGTGGTCTCCGTAGGGCCGGATCCCGTAGGTGATCGAGACCATGATCAGGATCAGCCCGAGCGCGAAGGTGATGTTGCCCGGCCAGTCGACCTTCGCGCCACTCTGCGGGCGGCTCAGCTCACGCAGTTTCATGTAGGCCCAGACGGTTCCGAACAGACCGACGGGCACCGAAATCAGGAAGACCAGGCGCCAGTTGATGGGAGCGAGCAGGCCACCCAGGATCAGCCCGATGAACATGCCGCTGACGCCGACGATGTTGTTGATGCCAAGCGCCATGCCGCGCTGGTTCCTCGGGAACGCGTCGGTGAGGATCGCCGCCGAGTTGGCGAGCAGGAAGGCGCCGCCGACACCCTGGAAGAGGCGCAGGACCACGAGGTAGGTGGCGCCCGCGGCACCGGTCATCCAGTCGATCGTGAGCAGCAGCGACGCCACCGTGTAGATCACGAATCCGAGGTTGTAGATGCGCACCCGGCCGAACATGTCGCCGAGCCGGCCGAGGCTGACGATCAGCACGCTCGAGACGATCAGATAGCCGAGCACCATCCACAGCAGGTAGAAGCTGTTGCCCGATTGCCAGCGGGTTCAGCTTGATGCCGCGGAAGATGTCCGGCATCGCGATGATCGTGATCGAGCCGTCGAGCGTCGCGAGCAGCACCGCGAGCGTCGTGTTGGACAGCGCGATCCACTTGTAGTTGTTCGGCAGCGGTCCGTCGCTGCGTTTGGTCGAGGTCAGCCAGCGCTGGCACCAGACAAGTATTTCACAGGTAACCTTCATATTCTCTCCGGGCACCGCTCGGCCGCCGTATCCTTGTTGTGTGGAGATGGATGCGGAACTGACCGAAGCGGTCCTGCCGCGCGATCGATCTCGACACGTTGCCCACCGAGCTGCGGGTCGTGCTGGGGCGGCTGATGCGCCGGTTGCGGCGCGAGCATCGCTTCCCTCTGACCCAGGCCGGCGGTGCTCGGCTACCTCGACCGCGACGGGCCGCGGAGCATCGGCGAGCTGGCCGCGATCGAGTCGGTGCGGCCCGCAGTCGATGAGTCAGACGGTCGGCGAGCTCGAGGGCGTCGGGCTGATCGAGCGTCGTCCCGACGCCAGCGACGGGCGCCGCACGCAGATCGCGATCACCAGCCCTCGGCCGCGCCGCGCTGGATGCCGACCGCGCCGCCCGCGAGGGCTGGCTCGCCAAGGAGATCGGAGCGTTCACGCCCGAGGAGCAGGAGACCCTGCGTGAGGCGGTCCGTCTCCTCAACCGCCTGGTAGACGTCGGCTAGCCGGCGCTCGCCGCCCGCGGGCTCAGGCCACGCCGACTCAGGCCATGCCATACACCGCGCGGCGAGCCCATGCGAGGCTCTCGCGGTACGCGGCGGAGTTCTCCATCAGCCTGGCGCTCAGGCTCGGTGCCAGGAAGTCCCCATGCTCGTAGGCGATCACCGAGGTCAGGATCTCACCGCTCGGGCCGGTGCGGTCCAGCAGCGCGGCCACAACTGCGTCGTCGAGCGGGAGCTCGGTGACGACCTGCTCCATCGGCATCCGGAAGACGGCGTCGGCGGTTGACAGCAAACCGATCGTGAAGAGCTCGTCGCGATCCAGCGACGAGTCGCAGTTGAGGCCGACCAGCTCGCAGGCGCGGGCGCGGGTGAGTCCCGTCAGCGCCAGCTCGCGCGAGACCGGGCTCGAGTCGCCCAGCGCTGCCGCGATCAGCGCCCAGCGCGAGAGACCGCGGGTGCCGAGCATCGTCGCGGCCTGCGTGATCGAGCGCACGCGCCCGCCAAAGCCGAAGTAGGCCGAGTTCATGTACTTGAGCAGCCGCACGCCGAGCCCGAGGTCCTGCTCGATGACCGCGGTCAACTCCTCGAGTGCCACTTCGCGGTGCTGCAGCCGGCACAGCTCGACGACCGTCTGCAGGTCGCCGACCGACAGCGGCGCGCCGCCGAGCATGTTCGGCGTGCAGAAGAACGGCCCGGAGAACCATTCGAAGCCGATGCGCTTGGCGGCCTCGCGCTGCTCATGCGTGCTGACGCCGGTGGCCAGCGCGAGCGTGCTGCGGTAACCGAGGTGCGGCAACACCGCTGCGGCGTCCTCGAGGCTCCAGTGGCTGAGGTCGATCGCGGCGGCGTGGAAATGCCTGAGCAGTTCGAAGTTGAATCCGCGGCCGGGCAGCTCCTCGAGCTCGAGCTTGTAGCCACGGCTGGCCGCGTCCACGATCGCCGGGGCGAGTCTCGGGTCGATCGCGTCCTCGTAACGGACCCGCAACAGCACCTGGGTGGGGTCGACCGGCGGTATCTCGCGGCGGATGAGCATCTCGCGCATCAGCGACAGATGCGCCATGTTCCCGAGCACGCGCTCCTCGGGGTCGATTACGGCCAGCAGGTCGTCGACGATCTCAGCGCTCTCCAGAGCCGTCGGCGTCACGGGCAGGCCACCATCGCTGACCAGCGAGTAGAAAATCCGATAGCCGACCACACGATCACTCGTGTCCAGCACGGGCTGGCGCGACACGAGCAGGGGTGGCGGAGCTTGTGTTTCCTCGGCGGTGAGCGTCACTGACATTTGACACGTCAGTGCTCGGCCGCGGACCGCGAACCCTGAACCCAACGCGGCGCGGGCTAGAACGTCCGTCCGCAGGGGCTGGTCGCCGAGGCTAGGACGTTCGTCCGCAGGAATGGTTCGCTAACCTAACTATGTGGCCACCGAACTACCAGGAACTCCGCGGATCTTACGTCCCGCGCCCATCCGGGTCACACGCTCGCGCGCCTGGCGCGCCAGATCGAGGTGGCCGTCACGCACCGTCGACCTGACGCTTCCCAGTACCGCGTGCTGGCAATCCTCGGTGATGGTTGCGAGGCGTCCTCCAAGCTCGCCGAGAAGCTCGCCGTGAGCCGCCCGAGCGTGACCGGCGTCGTCGACGGGCTCGTCGCCCGCGGGCTCGTGCGCCGCGATCACACCCCGACGACCGCCGCCGGATCGATGTCGGGCTGACCGACGCCGGCCGGCTCGTGCTGGCGGCCGCCGACGCGGCCGTCGAGCAGCGCATGGAGCGCATCAACCAGCTGCTCGGGGAGATCCCCAGATGAGCGCTGTCGCCGAGCGCCTCGTCCCAACCGGCAACAGCCTCCCGCTACAACCCGCCACGCGCCTGGATCGACCGCGACCAGAGCAAGACCTGGCTGCGGCGCGCGATGCCGATCGTGCTGGCGCGCAAGAAGACGCTGTTCTCGGCGCTCGGCCTGTCGTTCGTGTCTCTGTTGCTCGCAGGTGCAGATCCCGAACCTGCTGAACAGCGCCGTCAACAACTCGTTGGAGAACCAGACGACCCCGCTCAGCCACTACGTGCGGATCGTCTTCGTGCTCGCTGTCGCGGCCGGCCTGAGCTCCTACGCGGCGCGACTGTTCCTGATGCGGACCGCCTACGGGATCGAAGTCGGACCTGCGCAACATGATCTACACGCACCTGACGCGGATGAGCTTCGACTTCTATGACCGCGTGCAGTCGGGCCAGCTGATCTCACGCGCCAACTCGGACATCCGCTCCGTGCAGATGTACCTGACGTTCGGTCCGAACATCCTCGTCCAGTGCTCGATCGCGGTGGTCGCGTTCATCTACATGCTCACGATCAACGTGCCGCTCGCCTTCGTGGCGATGTGCACGCTGCCGTTCGTGTTCCTGATGGGCCTGCGGATGCGCCACAGCCTGTTCCCGGTCTCGTGGCTGATCCAGTCGCGCCTGGCGGAGGTCGCGACGATCGTCGACGAGAACATCAACGGTGTCCGCGTGGTCAAGTCGTTCGTCGCCGAGCAGCGCGAGCTGCACACGCTCGAGCGTGCCGCCGACAAGCTGCAGTGGTCCTACATCCAGGACGCCGACGTGCGCGCGCGCTTCACGCCGATCGTCCAGAACCTGCCGCAGGTCGGGCATGGCCCTGGTCCTGCTGCTCGGCGGCTACCTCGTGATCCACGGCCAGCTCGGCGTCGGCGCCATCCTCGCGTTCAGCGCCTACATCGTGATGCTGCAGGCGCCCTTCCAGATGCTCGGCATGCTGGTCATGCTCGGCCAGCGCGCGGCAGCGTCCGCGGGCCGCATCTATGAGGTCCTCGATGAACAGCCGAGCGTCGTCGACGGCCCGCTGGCCGTCGACCTTCTGAACCCGCGCGGCGAGGTCTCCTTCGAGGACGTTGACTTCTCCTACTCACCCGGCGGCCCGCTCGTCCTCGACGACCTCAACCTGCACCTGGAGCCCGGAGAGACCGTCGCGATGGTCGGACGCACCGCCAGCGGCAAGAGCACCGTCGCCAGGCTGCTCTCGCGCTTCTACGACGTCACCGGCGGTGCGGTCAAGATCGATGGCCACGACCTGCGCGACGTCACCGTCGAGAGCCTTCGCCACCAGGTCGGCGTGGTACTGGACGAACCGTTCCTGTTCTCGGTCTCGATCCGCGACAACATCGCCTACGGCCGCCCCGACGCGCCGATCGAAGAGATCCGCGCCGCCGCCCGCGCTGCCGGTGCCGAGCGGTTCATCGAGCAGCTTCCCGGCGGCTACGACACGATCGTGGGTGAGCGCGGCTACACGCTCTCGGGCGGCCAGCGTCAGCGCATCGCGATCGCCCGGACACTGCTGGTGAACCCGCCGATCCTGGTGCTCGACGACGCCACCAGCGCCGTCGACGTGCAGGTCGAGCAGGAGATCCACGAGGCGCTGAAGACGCTGATGCACGGCCGCACGACGCTGATCGTCGCGCACCGCCTGTCGACGATCGGACTCGCCGACCGGGTCGTGCTGCTCGACGGCGGCCGGATCGTCGCCGACGGCACCCACACCGAGCTGATGGACAGCTCGACGCTGTACGTCGAGGTGCTGGCGCAGGCAGAGGCGGAGGAGCGAGAGCAGCAGCGGATCGAGCGTGAGCGCGACGCGGCGCGCGCGGCGCGGGAGGACCAGCTATGAGCTTCGGCGGCTTTGGCGGCGGCTCGCCGATGTTCGGTGGCGGTGGCGGCGCGCGCTCGGCGGCCGCGCCCGGCGGCGGTTTGCCGTTTGCCGGGATCCCGCCCGAGCTGCAGGAGGGCGTCGACAAGCTGCTCACGAGCGAGCCCGAGTACCCCGAGCCGAGCGCGCCGTTCAGCTATGTGAACACTGACGAGCGCAGCAAGCACCTGAAGCTTCGCCAGCTGATCTTCGCCCACTGGCGCCTCGGTGTGATGGCAGTGATTCTGGTCTGCATCGTCAGCGTCTCCAACCAGCTCGGTCCGGCGCTGATCTCGTACGCGATCGACCACGGCATGCCGCCGCATCCCGTTGACATGGGCGTGGTGGCCGTCTGCGCCGGCCTCTTCCTGTTGGCGATCCTGGTCAGCGCGCTGGCTCAGCGCTCGCAGGCGCGGGTCAGCGGTCGCCTCGCGGCCCGGGTCATGAACGACCTACGTGTCAAGGTCTTCACGCAGCTCCAGCGCCTGGGCCTCGACTACTACACCCAGGAAAAGGCGGGCGTGATCATGACCCGCATGACCAGCGACATCGAGAACCTGCAGCAGCTGCTGCAGGACGGGCTCGCGCAGCTGGTCGGGCAGGCGCTGACGATGGTCGTGATCACAGTGATCCTCTTCACGATGAACGCCAAGCTGACGCTGATCACGCTGGCGCTCGTGATCCCGATCCTGACCTCAGCGGCACGATCTGGTTCACGCGCGCCTCACAGCGCGGCTACGAGCAGGTTCGCGACGGAATCGCAGGCGTGCTCGGCGATCTCTCGGAGAGCCTGCATGGCGTCCGCACCGTGGCGGCGTTCAACCGTCAGCGCTGGAACATCGTCCAGCACCGCAACGTCGTCGGGATCTACCGCGATGCCAACAACTACACCGCGCAGATCAACGCGATCTACGGTCCTGGAACCCAGATGCTCGGCTATCTCAGCCAGGGTGCGCTGCTCGCCATCGGCGGCAACATGGTGCTGCACCACCAGCTCTCATACGGTCAGCTGATCGCGTTCTTCCTGTACCTGAACCGCTTCTTCGCGCCGATCCAGCTGCTCGTGCAGCAGTACAACACCTTCCAGCAGGGGCAGTCGTCGGTGCTCAAGCTGCGCACACTCTTCCGGACGGAGCCGAGCACCCCGGAGAGGCCGGGCGCCGCGGTGTTACCGCCCATCACCGGCGAGATCCGGTTCGATCACGTGAGCTTCGGCTACCTGCCCGATCAGCCGGTGCTGCGCGACGTCAACCTGCGGATCGCTCCCGGCGAGACCGTCGCCTTCGTCGGGCAGACGGGCGCGGGCAAATCGACGGCCGCCAAGCTGATCACGCGCTTCTACGACCCGACCGAGGGCAGCGTCAAGCTCGACGGCCATGACCTCCGCGACGTCACGATCGACTCGCTGCGGCGCCAGCTCGGCGTCGTGCCCCAGGAGCCGTTCCTGTTCGCCGGATCGCTGCGCTACAACATCGCCTTCGCGCGGCCGGATGCGAGCGACGCCGAGGTCTGGGAGGCCGTGGACGCAGTTGGTCTGCGTGAGGTTGTCGAGCGCATGCCCGACGGCCTTGACACGGTCGTGCACGAGCGTGGCCAATCGCTCTCATCCGGCGAGCGCCAGCTGATCGCGCTGGCACGAGCCTTCCACGCGCACCCTCGCGTGCTGGTTCTCGACGAGGCCACCTCCAACCTCGACCTGCTGTCGGAGACGAAGATCGAGGCCGCGCTGGACGTGCTGCTCGAGGCCCGCACGGCCGTACTGATCGCGCATCGGTTGACGACCGCGATGAAGGCCGACCGCATCGTGGTGGTCGATGACGGGCGCATCATCGAGACCGGTTCGCATGACGAGCTCGTGGCGCGCGGGGGCCGCTATGCGGAGATGTATGCCACGTGGATCTCGCAGATGGAGCTGGCGGCCGAGACGCTGTCAGCGGTGGCGCGAGATCAGCCCCGTGGCACCCAGCGCCACCAGCGCCACCAGCGCATTGACGCTATTTGACGGTCCGCTTGAGGGCGCCGCCCGCAGCGAGCAGCGCGCTGATCTCAGCCGGAGGCTGCGGCTCCGCGAAGAGGAAGCCCTGCACGTCGGTGCAGCCGAGCCTGCGCAGGTGCTCGACCTGCTCACGGCTCTCCGCGCCCGCGCCGATGACCCTCAGCCCCAGCGCGCTGCCGGTTGCGATCACCGCCTGGGCGATCGGGCTGGTGGCGTCCTCCGTCCCGAGCGCGGCCACGAAGCGGCGCTCGACTTTGATCGTGTCGATCGGCAGCGCGGCGAGCTGCCGTAGCGAGGAGTCGCCGGTGCCGAAATCGTGCACGGCGAGTCGCACCCCGATCCGCTTGAGCAGGCGCAGGGTGCTGCGCATCTGCTCCGCCTCGTCGCGCAGCACGCTCTCGTCGAGCTCCAGCGCGAGCGTCTGAGCTTCGATCCCCGCCGATTTGATCGCATCGGCGACGCTGTCCGGGAAGCGTGGGTTCTGCAGCTGCTGCATCGAGACGTTGACGCCCACCCTGAGCGGCGCATCGTCGGGCCGCATCTGCTCCCAGCGGGCGGCCTCGCGGAGGGCCTCTTCCAGGACCCACTGACCGATTCGCTCGATCATCCCGCTCTCCTCGGCGACGGCGATGAACTCGCCGGGCATCACCAGGCCGCGCTGCGGATGGTCCCAGCGCAACAGCGCCTCGACCCCGGTGATGTTCTCCTCCTTGAGGTCGACGACGGGCTGGTAGACGAGGCGCAGCTCGTGGAAGTCGAGCGCGCGGCGCAGCTCGTTCTCGGTGCGCCCGCGGGCGAGCGCGCGCATCCTCAGGTCGTCGTCGAAGACGTCGTAGCGAGCGCGTCCGCGCTGCTTGGCGCGGTACATCGCGGCGTCCGCGTCGCGCAGCAGGGCGTCGGCCTCCTGGTGGCCGTCGGCCAGTGCGATGCCGATGCTGGCGGTGACGAACTGCGAGCCGGAGTCGAGCACGAACGGCCGCGCGAAGCTGGCGGCGATGCGCTCGGCCGTGGCGATCGCGACCCGCTCGCTGGCGATCTCCTCGAGCAGCAGACCGAACTCGTCGCCGCCGAAGCGCGCCACCGTGTCGGTGGGGCGCACCGCCTCGCGCAGGCGGGTGGCGACGTTGATCAGTAGATCGTCGCCGGCCTGGTGTCCGAGCGAGTCGTTGACCTGCTTGAAGTGGTCGACGTCGATGAACAGGATCGCCGCCAGCGATCCCGGGTGCCGGCGCACGCGCTCGAGTGCCTGCTCGAGGCGGTCGGTGAAGAGGCTGCGGTTCGGAAGGCCCGTGAGCACGTCGTGCAGGGCGCGGTGCTCCAGCGCGTCCTCGGCATCCTGGCGCTCGATCGCGTCGGCGAGGATGTTCGCAAGCGCCACCACGAAGTTGACGTCGTGCTCGGTGAAGGCGTTGGGTTCGCGCGAGAAGACGCGGAAGACACCCCAGGGCTCGACCTGGCCCTCGATGCGCGCGCCGATGCTGCTGCGGATTCCCTGCTCGACCACGCGGTCGGTGAGGTTGAAGCGTTGCTCCGACTGCCAATCCTGCACGAGCAGCGGCTTGCTCGTGACCAGCATGTAGTTCGTCGGCGTGCCGGGGTCGACGCTGTCGCGGGCGCGGAGGCTCTCCGGCGTCGATCCGCCGGCCTCCGTGAGGAATTCGAGCGAGGTGCGATCGTCGCCGATCTTGCTTATGACCGCCGCGTCGAGCGGAAGCACATCGGTGGCGGTGCGGCAGGCCTCCTGCAACAGGTCCGCGATCTCCATGCCGCCGAGCGCCATTTCGCCGAGGCGCGCGACCGCGGCCTGGGCCTCGGATTGGCGCTCGAGCTGCTTCTCGATCAGCTTCTGGTCCGTGATGTCCAGCATGATCCCGTGCCATAGGAGCGTTCCGTCGGGTGCACGGACGAGCACGGAGCTGTCGCGGATCCAGACGACATGCCCGTTCTTGTGGAGCATGCGGTAGTCCAGATAGAACGTGCCCGAGTGGTACTCGTCCCCGGCCGCCGAGGCTGCCTGGGCGGCGCGCACCTCAGCGGCCTCGTCGTCGAGCGCGACCTGGCGATCCTCGGGATGAAGCTGACGCGACCAGAAGTTCTCGTCGCCGGTCCACTCCTGGACGGTGAAGCCGAGGATCGGTTCGATCCACTCGTTGACGTAATGCCAGACGCCGTCAGGACCGGTCGCGGCAACGAATACGATCGCCGGAACGGTCTCGACGATCGCTTTGTAGTCAACGCTTGGTTGCGGCTTATCAGTGCCCATCTACATGCTGTGATCGGCAGCGAGGCGAAGCTTTGCAGACCTGGCCGCGCCCTTGCGTATTAAGTCGGCCCAATGTGCGCGATCTTTAGCCCGGATGACTGGGGTTTGGTTAGGTTGCGGCAGTGAGGTCTCGCAGGCTGCGGCCGTGAGGTCGCTCAAGTTGCGGCCGTGAGGTCGCGCAGACGCGAGCGCTGGTTGCCGTCCGCGTCGAAGTTCTCCGGCGCGAGCCATTCTTCGAAGGCCGCGCGGACTTGGGGCCAGCGCTGGTCGGTGATCGCGAACCAGGCCGTGTCGCGGTTGTGGCCCTTGACGACCCGGTGGTTGAGGAAGACGCCCTCGAACTGGAACCCAAAGCGGATGGCGGCCTCACGCGACGGCTGATTGAGCGCGTTGCATTTCCACTCGAGCCGGCGGTAGCCGAGGTCGTCGAAGGCGTGCTTCGCGAGCAGGAAGATCGTCTCGGTGGCGGCCCGGGTGCGCTTGAGCTCGGGGCTGAACCAGATGTTCCCTATCTCTATGACGCCGTGCTCGGGCACCATCGACAGATACGAGACGATGCCCAGCGGCTTGCCGGTTGCGCTGTCAGCGACCGTCAGGAAGAGGTAGTCGGGACGTTGTTCTTGTTCCTCGAGGGATTCGCGGAAGGAGTCCACATCGGGGTACGGCCCGTCGTAGAGGTAGGTCCAGATCGTCGGATCGCCGGCGGGCGGGTGCGAGACCGCGTACAGCGGCTCCGCATCCCTGTCCGGGTCGATCGGCCGGAGGATCACCTGGGTGCCGCGGAGCTCCGTCGGTGCTGGCGGTGTGGCGCCGGTGAAGTCCGTCGGCTCGCCGACGGGTTGCTCCGTGGGCTCGCGCGTGGGTTCCTCCGTGGGCTCGCGCGTGGGTTGGGTCTCGGTGTCGTCCATCCTGCGCCGGAGCCTACCGAGTGATTTGTGACCGAATTGGCACAAAGTGGGCTATTCGCGCGTTCGGCCCGCTGGCACGCTCCGGTTATGGCTTCGAAGAGTGACGCTCCGGATCCTCCACCCGCTCCGGATCCCCCACCCGCTCCGGATCCCCCACCCGCTCCGGATCCCCCACCCGCTCCGGATCCCCCACCCGCTCCGGATCCCCCACCCGCTCCGGATCCCCCACCCGCTCCGGATCCCGCACCCGCTCCGGATCCCCCACCCGCTCGGATCCCCCACCCGCTCCGGATGCTGGGAAGGAAAGGCGCCCTGGGGGCAACTTTCGCTCCCGGCGTGTGGAGCGAGACGTTGCCATGACTCGGACGCTGCGCACAAACCGGAGCGTCATCACCATTGGCGGGCTGCTGCGGCTTGGTTACTCGAAGAAAGAGGTACTTGGCCTGGTGCGTCACGGCGAGCTGCGGCGGGTACATCGAGGCGTCTACGCGGACGGTCGGATGCGGCTCACCGACAGCGGTCGGCTCCACGCGGCGCTGTTGGCGGTCGGGCAGGGTGCCTGGATCGCTGGACCGTCGGCTGCGGTGGTTTGGGGCCTCACGCAGGTGGTTCCGGCTGAGATCAACGTCTATCTCGATGCAGACCACACGCCAAGACACAAGGGCCTCCGCATCAGTCGCACCAGCCGCCCGCCCCATCCCTCCGAGATACGCACCCGCACGGCCTGCGCGTCAGCTCGATCGCGCGCCTGCTGATCGAGACGGCCGCCCTGGGCGCGACCAGGGAGGAGATCCACTCGCTGATCGAGCGGGCTGTCCGACGGAACCTGCTCGACATCCCCGACCTTGCGGAGACCCTGGAGCGGAACGTGCGGCATGCAGGCACCCGGGCGGTTCGCACGACCTGCGAGGAGTACCTCCCACACCTCGACCGAAAATCCGCCCTGGAACGGGCATTCGATCGCTGGTTGACCAAGCACCCGGAGGTCCCGCCCCCGCAACGCAACATCAAGCTCGGGTTCTGGGAGATCGACTGCTACTGGCCAGACCACGACCTGGCGCTGGAGCTCGACGGCCGCCCGTACCACACGGTGATCGAGGACATCGAGCGCGACCGCCGCAAGGACGCCTGGCTACAGGCCAACGGCAAGCGCATCCTGCGCGTCACGGACAGCCGCTTCAAGCGCGACAAAACGGGCGTTCACCGCGACCTGACGGCGATGCTCGCGCTGAGCGACCTGACGGCGACGGTCGCGCTGAGCGACCTGACGGCGATGCTCGCGCTGAGCGACCGCAGCGCGCAGGCCCGCTCGCTCCGACCGGCCGCCTGATCAGTCGCGGTAGCGCAGTCCGTCGAGCGCGATGTCGAGGATGTGCTCGCGCTGGCCGTCAGCGGTCTCCTCGATCTTGGCGATTCCGCCGACCAGCTGGATGATCTCCGTGAAGTTGGTGTCGGCGCGCACGACCTTGGCCTCTTGGGCGCGCCGCAAAACCGGTTCGCCGGCGATGAACAGGTCGGCGCGGCAGCTCTTGAAGAAGGCGGCCTCGCGGTCGACGTAGTTCATCAGCTCGTGCGCCAGCGCCTTCTTGGTCGCCAGGTAGGTGACAAGCCGGTGAGATAGGGCAACGAAGCCCTCCCAGGGCGGGAGCGCGAGCAGCTCCTGTGTCGCGGAGCAGAGCTGCTGGACCTCTCCGATGTAGACGGCCTCGAGCAGCGCCTGCCGTGTCGGGAAGTGGCGGTAGAGCGTTCCGATGCCGACCCCTGCCCGCCTGGCAACCGCCTCGAGCGAGGTGGCTGAGCCGTTCTCGGCGAAGGTCTCGCGCGCGGCAGTGACGATCTTGTCGTAGTTGCGCTTGGCGTCCGCGCGCATGGCGCGGGCGTGCGGCTCGGCCTCGATGACGGTGTCGGCCTCGACGAGGGCCTCGCCTTGGACGGCCTCGGCCTGGACTGAGGCGCGGGCCTCAACGGCGGCGTCCGCTCGACGACATCTGAGTTTTCTCGGTGCTGCTTGTGGTGGTCACGAAATCTTCACCCCGGAGCCTTGACAAACCGGAGGGTGCCTCCGCTATAGTAACCGGAGGCAGCCTCCACATATGTTTCTGGAGGCACCCTCCAGTTTAGCGCCCCTTTCAAGTTCTTTTATGCCACACGAATTTCGCACTCATCTCTCTTCTCTTTGGCGTCTCACGGGGCGCACGCGTCTCACGGAGCGCACGCGTCTCACGGAGCGCACGCGTCTCACGGGTCGCACGCGCTTCCCAGGGCGCACGCGCCTCCCAGGGCGCCCGAGAGGCGCTGCAGCGCCCCCTCCGCGGCGCGGCCTTCACCGCCTCTCCACCGCCGGCCGCAAGGCTCAATCCCCACAAACCGACAGGATTTCTATGACCACTGACAGACGCAGATGGCTGGCACTCGTCGTGGTGTGCCTGGCCCAGCTCATGATCGTGCTCGACACCACGATCGTGAACGTCGCGCTGCCCTCGATCCAGCGCGACCTCCACTTCACCCAGGGCAACCTCACCTGGGTCATAAACGCGTTCCTCGTCACGTTCGGCAGCTTCCTGCTGCTGGCCGGTCGGCTCGGTGACCTCATCGGCCGCAAGCGCGTATTCCTCGCAGGCGTGACCCTGTTCACGGTCGCATCGTTGCTGTGCGGCGCGGCCGATAGCTCGACCTCCTCATCGGAGCGCGGTTCCTCCAGGGCATCGGCGCGGCGCTCCAGGCCTCGGTGATCCTCGCGATCATCGTCGATCGAGTTTCCGGAGCCCGCTGATCGCGCCCGCGCGATGAGCGCCTACGTCTTCACGGCCGTGGCCGGCGGCTCGCTCGGACTGCTGGCCGGCGGCGTGCTCACCCAGCTGCTGAGCTGGCACTGGATCTTCTTCGTCAACCTGCCGATCGGCATCATCGCTGTACTGGCAGGCCGCGCACTGATCCCAGCCGACAAGGGACTCGGCATCAAGCAGGGAGTGGACTGGCTCGGCTCACTGCTCGTGACGCTCGCGATCGGCATCGCCGTGTACGCGATCGTCGAGGCCACACTCATGGCTGGGGCTCGACCCAGGTACTCGCCCCCGGCGCCATCGCGGCCGCCCTGCTGGCAGCCTTCATCGCCCTGGAGGCCCGCATCGAGAACCCGATCATGCCGTTGCGGATCCTGTCCAATCGCGGCCTGGTCGTGTCCTGCATCACCCGCGGGTTCCTGGTCACCGGCATGTACGGCACCTGGTTCCTCGGAAGCCTCTACCTCGAGCACGTCCTGCACTACGACGCGATCAAGACCGGACTTGCGTTCATGCCTTGGACGCTGACGGTGGCGGTGCTCTCGATGGGCGTCACCCGCCGGCTGGTGGCCCGCCTCGGCGCTCTGCGCGTGATGGTCGGCGGTCTGTTGCTGGTCGCGCTTGGCCTGTACGTGATGCACGGCATCAGCCTGCACACCGACTACTTCCCGCGCCTGGCGATCGGCTTCTTCCTGATGGGCCTGGGCGTCGGCAACGCCTTCATGCCGATGCTGCAGATCGCGATGGAGGACGTGCCGCGCAGCCGACGCGGGCCTCGGCTCCGGGATCGTGAACGTCTCGCAGCAGGTCGCGGGAGCGCTCGGACTGGCGATTCTCAGCACCTTCGCGACCAGCCACTCCAACTCGCTGCTGGCAAGCCATCACGCAGTGCTTCCCTCGCTGCTCAGCGGATACCGCTTGGCCTACGTGCTCGCAATCGGCAGCGTGCTGGTCGGCGTCGTGCTCGCGGTCGCGCTGCTGGGCTCAAAGCGCCCAGTCGCGGCCATGGCCACGAGCGCCTCAGAAGTGGCCGTGGAGGGTGCTGGCGGAGATGCTCCGCGCAGTCGTCCGGGGCGGGGCGCAGGATGAGGACCTCGGCGGGGACGTTGGCGAGCAGCCAGGCGAGGTCCTCCTGGCTTAGGCCGGTTCGCGGGCTGTCGGTCGCGGACACGATCACGCGATCGAAGTGCTCCTGATCCAGCAGCCGCTGCAGGGCATCGCGGTAGGTGCGTCCCCGACTGACGCGAGCGTCAACGGGGATGCCCTCCGCGGTGGCCTTCTGCTCGATCGCCTCGAGTAGCGGCATGCCGATCTCGCAGGCGCCGGGAAGCGGGGAGTCGAGCGGCAGGTTCCGCGGCACGCGAGCCAGGAACGCCGGCATCAGCGTGGCGCCTTCGGCGTGGGCGAGACGGATAGCCGCCTCGAAGGCGCGGCGTGAGATCGCCTGGTTGGTGAATGGCAGCAGGATGCTGCCACCCGGCCTCTTGGATCCGTTGCCGTTGGCGAATGGTGCGGACTTTGTCTTCATTGTTGTTCCTCCGTGGGTCGCTGCGCACGGTCGGCGACGATTCGCACGTCGACGCCGGGCAGCAGTTCCATCAAGCGTTGCGGTAGGGGAGTGCGCAGGCGCGCGACCCCGTGCGGTGTACGGGAGCGGCCCATCAGGATGTAGGTGCTGCGCTGGCGGCGTGCGACCGACGCGATCGCCTCTGGAATTGTGTCTGATTCCTCGACGATCAGCCGCGCGCCGAGCAGCGACGCGAGCTGGCGCAGAGACGTCAGCGAGTGCTCCTGATCGTCGTCGAGCGTGCCGGGTGGCCGCACCCAGAGCAGGTCGAGGTCCGCTCCGAGCCGTTGCGCCGAGCGCCAAGCACGACGCACCAGCCGTTGCGCGCCGGGGTACGGCTCGACCAGCGCCAGCAGGCGCTCGCTCACCGCCTGCGGGGCCTCGGAGGCGATCGACTCCTCGCGAGAGCCGACGTTCGTGGCGGCAGCGAAGCGCCGCTGCCCGACCTCCTCTGCCACCTGTCGCAGCGCAACCTCGCGCAGCGCCGAGAGGTTCTCGATCCGGAAGAAGTTGTTCAGCGCCGCGTCGATGCGCTCGGCCGGATAGATCTTGCCGGCACGCAGCCGCTCGAGCAGCTCCTCCGGCGTCAGGTCGACGACCACGATGTCATCGGCGCGACCGAGCAGCGCATCCGGGATCGTCTCGCGCACGCGGATGCCGCTGAGTTCGGCGACCTGATCGTTGAGTGACTCCAGGTGCTGGACGTTGACGGTCGAGAGCACGTCGATGCCGGCGGCGAGGACGTCCTCGACGTCCTCGTAGCGCTTGGCGTGCTCGAGTCCGGGCGCGTTGGTGTGTGCCAGTTCGTCGATCAGGCAGACCTCTGGGTGGCGCGCGAGAATCGCCGGAAGGTTCATCTCCTCGAGCACCGTGCCGCGGTAATCGACCTTACGCAGCGGGATCACCTCGAGTCCCTCTGCCAGAGCAGCGGTCTCGGCGCGGCCGTGCGTCTCGAGGACCCCGATGACTACGTCGCGGCCCGCCTCCTTCTCCGCGCGCCCCTCGAGCAGCATCCGGTAGGTCTTGCCCACACCGGCGGCCATCCCGATCACGACTCGGAGGCGGCCTCGCGGCCGCCCCCCCGTCGGCGAGAGCGACTCGCCCAGATCAGTCAGATCAGCCGTGGATCACGCCCCCAGAAGGTTGTGGACGATCGAGATCGATCAGCTTGATCCCGATGAACGGCGCGATCAGGCCACCGAGCCCGTAGATCCAGAGGTTGCGTCGCAGCAGCGCGCTGGCGCCGATCGGCCGGTAGGAGACTCCCTTGAGCGAGATCGGAATCAGCAGCGGGATCACGAGCGCGTTGAAGATGATCGCCGAGATCACCGCCGAGTGGGGATCGCCGAGGTTCATGATGTTGAGAACGTGCAGCGGGCCCTTGCCGCCGGTGGTCGCGGCGTAGGTGGAGACGAAGATCGCCGGCAGGATCGCGAAGTATTTCGCGACGTCGTTGGCGATGCTGAACGTCGTCAGCGCGCCGCGGGTGATCAGCAGCTGCTTGCCGACCTCGACGATCTCGATGAGCTTCGTCGGGTTGGAGTCGAGGTCGACCATGTTGCCGGCCTCACGGGCGGCCTGGGTGCCGGTATTCATTGCCACACCGACGTCCGCCTGGGCGAGCGCCGGGTGCGTCGTTGGTGCCGTCACCGGTCATCGCGACCATCCGGCCCTCGGACTGCTGCTCCCTGATCAGCTCGAGCTTCTTCTCCGGCGTGGCCTCGGCGAGGAAGTCGTCGACGCCCGCCTCTTCGGCGATCTTCTTGGCTGTCAGGCGGTTATCACCGGTGATCATGATCGTGCGGATGCCCATCGCCCGGAGCTGGTCGAAGCGCTGGCTCATCCCCTCCTTGACCGTGTCCTTGAGGTAGATCACGCCCAGCACCTGATTGTCGCGGGCGACCGCCAGCGGCGTGCCACCCTCCCCGGCGATGCGGTCGAGGGCGGGGCGTAGCTCGGCCGGTGGCTGGCCGCCCTCATCCTCGACCATCTTTATGACGGCGTCGCCGGCGCCCTTGCGCAGGCGCTGTCCGTCGAGGTCGACGCCGCTCATCCGCGTCTGTGCGGTGAACGGCACGAACTCGGCGTGCAGTTGGCCCATGTCGTGCTCGCGGATGCCGTACTGCTTCGCGAGCACCACGATCGAGCGGCCTTCGGGAGTCTCGTCAGCGAGCGAGGCAAGCTGGGCGACCTCGGCGAGTTCCGCCTCGGACACGCCGGGCATCGGCACGAACTCCGACGCCAGGCGGTTGCCGATCGTGATCGTTCCGGTCTTGTCGAGCAGCAGCACGTCGACGTCGCCGGAGGCCTCGACCGCGCGGCCTGACAGCGCCAGCACGTTGCGGCGCACGAGCCGGTCCATGCCGGCGATGCCGATCGCTGAAAGCAGTGCCCCGATCGTCGTCGGGATCAAGGCGACCAGCAGGCTGATCAACGTCGTCTCCGAGATCGGGGTGTGCGCGAACAGACCAAACGGCCGCAGTGTCGCCACAACGATCATGAAGATCAGGGTCAGTCCGGCCAGCAGGATGTTGAGCGCGATCTCGTTTGGCGTCTTGCGCCGTTCGGCGCCCTCAACGAGCGCGATCATGCGATCGAGGAACGAGTGCCCAGGCTCCTGAGTGATCTCGACCACGATCCGGTCAGAGAGCACCCGCGTGCCGCCAGTGACGGCGCTGCGGTCACCGCCGGATTCGCGGATCACGGGTGCCGACTCTCCGGTGATGGCGGACTCGTCAACGGAGGCGATGCCTTCGATCACGGTGCCGTCGCCGGGGATCAGCTCACCGGCCAGGACGACGACGCGGTCGCCACGAGTCAGCTCGTCGGCCTTGCGTGTGGAGCCGTCCTCCATCGTCGCGACCGTGTGCTGGCGCATCGACCGCAATGTGTCCGCCTGCGCACGGCCGCGGCCTTCGGCAAATGCCTCGGCCATGTTCGCGAACACGACGGTCAGCCACAGCCAGATCGAGATCGTGAACGTGTACCAGGCTGGGTCGTTTCCGCCCAGCGCCTTGCCGCCAAACACCTGGATGAACCAGGTGACCGTCGTGATCGTGGCGCCGAGCTCGACGACGAACATGACGGGGTTGCGCACCTGGACGCGTGGATCGAGTTTGATGAGGCTGTCGATCAGCGCTCGCTTGACGATGTCGCCGCGCAACAGCGAGGCCCCCTCGCGCTGATGGGTGGCCGGCGGCCCCATCGGGGCCGGAGCGGCGGGATTGCTTGTGCTCATTTGAGGCTTTCTGTCCTTTAGATCAGAGGCGGTTGAGCGCCAGGTTCAGCTCGAGCACGTTGACGCTGGGCTCACCGGAGAAGCCGAGTCCGCGTCCAGCCGTGTACTTCGAGATCAGGGCGTTGACCGTCGCGAGCGGCTTGTGCCGCACGGCGGCGATCCGGTACGCCTGGATGTGGGCGTTGGCCACCGAGATGTCGGGATCGATGCCTGACGCCGAGGTGTTGGCTGCATCGACTGGCACCTTTGCCGCAGTCAGGCCGCCCGGGTAGTACTTGCCGTTCAGCGCGACGTACGCCTTGATGTTGGAGACGATCGCGTTCTTGGTCACGATGCTGTTCGGGCCGTAGTTGGCGAACGAACTTGCGGCGGCGTTGTAGGCCGGTGTCGTTCCGGACGGACGCCCCTGGAAGTACCTGGGGTCGGCGACCGTCACCGGCTCACCATCCGACATCTCCGGCTTGCCGTTCTTGTAGACCGGCAGCTGGAAGTTCTGTCCGATGATCTTCGAGCCGACGAGATGCCCGCCGACGTAGACCTTCTGCCCGTTGGAGTTACCGGGGAAGGCCGCCTGGCCGATCCCGGTGATCAGCAGTGGGTACAGCAGCCCGCAGACCACAATCAGTGTCAACACTGCCAGTGCCGAGCTCACGAATTCTTTACGAATAGCCATGTCAGAACTCCGCTAGTAGAGGTGTCCAGTCAGGCCCTGGACGATCGGTCCGAGCAGCAGGGCTGGGAAGAACGTGAGCGCGCCGACGAGGATGATCACGCCGATCAGCAACACCACAAAGGTGGGGTTGTCGGTGCGCATCGTTCCGAGGCCGGCTGGACTCACACGTTTATTCACGAGTGCTCCAGCAACCGCGAGCGCGAACAGGATCGGTGCGTACCTGGCGAACAGCATCGTGAAGCCGCCCAGCAGGTCAGCGAATGTGATCCCGTGCGACCCGGCGAGGTTGCCGGCGGTGCCGTCATAGCCCGTGTATCCGGCGAACGCGGAGCCGTTGTTGTTGGCCTGGCTCAGGTAGGCGTAGAACGTCTCACTGAAGCCCTGAGGCCCGCTGGCCACCGCCGTGTCGATCGACGCTCGGCCCGCACTCGACGCCGTGGCTAACGCTGTGGAGAACAGCGCCGCCAGCGGCGTTATCAGGATCCCGAGCGCGACGAGCTTGATCTCCCTCGCCTCGATCTTCTTACCGATGTACTCCGGGGTGCGCCCGACCATCAGGCCGCCAAGGAAGACCGCCAGCAGCACGTAGAGCAGAATCGAGTAGAGCCCGGTGCCCACGCCACCGAAGATCACCTCACTGGCGCTCAGGTTGGCGAACGGAACCGCGCCACCGATGCCGGTGAACGATTCGAGCGCGCTGTTCACAGCGCCGCACGACGTGACAGTGGTCACCACGTTGAACAGGGCAGAGCCGGCAATGCCGAACCGCTGCTCCTTGCCCTCGAGGTTGCCTCCGGACGAGCCGGCGATCACACCCGTGTGCAGCCCTGCGGCATGCTGGGCAGGTGAGCCGTGCGCCTCCGCGATGTAACACACGACCACCGCGCCGAGGAACATCACCATCATCGTCGCGTAGATCGCGTAGCCCTGCCGGCGGTTACCGACCATGCGGCCGTAGGTGAACACCAGCGCAGCTGGGATGACCAGCACCACGAGCATCTCGACGAAGTTCGTGAAGGCCGTCGGGTTCTCGAACGGGTGCGCGGAGTTGGTGTTGAAGAAGCCGCCGCCGTTGGTACCCAGCAGCTTGATCGCCTCCTGCGAGGCGACCGGCCCCATGGCGATCGTCTGCCCGAGGTGGGTGATGCCGGTGAAGCTCAGGTAATGCGAGAAGTTTTGGATCGAGCCCTGCCAGATGAGGACGATGGCGACGATGAATGAGATCGGCAGCAGGATGTAGAGGATCGTGCGGACCATGTCCTGCCAGAAGTTCCCGAGGTATGACGCGTCGGACGAATCGTGGTTGACAACTCGCTTGGCGATCCCGCGGATCAGCGCGACGGCGACGACGATGCCGACGGCCGCCGAGGCGAAGTTCTGCACCGTCAGTCCAACCATCTGGCTGAAGTAACTCAGCGACAACTCACCTGAGTAGTACTGCCAGTTGGTGTTGGTGAGGAATGACGAGGCAGTGTTGAAGCTGACGTTCCACGGCATCGAGTGGAAGCCCATCGGATTGAGTCCGGTGAAACTCCAGAGATTCTGGGTGCGCAGAATGAAATACAGCGCCAACCAACCGACGAACGAGAAGATGATCAGGCTCTTGGCATATGACTTCCAGTCCTGCCCGCGGTGCGGGTCGACATGGAAGACGCGATAGAGAGCGCGTTCGGGGTAGCGCATGATCGGGTCGAGGAACGTGCGCTCGCCCGTGTAGACAGCGGCCATGTAACGGCCGAGCGGAAGCGCCAACGCCGTGAGGATCAGGACGAAGGCGAAGATTGTGACCCAGCCGGAAACAGTCACTAGAACTTCTCTCCGCGCAGCAGTGCGTACAGCAGATATGCGCAGACCAGGACTGATGCGATCAGCCCGAACAGGTCGGCGCCGCTAATAGAGGCGATGACCATGATCAGACCCGGTCGATCGCGTAGATCAGCCCGAAGAGGATCGCGAACATCGCGATCCCGAGGGCAATAGCAAGAGCATCCATGTCAGTGATGATCGGGCCGCGTCCGTGCGCGATCCGTGCAGAACCGTGTGCTCGGTATACAGGTTCTGTATAGATCCGGCGAGCGGTGCAGATCCAACAAGCACCCACGCGTTCTCGGCGCTGCCGGGCCGGCTGGATCCGCAGCGCCGCTGTGACGCTAGGCGGCGAATCTGTAGCCGACGCGAGGATCCGTCTTCACGTAGCGCGGTGGGCCATCCGCGGGCTCGATCTTGCGCCGTAGGTTGGCCACGTGCCCGCGCAGCACCTGGGTGTCGTCGCTGTACCCCGGACCCCAGACGGAGGTCAAGAGCTCGCGGTAGGTGACCAGCCGTCCGCGGTTGGTGGCGAGCACCCGCAACAGGTCGAACTCGGTCGGGGTCAGATGCACCTCCTGCCCGTCGCGGCGTACCACGCGGGCGCCCAGGTCCACCTCGAGCCCGTCCGCCCGGATCACGGCGTCCTCCGGCTCGGAGCCGGCTCGGCGCAGCACTGCCTGCAGCCTGGCGATCAACTCGCGCGGGCTGAACGGCTTGGTCACATAGTCGTCGGCGCCGGCCGCGAGTGCACGCACCTTCACGTCCTCCTCGCCGACAGCGGAGAGCACGATGATCGGCATCTTGCTCCACTCCCGCAGCCGGCGGCAGACCTCGACTCCGTCCATGTCTGGCAGGACCAGGTCCACGATCGCGGCGTCGGGCGCCTGCACGGCGGCGAGGTCGAGCGCCTGCTCACCGTTGTCCGCGGGCAGCGCCTCGAACCCGGCGTCGCGCAGGATCACCCGCAGCGCTCTGAGGATCTGTGCCTCGTCGTCGCAGACGAGCACCTTTGGCTTTTCGCTCACGCCGGCACGACCGCATCCTGCCCGTCGGGGGCCTGTGCATCGCCGACCGGAAAGCTCACCACCAGGCTGGTGCCCTGCCCGGGCAGCGATTCCACGTTGATCGCTCCGCCGTTCGCCTCGACGAAGCCCTTGGCAATCGCCAGCCCAAGCCCGGAGCCGGGGCGCCTGCTGGCGTCCGAGCCACGATAGAAAGGCTCGAAGACGCGACCCTGCTCGCTGTCCGGGATGCCAGGGCCGCGATCAGTGACCCGCACAACCACGCGCGATCCGATCTGCCGCACGCTGACCTGCACTGGCTTGTCTCCGGAGTAACGCAGGGCGTTCTCGATCAGGTTGGCAAACACGCGTTCGAGTTGGGCGGCATCGGCTATCAGTGGCGGTGTTTCAGGATCGACGACAAGCCTCACATGTCCCGCGGCCGACGGCAGCGCGTCTTCAGCGGCGAGCAGCACCTCTTCGATCGAGACCGACTCGCGCCGAGGTTCGAGCCGTCCCGCCTGCAGGCGCGAGAGGTCGAAGAGCTTGTCGATCAGCGCGGACAGGCGCTCGCCCTCTTCAACCACGGCATCGCTCATCTGTTGTCGCTCTTCGCCTGTCAGCGAGCTCGAGCCGAGCGCATGTCCGGCGGTGACGATCGCCGTCAATGGCGTGCGCAGGTCGTGTGAGACGGCGCGCAGCAGCGCCGTCTTGAGCTCGTCGCTGCGCCGTAGCGCTGCAGTTTCCACGGCCTCGGCCTGCACCGCGTCGCGGTGCAGCGCCACCGCCACCAGTGCCGCCAGCGCAGGAGCCACCTGCGAGCGCAGCCGCTCCATCGTCTCCGCCGGGACGTCGCGCGGCACCAGCAGCGTCGCGAGCTGCTCCCGTCCGCCGCCCATCAGCGGCACGGCCAGATGGCGTTCGTTGCCGGCGACCTCACCGAGCTCGAGCGTCGCCGATGGCAGGCCGAGCGCTTCGGCGAGCCGCCGTGCGGTCGCGCGGAGCGCATCCTGGGTGCGTTCCCCCGCCAGCAGCTCGCGTGCAAACGTCGCCGTCAGGTCGGCCTCGCGCCGGCGGCGCTCGGCCTCGTCCGCGCGACCACGGACCAGCTCGGCCATCGTGCTCACCACCACCGCGACCAGCACGAACGCAACCAGCGCCACCCAGTTACGGCTGTCGGAGATCGTGAACTTGCCGAACGGAGGCAGGTGGAACCAGTTGAACGCGGCCGCGCTAACAAACGAGGCGAGGAGACCGAGCCCCAGACCCCAGTAGGCCGCGATCACCAGCACCGCCGGCAGGTAGACGACGCTCAGCGAGACGACAGGCGCGACCGACTTCAGCGGATAGATCGCGAGCGTGGCAAGCGTGACCGCCGCCGCCATGGCCACGAGCCCCGTCCACCGCGGAGGTTTTCTGATCGGCACACAGGGAACGATAATTCGGTTACGTGCTTCTAACGAGCCCGGCACCCAATAATCAATCGGCTGAGCTCTGGCGCGTGCGCCTGCCGTGGTCCTGCGCCCCGGAGCTTGTCCTGGCAGCGCTCGAGGGCGAGCACTGCCTCTGCTGCCTGACGGGCACCTGGGCCGGTGGCGGAACGATCATCGCCTCCGAGCCGCTGCGGGTCGCGGATGCTGGCGCTGATCCTTTCACGCTGCTCGACGACCTGCCGCTGGTCACTGCGGACGCGGGGCAGGCCGCCGGTGCGGTCGGCGGCGGCTGGTTCGGTTGGCTCGGCTACCGCCTGGCGACGCATGTTGAGAACGTGCCGCTCGCCGAATCACGGCCCGTGCCGCTGCCGGACTTCCACCTCGCCTACTACGACCACGTCCTGCATCGGGACGCGTACGGCTTCTGGTGGTTCGAGGCGCTCGCCACTCCCGACCGCCGCGCCGAGCTCGAGGAGCGGCTCGAGTATCTGCGTCGGCGCATCGCTGACCAGCGCTTCAGGGAGGCGACTCCGGAGCCGCGCACCCCCGGCGCCATTGCGGCTCGCGCCCGAGGTGGCCGACCACCATCTGCGCGCTGTGGCCGAGTGTCGCGAGCGCATCGCCGCCGGTGAGATCTTCCAGGCCAACATCTGCCTGCGGCTCGAGTCCGAGTACGACGGTCCCGCCACGGCGCTGGTTCGCAATGCACTGGTGTCGGGGCGAGTCCCGCAGTACACGGCCGCGTTCGACACGCCTGCGGGCGGCATCGTCTCCCTCTCTCCAGAGCTGTTCCTTCGCCGCAAGGGCCGACAGGTGCGCAGCGGGCCGATCAAGGGCACCGCGCATCGCCCCAACGACCCGGCACGTGCAGTGCTCTCGCTGGAGCAGCTCCAGGCATCGGCCAAGGACGCAGCCGAGCACGTGATGATCGTCGACCTGATGCGCAACGACATCGGCCGCGTCTGCGAGTACGGCTCGGTGCACGCGCCGCGCCGACCAACCGCCGAGGCGCATCCCGGACTCTGGCATCTGGTCACCAACGTGGAGGGCCGGCTGCGCTCCGGCGCCAGCGACTCCGACCTGCTCCGCGCAAGCTTCCCGCCCGGCTCGGTGACCGGAGCGCCGAAGGTGCAGTCGCTGATCGTGATCGCCGAGCTCGAACGCATCGGCCGAGAGGTCTACACCGGCGCGATCGGCTACGCGAGCCCGCTGGCCGGGCTCGAGCTCAACGTCGCGATCCGCACCTTCGAGTTGGCGGACGGCCACCTCTGGCTGGGGGTGGGCGGCGGCATCGTCGCCGACTCCGATCCACAGGCTGAGCTCGAGGAGGCGCTCGTCAAGGCGCGCCCCGTCGCAGCCGCGATCGGCACCACGGTCGAGGTGGTGTGACCACGTTTACGTCGCAGCCGGTCCGTAGCGCATTGGACTTCGGGGAACGCCCCGACCCGACCGCCGGCCTCTTCGAGACGATCCTGTTGAGCGACGGAGCGGCACCGCTGCTCGACGCACAGCTGCGAGCGTCTCGCGGCGAGCGCCCGTGAGCTGTACGGTCTCGAGATCTCCAAGCCTGCGGGCGGGATACCACCGGGCGGAACCGGCCGCCTGCGCGTCACCTTCGTGCCCGGAACCGCACCTACGATCGAGCACGGGCCGCGCAGTTCCGATCCCAGCTACTCGGAGATTGCAGCGTTCGTGCTCCCCGGAGGCCTGGGTCCGCACAAGTGGCTCGATCGCCGGCTGCTCGATGCGATCACCGTCGTAGCAGGCACGACAGCGTTACCGCTGCTCGTCGATGACGATGGCTCGGTGCTCGAGTCGGCGCGGATGAACGTGCTGATCGAGGAGCGAGGCCGGCTGATCTCGCCGCCGTCGGATGGCCGTTTCCGTGCCGGGTTCGGTCGCCGCCGGCTCCAATACGACGAGGAGCCGGTCGATCTCGACCGGCTCCTCGCTGCTGACGCCGTGGTCCTGACCTCGGCGCTACGCGTTGTGCGTATCTCTCACCTGTAGTCCGCGTACAGCTGGCTCAGATTCGGGACTCCGAGCCCGGCGCCCTCGTTGTACAGCGTTCCCGCCGTACCCGTGTAGTACAGGTTGTCGTTGCTCGTGCCGGTCGCGTTGAGCGGCGTGAACGGCGATGTCGAGGACTGGGCGAACTTGTAGATCGACGGGTTCCAGAGGCCGGTGCGGTGACCGAGCAGCTGGTCGATGACCGCCGCCGAACCATTCAGCTGCGGAGCCACGAAGCTGGTTCCGCCCCAGCCCGGCTGGGTCGCCGAGTCGATCCCATCCTGGCCGGCGTCACTCGGCGCGTACTCGATGTACCCGCTCTCCGGATCGGCATCGGCCGAAAGGTCCGGTACCGCCCTGCCGCCGTTGCCGGCACCCGTGATCGTTGCCGGATTCTCGTTGAGCGTCCAGGCGATCGGCAGCGGGATTCCGTATTCGCTTGTGTAGTCGGTCGGAGTCAGGTAGGGCACGGCGCGGTAACTGCTGGTCCCGGAGACGCCCGCCTGGTAGCTCGGCTGCGATTCGAGTGAGGCGAAGCCACCACCACTGCCGCCGATCGCCGACTCAGCGGCGGTCAGCTCGCTGACACCGTTCAGCAGAGCGAGCGGGTGCCAGAGGTAGTCCCAGCCCCAGATCCGCTGCTGCGTCACGTCCAGCGTTACGTTTTGGACCTGGCCGTTGGCCGACGGCCCCAGATCGGCGATGTACGGGAGCGTGGTGCCGCCCGCGTCCGTCGTGTAGGGGCTATCACCCGGGTTGTCGACCGAGAGGTTGGTCGGTTGATCGACCCCGGGGAACTCGCCGTAGGCGTCGTAGGCTCCGCCGTCGCCGGCAGCGACGAAGTTCGCCTGACCCTGCGCGTCGAGCTCGAGGAAGCCCTCGTCAAAGGCGGTCACGTAACCGGCGGCCTCGGCACCCATGGCCTGCTCCGCCTGGATCAGCGTCTCCGCCTCGCCCCAGCTCTGTGAGACCGAGCCGGCCAGATTCTGGGTTGCGGCTGTGAACAGCGCGTCGATCGAGCCGGAATCGGTGTTCGGCGCCTGGTAGACGACGACGTTCGCCCCCGGGGCCAGCGAGCCGGACTGCTCGATGTCGAGGTCGGTCTCACCGGTACCGGCCACGTAGCTCGGTGCGCCCGAGCCACCGTCGACGTTGTCGATGGTCAGCGTCCCGGTGCGCTTGACGCCGGCGATGTTCTTCCAGAAGTACTGCGGTGCGCCGGGATCGACCGACGCGAAGGTGATGATCCCGAGCGTCTGCCCACGCCCGGTGGCGCCCTGCGCGTAGAGCCCGGAGAGGCCGTACTCGGATGCGAAGTCCGACGGCAGGTTGCAGTCGTCGGGCAGGCCGCTGGCCTCGAGACAGGCACTGGATGCCGTCGAGGCGACCTGCTTGGGTGCCTTCACGGCAGGACGCTTGGCGTTGCTGACCGACGGCTGATAGTTCGTCAGACCGAAGATCGCCTCGAGGTTCTGCGCGATCGAGTTCGGCAGGGTTGCATTACCGCTGACGCCGTGGAACGTCTGTGCCCGGATCGTGCCGGCCTTGCTGTTGACGGCGGAGGTCTTGTACTGCTGCTGCTTCACTCCCAGCGCCTTGTTGAAGGCCCCCGCGGTGCCCGTTGCCACCACGTCGAGGTTGTTCTTGTAGGCGGTGGTTGAGATGCCATAGCCGGCCAGGTAGCTCTGTAGTGCCCTGACTGTCGCGACCGGCTGCCCGTACTGCTGGGCGAACGCGCTGACGGACAGGAATGAACTGAAGCCGGTGTCTGCCTTCGCTTCGAGTTGCGCGAGGTTCTGCGCCTTGAAGACGAACGACACCGCCTCCGGTGTGCTCGACGGCGTGTTTCCAAATACCTTTGCCCCCGGGATCGCGGCCGCGTTGATCCCTACGTCGACTTTGCCCTTACTACTTGCCGCCAGCGCCGGCGAGGCGCCTAGCGAACCCAGGCCACAGGCCAGCGCTACGGCCGCGGCCCCCTTCAGAGACTTGGTCAGCATCGAATGCATCATCCTCCCTGACTCCGCTTGAGGTTGAGTGAGCGGGCATCTTACCCATGCCCTCGTCTTCAAAACAACTGGACATGTAACGATCTGCACCTCATCGCGGTGCAACTGACGGCGCAGACGCCGACAATGTGACAGCAGATCCCGCTCCGCGACGACCGCGTCGTAGCAGCCGGAGCGCAGCAGTTGCAGGATCGAAGCCTGCGTGTCAGATCCCAGTACCAGCATGGTCAGCGGGATCGAGTTGGGCACCTGCTCGGCAAGGCTCGACAGGATCCGCCCCGCCTCTTCCGGTGAGTCCATCTCTGGTGGCAGGTACGCACCGCCGGCCGCGAACGGCGCGACCCATGAGTAGGCACGTCCTGCGGCGCAGGTCTTGACGAGCGTCAACCTGGAGCGCTCGCTGTCGGCCAACGTGACTGCGGCCTGCAGCGTCGCCCGCATCGACTCCTCGCCGTCACCCAGAACGGCAAGTACTTGGCACACGTGCCTCGGAGTCCTCCCAAACTCCATAACACGATGATCATACCCGCGCTAAGGCAAGGTTTATGTAAGAAACCTTGAAGATGTCGCGGGCTCGCCGCTGCTTCGCCCGCGGGCGTCCGGCTCGCCGCAGCTTCGCCGGCGGGGTTGGACGGCTCGCCGCTGCTTCGCCGGCCGTCCAGGGCTGCCTAGGTCAGGTGCAGCCGGTGAGCCATCGCCGCCGCCTGCGTGCGGCTACGGACCCCGAGCTTCGTGAGAATCCTGCGACACGTGCACGCTGGCCGTCTTCTCGGCCATGTACAGGGCGGCGCCGATCTGGCGGTTGGTCGCGCCCTCGGCGATCAGGGTCAGGACCTGGAGCTCGCGCGGGGTCAGCCCGAACGGCAGCTCTCCGCCGTCCTGCTGGCCGTTCATGGCTGCCACGGCGCCGTTGCCGTTGCCGCTCACGGCGGCTCCCTGCCAGTTCGAGCCGCGCCCGCGCGCACAGAGCCGTGGAGCTCACCGCTCAGCCAGCCCGCGCCAAGGCGCTCGCGCAACCTCGAGCGCCTGTGCCGCCACAGCCCCGGCGGCCGGGCGCTGTTCCGAAGCGACCAACGCCTCCGCCTGACGCCAGCGTGCCAACGCGGCGCAGTATGGGCGTCCGAGCCCGTCCCACTGCTCGGCTGCCTCCTGCCAGAGCGTCGGGTCGTCGCGACCGTTGCGCCCGCGCCTGCTCGGCCGTTCCCACCGCCAACCAGGCACGCTCGACGGGGCCGCCGTCCTCGGCCGCCGCCGCGAGCCGGTCGAGGTGAATGCGCGTCCGCGCAAGGGCGTCGCTCTCGGTCTCCGGCTCACGCAGGTCACGCGCGCGCAGTGCACGATCGGCCTCGACAGCCGCCCCGACCGCGGTCACGCGCGCGATGCGCATGACGTCGTCGGTGCAGACCTCGAGCTCGTCGAGCGCTCGCGCCACCGCTTCCTGAGCCTGCTCGAGTTCGCCTCCGCGGCGACTGAGCTCGCCCATCAGCGAGCCGAACTGGCCGTGCCATTGCGCCTCGCCGGTGACGCGCACGAGCGGCTCGGCGGCCCGCAGGCGCTCTCGCGCCAGCGACTCGTCGCCCTCCCCGAGCGCGAGCTCGGCGTCGCGCAGCAGGCGGAAGATCAGCGACACGCCCACGAGCGATCCCAGCGGTGGTCCGACGCTCGCGCGCGCGGCGTCCCAGTCGCCGGCCTCGAAGGAGAGCGCCGAGAGCGTCATCGTCATCCAGTTGAACGCCTGCCGGGTGCGCGTCCGCACCTCGCGAGACCCTCGTCGATGACCGCCAGCGCGTCGCGCGTGCGCCCCGCGAGGTTCAGGAACTCAGCGAGATTGCTGTAGGCGGTGCCGAGGTCGTCCAGGTCGTCCTGCTCGCGCGCGAGGGTGATCGCCTCGCGCAGCAAGCGCCTCGCCGGCCTCGACCTCGCCGAGCGCGATCTTCGCCATCCCGAGCGTGTTCAGCACCTCGCCGACGACCACCGGCAGCTCGGCTGCCTCGGCCACAGCGCGGGCGCGCTCAGCCTCGAGGATCGCCTCCCGGTAGTGACCCCGCAACGAGCGGGTCCGCGCGATCCAGGAGAGCAGTTGCGCGCGTTCAGCGCTCGGTCTCGTCGGGCAGCAGCGCGAGCGCGCGTTCGAGGTCCTCGGTCGCCGCGCCCGGCCTGGTTGAGCCGCCACCGGGATCGGCCCCTGCGCACCAGCAGACGCGCGTAGCGCACCGGGTCGCGCTCCGGGTCGAGCAGTCGCAGGCCGTGTTCGGCGAGCATCTCGCTGTGGCGGTGGTCGCCGTTCAGCGCATAGGCGTTCGCGGCCGCCTCGAGCAGCTCGACCTCGTCGATGCCCGGCGACCGAGGCGGCATCGGGCACCCGCGCCCAGAGCCCATGCGCGCGCTCGTAGAGGTCCGCCATCTCCCCGTAGGCGTGCACGCGGCGGGCCTCGCGTGCGGCGCGGATCGTCGCTCGCAGCGCGGCCGCCTGGTCACCGGCGGCGGCGTAGTGGGTCGCGATCACGGCGACTCTGCCGGCCTCGTCCTCGGCGCACGCGAGCTCGCCGGTCTTCTCCAGCTCACGCGCGAGCTCGAGGTGCATGGCGTTGCGCTCGCCGGGCAGCAGGTCGTCGTAGACCACCTCGCGCAGCAGCGCGTGGCGGAAGCCGAAGCGGCCCTGCTCGTCGGCCACGAGCACGTGCTCGGCCACCGCCTCACGTAGCGCGTCGCGCAGCGGTGCCGCGTCGATGCCGGTGAGCCGCGTGATCATCGACTCGTCCATCGCGCGCCCGACGGCGACAGCGCGCGCGGCAAGCCCGGCGGCCTCGCTCATGCGCTCGATGCGGAGCATGAATGCGTCGCGCAGGCTCTGCGGGGTGGCGCCGCGGCCGTCAAGCGCCGCTGCGAGCAGCTCCTCGACGTACAGCGGGTTTCCGTCGGTGCGCGCCAGCAACCTGTCGATCAGGTCCTGGTCGGCGGCCTCGCCGAGGATGTCGGTGAGCGCCTCGGCCAGCTCGTCGCGATCGAACGGCTCGAGCTCGATCAGCCGTGCCACCTCGAGGCGTGAGAGCTCCGCCAGCAGCGGCCGCAGCGGGTGGCGGCGGTGCAGCTCGTCGCTGCGGTAGCTGAGCAGCACCAGCACGCGCTCGTCGATCAGGCTGCGCGCAAGGAAGCCGGCGAACGCGCGCGTCGAGCGGTCGGCCCAGTGCATGTCCTCCAGGACGAGGACCAGCGGCTGACGGACGCTGAGCAGGTGCAGCAGCTCCAGCAGGCTCTCGAACAAGCCGCATCTGGCCGTCGGCGCCGCTGCCTTCGCCGGGGGCGGGCGAGCCCAGGCTCGGGAGCAAGCGTGGCCAGATGCGCGCGGCTGCCCGCACTCAGCTCGGCCAGCGCCGGGTCCTTGTCCCGCACCAGCGGGCGCAGCGCGCCGAGCAGCGGGGCGTAGGGGAGCTCGAGCTCGCCCTGCTCGAGGCACTGCCCCTGCAGTAGCAGGGCCTGCTCGAAACGCGGCCGCACCTCCGTCAGCAGCCGCGTCTTGCCGACGCCCGAGTCGCCCGAGAGCAGAATCAGGCGTGGATTGCTCTCAAGCGTTCGTCGGTACGCAAGCTCGAGCTCCGCCAGCTGGCTCTGACGTCCCACGAACCGACTGCTCGTCAACCTTCCGCGCACGAACGAAGTATTGCCGGAAGCTGCGTCGTGGTACTCGCCGGGACCGTCTCGCCGGCCGCGCGGAGTTCCTCGAGGCGAGCCTGGTTGAACTGATAGCTGATTGCGGGGTGCATTCCTCGCTCCTCTGATCGGTCTCCTGCATCTGTGCAATGGAGAGTCGACTAAGAGGCGCGCGCGCACATCGGCACTTCGCAGCGAACTGCGGCTAAGGGGGCCTTACTCAGCTAAGGCCCCCTTAGGCCGAGTCCTATGAGGCCGGCGGCAGCGAGCTGACCGGCGCGGCGCCGCTGACTGTCAGCGCCATCGTCGGCGAGACGCCGCCGATGTTCCACGGACCACCGGTGATCTGCACGCGCAGGTTGAACGTGCCGGTCTGGCCGGGGGTGTAGGTGAACGCGAACGTCGAGGCCGGGCTCAGGTAGCTGCTCTCCACGTCGACCCACTGGCCCGCGGAGTTCTGCTGCTGCAGATACAGCGCGTGACCGCTGTGGTCGGGGGTGACGGTGCCGGTGACCTTCACCGCGTCGCCCACGGCGATCGTGGACGAGCTCAGCGCCCCGGTGACCACGTCCTGAACGCCGACGTAGAGGTTGGCGGTCCTGGCCGGCTTTCCGCTACCGGTCTGCACGCGATAGACCATGTTGTGCAGGGGCATCTGGGTGAACGAGTAGTTGCCCGAGCTGTCGGTCATGGTGCCCTCGAGGGCGCGGAACGGACCAGTTGCCTGCCTTCCGTACAGCGTCACCGGTACGTTCGGCGCAGCGGTGCTGGTCGAGCCGGCGGCGTACAGCGTGCCGGTGATCGAAACGGTCTGGCCATTGACGATGACCGGCGCAGAGCCGTTGATCGTGAACGACGGGTTCTGCTGCTGCTGGACCGTCAGGCTGATGCTCGCCGACTGGCTCGCGATGTTGCGCGGATCACTCGGGAAGAAGGCCCGCAGCGTGTAGCTGCCGGCCGAACGGAAGCGATGCGTGATCGAGAACGCGGACGAATCGTTGGTGTAGCCCGAGTCGATCGTCTGCCAGCCGTTGCCAGAAGTGCTGTTCTGCTGCTGCAGCAGCACGCGCTGGTGGCCGTGAGCGGGGAAGACCGTGCCGCTGAAGGTCACGTTCTGTGCGGTGGTGGCGGTCGCCGTGCTCGAGCTCAGCGTGACCACCGCCGAGACCCACTCGTGGATCGTGCGGCTGTGGCTGTTGTCCGGACCGAGCACGAACCAGTTGCGGTTCGAGTTCACGATGCCATCGGCGCGGACGAACTCGTAGAACCCGGACCCGTTCGTGCGCGTGACGCTCACCGGCGTGAAGCGTGTGGCGGGGTTGATCCGGTGAAACAGCCAGACGCGCCTGTAGGCATTGTCGGGTCCGGCGAGCCGCCCATAGATCAGGACGCCCTGGCCGGCGGTCAAGGGGTCCGGGGTGGCGGCGATCGTCAGGCCGTGGTTGTGATGGGGGGCGGCTGCCGCGCGGCTTGGCAGCGCCAGCAGCAGTGCCATCAACGCCAGGAGGACCGTGACGCCGATCCCAAGGGCGGCCCTTCGGTGGTGGTGTGCGTGCATGTCGTACTCCCTCCCAGAAAGTTGACATCCGTCTTATGCGACGGCTGCACCAAAAACACGTCGGATCTAGCCGGGAGTTGCGCAGCTTCTGTTATCTGAGCGTTAGGACGCGATTACCTAAAGATGAGACACGCGGGGGCGTTACGATCGCGCGATGGCCGTGGTGTGTGTAAGAGGGCCGTTGCGCGAGCTCGCTGGCGGGCGCGGCGATCACGAGCTGGACGGAGCGACGCTGATCGAACTCCTGCGCGGGTTCGAGCGCTCGAACCCGGGCGCCAGCGGCTGGATACTGGATGAGCGCGGTCTGATCCGCCGTCACATCAACGTGTTCGTCAACGGCGAGCGCGGGGACGAGCAGACGGAGGTTCCGGACGGCGCCCGCGTCGACGTGATACCTGCGATTACTGGAGGCTGGGGGTGACGGAGCTGGTGGTCGGGACCAAGAAGGGACTGTTCTTGCTCGAGGGCGAGGCGCGCGGCGGCTCCCACGATCGCTTCGAGGTCGGCACCCGCGCGTTTGCCGGCCAGCCGGTGGATTACGCATTGCGCGACCCGCGCAGCGGGCGATTGCTCGCCGCCGTCACCTCGCCGTTCTACGGTCCGAAGCTGTTCTACACGGACGGCGACCCCAGATCCGAGTGGGAGCAGGCCGAGGGCGTGGCGCTCCCGGAAGGTGGGGACCAGGCGCTCGAGCGCATCTGGGTGATAGCCCCGGGTGAGGCTCCCGGAACGCTGTATATGGGCGCCGACCCCGGCGTGCTGTTCGAGAGCCATGACGGCGGCGCCAGCTGGGAGATCAACCAGGGGCTGTGGAACCAGCCCTCGCGGCCCGAGTGGCAGCCCGGCGGTGGCGGCCTGTGCCTGCACTCGATCAGCACCTGGCCGGGCGATCCCGACCGCCTGGCAGTTGCGATCTCGGCCGCCGGCATGTGGCTGACCGAGGACGGAGGTCGCACCTGGCGGCGCGGCAACCGTGGCCTCACGCCCCGCTACCTTCCAGAGGCGCCGCCGAGTGATCCTGAGGACACCACGGCCCTGTGCGTGCACCACGTGGAGCGCTCGCACAGTCGTCCGGAGCGCATGTTCATGCAGTTCCACGGCGGCGTCTACCGCTCGGATGATGCCGGCGAGAGCTGGGGTGAGATCGGTGCCGGGCTCCCGTCTGACTTCGGTTTCCCGCTGAAGGTCGACCCTGCCGATGCCGACAGCGCCTTCGTGATCCCGCTGGTAGCCGACATGGACAGGGTCATGCCCGACGGCCGTGTGCGCGTTTACGAGACGCGTGACGGCGGTTCGACGCTGGTCGCCGCGCGGGGACGGCCTGCCGGCCGAGCACGCCTACCTCACCGTGCTGCGCCAGGCGTTCACGAGCACCGGCCAGGGCGAGCAGCTGGAGCTCTACTTCGGCGCCACCTCCGGCGACATCTTCGGCTCCGGCGACGCGGGCGCCAGCTGGTGCACGGCCGCAACGCGGCTGCCGCCGGTCTTCTCGGTCGCGGCCTCCTGAGTGAGGCCGTCCACCTGCGCGAGCTCATCGCGCGAGTGGATCCCGAGCTTCAGATAGACGTGGCGCAGGTGGTACTCGATCGTCTTGGGGCTCAGGAACAGCGCGGCCGCGGTCTCGCGCGTTGTCCGGCCCGAGGCGAGCATCATCGCGATCTGGAGCTCCTGGGGCGTGAGCTCCTCGATCGTGTTGGGCTCGCCGCTGCGGAGCGTCTCGCCGGTAGCCTCGAGCTCGGCGCGCGCTCGCGCGGCCCACGGTCGCGCGTCGAGCGCAGTGAAGAGCTCCTCGGCTCTCCGCAGTTGCACACGCGCGAGGACGCGGTTTCGAGCGCGCCGCAGGCGCTCTCCGTAGGCCAGATGCGTGCGCCCGAGCTCGAACACGTCCGGGCGTCTGCTCGTTGTGCGCAACGCCTCGTCGAACAGCGCCGGAAAGTCGTCCTTGGGGGCGAGCATCGCCTGGCACCTGAGCGCTCGCGCAAGCGCCCAGGGCTGGCCTTTGGCCTCCGCGGCCTCGCGGAACTCGTCGGTCAGCCTCCGAGCGTCCTCATCGCGCCCGAGCCGCAGGTATGCGTCCACCATCTCCGGCCGCCGGCCAGAGGTCCACGTCGCGGATCGCGGAGGCCTCCGCGAGTTCGCGCTGCTGCTCGAAGTGCGCGAGCGCCTCGGGCGGGCGTCCCAGCGCGAGCTCGAGCTCCCCGAGGGCGGTCAGCGACCACAGCGCGTGCAGTCGGGCGCCCAGCTCGTCCGGCGAGCGCCAGGGCTTCGGCGGCGTTGGCGCGGCACTCGGGTTCGCGGCCCTGCCGCGCCTGCAGCCACGCGAGCCCGGACAGAGCGAAGACCAGGCACGTGCGCTGGTCGCTTTCGCGTGAGAGCGTGATCGCCTCGCGGTAGGTCGCCTCGCCGAGCCGGCACCGGTCGCCGGCCGCCTGGTCGCGGGCGGACAGCCCCAGCATCATCGCGAGCGACCCGATGGCCGCGCGCTCGCGAGCGTGCGTCAGCGCCAGCTCGACATGCGCGCGGCCCACCTGCGACTCGCGCAGGAACAGCGGCCCCATTGCCAGCCATGGGAGCAGCGCGGGATCTTCGAACAGCTGCGGATGCGAGTCGGCGATTGCCACCGCCTCGCGTAGCGCATCTGCTCCGGCGGCAGCATCACCGCCGATGATCCGCTCGACGCCGGTGATGGTCGCCGCTCGCAGCCGTGTCGCCGGCGACGCCGATGCGGGCAGAATCTCCGCGGTGCGACGGGCGGTGGCCGCGAGCGCGGGCATATCGCAGGCCAGGAAGCAGGCGGTGGAAGCATCGGCGAGCATCGCGATCGCGTCCTCGGCGGCCTGCATTTCCCCGACCGCCAGCTCCGCTGCAGCCACGAGGATCGCGTGACCGTCCATCACCGGGCCGCGATTTATCGCGATATGCCCGGCCAAGCGCTCTGCGTCGAGCTTTGTGGCCGGTGTTCCAACAGCCTCCCCGCGAATCTCGTCGAGCAGTCGCTGTGCCTCATCGGCGTTGCCTGCGTCCCAGGTCGCCCGCGCCGCATCGAGCAGCAGTGCCGCACGTCGCGGGGTTGCGTCGCTGAGGCGTGCGGCCCGTTCGAACGCTGCGGCGGCACTTGCGTAGGCGCCGCGCTCGAGGCTCTGCAGAGCCGCGCGCTCGAGGGCGCCCGCCGCACGTCTCGTCGCTTCCCACCGCGGCGGCAGCAAGGTGCCAGGCGCGGCTGTCGAGTTCTCGGTCCGTAAGGACGGCGGCGAGCGCGCGGTGCGCCTCGCGTCTGGCGCCGAGCGTCGCGTCGCTGTACACAGCCGAGCGGATCAGCGGATGCTGGAACTCGACGCGCCCGGCCGCGACGGTGACCAGCCCCGCTGCCTCGGCCGCGAGCAGGCTCTCGACGTCCACCCCTACCCCGCGAGCTGCATGGCTCAGCAACTGCATGTCCCCGCTCGCCGCTGGTCGCGGCGAGCAGCAGGCACTTGCGGGTGTCGTCGTCGAGCGCAGCGGCGCGGCGCAGGTAGGCGGCAGACAGACGCGCGGACACGAGCATCGGCGCACCCTCAGGTGCGAGCGCGAGCTCCTCGGGGTCAGGGGCCAGCTGCAGAAGCGCGAGCGGGTTCCCGTCTGTCGCCGCGATGAGCCGCTGCATCGCTGCGTCGGGCAGGTCGGAGCGCAGCAGCCGGGCTTCTGTGGCGCTCAGGCCCTCGAGCGCGACGGTCTCGATCTCCGTGCCGTCGAGCAGCGAGCGGTGACCGGAGCGCACGGCGAGGATCGCGACGAGCGGATCGGCGTCGAGCCTGCGCAAAGCGAACCGCAGCGCCTCCGAGCTCGGGGCATCGAACCACTGGATGTCGTCGAGCACCAGCATCAGCTGCTGCTGTTCCGCGCAGGCCGCGAGCAATCCCAAGCGTCGCGGCGGCCACGGCGAAGCGATCCTGAGAACGCCCGGGTCGCAGCGCGAACGCCTGCTCCAGCGCAGCGGCCTGCGGGGCGGCGAGTTGGCTCAGGAGCGGCAGCGCCGGACGCAGGAGCTCGAGCAGCGAAGCGAACGGGATCTGCGCCTCGGACTCGATGCCGCGGGCGCGCAGCAGCGCCATGCCGTCCGCTCGCTGCGTCGCATAACCGAGCAGCGCAGTCTTGCCGATTCCCGGTGGTCCACTGAAGGCAAGCGCCGCGCTGCGGCCATGCTGGCCCTGAGTAATTGCAGCGTCGACAGCCGCTCGCTGCCGGTCCCGACCAACGAGCATGGCGTGATTCTAAGCTCGCGCGAGACAACGGGCCGAGACCACGGGACTTCCAGGACTAGGTGGCCCCCGGAAGCGATTGCACCACCACTCACCCTAGGTTGCTCGTCAGGCGGCCAAATCGGCCGCAGGGACCGATCACAGGAGGGTGGGATGAGCACCATCGAGACCGGTGTCGAGGTCGACACCGACAAGCTCATGCAGTTCGTTTTCCGGGCCGTGGACGAGGTTGGCGCCACACTCAACACGGCGCTCGTAGTGCTAGGAGACAAGCTCGGCCTCTACCGCGCCTTGGCCGGCACGGATGGCCTCACACCTGCCGAGCTGGCCGAACGCACCGGTACTGCGGAGCGCTACGTCCGCGAGTGGCTGAACAACCAGGCGGCCGGTGGCTATGTCGCCTACGACCCGGCAAGCGGCCGCTACTCGCTGCCGCCCGAGCAGACGATCGCATTGACCGACAGCGACAGCCCGGCTTACCTACCCGGCTTCTTCCAGATCGCGCTCGGGTCGGTGATCGACTCGCCGCGCATCGTCGAAGCTGCGTCGCGCGGCAACGGTGTCGGCTGGCACGAGCACACCCACGACGTGCACGAGGGATGCGAGCGCTTCTTCCGGCCCGGGTACAACGCGCACCTGCTCACCGAGTGGCTCCCCGCACTCGACGGCGTCACCGCGAAGCTCGAGCGTGGTGCGCGGGTGGCTGACATCGGATGCGGCCACGGCGCCTCCACGGTGCTGATGGCCAAGGCCTACCCCAACTCCCGCTTCGTCGGTTCCGACTACCACGAGGGGTCGATCGAGACGGCACGCACGCGCGCCGCGGAGGCGGGCGTTTCCGACCGGATTGACTTCCGCACCGAGTCCGCGCAGCAATACAGTGGGGACGGATATGACCTCGTGACGATGTTCGACTGCCTGCACGATATGGGCGATCCGCTCGGTGCCGCGCGTCAGGTGCGCCAGGCGCTGGCGCCCGATGGCACCTGGATGATCGTCGAGCCGATGGCGGGTGACCGCGTCGAGGACAACTTCAACCCGGTCGGCCGGGCCTACTACGGGTTCTCGACCCTGCTCTGTACGCCTGCGTCACTGTCGCAGGACGTTGGACTTGCCCTGGGGGCGCAGGCCGGTGAGGCGCGCATCCGCGAGGTGGTGACCGCCGCGGGCTTCGGGAGCTTCCGGCGCGTGGCGGAGACGCCGTTCAACCTCGTGTTCGAGGCGAAGGCCTGATGCACGAGGCTGACGTCGCGGCTGCCGGACTTGCTGTTCCGGCAGCCGCCCCGGCCTCACTCGGGGACGCCGAGCAGACACGCGCGCGCTACCCGGACGCGACCGGCTACGTCACTCGCGACGGCGTCAGGCTCCACTGGGAGTCATACGGCGACGGCGACCGCACGGTATTCCTGCTGCCGACGTGGTCGATCGTGCACTCACGCAGCTGGAAGCTGCAGATCCCGTACCTCGCACGTCACTTCCGCGTGCTCACCTTCGACGGTCGCGGAAATGGCCGTTCCGATCGTCCCGCGGGCGCCGCGGCATACGCGACCCGTGAGTTTGCGGCTGATGCGCTTGCGGTGATGGACGCGACCGGAACCGAGAGCGCCGCGCTCGTGGCGGTCTCCTGCGGAGCGCTGTGGGCAACGATCATGGCCGCGACAACCCCGGAGCGGGTTGAGCGGGTCGCCTACATCGGACCCGCTGTCCCGCTCGCGCCTGACCACGTTGTGCGGGCGATTCACAGCTTCGACGACGAGCTCGAAACCGATGCCGGCTGGGCGAAGTACAACCGCCACTACTGGCTCCGTGACTATGACGGACTTCGTCGACTTCTTCGCGCGTCAATGTCTGAACGAGCCGCACTCGACCAAGCAGATCGAGGACTTCATCGGTTGGGCGCTTGCGACCGATCCTGAGACGCTCGTCGACACGATCTACGGCCTGAAGCTGGGCGGCAGCGAGCGCTGGATCGCCCTGCTGCCGCAGGTGCGCTGCCCGACGCTGGTGCTACACGGAGACGAGGACCTGGTGCGGCCGCACGCGCAGGGCGCAGCGCTCGCCGAGGCGACCGGCGGAGGACTGATAACCATGGAGGGGTCAGGTCATCTGCCCGAGGGCCGCGATCCTGTGCGCGTCAACCGGTTGCTGTACGACTTCCTGTCTGCCGGTGCGCCACGGCCGCCGCGGCGCTCCCGGCGGGCTCCCGTGCGTCATACCCGGCGCGCTCTCTACATCTCTTCGCCGATCGGCCTTGGACACGCGCGCCGGGATGTTGCGATCGCGCGCGAGCTGCGGAGGCGGTGTCCCGACCTGGAGATCGATTGGCTCGCCCAGCACCCGGTGACCGAGGTGCTGGCCGCCGCAGGCGAGCGAATCCATCCGGCGAGCGAGCAGCTGGCCAGCGAATCAGCGCATATCAGCGCAGAGAGCGATGGCCACCGGCTGCACTGCTTCCAGGCGATCCGGCGGATGGATGAGATCCTGCTCGCGAACTTCATGGTCTTTGACGACCTGGTCCGCGACGAGCCATACGACCTGTGGATCGGGGACGAGGCCTGGGAGCTCGACTACTTCCTGCACGAGAACCCCGAGCTGAAGACCGCGCCGTACGTCTGGCTGTCCGACTTCGTCGGCTACCTGCCGACCGAATCAGGCGACGCTGACGAGGCGCTGCTCACGGCCGATTACAACGCCGAGATGATCGAGCAGATCGAGCGCTACGCGCGCGTTCGGGACCGCGCGATCTTCGTCGGCGAGCCCGACGACATCATTCCCGGCTGCTTCGGCCCGGGACTGCCGGAGATCCGCGACTGGACCGAGCGCCACTTCGGCTTCTGCGGCTACGTCACCGACGCCGCGCCGCTGTCGGCTGATCGGCGCGAGGCCGTGCGCGCAGAGCTGGGCTACAGGCCCGATGAACGCGTCTGCATCGTCACAGTCGGCGGCTCCGGGGTCGGTGAGAGCCTGCTGCGACGCGTAATCGAGAGCTTCCCCGAGGCCCGCCGGCAGGTTCCGGGCCTGCGGATGGTCGTGGTCGCGGGACCGCGGATCGATCCGGCGACGCTGCCGAGCGCTGACGGGCTCGAGGTCCGCGGGTACGTTCCGGACCTTCCCAAGCACCTTGCAGTCGTGCGATCTCGCGATCGTCCAGGGCGGCCTCGCGACGACCATGGAACTGACCGCCGCGCGACGGCCGTTCATCTACGTCCCGCTCGAGGAGCACTTCGAACAGAACGGTCACGTGCGCTACCGCCTCGAGCGGTATCGCGCCGGGCGCCGTCTCGAGTTTGCCGACGCAACGCCACAGGTGCTGGCGGACACGATCGCTGCGGAGCTGGGGCGCGACGTCGACTATCTACCCGTGCCGACCGACGGCGCGGCTCGAGCAGCAGCGATGATCGCGGAGCTGCTCTGAGCAACCCGGGGCGCCGCTTCCGGGCCCTGTCCAGCGGGACGAGGGCCCGGAGTGAAGCGCGCTCGCTCAGCCGGCTACCGGCTGACGCTGGATCCACTTGGACGTGCAGGGGATCTTCGAGGTGTCGCAGCGGCCGGCGTAGGCCCTGGCGATCTCCGTCACCTCGCCCAGCAGGTCGCCGCGCAGCGTGGTCGGCTCGAGGCCGAGCTCGAGGAAGTTGTCGTTGGCAACGAACAGGTCGTTCTCCGCGTCCTCCCTGCGGGGATTGTCGACGTAGTCGATCTCCGCGCCGGTCAGCTCGGCGACGAGCTTGGCGAGGTCGCGGACGCGATGAGTCTCGGTCATCTGGTTGAAGACCTGAACACGCTCGCCACGGGCGGGCGGGTTCTCGATCGCCAGCTGGATGCAGCGGACCGTGTCCTGGATGTGGATGAAGGCGCGCGTCTGGCCGCCGGTGCCGTGAACGGTCAGCGGGTAGTTGACCGCGGCCTGCATCAGGAAGCGGTTGAGCACCGTGCCGAAGTCGCCGTCGTAGTCGAAGCGGTTGATCAGGCGCGGATCAAGGCGCGTCTCCTTGGTCTGCGTGCCCCAAACGATGCCCTGATGCAGGTCGGTGATCCGAACCTGGTCGTTCTTCGCGTAGAACGCGAACATCAGCTGGTCCAGGGTCTTGGTCATGTGGTAGATGCTGCCCGGATTGGCCGGGTACAGGATCTCCAGCGGGATCTGCGTGCCGTCGTCGGTCTCGACCTTGATCGGCAGGTAGCCCTCGGGGATCTGCATGCCGGCGGTGCCGTAGCCGTAGACGCCCATCGTGCCGAGGTGGACGATGTGGGTGTCCAGATCGGACTCGACCGCCGCTGACAGCACGTTGTGGGTCGCGTTGACGTTGTTGTCGACGGTGTAGCGCTTGTGGTCGGCGTCCTTCATCGAGTACGGCGCGGCGCGCTGCTCGGCGAAGTGGACGACTGCATCGGGGCGGAACTCGCGGAACAGCTGCAGCAGTCGGGCGTAGTTCTCGGACACGTCGAGGCGGTGGAACGGGATCTCGTTACCCGTTGCTTCCTGCCACGCGGCCAGGCGAGTGTGGATCGGGGAGATCGGCGTGAGCGACTCAGCCTCGAGCTCGATGTCCATGTTCCGACGTGCGAGGTTGTCGACGATCGCGACCTCGTGGCCCTGGGCCGAGAGATGAAGGGATGTCGGCCAACCACAGAAGCCGTCTCCACCCAGAATCAAGATGCGCAAGGAAACTCCTTTTGAGTCGTCAAGAATTGGCCGGCGCCGTCCGCGGGCCGGCGAAACGCGGGTAGCGGTCAGGCCGCAAGTAGATCACCGAGTTCCAACCACCCAGAATCAAGCTGACAAACATAGCGTCCGGATGTGATATGCGCGCAATCTATCGATCCGCGGCCTTATGTGAAGTTTACGGCCCGGAAGCCCGCCAGTTGGGGGGACGCTGGTCCGGGGCAACTCGCTCACCCCAATTCCCTGACCCGCGTGGGTGCCACAGGACACCTATGCGTGCCGGGAGCGCTTAAGCTGACGGTATGACGCCTGAGGACCTCGAGAATCTCGCGCTCCTGCGCCGGGCGCGTGACCTGATGGATCGGGAGTACTCACGCCCGCTGGACGTGGCTGGGCTGGCGCGGGCGGCGCTGATGTCGACCGCGCACTTCTCGCGGCAGTTCCGGGCGGCCTATGGGGAGACCCCCTATTCCTACCTGATGACACGGAGGATCGAGCGCGCCAAGGCGCTCCTTCGCGGCGGCGACCTCTCGGTGACCGAGGTGTGCCTCGAGGTCGGCTGTACCTCCCTCGGCTCGTTCAGCGCGAGCTTCACGAGGATGGTCGGGGAGACACCCACCGCCTACCGCGCGCACGGCCATCGCGAGCTCGTCAACCTGCCCGGATGCATTGCCAAGGATCTGACGCGCCCGGCTCGCAAGCGGAGCAGGATTCGAGAAGCAGGTGAGGCGCTGGCTGCATAGGCTTGTGGCCATGAACCTCAAGCTCTCCACCTGCTTCGTGATCGTCAACGACCCCGACGAAGCACTCGCGTTCTACCGCGACAAGCTCGGGATGGACGTGCGCAACGACGTTGCTCGCGAGTCTTTCCGCTGGATCACCGTTGGATCGGCCTCACAACCCGACGTCTCGATCGTGCTGACGAACTATGTCAACGGCAGCCCCGAGGACAACGAAGCCGTGGCCGCGATGATCGCCAAGGGTGCGCTCTACGGGGTCCACCTTCAGGCCGACGACCTGGATACCACCTTCGAGCAGTTGCGCGACGACGGTGCCGAGATCGTGCAGTGGCCGGCCGAACAGCCCTGGGGCGTGAAGGATGGTGCCGTGCGCGATCCCTCCGGCAATCTGATCCGGATCGAGCAGCCGCCCGCTTCGCCCCCTTCCTGGTCCTGAAGTCGAGCGCGGCCGGCCGTCTTGAAGCGGGTCCCCGCCCGGCGGCCGTTGAAGGTCGCCGGGCGGGAACGCTCTGCTTGAGCCAGCCTCAGCTGGCCTGAGCGACCAGGTTGGTGGTCACTCCCGCCTCACGCTGAGCGTGCGGACCGAGGTCGGCCGTCGCGTGGATGGTCGCGCTGGTCAACGGTGCCCACGAGGGCGGCGTGACCTTGAACGACACCTGCGGCGACTGCTGCGGGCCCACGTGCGTGAACGTGGTCGATCCGATCGCGCTCGCAGTCCAGCCCTGCGGCACTTGCAGGGTCAGCCGCACCAACGGCAGCGTGGCGCTGCCCGAGCGCGTCAGCCGAACCGTCACCTGGCCGCTCTGGCCGGGCACGAACTCCCGCGGTGCGTCCACGAGCACCTGCCGCGCCGCGGGCGTTTGCGTGATCGCGAACGACCCCCGCAGTGGCAGATTCGCCAGGGCCGAGGAGTCGCCGACGTAGACGCGGTAGTCACCCGGCGACTGAGTCCAGCCGCCGGCGGTCTGATTCCACCACCAGGTGTCGCGCGGCGTGATCGTGAACGCGACCCGCGCCGACTTACCGGGCTGCAGGTTGACCTTCGTGAAGCCCGACGAGCTGACGTGGAGGCTCGCCTGCGACCGACGGATCGCCCAGGTAGATCTGCGCGACGTCGGCACCGCTCACGGAACCGGTGTTGGTGATCGTGGCGGACACGCGAACATTGGACACGCCGTTTGCATCAGTCGACTGCACGTGCAGGTCGGCTGAATGCGAACTTCGTGTACGACAGCCCGAACCCGAACGGGAACAGCGGCGTGATGCCCTTGGCGTCGTACCACCGGTAGCCGACGTCGAGTCCCTCCGAGTACAGGACCTGCCCGCCGACGCCCGGGAACTGCTCGGGCGTCGAGGCCGGAACCTGGGACAGGCTGGTGGGGAACGTCACCGGCAGGTGGCCGCTCGGGTCCACCTTGCCGAACAGCACATCGGCCAGCGACGTGCCGCTGCTCTGGCCCGGGTACCAGGCATCGACCACCGAGGCGACCTGATTCAGCCACGGCATCACTACCGGCGCACCGGCATCGACCACCACGACCGTGTGCGGGTTCGCCGCGGCAACCGTCGGAGATCAGCTCGTCCTGCGCCGATGGCAGGTTGAGGCTCGGGCGATCCGTTGCCTCGGACTCGGTGTCGTCGGAGACCACCACGACCGCTGTCTTCGCCGACTTGGCCGCCTGGGCGGCGGCGGTCAGATCTGGGGCCAGGTCCGAAGGCATCGCCCAGCTGAGGGCAGATGCCTCGCCACCGCCGCTGACGGCGATCGCGTAGGTCTGGCCGGCCGTCAGGCTGAAGGCGGCCGAGTAGGTCGAGACCGGAGGAGTCGACGGATTGTCGATCAGGTTCGTGCCGTTGATCGACAGGTACTCGCTGCGAGTAGCAACCGCACGGGTTGGTGATCGCCAATACGTATGTGCCTGTCTCAGGCGCGGTCAGGGTTGCCGAGTAGCTGGCGCCGAAACCGATCCCGCCCGTCGGGAACGGGGTCGAGAGCGCCGATGACGGGATCGCCGTCAGCTGCGAGTCGGTCGGCAGGCCCTGTGTGTAGGTGACGTTCGTGCCGGTGCCGGCGGCGTTCTGCAGCCCCTGGAGAGGAGTGACCAGGCTCGACGGGACCACGTATGCGCTGCCGCCACCGCCGTAGGTCGGCGATGCCGACGCCGACGGTCCGATCACCGCGATCGTCCCGCCGCCTGTGGCCGAGAGCGGCAGGGTGCCGCCGTCGTTGCGCAGCAGCACTGTGCCGGCGTTGGCGACATCGGTGCCCACTGCCTGGTGGGCTGGCGTTGTCACGGTGGCGGTCGGCGTCGCCGGCCGCTGGATCGTGAACAGGTTGAAGCGGAACATCTCGGTGAGGATCCGCTGCACCATCGTGTTCAGCACCGACTGCGGGTACGTGTTCGACTGCACTGCGTCGAGCAGCGGTGTGCCGAAGTAGCTGTTGAACGGTTGCTCCTGATCGGTTCCGTCCAGCGCCCCCGCGGTCGAATGCAGCGCGCCGTAGTCGGAGGTGACGAAGCCCGGGAAATTCCAGGCATCGCGCAGCGTCTTGGTCTCCAGGAACTTGTTCTGGCAGGCGTAGTCGCCGTTGATGACGGAGTAGGAGCACATCACCGATGCGGCGTGCGCGAGGTTGACCGCGTCGTTGAACGCGGGCAGGTAGATCTCCTGCATCACGCGCTTGCTGATCAGCACGTCGTCGTTGTCGGTGTTGCGGTTGGTCTCCTGGTTGTAGACCGCGAAGTGCTTCACCTGTGACATCTCACCGGTGCTCTGGACTCCGTCGATCTCCGCCGTCGCCAGCGAACCGTTCAGGAACGGATCCTCGGTGAAAGCCTCGAACGAGCGCCCCCAGCGGGGGTCGCGGTCGATGTTGATGGTCGGGCCGAGGTTGACGTCGGCGCCCTTGCCGGCCTCCTCCGAACCGATCACCTGTCCATACTGCCGGGCCAGCGCCGGGCTCCAGGTGGCGGCCAGCGCCACCCCTGCGGGGAGCTGGGTCACGCCTGTGAGTCCGTCGGCGACGCCCGCGGGACCATCCTCTTCGCCGAGCTTCGGGATGCAGAGGCTGGGGATGCCGGGCATCCAGAAGACATAGGGATTGGGCGACGGGTTGGGCCCCTCGTTGGTGGTGCCGTGGCCCTCCACCAGGAAGTCCTCCTGCTCGACCGTCATGTTGCTCATCAGCTGGGCCACTCGCTGGGCAATCGGTGCGGTCGAGTTCACCCACGGACACATCGCCGTCTGGGCGGACCTCCTGTGTGGCAGCTGCGCGGAGGCGGCCGCAGGAAGCGTCACCGCTCCCAGCCACAGGGCCGCTGTGATCGCGCAGAAGACAGATGCTCGTCGCATGCTGTTCTCCCTCTTTCGAGATTGCGGTCGGAACGACCGCATCCGTGCGCGTACCCAGAAGTGCCGTCACGAAACGGCGCCGTCGCGTGAGCGTGACGGCGGCTGTCAGTCCTCCGTCTGGAGGTAGGCGAGTACTGCCAGCACGCGGCGGTGGTCGGTCGATGACTGTGGCAGGTCTAGCTTGGAGAGGATGCTCTGAACGTGCTTCTCGACCGCGCCGATGCTCAGCACGAGCGCCTCGGCGATCCCGGCGTTCGAGCGCCCCTCGGCCATCAGCGCCAGCACCTCCCGCTCACGCGGAGTGAGCCGCTCGAGCGGCCCGTCGTCGCGCCGGCGCGAGAACAGCTGCGCCACGACCTCTGGGTCCAGCGCGGTGCCGCCGCTCGCCACACGCCGCACCGCCTCGAGGAAGTCAGCCACATGCATGATGCGGTCCTTGAGCAGGTAGCCGATGCCGCCGCCGCGGTCGGCCAGCAGCTCCTCGGCGTAAGCCTGCTCGACGTACTGGGAGACCACGAGCACCGCGGTGCCGGGAACCTGCCGGCGGACCTCGAGCGCCGCCCGCAGGCCCTCGTCGCGGTAGCCGGGAGGCAGGCGGATGTCGACCACCGCGAGGTCGGGGCGCAGTGCGACCACCTCGCGCACCAGCGCCTCGCCGTCGGATACGGCGGCAACAACCTCGATCTCGTTGTCACGCAGCAGCCGGGTGAGCCCGTCGCGCAGAAGCGCCAGGTCCTCGGCAATGACTACGCGCACGGCAGCTCAGCGTATACCGTGGTGGGGCCGCCGGGCGGGCTGGTCACCTGCAAGGTGCCGTCGAGCGCCTCGACGCGGTGGCGCATGCCGACCAATCCGCTGCCATTCGGATCGGCACCGCCCATGCCGTCATCCTTGATCTCGAGCTCGAGGTGCCGTCCGACGGTCGCGATGCGGATGTCGAGCCAGTCCGATCCTGAGTGCTTGGCGGCGTTCGCCAGCGCTTCGGCGACGACGAAGTAGGCGGCGGTCTCAACCGCCGACGGCGGGCGAGTCGGCACGTCGACCGACAGCGCGACATGCTGCGGCGTTGCGTTGGCAAGCGAGGTCACGGCCGCCTCCAGACCGCGGTCGGTGAGCACCGGCGGGTGGATACCGCGGGCCAGGGCGCGCAGCTCGCGCAGCGCCTCCTCGGCTCCGGCGCGGGCCTCCGCCAGCAATTCTCCGGCGCGCTCCGGATCCTGCGGCGAGCTTCTGCTCGGCCATTCCGAGGTTCATGCCGAGCGCCACCAGCCGGGCCTGGGCGCCGTCATGCAGATCGCGCTCGATCCTGCGTAGCTCGCTGTCCTGGACGTTCACCGCACCGGCACGTGAGCTCGTCAGCGTCTCGATGCGCTCGGCCATCTGCTGCGGAACTGACAAAAGGACGGCGGCAGTATGAGCGGGGATGATCAACGCCACGGCAAGCAGCGTCCAGATCGGCCAGAAGTACCCGTGGCCCGAGACCGCCCAGACGGCGACCGTGAACAGCCAGAAGATCCAGGCGATACCGACGGTTCCGGCAAGTGATCTGCTGCCGTGGAACAGGCGCACAAGCTGCGGCCGCTGCCAGAGCTCATAGAGCCAGGCGTGAATGCCCAGCGCCGTCGCGAACGGCAGCACCACCCAGATCGGCCAGAAGTCGCTGCGCGAGGTGGCCACCCAGATGAAGATCAGGAGAGCGAGCAGCGAGCCGTCGACAATCGCGTGGGTGACCAGGCCGCGGCGCGACGGGCCGGCAAAAGCAATGCCGGCCCGAGCGGAACCACCGCCGGCTGGCTCTAGCGAGACGCGCGCATCGCCCTCGCGCAGGAGGCCCGCCGCCAGCGACCTGAAGGCGTCACCCAGCGGCTTGGCGAGCGCCACGGTCGCCGGCAACAACACGAGCCCGACGGGCACCAGTACCAGCGACTGCAAGAACGTGTGGACATGCCAGAAGCCCAGGTCCGAACCTCCGTGGATCGACCAAATCCAGATCGGTCCGGTGATCATCGCCAGGGCAGTGCCGAGCAACGCGATCATCAGCGCGCCTACGGGGAAGCCCAGCAACCAGCGCGTCCAGAGATATCCCTGGGCACGCCAGAAGCCGGGACCGAAAAGGCCGCGCAGCCGCGCGCGCCAGTTCGGTCCCGCGCTGGAGATCGTCGGCACGCGCGCGTCGACATCGAGCAGCGCGCGTGCCAGCTCAGCCTCGATCGTGGTGATACCGCGGGTTGCGTACGCCAGCACGATCGCGGCTGGGATCACCATCGGCGTCACGATGAAGCCGAAGCACAGGCTCCACAGTGTCACCAAGCACGTGAACCAGATCGTCCCGAGCGGCAACCCGAGCAGCAGGTAGGCGAGCCGCCGGTAGGTCACCGGATCGGTCAGCGTACGCAACACCGCGGCCATCTCAGATCACCTCTGAGGTGGCGCTGAGCACGGCTTCGCGAGCGGCCGGACGGCCACTCTCGCGACTGCTGCGCGACAGCCAGGAGAGGCCGCGCGGCAGGTACCAGTTCCAGTCACCGAGCATCTTCATCACTGCCGGCAGCAGGATCCCACGAATCACCGTGGCATCGAGCAAAACCGCCACCGACAGCCCAACGCCCATCTGCTTGATGTCAAGCATCGGCAGCCACGCGAAGATCGCGAACACCGCGACCATCACGGCGGCGGCGGACGTCACTGTGCCGGCGGTCGAGCCGATGCCACGGGCGACGGCCTCGGACGTCGGTAGCCCCTCGTCGTGCAGCTCCTTGATCCTGCTGACGATGAACACGTGGTAGTCCATCGACAGGCCGAACAGCACGGCGAACAGGAACAGCGGCAGCCAGGTGACGACCGCGCCGTTGGAGTGGAAGCCGAGCACGCTCTGCAGGTGACCCTCCTGGAAGATCCAGACGAGCACGCCGTAGGCGGCCCCTACCGACAGCAGGTTCAGGACGATCGACGTCAGCGGGATCGTCAGCGACCGGAAGGTCACCAGCAGCAGCAGGAAGGCAAGCCCGAGCACGAACGCGAACACCAGTGGGAAGCGACTCTTGATCAGGGTGTTGAAATCGTAGGTGCCCGCGGTCTGTCCGGTGACCGCGAAGGTCGCGCCCGGCAGATGCCCGATGCTGGCCGGAAGGATCCGGTTGCGCAGTGTGCTCAGTGCGTTGAACGATGCATTGTCACTGCCGCTGCCGACGAGCGGAGCGAGGATCTGGAGCCCGTCGTGGTTCGGGTGGTACGTCACCTGGATCGGGCGCTCGATCTGACCGCTGGCCAGCGCCAGCCGCTCGAACCGGGCGATCGCAGCGTGCGCCTGCGGCGATTCGAGGTTGTGGCCACGAACCACCACCACCGCGGGTGTCTGGCTCCCGGGGAAGGCCTTCTGGATCTTCTCGTAGTTGCGCACGACCGGGATGCTGTGCGGCAGGTCTCCGGGGCCGAGCAGCGTGGTGTGCAGGCCCAGCGCCGGCAGCGCCAGTACCACGAGCAGACCGGTGGCAACAAGCGCGGACGGGAGCGGCCAGCGCATCACCGGCCGGAGCACCGCGTTCCACACGCGTGAGCGCGATTGCGGGCGCCGGACCCGGCCCTTCTCGACCTTGTCGCCGAGGCGTCCGAGCAGCGCGGGGAGCACGGTCAGCGAGCCGACCATCGCGGTGAAGACGACCAGCATCGCACCCACCCCGATCGAATCGAAGATTTTCGAGCCGGTCAGCAGCATGCCGGCCATCGCGATCAGCACCGTGATCCCGGAGGCGAGCACCGCGCGCCCGGATGTCGCCGCCGCGCGTTCCAGCGCGTCCCGATGCGTGCGGCCGGCTCGCCGCTCCTCGCGCTCACGCTTGAGGTAGAAGAGCGAGTAGTCGACTCCGACGGCCATGCCCATCAGCAGCATCACGGAGCTGGTTGCACCGGAGGCGTGTACGACGTGGCTGGCGAGCGACGCCAGGCCGCCCGCACCCATGACTGCGGTGAAGGCGAGCAGTACTGGCACGCCGGCCGCCACGACCGCCCCGAAGGCGAGCAGCAGGATCAGGAAGGTGATCGGCAGCGAGAGTATCTCCGCCTTGTGCAGGCCGCTGTTGATCGTCGACTGCTCCTGCGAGAGACGAGCTTGCGTCGCCGGACTCGGCAATCGTGAAGCCGGGGGCAGACCGCTGTAATGAAGCGACCGCGTTCAGCACCGGCTGTACGCGGTTCTGGGCGGTGTCCGGGTTGCCGCGCATGTTGAATTCGACAAGCGCCGCGTGCCCGTCTTCGAGATCTGGCCGGCGATACGCGGCAGCCAGCGGCGACTGCAGAGCGTCGATCTGCCGCAGCCCGCGGATCCGATCGACGACCGCCCGGAGCTCATGGTGGAAAGCCGGGGTCCGACACCGTGAGCCGGCGGCTCTGCACGAGCACCGTCTCGCCGGCGACATTGTGGAAGCCTGACTCGTTCAGCATCTTCTGAGCGAGCGCCGATTGGCCGGTGCCCTGCTCAGAGTTGGTGAGGTCCACGGTGCCCGCCATCCTGCCGCCGATCACGGCGCAGATCACGACCGCCAACCACAGCAACGTTGCCGTCTTCCAATGTGCCGCACTCCAGCGTCCGGCGCGATATGCGATGTTCATCGCCGCTTCCTCTCGTCGACTTTGTTTTCGGAGGAAGCGTCCTTTCGCCCGCCTAGTCCGCCTATGCCGGGGTCGGGCGTCAGGGGGTGGGGGTAGCTGGTGTGTTGGCGCCCCGGGTGTCGGAGTTGCGGGTTACAGGCGGAAGACGCTGCGCGGGATCTCGCCCACCAGCGCGCGCGCGATCGTGTGCGCCTCGTCCTCGGCGAGCTGATGGTCGATCACCAGGCTCGGCCAGGTAGCTCGCGTCCAGGCGGCGGCTCATGTCGTGGCGCGTCGGGATCGAGCACAGCGCGCGCGTGTCATCGACGAAGCCCGAGGTCTTGTAGAAGCCGGCGGTCTCGGTCACGGCGGCGCGGAACGGCGCACGGCGGCGGGGGCGTCCAGGAACCACCAGGGGGCGCCGATGTACACGCTCGGATAGAAGCCGGCGAGCGGCGCGATCTCACGTGAGAAGCCGGTCTCGTCGACGGTGAACAGCACGATCCGGAAAGGCGGGACTGGTGCCAACGTCGTTCAGCAGTTGCGCAAGGGCTCGGCAAAACCGGTCGGCGATGGGATGTCGTGGCCGGTGTCGGGGCCGAAGCGCCCGAAGCTCGCCGTGTGGTGGTTGCGCAGCACGCCCGGGTGGAGCTGCATCACCAGCCCGTCCTCGGCGGCCATCAGCCCGAACTGGAAGAGCATGTTGCGCCGGTAGGCCACGGACTGCCTCGGCGGAGACCCGCCGGCGAGCCCGAGCTCGTGGATCCGCTCGGCCTCGCTCATCGCTGAGTGGGATCGCCCAGGCGTCCTCGACGCCGGCATCAGTGGCGGTCGCTCCGTGTTGCTTGAAGTACTCACGCCGAACGCGGATCGCCGCGAGCAGGCCGCGGTAGGTGCTGCAGTCGATACCGCTGACGACGGACAGCTCTCTAGCCGCTCGGCCAGTCGGCCGGTCCCGGCGACATGTAGGCGTCTGCGCGAAATGTCGGGATAACGCGCGTCGGTAACTCTGGGAGGGCGGCGAGCGTGACGTGGTGCTCGAGCGAGTCGGCCGGGTCGTCGGTCGTGGCGAGCACCTCGACGCCGAAGCTGGCGAGCAGCTCCCGCGGGCGGAACTCTGGCTGCGCGAGGCGCTCTGACAGCGCGTCGTAGAGCGCGTCGGCCGTCTCGCCGCCGAGGGCGTCAGCTCCAGGTCGAAGACACGCGCCAGCGAGTCCTCGAACCAGTAGCGCACGGGTGTGCCGGCGAACAGGTGCCAGTTCTCACAGAGCGTTCTCCAGATCTCTCGGTCGGCTGGTCGGATCGCTTGCGGCGTGCCGCCGACCCCGAGCGCTTCCAGCGGCACGCCTGAGCTGTGCAGCAGCCGCGTGACGTAGTGGTCGGGCGTCACGAACAGCTCGGCCGGATCCGCAAACGGGCGGTTCTCGGCCAGCAGTTGCGCGCTGACGTGGCCATGGGGCGAGATGATCGGCGCGTCCGCGACGCCCTCGTACAGTTCGCGCGCCAGCGCCCGAACCGACGCATCGATCCCCAGCAGTCGGTCAGGATGGGGACGCACGCCTGCAGCCTACTGAAGGCCCGTCAAAGTCACATATCCCGCCTAGATCGCACCAGCTTCCCGCCCCACTCCGCCCGCTGCGGATCGTCCACATCGGGATCGGCAACTTCAGTCGTGCCCATCAGGCCTGGTACACGATGGTTGCCGACACCGACTCGCGAGTGGGGCATGTGCGCCTTCACCGGGCGGCGTCCGGACGTCGCGGAGGCGCTGCGCCCGCAGCAGGGCCTCTACACGCTGATCGAGCGCGGCCCGGTCGAGCGACAGCCTAAGATCATCGAGGTCCTCAGCGAGGTCCGCCCGGGCACGGATCTCGGCGCGCCTCGTCGAGGTGGTGGCAGCGCCTGAGACCGCGGTCGTGACGCTGACGGTCACGGAGGCAGGCTACGCGCCTGCGGCGCGCCGATCCTGCAGCCTCGGTGGTCGGCAGGCTGGCGCTTGCGCTGGTCGAGCGGTGGGGCCGGGCGCCGGGCCGCTGGCGGTCGTCAGCTGCGACAACCTGCACGAGAATGGCCGCGTGCTGCGCGAGCGCGTGCTGGAGGCGGCCGAGCGGCTCGATGCCGTGGCCGCAGGCTGGATCGGCCGTGAGGTCTCGTTCGTGAACACCTCAGTCGATCGCATCACCCCGCGGATCACCGAGCGAGGATCGCGCGCTCGTCGAGCAGCAGCTGGGGCTCAGCGATGCGGCTCCCGTGGTGACGGAGCCGTTCAGCGACTGGGTGCTGAGCGGCGAGTTCCCGGCCGGCCGGCCGCGGTGGGAGCTCGGCGGTGCGCGCTTCGTCGCGAGATCGAGCCCTGGGAGCTGCGCAAGCTGTGGATGCTCAACGGCGGCGCATTCACTGCTCGCCTATCTGGGCTTGCTGCGCGGCCACGGACCGTGCTCGAGGCGGTCGCGCGATCCCGAGCTCGTGCGCGCGATGAAGGAGTTCTGGGATCTGGCGCAGCGCAGCTCTGCCGAATGCCGCAGAAGCTGGATCTCGACGCCTACCGCCGCGAGACGTTCGAGCGCTTCGCCAATCCGCGGATGGGCTACCCGCTGATCGCAGATCGCGGGCGACGGCCTGGACAAGCTCCGCAACCGCGTGATCCGGTGATTCGCGCCGCGCGCGCGGCCGGCGAGCCCGCCGAGCCGGCGGTGCGGATCGTGGACGCGTGGGCGCAGTGGCTGTGCGAGGACCCGCCGCGCGCGGCGACCGACCAGAACTGCGAGCGGCTGCGGCGGTGCTCGGGCGCCGGTGATGACAGGATGCATGGCCTGGTGAAGCTCGTGATCGAGGGGGAAGGTGAACATCGCATCGGCCGAGGTCCTGGTGACCAGCCCGACGCGCAACTTCGTCACGCTCAAGCTGACGACTGATGACGGCGTCACCGGGCTCGGCGACGCCACTCTGAACGGACGCGAGCTGGCGGTTGCCGCCTACCTGCGTGAGCACGTCGCGCCGCTGCTGATCGATCGCGACGCCCACCGCATCGAGGACACCTGGCAGTACCTGTACCGCGGCGCGTACTGGCGGCGCGGGCCGGTGACGATGGCGGCGATCGGGGCCGTCGACACGGCGCTGTGGGACATCAAGGGCAAGGTCGCGGGGCTGCCGCTCTACCAGCTGCTCGGCGGCGCCTCGCGCTCGGGGCTGCTCGCCTACGGTCACGCGTCGGGCGCCTCGTTCGAGTCGCTGTCGGAGTCGATCCACGCCCACCTCGAGCGTGGCTACCGAGCGATCCGCGTGCAGAGCGCGGTGCCGGGCATTCGCTCACTCTATGGCGTCGCGGCGCAGCCGCAGCCCTCCGGTGAGCGCTACGACTACGAGCCGGCCGGGCGCGGCCTGCGGCCGGTCGAGGAGGACTGGGACAGCGCCGCCTACATGCGGCACGTGCCGAAGGTCTTCGAGCACGTGCGCCAGGAGTTCGGCCCCGAGTTGCCGCTGCTGCACGACGTCCACCACCGCCTGCGCCCGATCGAGGCGGCCACGCTCGGCAAGAGCCTCGAGCCCTACGACCTCTTCTGGCTGGAGGACTGCACGCCCGCCGAGAACCAGCAGGGCCTGCGGTTCGTGCGCCAGCACACGACGACGCCGCTCGCGATCGGGGAGGTCTTCAACACCGTCTGGGATTTCCAGACGCTGATCTCAGAGCAGCTGATCGACTACGTCCGCGCCTCGGCGACGCACTTCGGCGGTGTGACACCACTGCGCAAGGTGATGGACTTCGCCGCCCAGTACCAGATCCGCTCCGGCTTCCATGGTCCGACGGACGTCTCTCCGGTGGGGATGGCGGCGCAGCTGCACGTCGGCCTCGCGATCCACAACTTCGGGATCCAGGAGTACATGGAGCACAGCGAGGCGACCAACTCCGTGTTCCTCAGACGCATGAGCTTCGAGGACGGCTACATGCACCCCGGCGACGCCCCGGCCTGGGAGTGGAGCTGGACGAGCAGGCGGCGGCGAGCTTTGCCTATCGGCCGGCCTACCTGCCTGTCAGCAGGTTGCAGGACGGCACCATGCACGACTGGTAGTCGCCGCTCTTGATCGCGGTTCTCGCAGGCATCGGCGCGGCGCTGGCCTGGGCCGTATCGAGCCTCTGCTCGTCACGCTCCAGCCGGCTGGCGGATCCAAAGCGCGGTGGTCGCCGGGGTGATGCTCGTCGGCCTCGTGATCTGCGTGCCGCTCGCGGCCGCCGAGGGCGATACCGGCTGCGGCTGCATGGCACCGCCTGGGTGTGGCTGGCGCTCGCCGGCGGAGGCAACGTCGCGGGCCTGATGCTCACCTACGCCGCGCTTCGTCAGGGTCAGGTCGCGCTGGTGCTGCCGCTGGTCTCGACCGAGGGCGCGATCGCCGCCTTGATCGCGGTTTTCGCGGGGGAGAGTTTGAGCAGTGCTGCCGCTGCAGCACTGCTCCTGGCGACGCTCGGCGTGTGTCTGGCGTCGCTTCGGCCCAGCGTCCCGGACGAGCCCGGTGCGTCGCGCGGTGAGAACCACTTCAAGGTCGTGGCCCTGGCGCTGATGCGCAGCGCTGCTGTTCGGAGGCAGTCTTTACGGCACCGCGCGGGCGGCGGCGGAGCTGCCGTCGGCCTGGGTGGTGTTGTCGGCACGTGCCGTGGGGAGCGTGGTGCTGGCATTGCCGCTGATGCTGTCGGGGAAGCTGCGGCTGCCCCGGCCTGCGGTTCCGCTCGTGATCACCTCAGGGATCTGTGAGGTGCTCGGCTTCTTCTCCTACAACCTTGGCTCGGGCCACAGCATCGCGATCACCGCGGTCCTGGGATCGCAGTTCTCGACGCTGGCCGTGATCGGCAGCTACCTGTTGTTCGGGGAGCGCCTCGGCCGGATCCAGCTGGTGGGAGTGTGCATCGTGATCGTCGGCGTCTCCGTGCTCAGCGTGGCCACCGCCTGACCACGGTTACTCATGCGTCCGGTGGCTCCTCGAGCCCGTCGCGGTCGGCCCACTCGATCAGCGGTGTGATGTCGAAGCTGGTGTCGTCGATCCGCGCGTGCAGGTCGCCGAGCCTGGCAAAGCGCTCCGGGACGGTCGCGATCGTGAACTGCGTCGGGTCGATCGCGTCGAGCTCATCCCAGCTGAAGGGCGTCGAGACGCGCGCCTCAGGCACGCCCCTGACGGAGTAGGCCGAGGCGATCGTGTGGTCGCGGGCATTCTGGTTGAAGTCGACGAAGACCTTCTCCGGATCGCGGTCCTTGCGCCACCAGACGGTTGTCGCGTCCTCTGGTGAGCGGCGTTCGACCTCGCGTGCGAAGGCGAGCGCCGCGCGCCGCAGCTCGCCGAAACTCCAGCGCGGCGGGATCCGCACGTAGACGTGCAGGCCCGTCCCGCCGCTGGTCTTGGGAAAGCCGGTGGCGCCGAGCTCGTCGAGCAGCTCCTGCACGCGTGCGCGCGACCCGTTTGACACGGTCCAGCGGTGCAATCCGGCATCGGGTCGATGTCGATCCGCCACTCATCCGGTTTCTCGACATCGGCGCGGCGCGAGTTCCACGGATGGAACTCGACGGTCGACATCTGTACTGCCCAGACGACGCTCGCCGAGCTCCGTCACGCAGAGCTCGTCAGCGGTGCGGCCAAAGCGCGGGAAGTAGATCTCGACCGTCTGTACCCAGTCGGGCGCGCCCTTCGGCAGGCGCTTCTGGTGAACCTTCTCACCGGTCACGCCGGTGGGGAAGCGGTGCAGCATGCAGGGCCGCTCGCGCAGCGCGCGCACGATCCCTTCACCGACGCTCATGTAGTAGTTGATCAGGTCGAGCTTGGTCTCGCCCCGCTCCGGGAAGTAGACGCGATCCGGGTTCGTGACCCGGACGGTGCGCCCGTCGACCTCGAGCTCCATGGCGTCGCTCACGTGCTCAAGCTCTGTGCGGTGACCAGCTGAAGCGGCGCAGCGCGACCAGCGCGCCCACGGCTCCCCAGATGGCGATGACGAGCAGGTCGTGTCCGGCCCAGGGCGACGCGCCCGGATGGCTGAAGGTCTGGAACACGGCGGTGATGAAGTGCCGGACCGGGAACCAGGCGGAGATCTCGGCCAGCGTCGAGTGCGACTTCAACGGGAAGTACAGGCCTGAGAGGAACAGCAGTACGAAGAACACGGTGCTGGCCACCGGGCCCGCTGCCTGTTGGTTGGGGATCAGTGTGCTCATTGCGGTTCCCAGCGCCCCGAAACTCGCCGCGCCGACAACGAGCACCACGACCAGCGCCAGGATGCTCGAGGCCGACGAGGGCGGGTCGACGCCAAACGCCCAGTGGCCCACCGCCAGCATCAGCGCGACCTCGACGAAGACGATCAGCAACGTGCTCAACATGATCGCGGCCAGTAGCGTCCAGGTCGGCAGTGGGCTCAATCGCTGGCGCTTCAGCAGCCCGCTCTCGCGCCGGATGACGAGGCCGATTGCGAGGTTGTTGAACGATGCCGACATCGCGCCATAGGCGATGAAGCTCGGGACGTAGTACTGGATGAGCTTGATGTTGTGCAGGTAGCTCACGCGCGACGTGCCGGCGCTCAGGCCCAAGAACACCAGGAACAACAGCGCGAAGCCGACGGTGAAGATCGCGCCGATCGGGTTCAGCCAGAACCCGAGCTGCTCGTAGTAGACCTGCCGGGCAAGAAAGCGCCCTCCGGTTCTGGCCGACCGTGGGGGCGCTGCGGCGAGTTCCTGTGTCGTCATCGGGTCGCCCCTGCTGATGCCGGCTGATCCTGATCCTGCGGCTCATCGGCGGCCTCTCCTGTCAGTTTCAGGTACACGTCCTCGAGCGTGTGGCGGCTCACCGTCAGTCCCGTGACGCGGACGTTGCGTTCACGCGCCCACCGCGTCAGCTCGTAGAGCGCGTCGATCTCGTTGTTGGTGCGGACTTCTACCGAACCTCCGCTCACGCTGGCTGTGCTCACCGGCAGCTCAGCCGGGGGTGTGCCATCGGGCAACTGGAAGCGAATCGTGGCGGTCCCGACGTCGCGCCCACCCAGCGTGGCCGGCGGTCCTTGGGCCACGATCCTGCCACCGGCGATCACCGCGACCTCGTCAGCGAGCGCCTCGGCCTCCTCCATGTAGTGGGTCGTCAGGATCACGGTCGTGCCCTCCGCAGACAGCTTGCGCACGAGCTCCCACGAGCTGCGCCGTCCCTCGGGATCCAAACCGGTGGTCGGCTCGTCGAGAAACAGGAGTGCCGGCCTGCCGACGATTCCAAGCCCGACGTCGAGTCGCCGCTGCTGCCCCCCTGAGAGCGTCTTGACCTTGGCGTCGGCCTTCGCCTCGAGACCGATCAGCGCGATCACCTCACCCACGGGGCGCGGAGACGCGTAATAACCGGCGTTGCGCGCGAGCACCTGGCGCACCGACAGGAATGGCTCAACGGCGAGCTCCTGCAGCACCACCCCGATCTGGCTGCGGAGTTGCTGTCCGGTTCGGCGTTCGCCGGGGTCGAGGCCGAGCACTCGAACCTCGCCCGAGTCGCGTTCGCGGAAGCCCTCGAGGATCTCGAGTGTCGAGGTCTTGCCGGCGCCGTTGGGACCGAGCAATGCGAACACCTCGCCCTGAGCGACCTCGAAGCTGACGTCGCGCAGGGCAGCAGTCGAGCCGTAGCTCTTTGACAGCGCCTGCACGTTCACCGTCTGCATCCCTGCTCCTCCGCGACGTCGATCAGGACCGCCGCCATGCTACGCGGTCGACCCACGCGCTCTACCCTTCCTGTGGTTGACGACGATGCTCGACCAGACCGTCGTGAGACTGGATCCCTCCGATCCGGTGGGGTTGGCGCGCGAGCTTGGCGAGGTGCTGTGAGGGGGCTCGTGACGGCTGGTGAGACGATGGGGCTTGTCGTCCAGTCGGCGCCCGGCGTCCCGCGCAATGGCGAGCCGATGTCGTTCGGAATCGGCGGGTCTGAGTCGAACGTGGCGATCGGAGTGCGCCGGCTCGGCGTGCCAGCGACCTGGATCGGGCGCGTCGGTGACGATCCTGCGGGCGCGATGATCGTGCGCGAGCTGCGCGCCGAGCAGGTGGAGGCCGTGGTCACCGTCGATCCAGCGCCAACCGGGCTGATGATTCGCTGGCGCCCGGCCGCGCAGCGCGGCCGCGTCGAGTACTACCGCGCGGAACAGCGCCGGGTCGCATCTGTGCGCGGCCGACATTCCTGACGAGCTCGTCGCCGGCGCCGCGGTGTTTCACTCGAGCGGCATCACGCTGGCCCTCGGTCCCGACCCCGCCGCTGCGGTTGCGCACGGGGTCGTGGTCGCGCGCGAGGCCGGCGCAACGGTCAGCTTCGACCTCAACTTCCGCCGTGCCCTCTGGACCGAAGCAGCTGCACAACCGGCGCTGACTGCGGCTGTGCGGCAGGCCGACGTCGTCTTCGCCGGGGTGCAGGAGGCGGCGATCGTCACCGGAACCACGGACCCGCTCGACGCGGCCCTGGCGCTCGAGGCGCTCGGCCCGCGGCAGGTGCTGATCAAGTTGGGCGCCGCCGGCTGCCTGGCGCGGATCGACGGCGTGACGCACGATCTGCCGGCCCCGGTGGTCGCGGTGCTCGACACAGTCGGTGCCGGTGACGCGTTCGCGGCCGGTTACCTCGCCGAGCTGATCGCCGGCGCGGCGCCCGAGCAGCGGCTGGCGACCGCGGTCGCCGCCGGCGCCTGGGCGGTCACCGTATCGGGCGACTGGGAGGGTATGCCTGACCGCGCGGGCGCTCGAGCTGTTCGACGCCAGCGAGCCGGTCGTCCGTTAGGCGCCGGCGTCCCGCGTCGCCTCGATCGTGCGGCGGTAGCTCTCGACCATCAGCTCGGTGAGGTCCTCGAGCGAGGTCTCGTGCACCTGCTTGTCGACCGTGATGCGGCCACCCTGCATCACGTTGATACGGTCGCACAGCTCGAAGAGGTGGGCGTAGTTGTGGTCGATCACAACGATTGAGACGCGGCCACTGGCCGCTAGCTCCTTGACGAGGTTGATGATCAGGCGTGACTCGCGTGCGCCCATCGCCGCGAGTGGCTCGTCCAGCAGCAGGATCTTTGTCGCCACGCGTACCGCGCGGGCGACCGCGACGGCCTGGCGCTGGCCGCCCGATAGCTGGTCGGTATCGGCCTGGACACTTGGCACGTGGACGTTGATGTCGTCGAGGTACTGGCGCGCGAGCTTGCGCATCGCGCGCTTGTCGAGCACGCGGAGCGGCCCGAACGTGGTCAGCTCGTGGCCAAGGAACAGGTTCTGGTAGACCGGCAGCTGCGGGATCAGTGCCAGGTCCTGGTACACGGTCTCGATTCCCGCGGTTCGCGCCGACCCGACCGAGTTGAAGCTCACTGGCTGCCCGTCGATCAGGATCTCTCCATCGTCCTGCGGCTGGAAGCCGCTCAGGATCTTGACGAGCGTGCTCTTGCCGGCGCCGTTGTCGCCTACGAGTCCGAGCACCTCGCCGGGCTTCAGGGCGAGGTCGATACCGCGCAGCACCACGAGCGCGCCAAAGCGCTTGGTGACCCCGCGCACCTCGAGCACAGGCGTCACGCCGTTCGCAGGCGGGGGTACGGCCCCGCCGGGGTTCGCTCCGATGCTCATTTGGCCCTCGATCGGGCGACGAAGCGGTCGAACTGAACGTTGAGCGCCATCGCCACCAGGATGACGACGCCGACCCAGATGTAGAACCAGTTGGTGCTGACGCCGGCGACGGTCAGACCGTCCTCGAGGACGCCCAGCAGGATCGCGCCGATGAAAGCACCGATGACGGTTCCGCGACCACCCGTGAGCGCTGTGCCACCGATCACGCATGCGCCGACCGCGTAGAGGATGTAGGCGACTCCCTCGTTGCCGGGGTCGAGCGTCCCGTACTTGACGGCGTCGACGATCCCGATCAGCCCCGCGAAGAACGCGGAGATCACGAACGCCCACACCTTGACGCGCCGGATCGGCACGCCGGCCTCGGCCGCGCCGAGCAGGTTGCCGCCCGTGGCGATGATGCGCATGCCGAAGCGCGTGTAGTGGAGCATGAAGGCGAGGATCAGCGTGACGCCGAACACCCAGAAGATCTCGGCCCAGTGCCGTTGCCCATCACGCTGCCGATGAAGCCCGATTTGCCGCTCAGCGGGACCGGGCTCGCCTCGGCGTCGTTTGAGCCGACCAGCACGACTCCATAGAGGACGAAGTTCATCGCGAGCGTTGTGACGAACGACGGGACGTTGAGCAGCACGGTGATCAGCCCGTTGATCGCGCCGACGATGCAGACCGCGACGAGCGCGAGCAGGATCGCGAGCAGGATCGGGACGCCGCAGAACTGTGAAGCCAGTACTCGACCCACGGGGCGAATAGGAAGATCTGGCCGGCGGACAGGTCGATCTCCGCGAGCACCAGCAGCAGCACCTGGCCGATCGCGATCGCGCCGATCGGGCCTGCGTAGCCGGCAGCGGAGGAGAGGCTGAGTGAGTCGGTGAAGTCCGCTCCGGACGTGAGCGCGAAGTAGACGAACAGCCCGATGAGGATGACCAGCGGGGTGAGTTCGCGTTGGTAGATGAACAGACGGAGGATCCGCAGGCCAAGCACGGGATGCTTGCCCTCCTGCCCCGGCGGCGACGCTGCCGGGGCAGGAGCAGGCTGCGAAGCGGCTGACGTCACAGTCGCGCAGGCTACCGATCAGGCAATTTTGCTCGGCGGCTTCAGCGTCTTCGCTCCGGCGGACGTTCCCTCGTACCTGTTCTTTGCGAGGTACGGTGCGACGTTCGACTTGGTGACGATGCCGAGGCCAGTGTCGGTGTTGGTCGGGCGCATCAGTCCGCCCGAGACGTTCCACAGGAACAGCTGCATGATCGTGTCGAAGCCCTGCAGGTAGGCCTGCTGGTCAACGGTGGTCGTCACATAGCCCGCGTTGATCGCCTGGCAGACCGGCAGCCCGACGTCCCAAACCGACGCCTTGACCTTGCCCTTCAGCTTCTCCTTCTGGATGAACTGGGCAACGGCGTTTGAGTCACCGCTGTCGACAGCCATCATGAACTTCACGTCCTGGTGGCCCGCGTACCACGATGAGATCTTGCTGTACTCGGGTGCGCCCTCGGTCGCGGAGGTGCCGACCTCGACGAACTTGACGCCGGCCTTCTTGAGTACCGGCTTTGCACCGTCGAGCCGCGGCTGGATGTTGCCCGTGCCCGGAGTAGCGATGATGCCGGCGACCAGGTCGCCCTTTCCGATCCCCAGCTTGAGGATCTCCTCCCCGATCGCGGCACCCGCGGTCAGGTTGTTCTGGCCGACGTAGGCCTGCCGGTTGTTCTTGACGCCCGCCGATACGTCGGCGTTGTAGGCGATGAACGGGATGCCGTGGCTGAGCGCCGTGTTGACAGGCGCGTTGAACGCCGTGTTGTCGATCAGCGGGCAGCCGATCCCGGCCGCCTTTGCGGCGATTGCGCTGTTGATGGCCGAGACCATCTGGCTGATGATCGAGTTGTTCGAGCCGGTCCAGGAGTACGTGGAGCTGGTGATCGCGCAGGCGTCCTGGATGCCGTAGATGGTCGCCGTGAAGAACGAGTTCGTCGTCACGTGGTTGACCATGTAGAAGTGGTACTTCGGGTGGCTTGCAAACGACGCGATGTGCGCGTTCTGCTTGAGCGTCGCCGCGCTCGCGTTCTCGCTGAGGACGTCCATCATCCCGGCGTATGCCGGAATCGCCGCGGCTGACGCGCCGGCGTACTTCAGAAAGCGACGGCGCGAGAGCTCGCGCTGCTCATCGCTGACCTCGACCGGACGGTCGTCCTTGCGCTTGCGTCGACCACCGCCAGAAGCACTTGCAGACATAGACCCGCGACCTCCTCCTGGATTGCGAAGGTTCGCCCAGCGGCGTCTCCGCGATTGTGAATACGTCCAAGGTTCCAGGTCGGAACCTCTCCTCGGCGCGAAGTATTCCACAGATTTGGCAGCGCTAACAACACCTATGGCATCACAAATTTCGCGAAAGTTTCGGAAATGTGCAGAGGCCGTCGCGATGTTGCGGTCAGAGCGCCGCCGGAGGCGAGCGACGTGCTGCGGATATCGCCCGGCGCTGTTCCAGCAGCACCACGGCGTGTGCGTGGACCGCGTCGGCGACGCGCTCCAGAACGGTTGAGCTCAGGCGCCACTGCTGCCAGTAGAGGTCCACGTCGATCGCACCCTTGGGGTCGAGCTCGACCAGCCCGTCACCGTGAGCCGTCTGCAGATCCGGGACCATGCCCCAGCCCAGGCCGCGACGCACCGCCTCGACGAAGGCCGTCGAGCCGGGGACGTGGTGACGTGGGGGATGCAGCTGCCGCCGGGAGCGCCGTCGCAGGTAGCGATCCTGCAGCACATCGGTGCGATCGAAGATCACGACCGGTGCTCGGCTCAGGTTCGCAGGGGTGGGTCCGTCACTGAACCAGCGTTCCGCGAACTGAGCGTTGGCACGGGGCCGGTAGCGCATGCTGCCGAGCGGCCGTACGGTACAGCCGGGCACCGGATCTGAGAGCGCGGTGACGGCGGCCGCGACGCTGCCGTCACGCAGCAGCTCCGCGGTGCGGGTCTCATCAGCGCGGCGCAGGTCGAAGCAGACCGGCGGCTCGACGGCGGCGAGCGCTGCCGGAAGCCAGGTCGAGAGGCTGTCGGCGTTGACCGCCAGGGCCACCGCGGTCGGCAGCTCCTGTTCGTCCTCAGCCAACGTGCGCGCCGCGTCTGCGACAAGTACCTCGATTTGCCGCGCCACCCTGAGCAGTGCCTCTCCAGAGGTTGTTGGCCGCACTGGGCGCGAACGGATCAGCAGCACGCGGCCGGCGCTGGTCTCGAGCGCCTTGATGCGCTGGCTGATCGCCGACGGCGTGACATGCAGGCGGAGGGCTGCGGACTCGAAGCTTCCCTCGCCGACCGCCGCCGCCAGTGCCTCCAGTTGAGCGAGTTCCCATTGCATTAGCTCGGCTAATGAAGCATAAAGAACATTAGTTTGGCGAAAGCGGCACCGGCGCCTACGGTGGCAACGGATGGCCTCTCTCACCGCCTTCCTTGCGGGGCTGCTCTTCAGCTTTTCGCTGATCGTCGCGATCGGTGCGCAGAACGCCTACGTCCTGCGGCAGGGCGCGCGACGGGTACACGTGAAGACCGTGATCGCGATCTGCGCCGCTTCGGATGTGGTGCTGATCTCCGCCGGCGTGGCCGGCATGGGGGCCGTGGTTCGCGCAGACGGATCGCTGCTGACGCTCGTCCGGTTCCTCGGCGGAGCCCTGCTGCTTGCATATGCGGGGCTCGCCGCACGGCGTGCGCTGCGGCAACTCGGGCCAGGACGGGAGGGTGAGGACGGCCACTCACGCCGCAGGGTGATCGCTGCCACCCTGGGCTTCACCTGGCTGAACCCCGCCGTCTACCTGGACACGCTGGTGCTGCTCGGGACCGTGGCCAGCTCCCATCCCGCGTCCCGCTGGTGGTTCGGCGCCGGTGCGGCCACCGCCAGCGTCACCTGGTTCATCGCGCTCGGCGGGGCCGCGCAACTGCTCGCTCCCATCCTGCGCCGTCCGGGCGCGGCGCGCGGACTGGAGACGTTCGTCGCCGTCGTGATGACCGTTACGGCGCTACGAACACTTCCGCTCTGAGGCGGAATCCAAGCGCTCCGCTCTGAGGCTTAATCCGAGCGACCTATGCGCCGGTCTCAACCGGCGCGGCACGTCCGTGCGCTTTGGGTCTGCACTGCGGACGTATCCGTCATCCCCCACATCCCCCACAGGTCGCTCGGCCCGGCATCCAAGCCGGGAGTTGCGGCAGAGTAGATCCCGCGCTCGGGGAGTGTCAAGCAGCGTCAAGCGCCGTTGCCTGCGAGGACTCGGGCCAGGCAGTCGCCGGATTCTGGAAATGGCGCTCGAGCGCCTCCACCACAGCGGGGTCGAACTGGGTACCGGCGTGACGTCGAAGCTCGGCGAGTGCCTCATCCTGGCTCCGCGCGCGCTGATAACAGCGATCGGAGATCATCGCGTCGTACGCGTCGCAGACCGCGATGATGCGCGCCCCGAGCGGGATCGCCTCGCCACCGAGGCCATCCGGGTATCCGCCGCCGTCCCAGCGTTCGTGCGATGCACGAACGATCACGCCCACTGGCGTGAGCGCAGCCGCCGCATCGAGAATTCGCTGCCCGATGACTGGGTGTTGCTTCATGAAGGTCCATTCGGTGGCGTCGAGCGGACCCGGCTTATTGAGGATCTTGTCGGGGATCGCCAGCTTGCCGATGTCGTGGAGCTCGGCTGCTCGCAGCGTTTCATCCAATCCCTCAGCGTCGAGTCCGAACTGCGCGGCGACGCTGGCCGTTACTGCTGTCACGCCGCTCACGTGGTCAAGCAATCCCGGGGTGCGCTCGTTGAGCAGTTGCATCAGCACGTCGCGCACCGGTGAGCGTTGCGTCCGGCCCTTGTCCGCATACATCCGCTCGTCCGCAAGTCGCAACGCCGCATCGGGGCTGTCGGCCTCGTCGGGGAGCAGGGTGAGACCGACCGATGTCGTGACATCGAATCCGGCCCCGCGCTCGGTAAGGGCTGCTCTGGTGCTCGCCACCAGCTGATCGTGAGAGCGGCGGTGTCCCTCGAGCAGAACGCAGAACTCGTCGCCGCCAAGCCGGTACGCGGTGCCCTTGCCGGCGACTGCGCCGCTCAAGGCCATTGCGAGCCGAATCAGGAACGCATCGCCGGCACCGTGTCCGTAGGCATCGTTGTAGCGCTTGAAGCCGTTGAGGTCGAAGAACGCCAGCGTGGCCTGGCGATCGTCTCTGAACAGGTTCTCGAGGTCGTCGACCAGCTGCCGGCGATTGCCCAGACCCGTGAGGGCATCGGTGACCGCCTGGCGGCTCGCGGCGCGCAGGATGCGGGCGTTCTCGCGATAGGTCATCGACGAGCGGACAGCGGCCAGCAGCAGGGCACCGGCGGCTAGCCCCACCGCCAGAGGTGTGAGGCTCGTGAATGCCGCGACGACCAGGAGCCCCAGGGCCGCCCCGGCGGCCGCGAACGTCACAAAGATCGTGTCACGGCTGGCTGGCTTGGCCTGACGGCTCGTCGGTAGCCATGCGGCCACCGCCAGCAGTGAGAAGGACGCCAGGTAGAGGACGTTCGTGAAGCCGCTCGAGATGTAGATGCCGCCCGCCGATTGGTCGGCGTAAAGGATGTCGGCAACCGCCATGAGGGCCACGCCGCCGCCCACCGCCAGCCAATCTCGCCCAGGTCGCCAGCCTGCCACTCCGTAGGCCAGGATCACGAACATCAGCAGGATGAAGTCGAGGACCGGGTAGGCGATGTTGACCGCATCGGCAACGAATCGACCCGTGGTTGCGTGCAGTACAGCGGCGAACACGAGAGCCGCGGCGATCGCGCTGACCGCCAGTGCGACCACGCCTCCGTCAAGCCACTGTGCGGCGATGGCCTGGCGGTTGCGTGACCTGATGACAATCATCAGCGCGGCGTACATCACCGGGTACATGAGGAGATACGAGATGTCCGCGATCGACGGAAACGGCGGGTTGGAGACTTGCTCCAGCCAAGCCGACCAGAGCAGATCGCCCACCGACCAGAGCGCCAGTCCGATCGTCATCAGCGTCCAGACCAGGCGCTGCTCACGGCGCTGCACCACGCGCGCGACACACACGGCAAGTGCGACGAACTCGATCGCCTGGTAGATCCAATCGTTCGTCAGCGTGTCCAAACGCGGACCGCCCACACCAGTCGCCGCACGCACGATCTCGAAGGCCATGCCCACGGTGATCGCCGCGAACGCCGACCATCTCAAAAATGGACGCGCCCCCCGTGCCTGCATGGATACTTAAGTCGGCAGTTGCCAAGGACGCTTGAGAGGAATATCAGTGTTTTCCCACAAGGTCGGAGCCGCGACGGTGTTGGGCTGGGCCGCTCTGTTCGCAGGGTGTTGGGCTCCGACCTGCGCAGCTGCGCCCGCTGCCGCGCCGCGCGCTGCTGCCGCCGGCGGCGTCAGTGGTGCAGCTCGCCGCGCCCTCGCGGCTCAATACCTGGAGATCGCGAACGCCGGAAACCAGCGTCTGGAGGATGACTTTGACCCGCTGGAGGGACGCGACCGGGACAACCTAGCGGCTTCACGCGCCGATCTACGTGACGCCGCGGCGACCGAACGATTGTTCGACCGTCGGCTGCTGCGGATCAGGTTCCCGCAGGCAACCGAGCGCGTTGCCCACCGCCTGTTCCGCATCAACCAGGCCCGCGCGACACTGACGGCCGCTGTGGCCCGTCAGGCGACGTCGCTGCCTGTCCTGCACGCCTACGAGCGCATGTTGGATGAGGCCAACGTCCCGGTCGAACAGGCAGTCGAGACGATTCGCCGGCAACTCGGCCTACCGCCGCCCGACACGAGCTGAGCGGCGGCCGGCCGATCCGAGCTGAGCGGCGCGCCGCCCGATCCGAGCGGCGCGCCGGCCCAGGCGAGCGCTAAGCGTCAGTAGCCGTAGCCGCCACCTGTCGATGTCGTGCTCGGCGTAGTCGTCGACGTTGTCGGCGCTGTCGTGGACTTGGCGATCTTGGATCCGCTCGGGCTCACGACGTAGAAGCCGTTCACGCCCTCACCGCTCGTGCCCTTGGCGGCCGATACGAAGGTGTAAAGAGGATGCTTGTTGTAGGTCACCTGCTTGATACCGCCGGTGATCTTGATCGTGCCGAGCGCCGACTTCTTGGCGCCGCCCGCGGCTGCGAGCTTGCCGCTCGCCTTCAGCGGCGGCCAGATCGTGAGGCAACCGGCCTTGCAGGCGGGGTGTCCCGCCTTGTCGTTCACGTCGAGGTACAGGGTCTTGCCGGTGCCCGTGACGAGGATCGTCCCGAGCGAGGTCTTCTTCGTGGCGACAACGGTTCCCGAGGCCATGTGGGCGGTTCGGGCGAGCGCTGACGCGGCCAGGGCGAGCGCTCCGAGTGCTACGGCTACGAGCAAAAATCTACGTGTTTTCATCGATGCTGTCCTCCAAGGGGCAAGGTGTGTGCGTTGATTGATAAGACGCCCCACTCCGCCGTTTCCTTCCCCGCGCCGCGCTCAGGCGTTTCCTTCTCCGCGGCGTGCTCCGCTTCGGCCGTCCGGTTGTGGTCGAGGTTCAGGAGGTCACGGGAGATCCGTTTCTCGACAATTGCTCGAGCACCTCGTGCATGGCCGCGATGTCACTGTGGGTGTAGCCGAGCCCTTCCGCCTTGTCGAGGAAACGATCGGCCACCTCAGCCGCGGGCAGTGGTGTGTTCACGTCGGAGCCGGCCTGTCGGGCGAGACGAATGTCCTTGTGCATCAGGCCGATGTCGAACCACGCATCGTGCGGCGGGTTGAGGATCAGCGGAACGCGCAGCTTGAGCATCGGCGAGCCGATCTGGCTTTCGGACATGACCTTGGCCGCCAACTGAGGGTCGATCCCCTCGTGCTCGGCGAGCAGCAGACCTTCGGAGAAGGCGAGCGTCTGCACCGCGAGGCTGATGTTGATTGCGAGCTTGAGGACCAGGCCCTGCCCGTTATCGCCGATCCGCGTCGGGGTACCGAGCACGCGAAGGATCGGCTCGATCCGAGCGTAGGCGTCGGCATCGCCACCGGCCATGATCGTCAGCGTTCCCGACTTGACCTGGGGAACGCTGCCCGACACCGGCGTGTCGAGCATCTGTGCTCCCTTGGCACGAACCTGTGCCGCGACCTCGCGCGAGACGCTTGGGCTGATCGTGCTCAGGTCCGCCCAGACCTTGCCCTTGTCCAGGCCTTCCACGATCCCGTCTGGGCCCGAGGCGACTGACTGAACGATCTCGTCATTTGGCAGCGAGGTGAGAACCACGTCAGCCGCTGCCGCAACCGCGCGTGGCGTGTCGACAAAGCGCAAACCCTTGTCGACAAGCCATTGCGCATGTTCGCGGTCGCGGTCCTCGCCGTAGACGGTGTAGCCGGCAGCGAGGTATCGGTCAGCCATGTTGCCGCCCATGTTTCCGAGTCCGATGAATCCGATGGTCTGCATGTCTGTTCCTTTCATCGAGATTTGAATTGAGCGCGCACTCTGATCGCGATCAGCGGTGAGCTCAGCTGCTCGTTGTCGCGACAGCGGCGGCACGTGTCCGCGGCTTCTCCGTGCTCCGCAGAGAGATCACCGCGATGACTGCAGCGGAGAACACCGCCACCAGCGCCGTCAGCAGCAGTCCGGCGGTGCGGAGGCTGGTGAACTGCGTGAGCACACCCACCCCGATCACCGGAAGCGACACGGCGGCGTACCCGATGACGAAGAACGCGGAGTTCACCTCTGCGCGCTGCGCAGGCGGGGTGACTCCGGCGATCCCGTCGATCCCCGCCCTGAGGCTGAGACCCTGGCCGAAGCCTGCGACGACGCCGCCGATGACCAGCAGTGCAAGAGACGCGTCGATCAGGCTGAGCGCCAGGATGCCCATACCGACGATCATGCTCGCGCATCCTTCGCGGAGTCCGGCGAAATCTCCGACGCGCATCGAGACGAGCTCGCCCACTGTCGAACCTGCAAGCACGCCGAACACAACCATGCCCACGATCGCCGGGGCATGCAGCGACAGTTCCTCGGACAGGATCGCCGGTGTCAGCGCGGTGGCAAGTCCGAGCACGGCGTAGCCCGCGCATGCGGCGAGCGCTGCGGTGATGAAGACCGCGTGTGCTTGCGCGGGGACGCGCAGAACTGCGGCCGCAGCTGCGGCCGATGCCGTTGCGACCGGCTCGGGATCGTCCAGATCCCCACGGCTGCCAGGATCAGCATGCCCAGCACGACGATGAAGGGAACGCGCAGCGGCGCGGCGACCGAGCTTGCAACCAAGCCGCAAAGGAGCGGCCCCAGGCCGAGCCCTCCCATCTGCGCGACTGTCGATGTCAGGGTCGCACGGCCGCGCTTCTCGGGAGGAGACAGGTCGATCAGGGTTGCGGTGGCCGTGCCGGTGAAGATTCCCGCAGACAGACCGCACATAAGGCGAGCGACCAGCAGCAGGGTGACGCCGTCGGCGAGCAGAAATGCGGTCATTCCCGCAGCCGAGAGCGCCAGGCCGGCGAGCAGCACGGGCCGGCGTCCGACCTGGTCGGACAATCGCCCGAACAGCAGGAGCGAAGCGATCACGCCGAGCGCGTAGATCAAGATCGGCGGCGCCGTCTGCGGCCGGTTCCTGAATTGGACCGCTTGGTAGCCTGACTGGCGATGTTCGCTTCTTCGGTGGAGGTGCGCGTTTGGCGCCCGCTCCGACTGCTCGAAGGTGACGCAAGTGCAGGGTGAGGCGCGCGCGTTTTGGCTGCGCGAGCCCGGCAGAGGCGAAATCCGGACCGTGACGCTGCCCGAACCTGGGCCGGATGATGTGCTGGTCCGCACCTTACGCTCAGGGGTCAGTCGCGGCACCGAGACCTTGATTTTCCGAGGCGGTGTACCGCGGGGCCAGTACGCCGCAATGCGCGCGCCGTTTCAGGAGGGTGAGTTCCCGGGGCCTGTCAAATACGGCTACCTCAACGTCGGCGCGGTCGAGCACGGACCGTCGGAACTGTACGGACGAACCGTCTTCTGCCTGTTTCCGCACCAGACCGCCTACGTGGTGCCTGCGAGCGCAGTGGCGCTCGTCCCGGAGGACGTGACGCCCGCGCGTGCGGTGCTTGCCGGGACTCATTGAAACGGCGGTCAACGCTCTCTGGGACGCACCGCCTCTGCTCGGCGATCGCATTGCGGTTGTCGGCGCCGGCATGGTGGGCTGCTGCGTGGCCCGCCTGGCGGCTCGATTCCCAGGGGCACGTGTCACGCTCGTCGACGTCGATGCAACTCGGGCCGAGGTTGCTGCGGCCCTCGGCGTCGAGTTCGCGGTGCCCGGTGATGCCGTGGGTGGCAGTGACCTGGTTGTGCACACCAGCGCCACGTCCGCCGGACTCCAGTGTTCGCTCGAGCTGCTCGCCCCAGAGGGCTCGGTGATCGACCTCAGCTGGTACGGCGATGGGGAGGTTCAACTCTCGCTGGGAGGCCGGTTCCACTCGGCTCGCCTCGGCATCCGCGCCAGCCAGGTCGGCACCGTCTCCCCTGCGCGCAGCGCCCGCCGAACGAAGGCCGATCGGCTTGCGCTTTCGCTCGAGCTTCTGCGCGACCCTGCGCTCGACGTGCTCCTCACCGGGGCGTCGGCGTTCTGCGAGCTGCCCGACGTGATGGCGGAGCTTGCCGCGGGCAGTCTGCCGGCGCTCTGTCACACCATTACCTACGACGGGACGTGACCGTGTTCAGCGTGACGGTCCGCGACCACATGTTGATCGCCCACAGCCTGAGCGGCGAGACCTTCGGGCCCGCGCAGCGACTGCACGGCGCGACCTACATCGTCGACGCCACCTTCCGACGCGCGGAGCTTGACGCCGACAACATCGTGGTTGACATCGGTCGTGCCGCCGAGCAGCTGCGTGCTGTAACGGCAGAGCTCGCATATCGCAACCTCGACGAGGAGACCGCCTTCGCCGGCATCAACACAACGACGGAGGCGCTCGCCCAAGTCATCGCCGACCGACTCGCGGACAGGGTGCATGCCGGCGACCTGGGCGACGGCGCGCGGAAGCTCGAAGGACTGACCATCACGCTGCGCGAGTCGCACATCGCCTGGGCGAGCTACGAACGGTCGCTGTGACGGTGGTGGATGTCGTGGTGCCCGAGGGCATCCACGACCCAGCGCAGCCCAGTGGCGGGAACACCTACGACCGCCTCGTCTGCCGCGGGCTACGCGACCTCGGATGGCTGGTACACGAGCACGCCGTGCCCGGGCACTGGCCGCGGCCTGATTCCGGGGCGCTTGCCGCCCTGCACGATGTCATCGAGCGTCTCCGCGACGGGGCCGTGGTGCTGCTCGACGGGCTGATCGCCTCGGCGGCGCCCGAGGTGCTGGTGCCTGAAGCGCGGCGCCTCCGACTCGTCGTCCTCCTGCACATGTCGCTGGGTGACCGCGCGGCCGGCGAAGCTGCCGAGACGATCCGGATCCGCGAACGCGCAGCTCTAGCGGCCGCGGTCGCCGTGGTCACCACGAGCGAGTGGAGCCGCAACCGGATGCTGGACCTGTACCAGCTGCCCGTGGAGCGATTGCACGTTGCCGAGCCCGGAGTCGCTGCGGCAGGAGTCGCTGGGGCAGGAGTCGGTGCCGAGCTGGAAGCGGGTGCGGAGGCCGGCGAGGCGATGCTTTGCGTCGCCTCTGTGATCCCCGACAAGGGTCATGACGTGCTGCTGGACGCGCTGCAGATGGTGTCCGACCTCAACTGGCGGTGCGTGTGCGTGGGCAGTCTCGACCGTGACCCGGCATTTGTGCAGAGGCTCCGTCAGCGGATACTCGATGCAGGGCTGGACAATCGGGTGCATCTCCAAGGCCCGCTGGCGGGCCCCGACCTGGACCGTCGCTACGCCGGAGCGGACCTCATGGTGTTGGCGTCACGGACCGAGACGTACGGCATGGTCATCACAGAGGCGCTGGCTCGCGGCCTGCCGGTGGTGGCAACCGAGGTCGGCGGCGTGACGGAAGCTCTTGGCTACGGCTTCAACCGGAGCCGCCCTGGTCTGCTCGTTCCCCCGGATGACCCAGCGGCGCTTGCGGCGGCGCTCCGGGGATGGCTGACCGATGCCGAGCTGCGTTGCCAGCTGCGCCAGGCCGCCGGTACGCGGCGCGACTCGCTGCCGAAGTGGTCGAACACTGTGGCCGTGCTAGCCGGAGTTCTGGCTGGGGTGTCGCGATGACGACTCCTCGCACGAGCGTGAGCAGGGAGTGGCTGGCGCTACGCGAGGCCGCCGATGCGGCAGCTCGCGCGAACGATCTGGTCGAGCATCTGAAGAGCCAGCTATCGATGACGACCCGGCATGTGGTCCACGACCTCGGCTGCGGGACCGGCGCTATGGCTCGTTGGTTGGCCCCGCTACTTTCCGGTCCGCAGCATTGGATCCTGCACGACCTGGACGCAGACCTGCTCGAGGTCGCCGCGTCCGAGCCGCCCGGTCCGGCCGCCGATGGGGCTGCGGTCACCATCGAGACGAGGCAATCTGACATCAGCCGGCTGGCCGCGGGTGAGCTCACCGAGCCGACCCTCATCACCGCCTCTGCGCTGTTGGACGTACTGACCAAGGAAGAGCTTTCCGCGCTGATCGCCGCCTGCGCTGAGGCGCGATGCCCGATCCTCCTGACCCTTTCTGTGGTGGGACGAGTCGACCTGACCCCGGCCGAGCCATTGGATCGCCGCATCGCCTCGGCATTTGATGCCCACCAACGCCGCTTCACCGAGCGCGGCCGCCTGCTCGGACCGGATGCGGTGGGGGTTGCCCTCCAGCAGTTGGCTGAATTGGAGGCCGAGGTGCTCGTCCGGCCGAGTCCCTGGCGCCTGGGCCCCTCGGAGGCCGAGCTCGCGGCTGAGTGGCTCCGCGGATGGGTGGGTGCTGCCAGCGAACAAGAGGTTGGACTCGCCACCCAGGTCGTGCCGTACGGCCGCCGGCGCCTGGCCCAGGCGGCGGCGGGTGCGCTGCGGATCACAGTGGACCACGCGGACCTGCTGATCTCACCCGGCCGATAGGTCGAGCGCGTGGGCGCCCCTCTGGGCCTTTGTCGCCAGATAGCGAGCGTTCGCGTGTGACAGGTGCACGCCCGTCTGCACGAGGGAGGTCACCGCTATTCCGAATCGGCGCAGCTGCCGCGCCTTGTCAGGGTTGTTGCTGAGCAGCGCGACGTTCGTCACACCCAGCGCCTTGAGCATCTGCGCGGCGACCAGATAGCTGCGCTCGTCCTCCCGATGTCCCAGCGCGAGGTTCGCCTCATAGGTGTCGAGACCCGTGTCCTGCAGCGCGTATGCGTCGAGCTTGGCGTACAGACCAATCCCCCGCCCCTCCTGCCGCAGGTACAAGAGATAGCCGCCCGAGTTGGCGATGCGCTCCACGGCTTCCCGCAATTGCGCCCCGCAGTCGCATCGCAGGCTGCCGAACACGTCCCCGGTCAGGCACTCGCTGTGGGGCCGGACCAGGGGTACCGCCCCGGACCCGCCCGCACTCAGCGGCGCGGCCCGATCGCCCAGCCCGAAGGCGAGGTGCTCCTGCCCGTCGGCGAGTCCGCGGAAGCTGAACACCCGGGCGGTCGTGGTGTATCCGTCGCCGAAGTGCAGCGGTAACAGCAGCTGTGTACGGATTGTCGTTGTGGGCATCGGCGGCGGCTGCATCGGCGATTCCGTCAGCTGTCCTGAAACCGCGACGAAAGTGCGTAGCGGAGCAGCACCACGTCGCCGATCTGGCGCACGTCGGATAGCGTCGCGCGCCGGTCCGCATTCCATGGGAAGCGGCCGTCGCGCACGAACCGCGGGGCCCGGGAATCGCCGACGAAGAACGGAGCGACGACGAGCTGAAGCTCGTCAACCAGGTCTCCGGTGAGGAACTGGGTATGGACGTTGCCGCCGCCCTCGACCATCAGTCGCTCTACGCCGCGGTCGCCCAGATCCGCGCTGATCCTCCGCATGTCCACGGGCTGTCCGCCGTCGAGCACCGTCGCGACCGGCCCGAGCCGCGAACGGGCTGCGAGGACCCGCTCGCTCGTGCAGTAGACAAGTTTCTCCGCATCGCCGGAGGCGAAGAAGTCGGCTTGGGGATCCAGCTCCCCCGACCCGTAACGGTGACCTTGATCGGTGACGAGGCCATTCCGCGAGCCTTCCGCGCCTCACGCCGGGCCGCAGAGCGAACCAGCAGGCGCGGATTGTCGTTGCGCACCGTGGCCGCTCCGACCAGGATCGCATCGCAGGAGGCCCGCACGGCGTCCACCCGATCGAAGTCCGCGTCGTTCGACAGCTCGAGGCGCCGCGGAGTCGCGCTGCCCAGATAGCCGTCTATCGACAGCGCGCAGCTCAGCAGGGTGTACGGGCGCTCGCACACGGCAGCTTCCCCGGGCCAACCGCTCATCCCGACGCACCCACCTTGGGTTGCTGGCCGAACGCGTTCAGGAAGCGGTCACGGAACGAGCTCATCTTCCACACCGGCGCCTTGGTGCTTGGCAGGAGGCCGCTGCTCCAACCCCATCCGGCGATCCGCTTCAGCACCGATGGGTCGTGCGCGATGATCGAAATCGGAACTTCGTGGCTCGGCTCGGCTCCACTGACGATCGTCCAGGGCTGATGATCACCCAGCACAATCAGCACGAGGTTCGGGTTGCTGTAGTGCTGGATGAACGAGATCAACGTGTTGAGCGTGTATCGGATCGATTCGCCATAGGCGGCGCGGACGACGGAGGAGGCGCTTGTCCGCAGGTACGACGACAAGCCGTTGACATGGAGCCCGTTAACGCCCGCGCGCACCCGTTTGTGCTTGAAGATCGAGCCATTGCCGAGCTGGTTCCACGGGATCATCTGCGGAATGCGGGTCCATGGCTCGTGGCTCGAGACGAGGTCGACCTCCGCAAAGACGGGCCGGCGCTGTCGCTTGGCCAGCTCGAGTCGTTGCAGAGCCCCCATCACGTACTCGTCCGGCATCGATGCGTAGGCGAACCTTGGACCGTGGTAGCCGACATCGTACCGGTCGTAGAGCTTGTCGAAGTGGTAGAACGTCTTGCCGGGAGCCCAGTACCGGTCATCTGACGGCACGTCGTCCACCGTCCGCCAGCCGGCCCGGTCGAACGCCTCGGTGAGGGTGAAGCGATGACTCGCCAGAAGCTGGGTGTAACGCTGCGGAGTGTTGACCCATAGGCCGGACTGCAGGGTGGAGTGAGCCAGCCAGCTGATCCCGCCGAAGGTGGGCGATGTCATGAACGCGCTTCGGGCAGCGAAGCCAGCGGCCTGCAGGCGCCTATCTCCCCTGGCAAGGACGGAGTCGATCCCCGGTGCGATCGGGGTGTTCTGAACGGCGACCTGGCCGTAGCTCTCGACGAACAGCAGCAGGACGTCCTTGCCGCGCAGGCCGGTCAGCAGCTGGCTGGCGGGAGTGGCGGCGAGCTGATCATGGCTGATCTGGCGGGCGAAGGTGGCCCGGTCATGGATGTCCGCCCGGACGGCGTTCACCTGGCTGAGAAGGAGGCTGGCCGCGCTCGCCGAGGCGATCGGTGTCTGGGACACGACCTCGGCGCCCGATCGCCCAGCACAAGATCCAACCGGCTCCAAGCCCCGCAACCGCTCTGAGCGTCAAGGCCCGGTGTTCTGCCGCGATCCGCGTCACCCGACGGACCGCGAGCGACATCAAGATGGGTATCGCGATTACAGCGGCTCCCAGCGCGATCAGGATCAGAACCCCGGTCGTCTGTCCGAGCGAGGCGCGCAGCGTCTGGCTGGCGATTCCGACATAGCTCAGATCCTGATAGGGGTCGAACGGCCGGTTGAAGGCGGTCAGGAACCCGATGTTGAACAGCTTCAGGATGAGTACCAACCCGAGGAGCGGCCCCACGACCCACACCAGCAAGCGGCGAGCTCTGGGAACCACGACCGCGGCCAAAGCAACCAGAACGAAGCCCTCGACTGGAAGTCTGAGGAACGCGCTGAGCTTGAGGGCGATTGGCTGGTCGGGCCCGACCAGGGCGGTCCACACGAACAGAAGGGCGAGAATCGTGAGCCCCGTGGCGACGCCCGTCCGTATGCGCCGTCGGCCAGTGCTAGGGCGAGGACTGGGTTGCGGGTCCGTAGGTTCGCCGTGTGTCTCCGGCCGATGGGTCCGCAGCCACCAAACGTCGCGGCCAAAGGACTCGGCAAGGAGGACGAGCGCGCCAATCAGCGCGGCCAGGCTCACAGCCGCCGGCAGGACATTCGCGGCCGCGACCGTCAGCACGACCCCCTGTGTGGCCGCGACAACCTTGCGCCAGTGGCGCGGCGCAAGACGCTGACGCATCCACGGAAGCGCCCACCCAGCGACCAGGAACGCGTAGCGTGCCGCGCCGATCAGGACCACCCAGGCGCCAACCAGGCGGGCGAGATAGACGCTGAGGACGAGGATCAGGAATGCGTCGACCTCCGCGTCGAAATTCGCGCCCAGCCTCCCTGTGCCCGTCCGCCGCGCCACCCGCCCGTCGACCGCATCCAAAGCCAGCGCAACCGCCGCGAGTACCACCAACATCGTGACCGGCACGGGATGCGCGAACGAGTCAGCGACGAGTGCCGCTACCGCGGTCACGATTGTTGCGCGGGCGAGGGTCACCCGGTCGGCTGGTGTCAAACGATCCACGCCGAAGTGGGAGAGGGCCCGCGCCAGCCCCAGATTCGTAATCACTCCGCACGTCACTCCCACAGCGCAACCGGCGACGCTGGGCCGGGTGCCGCTGAGCGAGACGATCCCCATGACCGCCCCAACCAGCAGCAGCTGAACGATCATCGCCGCTGTCAGGCCGACCCAAGCAGGGCGCGTCCGGGTCCGGTTCGAGGCGCGATCGGCTGTCCTGGCAGCCGGGGCGCGCGCAGGAGCCGGGAACGGGGCGACGGCAGCCTGCGCGTCGTTGGACGTCATGCTGAGATATGACGCTTAGCGGCCGATGATCCTTCCTGGCGGTGTGCCGGCGCTGGCCGCAATGGCCACTCGTATGCTGTCGCCGTGGTGCGGAAATGAAGCAGGACGAGCGGGTTGCGTTCGTCGATGCGCTCCACACAGCGCGCGCGGGTGCCTACCCGCCCGGGGAGTACGTAGAGCAGGAAAGCTTCATGCGCGCCGGTGAGATCCTCGCGTTGGCGGATCAGGCCGATATTGCCGTTGGGTCGTCGGTGCTCGACCTATGCTGCGGAATCGCGGGGCCGGGGAGGTTCATCACCCACAGGTTCGGTTGCCGATACCTGGGTGTCGATTACAGCGCCAGCGCGATTGAATTGGCGCGGCAGCGCGCCGGTCGACTTCCGTGCCGATTCGAGGTCTCGCGCATCCCCCCAGTCCCAGCTGGTCCATTCGACGTTGTGCTGCTGCTGGAGACCATGCTCGCCTTTTCCGAGAAAGGACCACTGCTCCAGGAGATATCGGGAGCGCTGGGCTCTGGCGGACGCTTCGCCCTGACCGTGGAAGAGGGCCTGCCACTCACGGACTCGGAGCGAGCGACCATGCCCGACGCCGACACGGTCTGGCTGATTCCACTACCCGAAATGCTCAGCGGCTTGGAGCAGGCTGGGTTGGTCGTCCGCTGGCACGAGGACTGGAGCGGGGCCCACGCAGTGATGGCGGACTTGCTGCTCGCCGCGTTCGGCAGGGAAGCTCAGAACATTGCCGCGCAGATTGGACACCAGGCGCTGGAGGAGCTACTTGTTGCCCACAGGCTCTGGCGCGATTGGCTCAGGGAAGGGCGTGTCCGCAAGTTCGCCCTCGTTGCCGAGAAGCCGTAACGTCGCGAGGCCGCGTCCACGACGTTCTGCGAGCCGGCGGTTGGGCTCGGGAAGGTTCTCGATCCGGTCGGCGTCCTTGACGGTCATGAGGAACGTTATTCGGTGGACTCGTCCGGTGGTCGCAGCGGCCGTGCTCGGCATCATGATCTGGCGACTCGGCAGCGGCCCGTTCGTCGACGGCGTGCGCGCGATCGACGGTCGTGCCCTCGTTGCCGCGGCGGCCATCTTCCTTCTCACCACCGTCTGCTGCGCTTGGCGGTGGACACTCGTCGCCCGCGGCCTCGGCGTGCGCCTGTCCCTGCCCGACGCGGTCTCTGCCTACTACCGGTGCCTGTTCCTCAACCTCACGCTACCTGGCGGAGTCGCGGGAGACGTGCATCGAGGCGTCAGTCACGGGCGAGACGTCCACGACGTCGGCCGTGCCCTACGGGCCGTCGTCTGGGAGCGCACTGCCGGTCAGGTCGTCCAGATTGTGCTGACGATCGCCGTCCTCTTGGCCCTGTCGTCACCGGTGCGCTCGTCCATGCCGCTCGTCGCGGTCGCACTGCTCGCAACGGCCGTGGTCGCCGTTCTCGGTCTCCGCAGGCAAACCAAACGCGGTAACTCCCGCTGGGCGCTCGCGCGGGACGCGGCGGCCGCCGACATGCGTGGCGGTCTGCTGCGTAGGAGCGCGTTACCGGCCGTCGTGCTCTTTTCGATCATTGCCATCCTCGGCCATGTGCTCACGTTCCTGATCGCCGCCCGCGCGGTTGGGGTCACGGCGCCCATCTCCCAACTGCTGCCGTTGGCGTTCATTTCGATCATGGCCATGGTGCTGCCGAACATCGGCGGCTGGGGGCCGCGGGAGGGCGTCACGGCTTGGGCGTTCTCGGCGGCTGGCCTGGGCGCGGGTGCTGGCGCTGCGACCGCCGTCGCCTACGGAGTGTTGGTGCTCGCCGCCAGCCTGCCCGGCGGTCTTGTGCTCTTGTTCGAATGGCTGCCCCGGCTCCGCAGCTCAAGGCCCCTCCGTCTGTACGCAGGCAGGACGTGATGAACACGGGCGCCGGCACAATCAGATGTGAGAGCCGCCTGGCAATTGCTCGCGGCGTCCCCGAGGTGTGGGACTACATGTGCGATGTCGGTCGCTGGCCGGAGTGGGCGCCGACGGTCCGCGAAGCCTGGGTTAGCGGAGGCGCCCCGCTTACGCCCGGCGCGCGGGTGGAGCAGCGGGCGAAGCTGCCGTTCGGGTTCACTCGCTACCGAGCTCAGGACGTGACGGCTGTCGAGCCGCCCCACAGCTTGGCCTTCGCCGGCCCAATGGGCACCTCCGCGGCGCGCTGGGGAATGAAGTTCGACTCGATCGCTGACGGCCAGACCGACGCAGAGATGTGGGTTGAGGTCGACCTCGGCAACGTCATGCGAACGATCCCCAACCGCGTGTTCAAGGGCCGGATTCAGCGCGTCATGGACATCGAGATGGCGGCCATCAAACTCGCTGTCGAGAACGCCACTCCAGGTGGCGCTCGGATTCCCAGCGGGGACACGCGCCTCAGCAGCGCCGACTCGAGGAGCGCATCATGAGCCAGGTTGACAGTTCGCAAGAGCACCTGATCGAGACCTACCGCAGGAAGGCGAAGCACTACAACATCGTCTCTCAGCTCTATCCGGTGCCCGGCTACCCTCAGCGGGCCCAGCGCCGGAAGGCGGTGAGAGCGCTCCGGCTCCGCCCGGGCGACACCGTCGTCGACATCGCCTGCGGCACCGGTCAGAACTTCCCGCTGATCGAACACGCGATCGGTCCCCGCGGCAGGATCGTCGGTGTCGATCTGACCGACGCGATGCTGGCCCAGGCCGAGCGCCGGGTCGAGCACAACGGCTGGAGCAACGTCAGCCTTGTGCAGGCCGACGCCGCCGACTTCACCTTCCCAGCCGAAGTCGACGCGATCCTCTCCACGTACGCCCTGTCGCACGTGCCCGAGTGTGCGGATGTCATCGCCCGGGGAGCCGCGGCGCTCGCTCACGGTGGCCGCTGGGTGGTGCTGGATCTCAAGGCTCCTGACAGCGCCCCCCCATGGCTCGCGCGACTCGGCATCGCGCTCGGACGCCCGTTCGGTGCCATCGACGACTGGGTCGAGCGCCGCCCGTGGGAGGGGGTTCGCGCGGGCATGCAGGACGCGCTCTCCCATTATTCCTGGAGCGAGTTGTGCTTCGGGACCGCCTTCCTCGCTGCCGGGTCCCGCATCTCTCGATCGCATAACGCCGGCGGCCCACTGGATTTGGTCGGCCAATCAGCCTGGTAGGCGT
>CAWFRF010000026.1:0-39606 GCA_963818135.1 uncultured Actinomycetota bacterium
GCTCAGAAGCCCTCGCTAACCCGGGGGTTTTCTTTTCCTGGGAGGCCGATCGACCGGATTCTGGATGCCGCCGCTACCACTCATAGCTACCAAACTGGGGGCGCGCTGCAGCGGTTCCGGCGTCGCGGTCGCTGCCCTGGATTCCAGCGCCACGTGCTATGTGCGGAGATCGCGGATGCGGATTCAAGGGACGTTCGTCGCGCGACGATGGTTTGGTTGATCAGAGCAGTTTCGCTCGACATGGGCACCCCCGTCGCGAGGCGGGTTCGCAAAGCCACGGAACTCCGCCGGAGTGCGCCGGGCTCCCCGAGGGCAAGACCCCCCAGCCGCTCATCACCGAGTTGCATACGGACCAGAGGACGTCACGGCGACTGCTCGCCAAGAGGAAGTGACTTATGTCCAAGACTCTCCGTCTCACGCACGCTCGTCGTGTGGGGATCCTGCTCGCCTCCGGTCTAGCCTGTGCGGCTGTGCCGGCCGTGGCGAGCGCGTCGGCTGTCAATCTGGGGACCGCGAGCCCATTTGTGGTCCTTGGCGCCTCCAGTGTCACGAACACCGGACCTTCGGTGCTTAACGGTGATCTCGGTGTCGCGTCGGGAACTTCACTGACCGGCTTCGGGCTCCCCGCTGTCGTCAATGGGGCCACGCACGACGATGACGCAGTCGCAGCTCAGGCTCAGAGCGATGTCACGACCGCTTACAACGTCGCGGCCGGTCAGGCGGTCCCTGCGGGAAACAACCTGACGGGCCAGGATCTCGGCAGTAAGACGCTGACCGCTGGCGCTTACGGCTTCTCGTCCTCGGCCCAGCTCACCGGCCAGCTCACCCTCGACGCGGCCGGCGATCCGAACGCGCAGTTCGTGTTCGAGATCGGTAGCACGCTGACGACCGCGTCGGCCAGCTCGGTTCGGTTGATCAACGGGGCCTCCCCGTGCAACGTCTACTGGCAGATCGGGAGCTCGGCGACGCTCGGAAGCACCACGGCGTTTGAGGGCAACCTGATGGCCCACACCTCGATCACCCTCAATAACGGGTCCACGGTCCAAGGCCGAGTGCTCGCTAACACGGGGGCGGTAACCCTGGACAACAACGTAATCGACGGCTCCATGTGCGGTCCCTCGACAACCACGCCGCCAGTCTCCACGCCTCCTACCACCTCTCCGACCACAACGCCGGCACCGCCCGCGCGGCCGATCTCCACCACGACGACCCCGCCCGGCCGGCACAAGACCAAGCCCGGACGGCACAAGACCAAGCCCGGCCGGCACAAGGCCCCGCCGCCGGCCAGCCATTCGACCGTCCCGACCCGAAAAGGGCGTGCGACGCTCACGCGCCCGAAGCCGGCGCCGCCGGCCGCGTGCGCCGCGGGTTTCACCGCGACTGTCAGCGGAGTTGAGATCAAACACGTCGTGTTCGGGATCGACGGGAAACGACTCGCCAGCCGGACCGGTTCACCGTCCCGGGTCCATGTTCCACCGGCGTTCGCCGCAAGCGGTCTTCTCAACGCGCGGGTGACGTTCAAGGACGCCACCCCCGCCCGATCGCTGACCCTCCGCTACCGGGCATGCGCCGCAGCGGTGGTACACCCGCTACCGGCTCCCTCGACGTTCACCGGATGACCGGCCCACGTCGTCCCGCTCAAAGGTCCCCCGGCTCGGCCGGGGGACCTTCGGCGTGGCCGCGGCAATGCTCGCGACAGTTATCTGCTGCATCGTTTCGGTGCCTCAAGCGGGCGCCTCCGCGATCCCCGTTGGGCAGGCCCTCGTGATCCTCTCGCACGACAAGATCGCCCGTATAGCCCCATCGGTCAACGCCCGCCAGCTGACGATCGTTGCCTCCCGGCGTCCGCTCACGGGCGTGCACACGGTTCTTCCTGTGCTCGGCCAGGCGAAGAGCAGAAACGGCGGGACATGGGTGCGTGTCCGGCTTCCGGGCCGTCCCAACAGCGGCAGCGGCTGGATCACGACGGGCGGCACGATGCCCTCTTGGACCAGGTGGCGGCTGTCGGCGGATCTGAACGCACGCGTTCTCACTGTGTATTACCGGGGCCGGGTCTCGCGCCGCTTCCCAGCGGTCGTCGGCAAGCCGTCCACACCAACGCCGACCGGTCAGTTCTTCATCGAAGAGGGGCTCTCGCTGAGCGCGGGCGCGTCCGGCGCCCCATTCGCGCTCGCTACCAGCGACCGATCAAATGTCCTTCAGGAGTTCGATGGCGGCCCGGGTCAGATCGCGATTCACGGGATGGGGAATCTCCCCGGCGCTCTCGGAACCGCGTCCTCACACGGTTGCATCCGACTCGACGCGACCGACATCACCTGGCTCGCGAGTCGAATCGGCGCCGGCGTTCCACTAACCATCCTCCAGTAGAAACACCCCATCCGGCCGCCGCTCACCCACAGCGGGACTGGCGGCGGACCGAAAGCGAGACAACGCATCGCCCCGCCCGACCGGCAGCCAGGTTATTACAACGGCGTCGCAGCGGCGGGGGTTCCCGCAAGCGCCAGCAGACTTCGCCTTGAGGTGACGCCGAGCTTGCGATAGATCTGACGGGCATGGGAGCGAACCGTTTCGACTCCGATACCAAGGGCGAGCGCGGTCTGCGCGTTAGACCTGTTCTGCCGCAACAGCACGAGCACTTCGCCCTCGCGCGGGGTGAGGAGTGGCTCGGAGATGCCCACGCTGGGCTGGTGGGGAGAAGCTGGAGTTGAAGACCCCGCGACGCCAGGTGGATCGCGTGCCGCAGATCCCGCACCTCGATATCCATGGTGAGGCACACGCTGGCGCCGAAAGCCAACAGCTGAGCCGAGTCGACGCTGGACAGACCATTCCCAAGCAGCACCAGATGCGTCTCCGGATGCTCGACCGCTATCTCTCGGACCTGGGCGAAGTCACGCAGCAGAGCGACATCAAGGACGAGCACGCCTGGGCGCTGCACCCGAAGCATGTTATCGATGCTCGCAATCGGGATGTCTCGTGCAACGACCGCGATGCTCACATCGGCTTCGAGAGCGGTATCGAGACCCAGAGCGAGAAGGTCCGAGAAGCGAGTGATGGCGACAGTGATCGGTGAAGGCGGGCGCATGAGGAGTGGAACGCCAGCGGGGGCGCTCCCAACTCCTATCGGCTAGCCCTGGCCTAAGGGTGAGAGGCTCCTCCCCCGGTGGACATCAACGAACACCCCAAGATCCCCCCTACGCGCCCCCCCAAACTCCCCGCTGCGGATGATGACTCCAGGCGAGCCTGACATCACCATTGGGGTATGCACAAGACCCGGCTCGCCACCGCCGCCCTAATCACCCTCCTGGCCGCCGCTCCGACCGCCGCAGGCGCTACGAAGCAGACCACGAGAAGTCGCCCGCCCTTCGCCCTCGCCAGCACAATTGCGGCTCGCTTCTGGGGCACCGTCCCGTGCAACGGGCGGATCAAGATCGTCACTCAGCAATCGGTGCCGTCGACCCTCGTGCAGCACGACGCCGATGCATGGGTTACGTTCAACACCTCCTCGGGAGCGAATAACCTCACCGCTCCGGCCGCCAGCTACACCAGTTGCACCGTCCACCTGGGGCGCCACCGCTGGCCGACGATATCCAGCATGATTCAAGACTGGGACATGCTGTGCATGACGATGACTCACGAGTTCGGTCACCTCCTCGGCCATCCTCACAACACCGCGCCTGGCAACGTGATGAACCCGGTGTTCACGAACTACAGCAGCGAGCCTCAACTCTGCCGCACGAACAGACCGACCGGTTCGGGCCCACCCGCGTGAACGCGTGAGCTATCACTCGGGTGCAAGCCTCAGAGCGGCTGCGGAATCGCTTCATCTGAACTGAGCAGCTTCCCTTGGCTGATGGCATGCGAGCACTCCCTTGGGGCGAGACGCGAGCCACTAAGAGGACACAGAGTGCAGTCGCGGCGGAAGGCAAGGGGTATCCGCACCAGTCGAGCCATCCATCAGCCCCGCAATGCGCGCGGCGCGCATGGGCTTGGCGAAGTAAAACCCCTGGCAGGCATCCGCCCCCATATCCGTGACCTGCTCGCGCTGTTGAGCATTCTCGATGCCTTCGCATACGACGCTCAGCCCGATGCTGTGAGCGAGTCCGATGATCGCAGCGACGATCTCGTGCGTACCTAGTGTGGCGTTGAGCCTTGCGATAAATGTCCGGTCTATCTTGATCGTGTCGATCGGCAGGCTGTTGAGATACCCGAGCGACGAATACCCGGTCCCGAAATCGTCCAGTGCGAGATTGACGCCAATATCCATCAGCTCCTCGAAGACGAAGATTGCACGTTTCTCGTCGCGAACAAAGACGCTCTCTGTCACCTCTAGCGTCAGTGATGTGGGATCGATTGCGTTGCAGGCCAGTACTTCTCGCACGCTTTGCGCGAACTTCTCGGACATGAACTGGTGCACGGAGACATTCACTGCGGTCGAAATCTGTACCTCGGACTGTTGTCGCCACGCCGCGCTGTCCGCGCACGCTTGTTCAAGGACCCAGTGGCCCAGCTCAATGATCTGTCCGGACTGCTCGGCGAACGGAACGAACACCGACGGGGGCACGGCTCCGTGTCGCGGGTGCGTCCAGCGCAGCAATGCCTCAGCACTGGTCACGCGGCCGGTCGGCGCATCGACGATGGGCTGGTATTCAAGATGGAACTCACCGCGGGCCAGTGCGCCGGGCAGTTCGCGAGCCAGTGAGGCGTGACCGCCGGCTGCATGGAGCCGGCGCAAATCGAGTACGTCATGGACTCCGATCCGGTCGCGCTTGGATTGGTACATAGCGAGGTCCGCGTCTTGCAGGAGCTCCTCCGGCGAATCGACGCCGTCGCCGCTGAATGCAACCCCAATGCTGGCACCGACTGTCACGCCTCCGCACGAGAGTTCGAATGGTCGCGAAAGCTCGGCGTCAAGGCGGACGGCAATCGGGTCGACCACGGTCTTGTCGGCGAGGTCTTCGCAGAGAATCACGAACTCGTCGCCCGACAGCCGCGCCAAACTGTCCCCTGTACGCAGCGCCCCGCTCACCCGCTTGGCCACCGCAATCAGCAGTTCGTCGCCGACTTGATGACCGTGTGTGTCATTCACCTCTTTAAAGCGGTCGAGATCCATGAAGAAGACGGCTGAGACTCTCTTGGAGCGGCGCGAGGCGCGGAGTGCATGGTCGAGTAACTCCAAGATCAGCGCGCGGTTCGGCAGACCTGTCAAAGCATCGTGCATCGCCGCTTCCCGCGAACGGTCCGAGGCGTCCTCCAGCTCGGCGCGTGCCTGAGCATTGATCAAGTAAGCAGCTGCCACGTCCGCCAGGGTCTGTGCGGACACCATCGACGCCCTGACCATCGGCCCCGCCGTGTCACGATAGAGGTCGAGCGCCCCCAGTTGGACATCTGCATGCCGCAAAGGGAAAGTGAAGACCGCGGCCAGGCCAGATTCCAATGCACGGGGGACGAACTCGGCGAAGCGGCTCTCTGTTCTGAGATCGGGAACCGACACAGCGCTGCCCGTGCTGTAGGCAAGGAGGCATGGTCCTTCGCCCAGGTTCGTCTGCAACTGCTCGTAACGCAACGCTGACGAATCTGATGCAGCGACATACCGCGGCTCGGAGCCTGGCTCGATCAACGTGACTCCAGCGGCCGTGATCGGAAGGACCTGCACGATTCGCCTGACGAGGTGGTCAAGGATCCCCTGGATCGGGAAGTTCGTCACCATCGTGCGAGCGAATTCGCTCAGGACTTCTGCTAGGTCTTCGCCAGCAGATCGTTTCTGGTTCCACCCGTTCGGTCTAGCCATGACGCGAGATCCGATCCACACGTTCACATGTGATCGACTCGAGCCGTTGGCCTGAGAGTCTCGGAGTCGGATCGGCAGCTATCCATCCCTCGGCCGAGGACACTCCCGTGCGCATCCCTATGTCGGCGCCGCGCGAACATTTCGGCTTCGTGGTCCCAGCATTCGGACCACCTGTCAGTGGCATTGTCGAATCGCTTGCCGCTGTCAACGCTCCACGTCACGACGTCCTCGGCTCTCACGGGTTGCGCCAAAGTGCTTTTGACGCTGATGGGGCCGAGTGCTGGAGCCGGATAACTTGCTCGCCGGGGTCTGAGGCCGAGCACGACAATCATACTCTACGTTTCGGTATGTATGCGCAATTAGCTGAATACTCAGGACGACGGCGCTGAATACTCAGCAGCCGCGACCACCTGTTACGGCTTCTGCCGCGGTCGCGGCGTACCGTTTCAGAAGGACACGCTGAGAGCCAATTCGTGATCTACCGTCTTTCTGTCGAATAGACTCACCTTACCAATTCACCCCCTAGTCGATGCCTCAATCTCATACCGGCATCGCTCACGCCTCGTCTGTTGCGCTTGAGGCAGGCACCTGCCGCGCTGCAAATTCAATGACCTTGCAGTCCGGTAACGGCTTGCCTCTATTGACATCACGCTTACTCCGCGCTAGCACTCAGCTAGACCTGTCATTCCGACCCCGGAGACAGAGAGCACTGAGGTTGCACCCGCGGCCGCAAGTGGTTCAGCACTCAAACGCAGCCATCTGGCATTGCTCGATGAGTCTATGACTGGTTTGGACGCCAGCAAGGGAGCCGTCAATGCCTAGCTTCGCAGTCACGGCGGTTTGCCATCAGGCTTTGATTCAAAGCCGGGCCGATTCGTTCGTTGCCCCGGTCGAGGACATCGAACCCGCGGCCGTTCCGGTGTCACATGCCCAGTGGTGAGACATTACCTGTCGCGCGAGCCGGCCCCGCACGTAGGGGCACGACCCCGGAGGATGCGCCGCTCCGGCTCATCGATCCGGGGACTCGCGACCCGGCTCCGTTGGTTGCAGCGGCTCTGGATGTTGCGCTCAAGGCACGGGCGCCGGGTGCCCAGGCGTCCACAGATCTCGTGGTCCGGCTCGTGTCCAGGGTCGGACGCGAGCTCGAGCTGGATGCCCAGACACGACGCCTTCTGGAGGTGGCTGCGCGTGTCCGGGACGTCGGGATGATTGCGCTTCCTGACAGCGTCGTGCTTGCGACCTGGCGGCTGTCCCCCGACGACTGGGCGCTGATTAACTCCCATCCAGTGCTCGGCGCCCAACTTCTCGAGGAGCTCGATCCGATGGTCTCCGCTGCGCCGATTGTGCGTGGGCATCACGAGCGCTGGGATGGGACAGGCTATCCGGACGGACTGAGCGGCAATACGATCCCGTTGCTGAGCCGTGTGATCGCCACATGCGATGCGTTCGTCGCAGTCGCGAGCGATAGGCCCCACCGCCGCGGGATGGGGGCTGCAGTGGCGCTTGACGTTTTGCGTCAGGAGAGCGGGGCACAGTTTGACCCCGCCGCGGTCGACGCAGTCATATCCTGCCTGGCGACCGACGCCGGTCGGCGGGGAGCATCAGCAGGCAACAATGGCGCGGTCAAGGCGGGGCCGAAGGTCAATCCAGGCACAGCAGGCGCCGTGGGCTTCAAACGCGCGGTCTTAGAGTTCGACGTGGTACCGGTCCTGGCGCCAGCCGCGGAGCGGCTGTTTTCGTTGATCAAGTCGGATGCGAGCACCGGGGGCGAACTCGTAAGCGCTGTCGAGAGTGACATCGGGGCCACGGTTGCCGTCCTACGGCTGGCGCAGAAGGTCGCTGGGCGGCGTCCTATCGCCAATGTCCCAGATGCCGTCACGACCCTGACCCCGACCGGGATTGCCGAGGCCGTCCAGTCCGTGCCGCTTGCCGAGTTTCCGTGGCGAACCTCGGAGCTCGAAGTGCTCATGCACAGTTGCCTCGTTCACGCCCAAGCAGTCGCAAGAGCCGCAGACTCCCTCGCACGAGAACTGAAGCTGCCCGACCGCGACGACATCCTCGTCGCCGCACTCCTCCACGACATCGGCAAGCTGGCACTACATCGAGCCGTCGCCGGTTACTCCAGCACTGACGACGCGAAAGCTAGTCCCGAGGTGCGCACCAGCCAAGAGCGGAATGCTTGGGGAATGGACCATGCCACTATCGGCGGCGTTCTACTTCGCAGATGGGGCCTTTCCGAGCAGATCGTCGGCAACGTCACAAGACATCACAGCGCCGAAGCCAGAGCTGACGTTGCGAGCTACGTCCGATTGGCCGACATGCTGGCCCACCACGCTCAAGGCCACGTAGTTGACCGTCAAAAGCTTCTGTCCTTGGCCCAAGTGTGCGACCTGTCGACGAGGGCCCTGAGAGACATTCTGTTTGATCTTCCGCATGCTGGTGCCAGCACTCGCCGGCGAGCCGAGCGGTCGCCATTGTCAACAAGACAGACCGACGTTTTGTACCTGCTGGCAGAAGGCATGCAGTACAAGCAGATCGCAATGAAGCTCGGCGTCTCAAGCAGCACCGTTAGGAGTCATATCCACGCTATTTACGTCACGCTCAAGGTCGACGACCGCGCCCAAGCGGTGCTGCGCGCTGCCGAAATGGGTTGGCTGTGATCCATACCGGCATCGGACAGCAGAGTTACGGTCGCGATTCTGGCGCGTCCGAAGCCCATCCCACCGGCTTCGCAGCGAGCGCGGCGACACGAGAGGGGCCGACGACAAGGTCCCTCTGACGGGCAATCGCCAGCCGCGACGCCCACGTTTGACTTACAGACCCAGGTCGTCACCGGCGTCGAAGCGCCGGTCAGGAGGCCGCCGAGCAGGCTGCGGCGCGGTTTCGTGGGATGGCTAAGTCTGTGGTGGCCAAACGGAACGTATCGGCCTAGCCCCCGGAGGCGTTGACCAGACATCTGTTGCGCCCGACGGTCTTCGCTTGGTAAGCAAGCTGGCCGGCCGATGCATAGAGCATGAGAGCAACCCGGACCGCCGTTATGTCTCTTGTTGCAGCCTCTGCTGGGTGCCTTGCGCTTGCTTCTCAGGCGTTTGCCGCCACACCGCGGCTGCGTGTCACCCACAGCGCCAGCTCACACGCGGCGGGCGTGTTCTTCTCAAGCTCCGTCTACAGCGCCAATGAGAACGCCGGCCAGTTCGCTGTGACGATCGAGCGCACCGATCCGAACGGGCCGGAGACGGTCTACTTCGGTGTCACCAACAGGAGCGCTCAAGCGGGTGTGGACTTCGACAAGATCGACAATACTGAGGCGACTTTTGCTCCTGGCCAGAGCACGGTGACGTTTCATATCACGGTCCATGATCAGGGGATCAACGGCCCGATGCGGACCGCGCGCGCCTATCTGTATGGCGCCCATCCGCAGCAGCTGGGGACGCCGAGGCAGGCGACGGTCGACCTGCTTCAGAACGATCCACTGGATACCAAGAACCCACAGAATCCGCTCGGGTACAGGCAGGCGCCGACCAATGGCGACCCGCTTCAGCACGTCAAATGGTATGTGTTCGGCAGTCAAGCCCCGGCTGGGAAAGCGCTCGAGCGGTTCGCTCACACCAACCCGGGTTGGGTACCCGCGCTCCACACCATCGCCTATTCGCCGGGTGCCGGCAGCTACCGCTTCTGGATGTGGAATCAGCCGGGCTCATCGCTGGCCGGGACCGTCGAGAAATACCTCGCGGACGACGAAGCTGGGCAACCGAACACGACCGTCGCTCTGAGCACCTATTCGCTGGTGCACGGCAGCTGTGAGGATCCGAGCGCGATCAAGAGCCGCTACGAGAATTGGATCACCCAGCTGGCACACGGCATCGGCAACTTCCGTGCCGTCCTCTACCTGGAGGAGGACTCGCTGATGGAGACTCACTGCCTCAGCCATGCACAGTTGCAGACCCGCCTGGGCGAGCTGGCGTATGCGGTGAACGCGCTCTCCAAAGACCCGCACCTGCTGATCTATATGGATGCCGGCGCCCCCGACGGCTGGAACGACGCCCGCCAGACCGCAGACGACCTGAGGCAGGCCGGAGTCAGTGGCACGGCAGGCTTCTACGTCAACGCGACTCACGAGGACTGGACCACCTCCGACATCCACTACGGCCAGCAGATCGCGCAACTGACCGGCGATAAGCACTTCATCGTCCAGACCGATGACAACGGCCGCGGCCCGCTCGTCCCGAAGGGCGGCAAGGACAACGGCAATGAGGATCTGTGCAACCCAGCGGGGCGCGGTAGCGGCCCACTCACTACAGACACAGGGTACAAGTACCTCGACGGGCTTCTGTGGTTCAACAACCCAGGGAACTCCGACGGCCCATGCGGTATGGGCGCCCCACCCGTCGCCCAGTTCTGGGCACCCTACGCGGTCGGTCTGGTCGAGCACGGCACACAGAAGATCACCGGCCCGCACTTTGACCTCCTGACCTCCTGACGAGAACCGACGGTACGGCCGAGCGCGCCGGCATGGAGATCTGTGGCAGGGGTCTGCGGTCCGCTCGGGCCAGCGAAGTAGGAGCCCTGCCCGTAATCATTCCCGAGCCCGTGCAAGGGTGCTCAGGAGTCGCTTTCGCGCTGGGTCACGCTGGGTCAGTGCGAGGTGACGATGACCTGGCAGCAGCGCCGCGATCCGCTTCGAGCGACCGCCGCCGGCCATCGGCCACGAGTTGCAAGCGCCGCTCGATCACCCGCTCACGCATCGAGTCACGAGCTCTGGCCGAGTTCGAGTGCGGTCTGCGAGAACGGGTCTCAACCACGTCCAAACCATCACCACTCGGAGAACAGCAACCCGAGCCCGTGGCATACCCGCGAGACTCGCCGGTCGATCGGCTGCAGTAACAGACGATCGGTTAGAGGGCCCCTCCCGATCGCGGCGGCGCTGTCGGAGTCGAGGCGCCAGGCGCATTCGGACCTCCCTCGCCCCGGCGGCAGCCTCAATCGCAGGCCGCAACTATGCAGAGCACGACGCGTGATCCGTGCCTGGGTGATTTCGCGATCACTTCAGTGGCTCGTGCTCAAGGAGCGCACGAAGAGATTGATCGCGGCAGGGCACCTGGCGGTCGCGGTGACGCCGTGTTGTCCACGCGGGCTCACGGCTTCGGAGACGCCCGGCATCGGCGGGGACGATGCCAGTCGGCGGACGCGCAGCGGAGCTCGGAGATCGATCCGCGATTGCTGGGTGACCATTCGCCGCGGCGACGGGATCGGTCTTTGCGTGCGAGCTACTCGCAGGTCGAGATCGATCCTGGCCGGCGCGGGCTCGATCGCGGGGCCATCGAGCGGTGGCAGGGTGTTCGCCGCCTGAGACTCGGAGAGCTCCCTCCATCCGGCCTCGGCGACCTTCTGCCGCCGGGCTGCCTCCCCGCCTTCACGCCAGACTCCACGGAGCATGATCAGGGCGATGATCAGCGTCGGGATGCCGACGAGGACAAGGCGGAAGTCTCTAATGCTGAGCATCAGAAACAGATAGCCAACCTCTGGGATGTGGAAAGCGACCTTGTCCTGCATCGGTTGGTTGAGGGTGAACTTCCAGACGTCCGGGTGGGCATTCGCGTCGCCCTTGGTCCTGAACACGCGCAGGCCATTGGCGCCCTCATGGATCGACCAGATTCGATGCGTCACCCGGCCCTGGCTGGTGAATCCCGGCGGTGGTGAGTATGTGATCGGGTCCCCCACTCTTAGGCCGGACGTGGGTGTCGGGCGGTCGAATACGATGGACCCGCGGTTGTAGGTGCCGGTCATCGAGCCGGTCATGATCACGTAGCGGTGGAATCCGAGTGCGGATGGCACCATCATGATCGCAACGCATCCCATCATGGCCACGAACACGACGTTGATGCCAAGGCGGCCAACACGCCGGGACAGCCGCCGCGACCATGAACTAACGGCGGGAGGGGCAACGCTCGTGAGTTCAGGCGTCGGGGCCAACCTAGGCCTTACCGGCAGCCGTCGCACGGTTATTGGGTAGCGGTCCACAGGTATCCCACACTCGTAGTGGCCCCACCGTATGCATTGTCGGCGCCGCCCGAGCCGCCGTCGGGAAACGTCACGCTGAAGGCGTAGCGACGTGTTGCGCCGGCCACGAACGAGCCCAGCGGGAGCGTGCCCATGGAGCCCAGCGCACCTGAATACACCGTTCTCGCAGCGGGGCACGAGACGGTGCATGAGGGGTCGCCCGAGATCCTGGACCTGGAGCGTCAACTCGCCCGATAGGGGTGGAGTGGCGGGCGTATTGACAAGGTTGGTTGAGGCCAATGTGAAGGTGGCCGGGGATGCTTCCACCGTTCTCAATGTCGACTGAGCCTGTCGTGGTTGTACCTGGTTTGACGGCGCTCATACTCAAAATCGCCTGGCCAGGGTGAGAGTCGGTAACGACGAGGGTTCCGGCTGTGATCAAGGTTCCGGGGTTGGCCGACGTCGCGTTGAAGTTCGCGCCGGAGCCGACCGCCACGGCTGATGAGATCAACAGGCTGGCGAGTGCGATTAGCAGCCGACGGGGCGACGCCGCGGCAAGCGACGGGAGTGAGCGCAGGCGCATTTCGTCACTGTGTGACGAGCGGCGTCATCGGTCCGGGCTCCAGGGTCCGGCCGGACGCAACCGGAGCGTCGAACCAGGCGATGAGCTCCGCGAGCGAGAGCGGTTCGCTGAAGTAATGTCCCTGGGCCATGTCGACCTCCAAGGTCGGCCAGTTCGTTGACGGTCGCCTCGTCCTCCACACCGGAGGCGATCACCCTGACTTCAAGTTCGTGGGCCAAGCGCGTGATCAGACGTACGATCGCTTTGTCACGTGGCCGCATGCGCAGGCCCATGATGAACTCGCGCGCGATCTTCAGCTCGGTGAGCGGCAGGTCACGAAGGCCGGCGAGCGACGAATAGCCGGTTCCGAAGTCATCAATCGCGATCCGAACACCCATTGCATCGAGCGTCTTGAGCATGGTCGCCGACTTACCCTCGTCCGCCATGATTGCCGTCTCGGTGACTTCGAGCCCAAGCGCGCTGGGCGGAATCCCGCCGGTGGCGAGCAGCTTGCCGATCTGCTCGGGAAGGGCGGGGTCAAGCACATTGGCGACCGAGAGGTTGACGTTGACTGCTGCGTCGATCCCCCTTGCACGCCACTCCGCACAGTCGCGTAGCGCCGTTTCGACCACGTACAGCGCCAGTTGTGAGTTCAAGGCGTAGTCGGTGACAGTCGGCAGGAACTCGTTCGGTGCCAGGAGACCTTGCTTGGGGTGACGCCAGCGCAGCAGTGCCTCAACTGCGACCACATGCCCATCGGCCAGGTCGACCGTAGGTTGGTAGTGGAGCAGAAGCTCGTCGCGGCGAATCGCGTTGGCAAGCTGCCGGAGCAGAGCCTGTTTGCGTGGATCGGCCTGACTGCGGACTGCCTTGGACGCGCGAAGCAGGAGCGGCCACAGCAGCCCGTAAAAGAGCAGTGCGGCGCCGACGAGGATGTAGTTGATGCGTTTCGTGCGGCTCGCGATCGACTGCGCCACCGGTGCGTATGGCAGAACGACTTCCGCGACCGCGATCGGCCTAGCGCCACGGGAGCTCGTAGATCGGCGTGGTCACGTCGATCTGCCGAACCGCCGTCGCTCCGGTCGATGCCTTCCCAACGATCGTCATCGTGCGGCCGCCCACGGCGGCCGACATCTGCGGCGAGAAGTCAACCCTCGAGCCGATCGTCCGATGGTCGTTCGAATAGCAGGATGCGGCCCCGCAGGTTCCAGATCGTCACGCCGGAGACGTCGTCCGGTGCGCCGCGCAGCGAGCGCGATCTGATCAAGGGCCCTCAGCCCGCCCGTCCGTTGAGGTGAGCCGTCGGCGCGTGCGCTGCTAAGCTGGCGGCCGAAAGCAGTTCAGCTGAACTCTAGCATTGGCCAGCTGCTCGCTCCTAATGGACCCGCCCAGGATTCTGGACACCACGATCGCGAGTAGCGCGAGGCCGATCAATCCGGCGACGCTGAAGCTCAGAAGAAAGCCCGGGGCGTATCCGAGAGCGCAAGCCGGAGAAGGCCTCGAGGCTGGAAGGACTGTGTTTGGGCATCACAGAGTCATCGGTAGCGGCTGACCAAGACTGAAAATGCAATGCCGAGACTGGACAGCTTTAGCCTGATCTCCGCTTATACGCGCACGCGTGACACGCCCACGCGTGAGGGGAATAAATCTTTTGACGGTTGCGGCCAAAGCGACTACGGACTGGTCGGCGATGGGTCGACAGGTGACTAACCCACCCCTGCCGAGTTGCCATCAGGCAGCTCTTTTGGGAGACAGAGAGGTGCCATGTCACGCTTTACCGCATTATGGAAGGCGTCGCCGCGTCGAGTGCTTCTCGCATTTGGCGGATTGATGGTTGCCGCCGCCGTGGCGGCCGGCTCCGGCGCCAACTTCAACTCGACCAGCGCGAACCCCAGCAACATATTCACTGCCGGGACGATCTCGCATTCCAACTCCAAGAACAGTGCTGCGATTCTCACGGCGGCCAACATGATTCCGGGTGGCACGGCGACCGGTACCGTTGATATCAAGAACACCGGCACCGCCTCCGGCACCTTTACGTTGACCCACACCGCCGCCGTAGACACGCCTGCGTCGCCCGGGCTCTCCAAGAAGCTGGTGCTGACGGTAATGGACAACGGCGACCCGACCTGTGTGACCTCGTGCCCTGCCGCAACGTCGGTCTATTCCGGCACGATTTACGCGATGCCGGCCACGCTCCCGCTCGGCAGCTACGCCCCCGGCGCGACACACCGCTATACGTTCTCAGTGGTGTTCCCCGACGGTGCACCGGTGGCGCCGACAACGCCTATCAGGGCGCGGCAACCACCGTTGAGTACGACTGGTCCTCTACGAGCGTGATCTGATCAAGGGCGCTTCGACGAGATCGCGGTCACACCATGTTCAGAAGATCCGCCAGCGAGCTTCCGGAGCGCTCTGCGTCCGGGGGCTCGCCGCTCGGACGAGACGTGGACGCATCGCTCACGGGCGATAACACCGAAACACGCCCGAAGGATCGCGGTCAAGCTGCTGGTGACGGTAGCTGTCTTAGGTGGATGCGCCCTACTGGCCAGCACGGCAACGTGGTCCAACTTGAATGCCACTGCCGTCAACCCGGCGAACTCATTCAGTCCGGGACGGTGCAGATTGCGTCCAACTCGGCAACTCGCCGCCCTCACGCTGACCAATGGAAAGCCGGGATCGGTTGCGACGGGCTGCATCCAAGTCTCCTATACCGGGACCCTGCCCGCCAATGTCAAGCTGTATGGGACCGGCGGCGGGACCGGGCTCAACCAATATCTGACGATGGTCGTCACACGCGGCACCTTCTCGGGGACGCCAGCGTCGGGTTCATGTTCTGGTTTCACGGCCGACACCACCAATTACATCACGCAGGGCGCAGGTGTAATTTACAGTGGAACTGTGGCCAACTGGCCGGCAACCGCTGCTGCCGCGCTGGTCGATCCAACGTCGGGAAGCCCCGCCACCTGGAGTAACGGCAACACTCACGGTTACGAGTTTCAGGTCACGGTCCAGAACAACGCGGCGGGCCAGGGCCTGACGGGTAACGAGTCGTTTGTCTTCGAGGCGGACAACACGTGATGACCGCACGCGCGATCTCCCGCCTCGGCTGCAGCACCCGACCCGTCCGTCCCCGGTCGACTCTGGGCTGGGCGGACCGAGCTTCAACCGCGGTCTGTGCGGTGGCTATTGCCCTGCTGGCCGTACTACTGACAGCGACGGTGGTCGGGTACCGACCGCTGATCGACTACTCCGGCAGCATGCGGCCGGCGATCGAGGCCGGCGATCTCCTCGTCACCCACTCTGAACCGGCGGCGAAGGTGCGCCCAGGGCAGGTCGTCTCGTTCATCGATCCGGCGTTGAACGGCAAGCTTGTGACCCACCGAGTGGTCGCAGTTAGCGGCTCGGGCACAAACATCGCGGTCGTGACCCGCGGAGACGCGAACCCAGTGCCGGAGACCTGGTCAGTTGCTCGCGACGCGTCGGTAGGCGTGCTTGTTTTCCGAGTGCCAGAGATCGGCCGACTCATTGCCTGGACGTCCGTCCCGTGGGCAAGGACCGTACTGCTGGCGCTCATGGCACTTACCGTCAGCACGGCAACACTGCGACGATCTGGCGGCCGTGATGCGTCGAAGCGTTGCCCGGCTAGCGGCAAGCTTGATCGCACTCGGTGCGGGCTGCTCGTTGACGCTTGGAGGCACCTTCTCGGCGTATACGGCCACAACGACCGTCGGCTCGAACACGTTTGCCGCGGCCGCCGATTGGACCGCGCCGACCGTGTCGTCCGCACAGATCGGCCGAGCCTCGGCCTACGACACGGGCTCCATCAAGGCGGGCGCGTCGTACTACGTGTACGCGAACGTTGTGGATTCCGGGAGTCCGGCCAGCGGGATCGCCGGTGTGACGGCGAACGTCAGCACGATCACCGCGGGTGCCTCCGCGGCCGCGCTGACCGCGGGTAGCTACAGCGCCGCCGGAACCACCTACAACTACCGGAGTGGAGCGCTGACGGCCGGGAGCAGCCTGACAGCCGGGAGCTACACCTACATAATCACCTCGACCGACAAGGCCGGCAACGCGGCCCCTCAGAGCTTCACCACGACCGTCGACAACACGGCGCCGTGGGCCGTCGATGTACAGAGCACAAATGTAAGTGGCGGCACCGTCGGACATTTCGATCAGGGCGACACGTCGGCATTGACCTACAGCAGCGTGATCGACCCGTACTCGATTCTGAGCGGCTGGACGGGCGCGGCCACCAACGTGCAGGTCGCCCTCGTCGACGGCGGTGGAAGCGGCAGTGACTCGATCTGGGTTTACAACACCGCGCAACCCCGGTGCAGATCCCCGTTGGAATCGTCACGCTAGGCGCCTCCGGCTATCTCAACACCGGTGCCGGGAGCTACGTGACCTTCGGTGCCGACGGCGCCACTACGCCGTCGACGATGGCCCAGTTTGGCGCGACGATCCTGATCACGCTGGGCACGCCGAGTGGGCCTACGCTCAGGAACCTCAGCGCCGCAGCGATGAGTCGGGCGCCGTCGACCCAGGCTACGGATATAGCTGGAAACTCCGCAACGGCGGCGTCGGTCACTCAGACCGGAGCGGTGCACGTGAACTTCTAGTACCGGCCCGGCGCGTTCGCGGCAGCCGGCGCGGTTGGCCGCAGTCTCAAGCCGACTGTCCAACTGCAGATCGAATTTGCTGAATTGGTCGCCACGCACCGATACAGCTGGTGCGGGCGAAAGGTCTGGGCCGTTCAACCTTGCCGCACCCAGAGCAACCGCCGTCCGTTCGACGCTGGCCGACCTACCCGAACCCCTCACGAATGGACTCGTATGCCGCGCTCTTGCCGGGCCCCAAAAGTTATGTGGATCCCGAACCTCGTGCTCTCCAGCTTGTTGACCAGCCGAGTCGTACACAGGGCCGTGCCGGGCAGCTCACGATTCTTGAAAGGAAGGCGGCTCGCTGCGCTCGTCGGCGCTCTGCTGGCGTGCGCTGCAGCGTCCGCCCCAGCGGCGTTCGCCACGCCGGCGACCACGGTCGACCTGGGTCAGGCAGCGGGGTACGCGGTCATCAGCGGCCTGTCTGTAGCCAGCGCCGGCACCTCGACCGTCCGCGGCGACATCGGAGCACCGACGCCGCCGACAGGATCCCGCCGGGTGTGCTCGTCGGGAACATGCAGGTCGGAGCCTCTGACGCACGGCATACAGCGACATGCTCGCGGCATACACCACAGGGCAGTCGCAGCAGGGAGGCAACCCGCTCCCAGCGATGGCCGGCGCCACGCTGACCCCGGGGCTGTACCGTCGGGCGCGGCTACCGGCTTAGCAGCGTCGACCAGCGTCACCCTCGACGGCGGCGGCAACCCGAACGCCGTGTTTGTAATCCAAATCGACGGCGCGTTCGTGTTGGGGGCGGGAGCACAGGTCAACCTGACCGGGGGAACGCATGCGTCAAACGTGTTCTGGCTGGTCAACGGCGCATTCACGGTTGGCGCGGGCGGTCAGTTCGCCGGGACAGCGCTGACCAACGCTACGGGAACCGTCGACGCGAACGCCGTGGTCAATGGCCGAGTGCTCGCCGTAGGCGCTGTCACGATGGACGGTAATGAGTTGTACAGCGCCCCGCCCACGGTCACGCTTACTGGCGGCGCCACGACCGATACCAACAATTCCAGCCCGACGATCGGTGGAACGACCGACGTCGGCGCGTCGGGCGTGGTCACCGTGACCGTCGCCGGGCAGACGCTCACAGCCACCCCGTCGGCGTCGAACGGGAGCTGGTCCGTGGACCCAACGATCTTGGCCGACGGCACCTACACGGTTCTGGCCTCAACGACCGATGGGGCGGGAAACGTCGGTACTGCCAGCCAGCAGCTGACTATCGACACGATCCCACCCGTCATCACACTCAACGGTGCGCCTACGCTGCTGACCAACGATCCCACGGCAACGATTTCCGGAGCTTCGATGCCGCGCCAGGGACGCGCGTCAATATCGACGTTGAGGCGCAGATGTTGAGCTCGATCGTCAACGGCACCCCCATCGTTGAGAGCGTCGGTGCGCAGACGCTGACGGCGCTGGTTCAGTCGACCGGCGCCTGGAACGTCGCTCCTGCCCCAATGGGGGAGGGCTCCCGCACGGTGACAGCAGCCGTCACCGACCCGGCCGGCAATACCAGTACAGCGACCGAACAGCTGATCGTCGACACCATCGCGCCCGCGGTGACCATCACCGGCGGAGCTACCGCGCTGACCAACGATCCGACCCCGACGATCACCGGGACCACGGACGCTCCGCTGGGAGCTGTCGTGACAGTGACCCTCGCAGACCAAACGCTAAGCGACCCGGTTCAGGCCGACGGGACGTGGTCCGTGACCTCGGCGCATCTAGCTGACGGCCCGCACCTTGTGCTCATGACGGTCTCTGACGCTGCGGGCAACCAGGCCAGCGCGGTCCAGACACTCACCGTCAACACCGTTGCGCCTCTGGTCACGATCATGGGTGGTCCAAGCGCGAGCACAAGCAGCACCAGCCCAACGCTCAGCGGCAGCACCGACGCTTCGCCCGGGAGCACCATCACGGTGACCGTGGCGGGACAAACGCTGACGGCGCTCGTGCAACCCGACGGAAGCTGGAACGTGACGTTCTCAGCAGTGGGCGTAGGTGCCTGGCAAGCACTCGCTACCGTGACGAACGACGCTGGCGACGTGGGCTCTGCCACGCAGACTCTGACCATCACCGCTGCCGCCGCAGGCGGCGGTACAGGAGCCACAGGCCCCGTTGGCGCCACAGGCCCGACGGGTGCCACGGGGTCAACTGGCGCTGCAGGCCGCGGTTCCACCGGCGCTGCGGGACCAACCGGCGCCACAGGCTTGAGCGGGCCGGCGGGCAGCACCGGTGCGACGGGCGCTGACGGCGCTCGCGGGGCAGCCGGCGCGACGGGCCTCTCGTTGTCGATCGCCAGGTCGTCTGTGAACCAGGGTAAACACGTGCAGCTGAGAGTCGCGCTGAGCCATGCCGCGAAGGTCACGGTCGCAGTCATGCGTGGCAGGAAGCAGGTGGCCAACATGGCTGCTGCCCGCCATGGCGCCGGTCACTTCGTCCTCACCTGGAACGGGAAAATCCATGGTGCGTTCGCGCGTCGTGGCACCTACCTGATCGTGGTCAGCGCGGTCACCGCTTCCGGCGCCTCCGCAAGCGCCAGAGCGCCGTTGCGATTCACGTGAGTAGCCGTATCGCGAACAGCGCTACCAACGAGCCGGCGGGCTGGGAACCGCGATCTGCAGGCGCTACGAACGGCCGGAGCGAGACATCTGAGGACTTTGGTGAAGGCGTGCGCGGTGGCGGCCCGCCGTCCGCCGGTCATTCGAAGCTGGAGGTGCCGAAACCACGTGGCTCCGCCTCCGCTGGAGTAGCATCGCTGCCGGGCTAGCCGAGGCGTCTACGTTTCTGCGGGGTCCAGCTTTGCTTGGGGGCGCTTCGTCTTCCCATGGTCGGGCTCGTCCGGTCCTACCGAGGAGAATGGAAGGGCCCTAAAGAACTGGATGACCAACGCAGCGTCGATTGCGCTGTGTGGATCCCGTGCAATCCGGGCCGCGGCATCTGCCTCCACGGCAGCTACCTCTTCGAGCCAGAGCTTGGAAAGGCTTGCTATGTGTGTCCAGCCTTCAGCGTCCAACTTCATGCGCGTGGTGGTGAAGTGAGCGTCTGCATCATCGAAGCCGCCGGCGGCAGCTGCACGCATCGCATACTCATGGCCGCATTCAAGGAGACCAGTGAGCACGCGTTGCTTCGAGACCGGGTCTAAGTTGTCCCACGCCTGGTCGGTGAACCTAGGATGCTGAGTCGTCTTGTAGTAGTGCTCGAGCGCTCCGCGTCGTTGTCTTGTTTTCACGAGCTCGATAAGGCCGAGGTCGTGAAGTAGCCGAACGTGATACGCCACGCGGCTTACGGGCAGTCCGAGCTTCCCGCCTAGAACAGCCGGGCTCGCGGCCTCTTCGTCGAGCATCGCGAGGATCCGAATCCGAGCGGGGTGCGATATCGCACGGATCCACCGAGGATCGTCGATATTGGTTATTGGCTTCGCTTTAGTAATCCGCGCAGCCTAACAGTAAGGTAAAGCGGGCAGATCCTCGCCCAATTCCTCGCAGTCGCGAGGATCTGTCCGAAATAACGCTAGAGGCCGCCAATGGTCATGTGCCCTCCCCTCCGGCCACAGGCCACATAGATGGCCTTGATGTGCACAAGTTCGTCAAGCTCTCGGTCGATATGCGCTCCCGCACGCTGGCCGCAGACCGCGAGGACTTCGAGGCCCGCCGCGAGCGCGATTCGCTTGACCGTGGTGCGAGGCCAGTGCCGCTGGCGATGGAGGCTCGACGTGCGGCGCCAGGCGTTGTCCTCCGCAGCCGTGAACACCTCGACGGTCGCTTCGACGATCTCTCCCACGCATGCGTCGCGGTTGCTCGGGCGGCCTCTCCAAACAATGAATGAGGAGTCCTGCTCGAAGGTAGCGTCGCGGGCGAACTGCCCACGGTACTGCGCGATCGTGTTGAGGTCGAAGATGGTCAGCCCGTCCTGTGCCAGGTTTCGGACAATGCCTCGAAGGGCGGACGCTAGTTCTCGCTCGGTCAGTAGGTAGTTCAGTGGGTCATCAAGGGCCGTCACCAGATCAAATGCGCCGAATCTGGGCAGGTCGCGCAAGTCTGCTTCGTACAGGTGCGCTGTAGGCGCCTTGCGATCCGCGATAGCAAGCATCGAGGGCGAAACGTCGCAAGCGGTGACCTCATAACCACGTTTCAGCATCGGCAAGAAACTCTTGCCGGTACCGCATCCGAGGTCGAGTAGGCGAGTGCCGCTCAGCCCGTGCTCAAGGGCCAGCGCCTCCAGGCGCTCGAGCCAAAGATCATGACGGTAGTGCTCAGTCAGGAGGTCATAGCTATCTGCGATCGCCTCGTACGCAGCAAACGCCTGGTTTGGGCGCCGGCTCTGCGCTGCTGAGAGGATTCTCATACATATTTAGACCCGCTGATCATTCAAACTGTTTCGTTCCAAGCCGCAGAGCGGAGCAAGGGGTCCGGGCCCGTGCCGGACGCACGCGATTGGTCGACCTTGTACCGGCTAGCGAGCCGGTCAACCCGACGCATCCTCGGCGATCAAAACGACGCAGAGGACGCCGCTCAGGAGACGATGCTCCGGGCTCACCGTGCTTTCCAGGCGGGCACAGAACCGAGCAATCTGGAGGCGTGGATCCTTACGATCGCGACACGAGAGGCCTACCGGATCCACAGCCGCCGGAGGCCATCCGGTTTCCTAGATGCCTCGCTTCCAGGACCAACGGCCCCTGACCACTCCGAGGCAGCCATCGAGCGGCTGGGGCTCGAGCAGGCGCTTCGCAATCTCCCAGCTGACGCTCGCGAGCTTCTCCTGCGTAGGTTTGCGCTTGGCCAGACAAGTAGCGAGATTGCTCTTGCGATGAACGTGCCCGCCGCGACCGTTCGCGTTCGGCTTCACAGGATCCTCCACCAGCTCCAACGGTCGAGCTGTCTGGACCCCGACCCAGTGGCTGACGTCAAACCGCTGTAGAGGAGCGCCATCGGTCGCAATCCGGAGTTCAAACGCTCATTTGCACGAGGTCCTACGTGTACACCCGATCGAAAAACGCGGAAGATCATGGTTCGCCATCCGCCCGTCCTTATGATCAGCAATCGTTGGACTGGTTCATGTTTGCACCGCGACTGTCGACGGGGGATCAGGCGCTCGTTTTTGGAGTTGCCACCAACGTTCGGAGTACTCATGGGTCAGCAAGGCAGCTCAGCGTCCCGGATCACGAATTTGAGGTCGCCAACTCTGGCCACAATGACAAACTGGGGTCAGCGACGCACTGTGTGGGCTGCAGTGGCAGCGGTGCTGTTGGCCGTTGGCATCCTCAGTTCGATCGTCGCCGCCGGGGTAGTCGCCCGATCCGCTGAGGCTAAGTCTCAGCGCCAGTTGCGAACCGGTGGTGTCGAGATCGCCTCATCCTTCGAGCTCGCGATCCAACATGAGCAGGATCTCATCCTCAGCGCGAGTGCATTTGTGATCGGAAACCCCGGCGCTTCCAACGCGCAGTTTGCCGCCTGGACACGCTCAGAGCGCGCACTGGCGCGCTACCCGGAATTGCTCGGGATCGGTCACTCAGTCATTGTCCCCGCAGGCAAGCTGGCACGGTTCGCCGCGCGGGCGGCCGGGGCACCGGCCGGTCCGAGGGCTACCGATGGCGCCTTCCGAGTCGTACCGGCGGGTGTGCGCGCCTTCTACTGTCTTTCGGTTGCCTCTGTGACAAGAAGAGGGACGCCGGCCTTTCCGGCGGGGTTCGACTACTGCGCGAGCGGACCTACGGGAGCGGCGTCGCTCACGTCCCGACTCTCAGGCCAAGGTGCGTACCTGCCTATTAGGGCAGGAAACATCACAGCTCTCTCCGTCCTGACGCCCGTATATCGAGGCGGCAACGCGCCTGCGACCGCCGTCGGGCGACGTCGGGCCTTCCTCGGTTGGGTCGGGATGTCGCTGCTACCGGAAGAACTGCTAGCACGTGCGCGCCGGGGTCACCCCGAAACCGCACTCATCGTCCGGTATCACGGCGGCCCGTGGAAGGCATCATTCCGTAGCGGACGCGTTCCAAACGGCGCGGAATCGACGACAGTGTCCCTACACAATGGATGGACCGTCGAGACTCTCGGCATCGTGGCAGGAGGCAGTGTGTTCACTGATAGCGCTGCGTTGGCGCTGCTGCTCGGTGGAATCGCATTGAGCGCTTTAGTTGCCGCCCTGTTGTTCGTCTTGGCGACAGGTCGTGTCCGAGCCCTTCGTCTGGTCGGTCTGCGGACGGGCGAGTTGCGCTATCAAGCGCTGCATGATGGGTTGACCGGCTTAGCGAACCGCGTTCTGATCACCGACCGGACCGAGCAGCTGCTGACACGCAACCGCCGGGCTGGAACAGAGGGCGCCGCGCTGTTCATCGATCTGGACGAGTTCAAGAATGTCAACGACACTCTGGGACATGGCGCCGGCGATCAGTTGCTGATAGCAGTAGCCGACAGGCTGAGGAGCACGCTCCGCGACGCTGACACGGTCGGACGGATGGGCGGCGACGAGTTCGTCGTGCTGATCGAAGGCAACGGAATCGATGTGGCACCGCATCTCGTTGCTGAACGATTGCTCGACGTGATGCGCCAGCCCTTCCAACTCGACGGCGCACCAACTCCTCTGACCGTTCACACCAGTATCGGCATCGCATTTGGCGACCGCGCCACCGCGGGCGAGCTGCTACGCGACGCGGATGTCGCGCTGTACGAGGCCAAGACTCGCGGCAAAAACCGATACCAGATCTTCCACCCGGAGATGCAAGCCGCGATAAGTCAGCGTGTTGAACTGGAGTTTGATCTCCGCTCAGCGTTGACTGACGAACAATTCTTTCTCGTCTACCAACCGATCTACAACCTGGCCGACCTCACAGTCGTGGGCGTTGAAGCGCTGTTGCGTTGGCGGCACCCCACGAATGGCCTAATGCGCCCCGACGAGTTCATCCCAATCCTCGAACAGACTGGCCAGATACGAGAGGTCGGTTGCTGGGTGCTGAACGCGGCCTGCGATCAGATGGCGGCATGGCATTCCCGTGGCGACACCCTCGACCTCTCAGTAAACGTGTCCGGCATCCAGCTCGACACCGCAGAAATTGTTGACCATATCCACGATGCTCTCACGCGGAGTGGCCTCCCCGCTGACGCGTTGATCATCGAGGTGACCGAAACAGCACTGATGCGTGACGCAGACACCACCGCGAGGCGGCTCCACGCTATCAAGGATCTAGGCGTCAGGATCGCCGTCGACGATTTCGGGACGGGTTACTCAAGCCTCGCATATCTTCAACAGTTTCCGGTCGACTCCCTCAAGATCGACCGGATGTTCACCAGTGCTATCGCCACCTCTCTTGAGTCAGAGGCACTGATCGGAGCGCTGATCAAACTCGGCAAGGATCTTGGCCTGAACACACTCGCCGAGGGCGTCGAAACGACCGACCAACTGGACCGACTTCGAAGCGATGAAGTCCACGAGATTCAAGGGTTCCTTCTCTGCAAGCCGCTGGACGCCGAGACGCTCGAGGCGGAGATTCTGGCGCCGATGCGCCCAACAGCACACGCCCAAGGCTGAGGGGACTCGGTATTGCTACACCACGCGTCTCTCGCCGATGCGACCACTCCGCGAGACGGTTGCCGACGATAGTTCGCTTGCACGCCGCATCCGTCGGCGTGATGACAACGTCGACGCTCAGGCCTCCTGCGCGGCTCGCGGCGGCAATTCGCCGCACGGCGGCAGCTCGGGTATGGCTCAGTTCAGCTCGGTGTGGCCTACGCTGAACATTCAGTCATTTCTCATCCGACCGGCGCGTGATGCACTCTTCGGTGCTGTGGACGGTGCCCTCTTCTGCTCCTCGAGCCGGGACTGGGCGCTGTGGACTTCGCGTGGGGTCACCCCGTCAACCACCGGCACCCAGAACTTCTGTGCGTCGTTACCGGACTTAGAATCCAATTGTGCAGCCGCTGACCGACGGTAGGGAACATCTGCGTGTTCTGATCGCTAACGAGCGCAAGGACCGTCTCGCGCTTGTGGCTCAGACCGTTGTCGCGCTCGGCCATGAGGTCATTGCCCGGGAGATCGACGTTCAAGACGTCGGTGCCGTGACCGATCGGGAAAGGCCCGACGTCGCACTCGTCGGATTGGGTGACAGCTCCGAGCACGCGCTGGACCTGATCGACAAGATTGTTCGCGAAGCCGCGTGTCCGGTGATCGCGCTCCTGCACGCGCCTGATCCAGCCTTCGTCAGGGAGGCATCCAAACGGGGCGTGTTTGCCCACGTCTCCGATGACGACGTCGAGGACTGGCAGAGTTCGATCGACATCGTGCTGCGGCGCTTCGCGGAGTATCACGAACTTCAGGGAGCGTTCGGTAGGCGCGCGCTGATCGAGCGGGCCAAAGGGATCCTGATGGAGCGTCACTCGATCGACGAGGATGCCGCGTTCGAGATGCTGCGTGAGCGGTCCCGCATTGACAACCGCAAGCTGATCGACCTTGCCGCCGCTGTCGTTGACGGCCACCGACTACTCCCCAAACAGCCGCCAGCCGCACTCCCCGAGTCCTGACGCGAACGGCTCCTGGGTTCACTCGGCCGCCGAGTCGGCGACGATGGGGCGGCATTCCGCCTCGCGTCCCGGTCTCAGCGGCGGACCCGCGACGGCGCACGAGAAGTCGTGCAATACCCCGGTAGGCAGATCCCCGCCCGGAAGCGCTTCGGACTTGAGGACATCAGAGCTGATCGTCATCCAGGCCAGGACCCCGCCTGCTGCCACGAGCACGGCGCAGACCAACATCGCAACGTGGAATCCGTGCTCCATCGCCGCCGGGTCGTAGAACTTCTTGCCGGTCAGGCCGGCCACCAACGGCAGGACGGCGACGACGATCAGGCCGGAGAGACGCGAAACAGCGGTGTTGATTCCCGAGGCGACGCCGGATTGCCGCTCATCCGCGGCAGCCATCACCGTTGCAGTGACCGGCGCCACGACCAACGTGAGGCCCAAACCAAAGACGATCACCGCCGGGAGCACGCCGGACACGTAGCTGTCGCCTCGGTCGATCCCAGACATCAACACCAGTCCGAGAGCGGTGACCAGTGGTCCAAGGGTCAGCGGGATCCTCGGCCCGATCCGTTCGGCAAGGGCTCCCGCTGAGGTGGAGAGGAGCAGCATCAGAACCGTGATCGGGAGCGAGGCGGCACCGGCCTCCAGCGGCGTGTAGCCGAGCGAGATCTGCAGGAACGCGACGAGCAGGAAGAAGACTCCGCTGAGCGCGCCGAAGACGACGAACGTGACCGCGTTGGCGGCGCTGAATTGCCGCGAAGAGAAGATCGATAGCGGCATCATCGGGTTGGCGGAACGCCGCTCGGCGAGCAGAAACGCGATCAGCCCAAGCCCGCCTCCAATCGCCGTCGCCAGGACCAATGGCGAGGCGCCATGGGCCGGCGCTTCGATCAGCGCGTAGGTCGTGCCGCCCAGGCCGGCGGCCGCCAGGCTGGCGCCGCGAAAGTCGAGTCGTCCGGTTGCTGCGACATCGCGGGTCTCGGGCACGTGCCGGCCCGCCATCACGATGATGAAGATGCCGAGCGGAACGTTGATCAGGAACACAGCCCGCCAAGACACCGCCCCCACCAGCAGACCGCCGATCAGCGGGCCCAGTGCGCCCGCCACCGCGCTGAGCCCCGACCAGGCGCCGATCGCTCGAGCCCGGTCAGCCGGACGAAAGCCCGACTCGACCATCGCCAGGCTGCCCGGCGTCAGAAGCGCCCCTCCGACGCCCTGCACAAGCCTGGCCGCTACCAACAGCCCGGCATTCGGCGCAACCGCGCAGAGCAGTGAGGCGATCGTGAACAGTCCGGTGCCGGCCACGAACACGCGACGCCGTCCGTAGCGGTCGCCGAGCGACCCGCCGAGCAGGATCAGCGAGGCGAGCGTCAGTGTGTAACCGTTGAGGATCCACTGGAGAGTGCTTGTCGAGGCATGCAGATCGCGGCCGATGTCCGGCAAGGCCACGTTGACCACGGTGGCGTCCAGGAAGGCGATCCCGGAGCCCAGTACCGCGACCGCGAGCAACCAACGGCCGGGTCCCGAACCGAAGCGGAGAGGCGAAGCCTCGCGCACATCGCTGGTCACCCGTCCCCGCGCCTCGTGCGCGAGTCGCGATCGCGGTGCTCGCGAAGGTATTCCACTGGATCGACGTCGTCGGGACAGGATTTCCAATCAGCGATCTCGTACTCGGAGTACGCCTGCCACATCGCCTCATCCATGGTCTCGTGCTGTGTCGTGCCCACCGGCTCGCCGCGATCGTTGAACCTCTCGAGGAAGAAACCCTCAACCCTCTCGTCAATGAGAAGGACCTTCACGTCCGGCAGGCGGTGTTGACCAGTCCCGACATCGGGTGCCCGTTGAGATTCGGGTCGGCCGTTCGGAGTGACCGCAAGTGACAGTACCTCTGCACAGTGAAGTCTCATCGCGTGACCGGGGAGGTCGTCTTTCGTCTCGGGTTGGGCAGTAGAGGGAAGCGCCGCTCGAGCTCCGCACGGCGGTGCTCGAGGTCCCCGATCAGCACGAGCGATTCGCCGAGGCGGGGCTCGAACACGAACCCCGGCTGATCGGTGGCGACCTCCAGCAGCACGCCGCTGGGCTCTCGAAAGTAGACGGACTTGAACATCTTGCGATCCAGAACGGACGTTGGCCGCAGCCCGGCTGCGGTCAGGTGCGACTGCCAGTCGTCCTGCTCACCGTCTCGGATTGTGAAGGCTACGTGATGCACCGTACCCGCCCCCATGATGCCCTGCTTCGCCGGCGCGGCGTCGTAGACGACCACGCCGTGGCGCCGTTCACCCCTCGTCAACCAGCGGCCGCCGTCCTCAGGCTCCATCCCGAGTACCTCGCCGAACACCCGCGCGCTGCGCCCCGGAGCGGCGCTGTACGCGCACGCTGCTTGCATGCCGCAAATCGCGACCTGCTGATCGACATCGGGCGCCAACGCCACGAGTGGCTCATCCTGGCCGTCATCGATCACCAGCTCGAGCTGCAAACCCTCTGGGTCCGAGAACACCAGGCGATCGGGGAGCCGGTCGCTCGGCACGCCGGCGCGAGCGAGCCGGCGCTCCCAGAAATCAAGCGCCCCCTCCCCCGCCACCCGGAACACCAAACGGTGGACCATGCCCGCGCCCGGACGGCCGCGCATCACTCCGGGCATGTCGAAAAACGTCACTAGGCTGCCGGGACTGCCTCGCTCATCGCCGTAGGCGATGTGCCGCATCTCAGGATCGTCGGCGTTGACTCCCTGCCACACCAGTCGCAGCCCCAGCAGCCGGCCGTAGAAGTCGAGGTTGCCATCGATGTCGGCGGTGATCGCCGTGATGTGATGGAAGCCATCGACATTCAACGGGGCCTACTTACAGCTGCTCGATTGGCGCGAATCGGTAGACGTACTCACCCAACTCCTCGGCAATCGCGAAGATCACGTCGACGATCGATTCCTGCCGGGCAGCGTTCTCGAGCGGACCCGTGTACACCGGTTCGTAACCCGCGTCGCGGTTGAGCTGCTCCACAACCTCGCGTGCTTCCTGGTCGCCGCACCATAGGTTGCTCGGCCGGACCCGCGCCTCCGCTAGCCGGCCAAGCGACGACGCGAAATTGACGTTGAAGGACTTCGCGGTCGGCCCTCCCGTCCTGGACTTCACGAACTCGGCGTTGGAAGCGAATCCGTCGGGCGCACTGACGCCAATCAGGTTGGTCCCGTCGATCACGGTCTTGCCTTCCACTCCGGTCAGCCTGTCGAACGCCTCGGCGATCGAGCCGCCCGGGACCGCGACCAGCACGACGTCCGTGTCTGAGGCATCGCCGCCGTCTCGGCCAAGACGGATCACCTGATGCCCCGCGCGCTCCCACACGTCGGCGAGCCCGCCACCGAGGTTGCCCGTGCCAAACACCGTGATCTTCATCTGACTGTCTCCATATCTGGTCTCGGGTCGTGTCTAGGAGAGCCACGGCGGCGTATACGCGCCAACCTGGTGGAGAATCGCAGCCATGTCGTCCGCAGCCCATTCCTCGCTGATCTTTCCGTCCCGCAGGCGGTACACATCGACGGCGTCCCAGCGAACGCGGCGGCCCGTCGGTGCAATTCCGAGCAGGTCGCCCTGATGCGTCGCTTCGACGACGAACCGCAGAGCGACCGTGTCGCCCGCGGCGACGATGTCCTGTTCCTGCGCGTTCAGGTCCGGCAACGCGCCGATGAACCCACGCAGCAGACCAACGAGGTTCTCGACGCCCTCAACCGTTCCGAGCGTCCCTCCGTGCCACTTGACGTCGGAGGTGACGAACTCGGCCGCCAGGTCCGGGTTGTGCGCGTTGAACACCCGTCGGGTGTACTCGCGAGCGATCTCAATATTCGATTCAACCGTTGGGTCCAGTGTCATCGTGCTTCTCCTCTCCGAAGGATCGTGCGCGCGGCGACGATATGTCTCGAGCACGGCTCCGTCCAAGACCTGTCTCCCACGCGACCGATAGCCTTGGGCTATCGATCTCGAACCGCGTCTGATTCGCTACTTCCTGGCCGTCGCCGACGAGCTCCACTTCGGCCGGGCGGCCGCTCGGCTCTACATCTCCCAGCCGTCGCTTAGCAACCAGATACGCAAGCTCGAGCACACGCTCGGCACACAGCTGTTCGTTCGCAACAGCCGCGAGGTCAAGCTCACCGCGGCCGGTCAGGCGCTGCTCCAGGAGGCGCCGGTCGCGCTCGCCGCGCTCGAGCGCGCCGCCGAGAGCGCGCGCCTTGCCGGCGAAGGTATAACCGGAACCGTGCGCCTCGGCTATCCGCCGCTCGCGAGCTTCGAGACCCTGGGGGCGATCCTGGCTGCCGTCGAGAACGACAACCCGAACATGACGGTCATCGCCACCGAGCTGTTCAGCGCCGAGATCCCCGGGCGCGTGCTGGCTGGTGAACTAGACGTCGGGCTCGCCCTGCATCCCAAGCCGACGACAGGCATCCGCAGCGAAGTCCTGCGTGGCGAACCGCTCGCCGCACAGCTCGGCAAACGGCACCGCCTTGCCAACGCGAGTGCCATCCCGCTCGCTGACCTCGAGCACGAGACCCTCCTTTTGTTCCCTCGAGAGCTCGCTCCTGCCTACTACGACCGGATCATCGAATCATGCGAGCGGGCGGGCTTCGAGCCTCAGGTCAGAGCCTTCTCGAAGCCGCCCGTAAACGCAATGCTGGCGCGCCTCCTCGGGGCCCGCGAGGTTGGGCTGAGCCCGGCCTCATTCGCCTTCCACAGCGCCCAAGCCGAGCCAGGCATCGTCGCCCGCGAGATCGTCGATCCACAAATTCTCGTGGAGTGGTCGATCCTCTGGCCCGCGCGCCCCAAATCCGGCGCGATCGCGCGGTTCCTCGACAGCGCGCGACGGCGCGCCGCCCAAAACGACTGGTTGCTTCCACCAGTCGCCAAATCGATCGACCGCTAAGCAGATTTCGCGCCCCAATTCGACGTCGTCTGCTCTGGTAGAGGCGGACCGAAATAGCAATCGATGTGCGAGACGAGGTCGTCTCTGAACTCGAAGTGCTCGACGTTGCTGAACCCCGCCCCATCGAACGTGCTCGCGTGATACCTGATCAACGCGTGCTCGCTGTCGGCGTAAACGTCCAACAGGTCGAAGTGCCTGATCGCCTCGTGATTAGGCCAGCATCGAGCGAAGTACACGGCCTGGTCGATGTTGTCGTCGTCATTGGGACTGCTGAATGTGAACTGCGTGTGGAGCACTGACTCGATCAAGGAGCGATCGTTGTTGTCATAGGCCTCGTAATAGCGCCGAACAAGCGCCAGTCGATCCTCGGGTCCTGATTGCACGGGTCCTCCTAGAGTGGTCAAGGGGCAATACCCAGAGAGACGATCGTGATTGAGAACGCTCTCTACCTTCGGCTGGATCTCGCTCTCAGGATTCGACTGTCGGTGGGTAGGCACTGAAGCGCCAGTGACCGCCCGCCTCGACGAGCTTTGAGGGGCCCAGCCCTGAGGGCCCGTGGACGGATGCGCGCGTTCCGTGGACACTGATCGTCAGATTCGCCATGAACGTCGCGACCGTGCTTCGGTACGCCTTTGCCGTGTAACCCGAGTTGTCATTGTCGGGCTGCTTGTGATGGAGAGTGTGGTGGAGCTGGTTGTAGGCCGCCGTGCAGCTCTGCGCCGGCGCAGCCGCGGTGAACGCCCGTATCCCAGCCGCGGTGAGGTTCCCGCACACCGCGTTGGCCGGCCCGAAGTACTCGGCGGTCAGCACCGTCCGGTAGACGGTACGAACCGCGGCCGCCGGCGAGGCGGCCGCCGCCAGCGGCGGGAGGGCGAGCACAGAAACCGCAACCGCAACCGCGGTGGCCGCGAGTGTTCGCTCAGTACGCATTGTTGACGGGATTCAATCACGAGTCCCTTGTACTAGTTGGCGCTGCCGAGTGTCACCGGAGCCAGTGAGTTGCCTGGCGCGATCGTCGAGCAATCCTGCGGGGCCGCAGCACCGGCGAAGCGCGCGGTAAGCCACGGCAGCGTTTCGGCCAACCACGGCACTTCGGTCTCCTCGTGACTGAGACCGGTGAACTGTTGGAAGTCGACTGGGTCGCCCGAGGCACAGACCTCGCGGGCGTAGGAGCGCACGTCGCCGGCGACCATCACGCCGTCGCCGGCGCCGTAGGTCGCGCTTGGGTCGGTGCCATCCTGCTGTCCGCCCGTGCCCTGGGCGATGAACTCCGGGACCTTGGGCATACCGGCGCTGCCGAGGATCAGCCGGTTGGCGATCGTGACGAATGGCGGCACGTCCTCGGGCTCCGGGTATTGCGCGGAGGCGACGTCGGACCATGTGATGCCCGAGTAATCGTCCTCGGCCTCATTGATGTTGTCGTTCTGCATCGCAGCGACCACGGCATTGCCGTTGGCCGAGAGGTATTGGGAGAAGCTGACCCCATAGGCGCGACCGATCCCCACGATCGCCATCGGCATCACGCCGGCCCAGGTGCTCGAGCCCTCGATGTAGTGGAGGTTGTGGTCCGGGTCGACGAGCAGCCCACCCATTGAGGCGCCGACAAGGCGGCTCTCGACGTCCGGCGCGTAGCTCGGCCCCTCCTGCGCGGCCCAGCTGGTGGCAATCGCGCCGCCGCTGTAGCCGACCAGTGCGACCTTGGCGCTCGGACTGAGGTTGGTCGCTGTCGAGTTCAGCGCTGCGCGGATGGCATCGAGCGTCGTATACCCGTACTCGGGACCGGCCGCGAAGTCGGCGGTCTGACCCTCGGTGTCGGCAACCGAGACCGTGTCGCCGGCGAGCAGCAGCGGGACGAGGTCGGTCGTCTCGATCGTCGTCAGCTCGGTGCCGCTGGAGTACGCGGCTCCGGCGAAGGTGACCGACGGCTCGTCCTCCGGGTTCAGCGAGTCGTAGTAGGAGCCGTAGCCGATGAGCCTGGTCGACGCAGTGACACCGCCCGGGGGCAGCAGCACCGATGTGACGTCGGTATCGGCCTGGCCCTGCGCGTTGGTCGTGCGGTAGAGCAGTTGCACAACGGTGACCGGCACAGGGATCGAGGCGACATGCCAGGCGATCGCGCGGGTCTTTAGCACTGTGCCGGGGGCGATGGCACACAGCGAGGTCGAGCCCGTGTACTGGTAGAAGGAATCCGTCGCGCCCGGTCCCGTCGTCGGCGCCGGGGCGACGGTGCACGAGGAGCCGCCAGTGCTCGCACTGGCCTGCGTGGTGACGGCGGTCATGGCGAGGGCGGCACACGCGATCAATACTGCTGCGGCCAGGGCGAGCAGGCGGCGTGCGCCTCCGTCTCCGACTCCGCGGCCGGTTATGCGCAGCAAGGTCTCGACGTTCACAGTTTCCTCTCGTTCTCACGTCAGACGGATCCCTCGGGTAGAGAAAGTTCCACTGAACGAGAATGTTCAAACTCAAGGCGGCCGCGGAAGGGGCCTGTCCGCCTGCTCCCCCGTCCGAGTTAGCATGAGATCGTGCGCTTCCTGGTCACGAGCGCAGGCAGCGGCAACGGCGGGGGCTATGACGGTCTTCTCGGTTCGACCGCGGAGGCGAACTGCTTGGGCCGTTCAGCGCCGATCCGCGCATCGCCGATCCGCGCGGTCTGTCGCTTGATCCGTCGGACACACTTATCTATCTCAACAGTGGGGACGATCGCGTGTTGGCGCTCGATCGCCTCGGAAACGTCGTGCGCGACTCCGGGTGGCTAGGACTTGAACCTGAGCACGTTGTTCATCCGGTCCTCCTAGGAGGCTGATAGTTGCGATGCCCCAGTCCTAGGAGGAACCGAATGAAGTTGCACGGTAACGCGGCACTCAGCCTGAATGGCAGGCGACGGTTGGTGAGGATGGTGCTCGAGCAGGGCCGGTCGCAAGCGGAGGCCGCGCAAGCGGCCGAAGTGAGCGAGCGGACCTGCTCGAAGTGGGTGGCGGCCGCGGGGACTGAGATTCGGACCGGATGATCATCTGTACTGCGTGGGCGAGGATCACGTCGTGGCCTTCGATTTCTCGACCAGCGACTATCTCGGGGCCTGTGGTCCAACTGCCACGGCTGAACGGGCAAGCGCTTGTGCTGCTCGGCAACTCGTAGCCCCTTCTTTCGAGCAACAACGCGGGCACGCTCCCGGATTGTTGTGCTGGTGCAACCCGCAGCTCGGTAAACCAGGCGGACATGGTGCCTCCCACGGGAGATGTGGACCGTTCGGTGTTCAGACCGCCGACGACTGCGGGATTCCTGGTCGCCGCTTGCGTGGTTCTGGTGGTCGCTGCGTGCGGTGGCAGCTCACCGTCTGCTGGACTGAGCAGCGCGGCGCATGCGCGGTCGGCAGCTGGTCCGCAGTCGGCAATCGCCGCCGCCCGCTGCATGCGTTCCCACGGCGTAGAGCACTGGCCTGACCCGGACCGAAACGGCCAGTTCGCCAAATCAGAGCTCACTCTGCAGCGGCTGGGCGTTACCGGCAGCGAGCTAAGAGCCGCACAGCAGGCCTGCCAGCACCTCTTCCCAAATACGGGGCAGTCCTCGTCTGCTCAGGATCAGCAGATGATGAACGCGATGTGGAAGTTCGCGCGCTGCGTTCGCGCTCGCGGCGTAACGAGCTGGCCTGACCCGCTTGCCGAGTCCGACCCGGGACAGCCAAACACACCCGGGTTCCCCCGGAGCATGCCCGGCGTCGACCAAAACGCGCCGAAGGTCAAGGCTGCGACGAAGACATGCCAGCACCTCATCGCCGGTATCGGCTACGCGTCAGGCGGCTATCCGTAGTAGCTGAGGCAAGCTCTACGGTCCGGGACGCGGGTGGTAGGTTGTGCGTGGGCGTGTGAGGGCGCCTCCGGGTCCGCGGGCAGAACTGAGTTCACTTCTCGATCAGAGGTCGCAGGCCGTGACCATCTCCAGGCTTGGAACGCGGACCGCCGAGCGATGAGGAGATGTGATGTCAGCACTTCCAGAGCACCCCGACCTCGATCAGGCGCGGCGCCGGGCAAAGGAACTGTTGCGCGAAGCACGCGGCGGTGATGCTCAGGCCGTTGCAAGACTCGCAGCTGTCTCGGCGCCGTTGACCCTTTCAGGGGCGCAACTGGCACTCGCACGAGAACTCGGTCAGCCGAGCTGGACAGCGTTGGTGCGCGAGATCGAAGCGCGAAACGCGTCGATCTCGGAGCAGGTGATCTTGTTTCTGCGCCACAGCGTCAACATGCAGATCGGCGCGGCGGCCCGGATGCTTCATGAGAACCCGTCGCTGGCCGAATCCGGTTTCCCGGCCGCTGTTGTTCTGGGCGACGCGCTCCGGGTCGAGGCCGAGCTTCGACGCGACCCCGGCGCAGCGACACGTGTGGATCCGGGAAGCGGCTGGAGCGCGCTGCACCTGGCTTGCGCGTCGCGCTTTCACCTCGACGCGACACGGGCTCCGGGCTTAACCGAGGTCGTTCGTCTGTTGCTCAATGCCGGCGCCGAAGTCGATATCGAAAGCGCGGGGAGGCGGTGCTGGAGGCCGCTTGAGTGTGCCGTCACGAGCGCGAACTCGAGCCGCAACAACGAGCCGATCATCCGGTTGCTGGTGGAGAGGGGCGCGCCGGTGCGGTCCGAAACACTGGTCGGGTCGCTGTACGCCGCAGGCGGCACGTGGTGTCTGGAGCTACTCACGAAGGCTGCGGCCGGCGCACCTGAATTGTTCACGGACGCGTTGGCCGAGGCGGTAGCCGGAGCTCAAGTTGATGCCGCGAAAATTCTGCTGGCGGCCGGCGCGGACCCGGACACTCCAGGCGCAGATGGCCGCACAGCCCGCCGACGCGCGTTGCGCACGGGAGTCGCTGAGACCGTCGAGCTGCTCGGAGGCGGCGGCGATGATCCGGTTGATCAGCTGCTCGACGCGATCGTCATGGGTAACAGGAGCGCTGCCGAGGCGCTGGTAGCCACCGATCCCCAACTGGTGGAGACTCTCGAGGCCGGCGACGTGGAGGTGCTGGTGTCGGCGGCAGAGCACGGCAACCTAGTGGCAGTCGGCCTGATGCTCGACCTGGGATTCTCGATCGACGCTCGGCGCGACGCGGAAGACGACGACGGAGCGACCGCACTTCATGCTGCCTCATGGGCCGGGAGCGCCGAGACGGTCGCGCTGCTGCTCGAGCGCGGCGCCGACCTCAGCGCACGGGACGGACGCTGGCAAAGCCATCCGCTGGAATGGGCGCTCGTCGGGAGCGACGAGCGTCCGGAATCCGCCCCGGCACCCGATTGGGTCGCAACGGTTGCGCTCCTGCTCGATGCCGGCGCCTCGGTCGACGGGATCGTCTTGAACCCGGATGAGCCCAAACAGCCGAGTGCCGAGGTCATCGAGTTGCTCCACTCGCGAGGGCTGCTCGACGAGCCGGTGTCTGAGTAGCCGTCGCCGTCAAGACCGCTGCTGAGATCGCAGCACGGCGAATTCGCAGCCGGGAGAAGACGGGTCGAAGCCGTGCTCGATCAGCCACCGCGCCGCGATCAGACTTCGCAGCGACCACCATGCGCGAATCACGTGGAGATCGACGTCGCTGCCGTAGCCGGCAACGACGTCGCCGAGGTGTTCCTCGTGCCCGAGTGTCAGGGTGGCAAGGTCGTGGAGTGCGTCGCCCTGGGCAGCTTCGGACCAGTCGATCACTCCCGTCACCTCGTCACCGTCGACGAACACGTGGGAGATCTGCAGGTCGCCATGGATGAACACCGGCGTCCACGGCCGCAGCGCGGCCTCGGCAATCCGGCGGTTGTGGTCGACCAAATCGACAGGGAGGACACCGCTTGTGACCAGCCACTGGCATTCGCCGTCGAGCTGGCGCGCGATCTCCTCAGGGGTCTGACCAGGCCAGGGCGGCCGCGGCGCGGCATGAAGCTTTCTTGCAGCGGCACCTGCCGCGGCCCACGCAGCCGGCGACGCGGGCGAAGGCTCCCCGAGGCGGCCAAGGGCCGTCCCAGGCAGGGCCGACAACGCGAGCACAGGGGGCTTTCGCCAGAGCACCTCAGGAGTCGGAATCGGCGCCATCGCCATCGCCTCGACCTCAATGTCGGTGTGTGTCTGATCGGCATCGATCTTCAGGAAAACGTCGCCGACACGCACGGTCGTGCGCTCGTTATGGGCGACGACGACCTCGACCTCTTCCACGGGAGCGATTATCGCGCTGTGCGTTCGTCAGGCTCAGCCGCGGACGGGTCAGTGAATTTCGTAGACAAGCGGATGCCCGTTCCGGTCAAGGAAGTAGATCGGTCCGGTGAGGCTCGAGCTCGCGGATTCGCCAACCGTGACGGCGATCGAATCGTGGATTAGATCTGCACCGCATGCTTGCGCGAGGCGAGCAGCGGCGGGGCTGTTCGAGGTCGGCATTTCGCCGGTGACCGTGCGATTCCCGCCGACGTTGCCAGCGGCGTGTTGGTTGAAGTCGGCATGTCCACCACGAGCGGTCGGTGACGGCGATATCTGACGCGAACTGGGTGGAGAGGTAGGTCTTCGCGATCCTCTTGGCCTGCGCGATGGCCCCGGTTGTGAAGGGCTCGAGGCCTTGGTTGCTTGGGCACGATCGCAGCGCGGACCCGCGGGAACTGCGGGCCGCGGGGTACGTCGAGGCGGGGAATCCGGCGGCGTTGACCTTTGGCAGTGTCGCCGCGAGCGGCGTGTGGATCGGGACGAGTGCGGCGCGTCGGGTCGGGCTGATCCGGACCAGCACGGTGCCGTCGCCGTAGCCGTTGCCCTGAGAGTTGTCGACATAGATGGTGCCGGCTTTAGTGACGGCGATGCCGTCCTCCTGGAATCCTTGGTCGCGGCCCCAGTGGATGCCCGCGACCCGCTTCGGAACCACGTCATAGAACGCACGGACATCGCTGGGCGTGAGCTCTTGAACCTCGCCGTCCTGTGTCCCGGCAAAGATCTGTCCGCTTGGGGCGAGCGTGAGCTGGTGGGCGTAGCTCACCCCGGAGAGCTGGGTGAGCTTGCCCGTCGGGTCCAGCCGGAAGATCACCTTCGGGGACTGGTTCCAGATGTAGAGATCCCCGGCGCGGTTGAATACCAGAGCGCTCGGGAAGAAGGCGACGCGCGACGGAGTGAGGTAGGTCTCCGAGCCATGCGCGCCCGCGACCCAGACGAGGCGTCCGCCTGACGAGACACGCTCAATCTCGGAGTTGGTCGCGAGATAGATGCGTCCAGCTGGGGAGACCGAGAAGGCAGTAACGGGACAGGTGGTCCCGTGCCGGTACAGCCCGACGGCGGCACACGAAGGATTGTGTGGATGATCCCGTTGGGATTGATCGCCCGAATGCGACAGTTGCCGTCATCGAGAACGTCGACCGTACCGTCCGGGGCGACCGTCATTCCCACAGCGGGCAAGCCGGTCAATTCGAGCGCCGAGTCCCTCGCTGGCCCGCCATCGCCCGAGAACCCCAGGCGCCCATTGCCAGCGAACACGGACAGAACACCGTCCGGCTTCAACTCAAGGATCTGGTCGCGCGAGCTATCAAGGATCAGCAGGCTTCCGTTCGGAAGCGTTGCGAGCGCCGTCGGTTGGATCAGATCGGGCGAGCGAGTCGGCACGAACACGTGCGCAGCGAGCGCCGAGGAGCCAGGAGAACCCGAGCCGTTCGACGGGCCGCGGTTGACCCCGGGCGGAGGCCCGGAGGCGACGAGAAAGCCGCCAGCAGCCGAAAGGATCGCAAGCACCGCGAGCTGAGCAACCGATCATCCAACGTCGCCGGCGAAGGCGACGCGCCTCCTTGATCAAAGCCTCTTCGGCCGTGTCTTCCGTGTCGATGACGGGATCAACCTCGTGCTCGAGCAGCGTCACGACACGGCCTCGATCATCGCAATCAGCTCGTCTTGGCGGTACCCGTTCTTGCGGGCGAACGCGACCAGATCCCTGGCGCGCGCCAATACCGCACCACGCTCCGGTGTCCCAGCCACGGTGATACCGCGCCCCTGACGAATCTCGAGAAGCCCCTCATCGCGCAACTGATGCAACGCCCGCAACACCGTGTTCCGATTGACACCGAGCACCGTCGCGAGATCTTTCGCGAGCGGCATCCGCTCGCCAGCCTTGCACCTCGCCCTCGGCGATCGCGCGCCGAATCTCGGATGCGGCCTGTTCCCAGAGCGGTCTTCGATCGACCGGATCAATGCTTGGCTGCATAGATCTAATCTAACTAGATCAATTGGACTCGCGCAAGAGAAGTGTCACGTGCGCTGCGCGGGCATCCAGAAGAGCGGCACGTGTTCGTTATCGCATACAAACGTTCACGGCCGCGATTCACGCGGAATCGTCAGCTTCGATCTGACTAACGCATGGAGTCCACAAATCCCTGCGGGCTATCAGGGTCCGTGCGTCGTAGCCTGAGGGTTTCGTTGAGTTCGTCGACGCTCTTTTGAGGGGCTCGACCGCCTCCCCACCGTCCGCCGGTCAGCGCGACGATCGGTATACGCGTGCCGTCCCCGCTCTGGACAAGATATGCCCCATACCGGTACTGAGCCAACGGCGCGATCTCAAATCGCTCCACGCCGTCCCACGCCAGGGTCTTTGCCGAATGGAAATTAACGACCCTGATCGTGTCGCTGCGGAGATAGACGCCCATCATCCATATCCGGACGCCCACAGCGAGGTTCACCACTGCGAACACTGGGCCGATCACGTGCAGTTTGGGAGAGGCGACGCCGACTGCCAATAGGGCGACCGTCAGAACCAAAGAGGTGGCAAGGATTCGGTTGGCCGCCGGCGATTTGAAAGCCCTCGGCGTGTGACCGAACTCCCTCACGTGGCACAACCTACTCGTGCCCACGGCTACCAGGTCCAGATCGGAACCTCGCGGATCGGATTTCAGGTTGCGGTGCCGATGCGATCAGGTACTGAAAGCCCAACTCGCGAGTAAACCGGTCCGGGCCACCGAAGGGCTCGGATGTGAACCACGTCAGGTGTTCAACGTGAGTTGCCACGCGGTTGGTGAAGACGTGCTTCAGAATCGGGTCGGCGAGCGCCTTCGCGTAGAAGATCTCCTCCAACCGGTGCAGGCCCTCGTCACCACCCGCGTGCTCGTAAAGCGTCTCGTCGCTCTCGCTCATTGGCTCGGCGCGCTTCCGCGCCCGGCGCTCGGTCGCTCGTGACTCGGCGGCGTCGTCCGAGT
>CAWFRF010000027.1:0-5500 GCA_963818135.1 uncultured Actinomycetota bacterium
CATACGGTGAGCGAGGTCAAGCGCTATCGCGCAGGAGGGAATCCCTGTGCGCCAGGCCACCGCGGCGTAGGCCGCCTGTCGCTTTGCGCGAGCGAGGCCTCTCATCCTCTGGGCCTCAAGTGCGCGTATTCGCTGCTCGCACAGCTTTGGCGAGTTCGTGGACCCCGGCGCGGATGCCCGATTCGTGCATCTGCGCATAGCCGAGCAGCAGGACGGGCGGCTGCCCGCCCGTGTCAGCTCGAAAGTCGGCCATCGTCTCGAGCTCGATGCGTCGCGCATCAGTCTGTTCGCACAGTGTCTGCTCGCTGACGCCGGGGGGAAGCTGGACTGTGACATGCAAGCCCGCGGCGACACCGCGGACGACGGCGTCCGGGAGGTCTTCTGTCAGGGCATCGACGAGCGCGTCACGACGCCTCCGGTAGCGGGCTCGCATGCGGCGCAGGTGGCGGTCGAGTTCGCCGCGGGTCAGGAAGTCGGCGAACGCATGCTGTTCGATGCCGGCGGTACCGCGGTCAGCGAGCAGCTTCTCCTGTGCGACGGCCCCGGCCAGTGACGGTGGCACCACCAGCCAGCCGATGCGGAGCGCCGGCGCGAGCGTCTTGCTTGCCGACCCGGAGTAGATCACGCGGCTGGGATCGAGGCCCTGGAGCGCCCCGATCGCGGCGCGGTCGTAGCGGTACTCCGCGTCGTAGTCGTCCTCGATCGCGATTGTGTCGTTCGCGCGCAGCCAGGTTAGGAGCGCCGTTCGCCGCTCCCCGCTGAGGACGACGCCGGTGGGGTGTTGGTGGGCGGGCGTCAACACGACCGCGTCCGCGTCCCGGAGTTCGTCGACCCGTACGCCGCCTTCATCCACGCCGACGTGGACCGGCTCGAGTCCTGCGCGTGCGGCGACCAGGCAGTCCTCGGGATTGCCGGGTTCTCCAACGCGATTCGCTTGGCGCCGGAGGCCACGAGAGCGCGGCAAGCCAAGCCGAGGCCCTGCGTGTAGCCGTTGGTGACGATGATGTGCTGAGGATCGGCCACGACGCCGCGGACTCGCCCGAGGTACTCCGCAAGGGCAGAGCGGAGCACTTCGGCGCCTCTCGGGTCGCCGTAGGAGAGATCTGCGTCGGTCATCGTGGCGAGCGCGTGGCGCAGCGAGCGCAGCCAGGCCGCGCGTGGAAACGTCGAGACGTCAGGCACGCTGGGGCGGAAGTCGAACCGCGGGAGCGGCGCAGGCGACGCTATCGATGCCGGCACTCGAGTGGCAAGCGCGACCGTGGTCGAGACCCGCGGGCGGGTCCCCTGACGAAGGCTCAGGTAGCCCTCCGAGGCCAACTGGGCATAGGCGTCCACCACGACTCGCCGCGAAACCCCGAGCTGGCGCGCCAGATCACGTGTGGACGGAACCCGTGCGCTCGGTCGCAAAGCGCTGTTTCGGATCGCGCGCCGAAGCTGGTCCTCGATCTGTGCTCCGAGTGTCCGGGAGTCATCGCGGCTCACCGACAGAAGCAACTCTACGGGCTGACTGGTCTCGTCTGACGCCATGATTCTGGATCTTCTATCTGCACCAGTGAAAACCTAGCATCGGGGCCATGAACTCGATCCGATCATCCACTGGCGCGCGACGTCTGCTTGCCACCTCGATCCTCGCGCGACTGCCGCTTGCGATGCTCAGCATCGCGCTGCTGTCCATGCCGAGCGTCTGACGCACTCATTCGCCGCGGCCGGAGCGGTGACGGGCGTCTACGCGCTCGCACTCGGCCTGGGTGGTCCACTGCTCGGGCGGCTGGTCGATCGACGGGGACAGACCCTGGTGCTTCTTGGCAGCGCCGTCGCGGACGCCGGGCTGCTGGTAGCGATCGCCGTGCAGTCGTCTGGCGCCTCGCTCTCGGTCCTACTTCCGCTCGCCGCCGGCATCGGGCTGTGCGAGCCCCCGGTAGGGGCTTGCCTACGAACCCAGCTTCCAGCGCTTCTGCAGGATCCCGGGGAGGTGCGGGCGGCATACGCCCTGGAGACGTCAGTGCTCGAGTTGACCTACATCTTCGGGCCGCCGCTCGCGCTGTGCATCGGCGCATTGTGGTCCACCGGGTTGGCTCTCGCGGCCTGCGGAAGCGTCCTGTTGCTCGCGACCACGGCGTTCGCCGCGCAACCGGCCTCACGCAGCTGGCGGCCGGCCGCGGTGGGTTCGCGCCCGCGCGGAGGCTCGCTGCGCGCCCCGGCAATGCGGACGCTGATCATCGTCCTGATCGCCGTCGGCGTGCTGCTCGGCGCGGACGAGGTCGCGATCATTGCACTGGCCAGGACGCTTGGCAGCACCGCGGCCGCTGCGCCGCTGCTCGCCGTCTGGGGCGTCGGGTCATTTCTGGGCGGCCTGCTCGCGACCCGCCTGGGCGGCGGAGCGTGCACCGCCATCGGTCTCGCGCTCGTGCTTGGCGCGCTCACCGTAGGCCACCTGGCGCTGATCCCAGCGGCGGCCAGCGTTGTTGCGATGGGCGGTGTGCTGTTGCTCGCGGGAGCCACAATCGCCCCCACCGAAGCCACCATCTACGCGATGGTTGAGCGGGCCACACCGGCCGCGACCGTGACTGAGGCGTTCGCTTGGCTCGCCACGGCCATGGCGGTCGGTGGTGCCATCGGAGCGGCGAGCGCAGGTTTCCTGATCGGCATTGCCGGGCCGATCGCGGGATTCGGGCTTGCGGGCGCCGCCGGCGCACTCGCAGTGCTCACGACGGTCCTGCGGTCGCGCACTCTCGCGCAACGCCCATCCGTGGTAGCCCTGAGCGAACCGGATGGTGCGGCTGAGGAACTCACCCAGCGAACAGCTGCGTGACGCGGTGCCGAGCTCGATGGCCACCGTACAGCTGCACGTATCCAGAACTTAGGAGGCCCTGACGCAGACGGATGCCGAAGCACTCGTGTTACGTCAGGGCCTCCCAGGCAGTTCCGGAAGGGCCGCTAAGCGGCTTCTTCAACGTACCCGGCCGCTGCGCAAGCATCGCAATACGCGGCAGGCGGGACGCGGGGCTCGTAGCAGCCCGGACGGCAGCAGGTGGACGACCGCTTGGGCCGGCCCCGACCAATGCGGGCGGCGGCGGCGTCCTTCAGCTCTTCACGCATGCGGTCAAGCTCGGCCGCGTGCGTGGCGCAGAAGCGTCGGCCCTTGAGGACCGGCTCCTGACAGTGACTTCCACTTCGACAACGCATAGGTATAACAGGCTATCATCTTTGCCCCTGACTCGCCAGGGAGTGGGTGTCTGACGCCCAAGTCTCGTGTCGCATGGCCCGCTCGATCAACAGCCTAGTCTGGGCCACCGACATCGACGTATTGGCGCCCGATCACACCACTGAGCGGCGCGACGGCTACTGGGTCGTGCAGTCGCCGGGGAACCCAACATTCTGGTGGGGGAACTTTCTGCTTTTTGACGATTCGCCGGCTGCGGGCGACGGAGATCGCTGGGAGAAGCTGTTCGCGGAGGAATTCGCGGGACGTGCGGAGGTGACGCATCGGACCGTTGCCTGGGATCGGGTTGACGGCGAGCTCGGAGCGGCGGATCAGGAGCTCCTCGCGCGCGGCTACGAGCTCGAGCGGACCTCGGGTCTCGTCGTCCGATCCGGCCAGATCACCGAGCATCCCCGCGCCAATGCTGAGGTTGTGGTCCGCGCACTCGATCCAGACGCTGATGACCACCTGTGGGCCGCGGTGATCGACGTTCAGCTGGCCAACGCGCCTGACGACTTCCAAGGGACGGATTACCACAGGACCTTTCTCCTGCGCCGTCAAGCGGAGCATCGAGCGATCTTCCGGAGCGGACGCGGGAGCTGGTACGTGGCGCTGCTCAACGGCGTTGTGGCCGGCTCGCTCGGAATCGTCGTCACCGACCGCCGCGCCCGATACCAGACCGTTGACACGGCGGAACCCTTCAGGCGGCGGGGTATTGCGAGCCGCCTCCTGGTCGAGGCGGCCCGCGACGCGATGTCCAAGCACGCGATCGACCACTTCGTGATCGCCGCCGATCCGGACTACCACGCGATCGGCATCTACGAGGGAGTCGGCTTCGAGCGTGTCGAGCTGGCCGTCGGCGCCACGCGCAAACCCGAGCGCTCCTGAGCCTACTTCGTCAGCTTCGCGCTCTTCGGCACGAGCTTGTAGATCACGTACTTGCCCATCAGGAACACCGCGTGTCTGTCGGCCAGCACGGTCGTGTAGGAGCCGTCCGGAAAGTAGAAGACTTGCTGGCCGGTGCGGGCATTGAAGCCGTAGCTGCCCCTCTCATAGACCGTCGAGACGTACACGGTGTTGTCGACGACCGTGGCCGACCCCGAGATCGAGCCCATCGGAGCGGTCCAGTCGGTCGAACCGGTCTCTGCGTTCAGCGCATGGAGGCCGCCGCCGTAGGAGCCGATGTACACCGTCGGGCCAAGGCCCGAGATATCGGCCACCGCGGGGCCTGAATAGGCGTAGCCGCCGACGCTTGTGCTCCAGGCAAGGCCACCGCTGCCGACGTCGTACGCATAAGCGTCGCCGTCATTGTTGCCCACGTAGACGTGCCCGAACCCGATCGCCGGAGTCGAATAGAACTCACCGCCGGGGCTGGCTGACCAAACCTCGTGGCCGGTCTTGGCATTGACGGCATAGAAGCCGCCGCCGTAGGTGCCGAAATACAGGTTGCCGCCGTAGTAGGCGGGGGCTGCCTTGATCGAGCCGTCCGCCCCGAAGGTCCAGTTGACCCGTCCCGTGACGACGTTCAGCGACGTCAGCGTGCCGCCCTGATCGCCGAAGTAGACGGAGTTGCCGACGACCATTGGCGAGGATTCCGTGCCACTGGAAACCGGATACCTCCACAAGATCTTTCCGCTGCGCATCGAGAGCGCCGCTTCCTCGCCGTCGAGGCAACCGATCGTGCCGCAGGTGTTCGACAGGACCGACACGAACATCAGCTTGCGCTTGACGTCAAGCGCCGGGCTCGATGCCGACAGTAGGCCCACATGACGCATCCAGATCAGCTTTCCGGTTGTGATGTTGACGCGCTTGGCGGTGGCGCCGTCATCGAAGTAGTAGAGGTTGTTGCCCCAGATCGTGGCCGGGAACTCGAGCAGCGCGTTGCCGCCGAGCTGCCAGGCGAGCTTGAACGGCGGATTCAGATTGGACGCTTCGGTGAAGTCACGCGTGCGGGTCCGCTGGTTGCCGTAGAACGCGACGGTGAAGTTGTTGACGTGCCTGGTCTTGACCGGTGGCGCCGTGGTCGTGGCGGTGGTCGTCACCGCGGGCGTCGTTGCGGTCGTGGTCGTCTGCACGAGCGCAGCCTTCTTCGCGGGGCTTCCGCTCGCCGCGATGGCGTACACGGCTCCGGCGGCGACGATGACGGCGAGGACGCCGGCCAGCGTCCACGTCTTGCTGATTGATCTGGGGAAGCGCATTGCGCCAGCAGGGTAGCCACCAGCGAATACGAAACGGAGCTATCCATCACTGAGGACGCTCCATCCGCCCGGACAGAAGGATCCAGCCGCCGACGTCAGC
>CAWFRF010000028.1:0-13959 GCA_963818135.1 uncultured Actinomycetota bacterium
CGGACTGCAAAGATTTGGTTGAGGAGTCGTAACCCTGATGTCAAGTACCGCAAACCCCAACGGATCCAGGAACTCCAAGGACGCGCCAGAGCGCCGGGTGACGCTTGCCGATATCGCCGCGCAGGCAGGGGTTTCTCTCGCAACGGTTTCGAAAGTTCTGAACGGCCGTGCCGACGTGTCCGCCGTGACGCGCGCCCGCGTCGAAAAGCTGCTGCACGGCCATGGCTACCTGCGACGCACCTCGAGCGCGTCCAGTGGCAGCGCGCAGATGGTCGAGCTCGTGTTCCACGAGCTCGAGAGCGAGTGGGCGATCGAGATCATCCGCGGCGTCGAGCGCGTCACGCGGGAGGCCGGGATCAGCCTGATCCTCACCGAGAGCGGCGACCGTCACAGCCCCGGGCACGCGTGGATCGACGGTGTGCTGCGCCGCCGGCCGATGGGCGTGATCCTGGTGTTCTCCGACCTCGAGCAGCAGGAGAAGCACAAGCTGCGCAGCCGCGGCGTCAACTTCGTCGTCGTGGATCCGGCCGACGAGCCGGAACCGGACGTCGCCTCGATCGGCTCCGCCAACTGGGCCGGAGGCTTCGCGGCGGCTCAGCATCTGCTCACACTCGGGCACCGCCGCATCGGCATGATCAGCGGCCCCGACGACATGCTCTGCTCGGTGGCACGCGTCGACGGTTACCGCTCCGCGCTCGAGCGTGCCGGGATCGCCTTTGATGCGTCGCTCGTGCGCACTGGAGACTTCCACGTCGCCGGCGGGCGTCGCGGCGCCGCGCAACTGCTCGATCTGCCCGAGCCGCCGACCGCGATCTTCGCCGGCAGCGACCTGCAGGCGCTCGGGGTGTACGAGGCAGCGCGACCGCGTGGCGTCCGCATCCCGGAGGACCTCTCGGTTGTCGGTTACGACGACCTGCGCATCGCCCGCTGGGTCGGGCCGCCGCTGACCACGATCCGCCAGCCGCTCACGGAGATGGCAGAGACGGCCGCGCGCATGTTGATCCGGATGAACGACGACCCCGAGACGCCCGTCAATCAGCGCTTCGATCTGGCCACCAGCCTGGTGGTGCGGGAGTCGACGGCTCCGCCGTCTGCATAGGCATCAGCCTGATGCCTATGCAGTCTGCGTAGGCATCACCCTGCGGGGAGCGGGAACGCCTGCGGAAGCTTCAGCGCCCGCCGAATCTTTTGGGAGATCGTGACCACGGCTGCGTCGTCCTTGAACCAATCGGTAAGCCATTGCACGCTCCCCGTAGCCGTGGGCGTCGGCGCGAGTTCGGTCTGGGCGAGCTCGAGCTTGGTGGCCGAGACCAGCTTCGCGAAAAGGGGCTGGACGCCCGCGGGCCACTGCGTTCCTTCCAGCTCCTGAATGTCTGACTCGAGCGCGGCCGCGTACCCGGCTCGCTGCGATGCCATCTTCCGAGCCGACGTGGGCCAGTGAGCAACCTCAGCCTCGAACGAGTTCAGCGCAACATCGAGCGGAACGGTTATCTGGAGGTAGTGCAGGCCGATCGCGGTCGGTTGCGTTGGCGCGAACCTGAACGCGTCTCCGACCAGCGCGCTTGGTGCAAGGTCGGTGCCGTTCTCTGACATCCACTGCGAGCGGATCTTGGCGTAAGAGGGTGCCCCGTAGTTGACCTTCAGATCGCGAAAGCCAACCGTCGCCAGCACTGGATACGGAAGCACCACGCCGATTTTCTTGGAGACGTCCTCCTGCAACCACTCAACTTGGTTGAAGACGCCACTGGTTTCATCGCGTGTGTCGAACGCTGAACGATGTGGGTGCGTGTGATCGACGATCAGGATGTGCCAGCGGCCGCCGCCCAAACGTAGACGACCGGAGAGTGTGTCCCCGACACGAACCGGGAACAGGATCTGCGGGTGGAATCCGAGCTTGGTGTCGCTGTAGAAGGCGTAATAGAAATTGCGCGCCCCGCGGCCCGGCAGCGTGAGGCGCACCTCATTGATGCCGACCTGGATGAACGGCGCCAATCGGTTGCCCGGTGCCTGGGCACCGATCCACGTACCCGCCGTGCCGCTGTGTGAACCCGGGGTGATCCGCGGTACCGTCCACGACGCCGCGACCGACCGTACCGACCCGTTCCAGACGTAGCCCGCGAATGCGCCGAACGACGTCACGCCCGGGCCCTGAAGCAACCAATACGGTGGCTCGTCCTGAACGGCGGGGCCGGCGCGGCGCGGGTGACGCCCGACGCAGGTACCGGGAAGCACACGGCTAGCAGGGTCAGCGCGATGCCGGTCACCGCGAGCAGCGCATACAAGGCACGCGCGGCCGAGTGCGCGGTCACCCGCGCAAGAGCCCGTCGTCGCCGGCCGCCCGCCCCTGACGCTGCTTGCCGCACCGGGCCATCCTATATGTGACTCAAGGACAGATAGGCTGGCGGAGTGATTCCGGTGCCGCCCGCCAGGCATCTGCTGCGCGCTCGAGACCTCGCGGACAGGCGCTACGCCGAACCAATCGGTGTCAGCGACCTGGCGGCGGCCGCAGGGCTGTCGCGGGCCCACTTCAGCCGCGAGTTCCGTCGCACGTTCGGCGAGTCACCGAAGTCCTACCTGATGACTCGCCGCCTCGAGCGGGCGGCTGCACTTCTGCGCAATACCGACCGGCCGGTGAGCGAGATCTGCCTCGACGTGGGACTGGTCGGACTCGGGTCCTTCACCACCAGCTTCAAGCGGCACTTCCACAAGACACCGACGGAGTACCGGGCAAGCTTTCCGCCCGCCTCCGCACAGGTGATCATCCCGGCTTGCTACGTGGCTCTGTACGGCCGCCCCCAACACAGCACAAAGGGAGAAGCCGGGCCGGCAACTAGCGATTAGCGTGTCCCGCACACCGCTGAAAAGGAGCAACGATGCAGGTACAAAACGCACAACTTTGGGTTCACGACCAGGCCGAAGCGCTCGACTTCTACGTCGGCAAGCTCGGGTGGGAGGTCCGCAGCGACGTGACGATGCCGGAACTCGGCAACTTCCGCTGGCTCACGGTGAGTCCCACCGGGCCAGCCTGGATTCTCGGTCGTGCTGATGGCCGTCCCCGGTCCTCCGGTGATGGACGCAGAGACCGCCGATCAGGTCCGATCGCTGATGGCGAAGGGCTTCGCCGGCACCGTGTTCCTGACGACCGACGACGTCGACGGGGACTACGAGCGCCTCAGTGAGGCCGGTGTCGAGTTCACGTCCGAGCCGACCGACATGCCGTATGGCCGTGACTGCGGGCTGCGCGACCCGTCTGGCAACCAAATTCGGTTGTCGCAGCTGGCGCCGCAGTACGTCGAGGCATAACCCGCTCAACGGGGGCCTCCGCCTTGGCGAGGCCCCCGAAGCCGCGGCGAGACGCCGCGAAAGTGGATCGTGCACCCTCCTCCGAAGTGGCGGCCCGCGGGGCGGTCCTGTGTGAGACTCCGGTCCGGCAGCCCCGGTGCGCCTGGAGGTGACCGCTTAAGGCTGCTTCCTTCCGGACCTGACCTGGTTCACGGGTCTCCATCGCATTGGGACCAGACCATCACCGCCACACACGAGATGCTGTCCGCGGACGTTCACCCCTCGGGAGGGGATTCAGTCCCGCTGGAGCGGATTGCGAGTTACAGGGCACCGCTAGCGCCCCACCTAGCACGATCCGCCCATGATCGTAGAGCCTCCGAGCCAGTTCGTGCAGGCCGGGCGGCGAGGGCTCAGAAGTCCGAGCTGCCGATACTCTGGCAAGCATGTCCATTGGTGTCGTAGGTCTCGGGTATGTGGGTTTGCCGTTGGTCGTCGCGTTTGCGGAGGCCGGTGAGGATGTGATCGCGGTCGACATCGACCAGCGCAAGATCGACTCCCTGCGGGCCGGTGAGTCCTACGTCGAGGACATTCCCTCAGAGAAGCTGCGCGCCGTTCTGCCCAGGATGCGGGCGACCACGGAATACGCGCCTTTGGCGGATGCCGAGGCGATCATCATCTGCGTCCCGACGCCCCTCAATGACAACCGCGAACCGGACCTGAGGCCGCTGGAGGCCTCGGCTGACGCGGTCGCCCGGGTCGTGCGTGCGGGGCAGCTGGTGGTGCTCGAGTCGACCACCTACCCCGGCACTACCCGCGAGCTGCTGCTCCCCGCGATCGAGGGGCAGTCCTCGCTCACGGTCGGCGAGGACGTCAACCTTGCCTTCTCTCCTGAGCGGGTCGACCCGGGCCGCACGGATTACACGCTCAGGAACACGCCAAAGGTGATCGGCGGGATCACCGACGCCTGCACCGAGCGCGCCAGGGAGCTCTACGCGCGCGTCTGCGAGGAGATCGTCCCCGTCTCCACGCCCGAGGCGGCGGAGATGACGAAGCTGCTCGAGAACATCTTCCGCTCGGTCAACATCGCGCTGGTCAACGAGCTCTCGATCCTCGCCGAGCGCATGGGCATCGACATCTGGGAGGTCGTGGATGCCGCCAGCACCAAGCCCTACGGCTTCATGCGCTTCGAGCCCGGGCCGGGGATGGGCGGCCACTGCCTGCCGGTCGATCCGTTCTACCTGGCCTGGCGTGCGCGTCAGTTCCAGATGTCGACCGAGTTCATCGAGCTCGCGGGCAAGATCAACCAGCAGATGCCGTACTACTGCGTCGAACGGATCGAGCACGCGCTCAACGACGTGGCCAAACCGATCAACGGCTCAAAGATCGTGATCCTCGGTGTCGCCTACAAGGGCGGGATTGGTGACATCCGCGAATCCCCGGCGCTGCGGATCATCGAGGTGCTGCGCAAGCGCGGCGCGGAGCTCGTCTACCACGACCCGTTCGTGCCCGAGCTACGCGACTTTGAGTTGCAGAGCGTCGAGCTCCCGGAGGCGCTTGACGGCGCCGACGCCGTGGTGCTCGTCACCGCGCACCCGGGCATCGATCACGATGAGATCGCACGCGAGGCGTCGCTGTTTGTCGACCTGCGCGGGATCACGCGCGGGGTCACGAGCGAGAATCTGGTCCGGTTGTAGCCGTTCTTCCTGCCTCCACGCCGGCATTACGGAGTTTTGGCAGGGAGAATGCGTTCATGGACCTGATCGCGCCTGTCGCGCGAGTCGTCGGTGAAGCGCATGTCGCGCTTGACGTGCGCGTTGAGGATGCAAGTGGCCTGAACGGGGTCGCGCCGGTGGTGGCGCACCCTGGGAGCGCCGAGGAGGTGCGCGACCTGGTCGCGTGGGCCTACCAAGACGACGTGGCGATCGTCCCCGTCGGTGGTTGCAGCGGCTTGAGCGGCGGGGTCGTGCCGGTGTTCGACGGTCCGGGGATCGCGGTCGCGCTCGACCGGCTGAGTCGCGTGCGCTCGTTCGACCCGCTGCTGTGGCGCATGGAGGTCGAAGCCGGCGTGACGACCGCGACGATCCACCGCCTGGCGCGGGAGAACGGGCTCCTGTTCCCTCCGGACCCGGGCGCGAGCGAGCAGTCGCAGATCGGCGGCAACCTCGCGACCAATGCCGGCGGACCGCACGCGTTCAAGTACGGGGTCACGTCACGCTGGGTGACCGGCATCGAGGCGGTGATCGCGCCCGGCGAGCTCGTGCGCTTCGGCGGGCCGCTGCGCAAGGACGTGGCCGGCTATGACCTGCGGGGCCTGTTGATCGGCAGCGAGGGCACGCTCGGGATCATCACCGCAGCGTGGCTGCGGTTCATGCCGGCGCCGGCGATGGCGATTCCCGTGGTCGCGGGGTACGCCTCGATCGCCGATGGTGTCGAGGCGATTGAGGCCGCGCTTGCATCGGGCGTGACGCCGGCAGCGGTCGAGTACCACCAGGGCAGCTGCCTGCGGCATGCTCCTCCCCCCTTCCTCGATGCTGAGCCGCCGGAGTTCATGGTGATCTGCGAGGCGGAGTCGGAGTCCGAGCGCGACGCGCTGCTCGATGCGCTCGGACCGGGCGCGGCGGCGCACGACCCGCGCGAGGTCTGGCGCTGGCGCGGCGGCGTCTCGATCGGGGTGCGGGCGGCGCGCGGCGAGAAGCTGTCCGAGGACATCGTCGTGCCACTCGACCGCTTGGCCGAGGCGATCGAGCGCACGCTCCAGATCGGTGCACGCCACGGGGTCGAGGCCACCTCTTGGGGGCATGCCGGCGACGGCAACCTGCACTCGACGTTCCTGTATGACCCGCACAACGTCGATGAGCAGCGGCGGGCCGAGGCGGCCGCGCTTGACCTGTTCGACCTCGCCCGCGAGCTCGGCGGCAGCGTCAGCGGCGAGCACGGTCTGGGGCTGCTAAAACGCGGCCAGCTGCTCGGTCAATGGTCGGAGGCGGCTGTCGGTGCGCACGAGGCGATCAAGCACGCGCTCGACCCCAAGGGGCTGTTCAACCCCGGAAAGAAGCTCCCGCGCTGACCCTCGTTGAAGCCGCGGCTCTCGCTGCGGGTTTGCCGCACACAGGTCGTATTCCGGTGCAAGAGCTCGGGGGCCCAACCCCGACGTAACGGGGCCTGCCTGAGTCGATGATGTGGGTACAGCAATGACGGAGGACACCATGGCCGACAACACCCACACCTTCCCACTGGCAGAGCCCGAAGCGCCGCGCGACAACGACAAGATCCGCAGGGTGCTCGGCCTCTCGATTCTCGGCGCGCTCGCGCTCGTGCTCGCGCTGATCGGCATCGACGTCGCGGCCATCAGCGCAGCGCAGGTGCCGGCGCCACGTCCGGTGGTGCACCGCCAGGTCGTAAAGGTCAACGGCACCGCGCAGGTTGCCGGCACCATCTACCTGTCGGTCTCCCCCGGCGATCAAGCCTGGCCCCGACGGCAAGCTCCACGATGCCTACAGCGTCACGAGCTTCAACGTCCACGCCGGCACGCCGGTGAAGCTCGTGATCGACAACACCGACACCGCCAAGCACAGCATCACCTCGCCGGCAGCGGGCGTGAATATCGTCGTCAGGCCGGGCACGCACACCTACACCCTGCTCGTTGCCAAGAGCGGCGTCTTCCATTGGTACTGCAACTACCCGTGCGATCCGTACTCGATGATGCACGACGGGTACATGCGCGGGACGATCACCTCGATCTGAGGCACCGGTTGGGGTCGGCGCGGCTCAGGGATCGGAAGGGGCGGCCAAGCGGGGCCGCCCCAGCTTTGTCAGGAGGCGACGACGCAGTCGCGACCGGCGCTCTTGGCGTCATAGAGGCGCTTGTCGGCGAGCCTGACGAGCGCCTCGAGGTCGTCCGCGCTCTCGGCCGTGGCGACGCCAACGCTGGTCGTCAGCTTGAGGCCCTCGGCGATCGCCTCCCACGGCTCCTCGCGGATCACAGTGCGGATCCGGTCACAGCAGCTGGTGGCTGCGGTCGCGTCGGTCAGCGGCATCAGCACGAGGAACTCCTCGCCGCCGCTGCGAACGACGATGTCAGACGTGCGCAAAACGCTGCCAAGCAGTTCCGCTGCCCGCACGAGCACCTGGTCGCCGGTGGCGTGCCCGTAGCGATCGTTGATCTGCTTGAAGTGGTCGAGGTCGACCGCGGCGACGCTCAGCAGCGTGCCGGTGCGGGCGGCCGAGGGGTTCGCGAGCTCGCGCGCGAGGAAGCGCCGGTTGTGCACGCCCGTCAGCCAGTCGCGCTCGGCCTGATCGCGCAGCTGCTCCTGCAGCGTCTCGAGTTGCATGGTGCGGCTCTTGAGCTCGGCGTGCGCATCGGCGAGCTCCTGGTTCTTGACCGCCAGGGCGTCGCTCTCGCTCCGCGCGAGGCGCGCCTGGAGGACAGCACGCTCGAGGCTCAGCTGGAGCTCGGAGAGCTCTGTGAAGGCCTGGCGCTCGAGTTCAGCCGAGCGCGAAAGGGCGTCGTAGGCCTCGACCATCCTGCCGGCCTCGCGCAGCGCCTCGGCGACTGCGGAGAGGATCGTGCTGCGGGTGTGGGGCATGCGCTCGCCGAGCCAGTCGAGAGCCCGCTCGCCTGCCTGGCGAGCGTCGTCGTACTCCCCCAGTGCCATGCGCGCGACCACCTGCGCGCGTACGCTGGCGCCCAGAACGTAGGGGTTCGGCTGGCTGCTCTCAGCCAGCAGCGCAAGTGATCGCTCGGCATCCGCGAGCGCGCCGGCCGGGTTGCCGGAGCGCAGCTCGATGTCGGCGCGCGTGGAATGGATCACCGCGAGCGCGAAATGGTTCGGGCGGGTCATGCTCGCCAGCGCGAGCGCCCTGTCGATCGCCTGGCGCGCGAGCTCGGCCTTGCCGACGCTCTCCCGGTAACAGGCGATGTCGTTGTAGGTGATCGCCTGCTCCCACACGTCGCCGGCCTCGACGGTGAGATCCAGCAGCTCGTCGAGCCGCCTGTCGAGCTCGCGCACGCTGACGTTGCCGAACACGATGAATGCGGCGCGGCGGGCGAAGATCTGAAGGTGGATGTCGTCGCTGGCATCGGCGAACTCGATCGACGCGCTCGGCATTCGCGAGGGCGTGCGAGTAGGCGCCGGTGAAGAAGCTCACCTGCGCGCGGAGGGCTGCCACCTCCGATTGCGCGACGTGGTGGTCCGTCGGCGGAGCCGCCCAGCAGCTGCTCGGCCTCGAGGACCAGGGAAAGGCCGCTGCGGATGTCACCGCGGTGAAGCGCGACGTGGCCCTCGAGCGCCAGGGCGCGCGCCCTCAGTGGCCTGTCGTCGAGCGCCTTGGCCTTGTCGTTGCAATGGATCGCCAGAGCCAGCGTGCCGGCGGGATCCTCACGGAAGCCGGTGCGAGCGCCGTCCAGCGAGCCCGCGACCTTGCGGCCTGGGTCGAAAGCCCGTCCGTGGTGTCTTTCTCGTTGCTTCGTTGAAGACATACAATCCGCCCTAGGAGCCTTATCGGGCTCCCAGCCAGACCCTGAAGCCTAAAGGGCGGCGGCGACTGAACGTCCAGTCACACGAAGAACCGACGCGCCGGGGTGGCCGCCCGGCGCGTCGGGTCTGAAACAAGCTGAGACGAGGGATTCGGGCGTCTACAGCTTGATCGTCTTGGTGAGCGTCTGGCGCTTGTTGCGGGTGTTGACCGAGGTCAGCAACATGCGCAGGCGCACTGTCTTGCCTGACGCCGCAGCGGCCGTCAGGGCGTTGTCCTCCTTCAGGACACTTGTGAGCATCACGCGGAAGGCGCTCGCCGGCTTGCGAAGCTTGATCAGCAGGCTGCCACCCGTGATCGCCAGCGACTTGATCTGAGCGCCGGCCAGCTTGACGCCCGTGATCTTCTCGTGCTTGCCGACCCTGTGCTCCACGAAGCTCATGCCGGGCGTGAGCTTCACGCTCAGCTGCTTCAGCTTGGCCGCGTGCTTGCGGACGCTCACCTTGAAGCTGAGCGAGGGGTGCCCGCTCTTGACGCCCGTGAGCGCGGGGCTCGTGACCGACGCGCGGCGAGTTGGTCGCCCGAGCCGCTCGAGCCCGGCTTCGAGCCCGACCCGCTGGACGACGAGGCTGCGCAGCCGCCGATGTTGTAGTTGAGCTTGGTCGATGAGGTCTTATCGCCGTTCTGATCGGTGGACGACGCATCGACGATGCCATTTCCGGGATTGCAGTTCGTGATGAACAGGCCGTTGGCGCCACCGTTGAGCGACAGGGCCAGGCTCGTCAGCGGAATGTCCGGCAGACCGTGGAAGGTCGTCGTGAGCGTGGCGAGGTCGACCGATCCGGTCAGGGTCAGCGGGAACGGTGACGGGAAGACAAGCGTCAGCGACGGCCCGAGCGCCGGTTCCTGTCAGATACGCGCTCGCCGTGAGCGGCTTTGGATAGTCGGGCGAGACCGCGGTGGCAACGCCGACCGGTGTGCAATTGCCCGACGCAACATTGCCGCACAACAACTTGATCGAGGCCAGGTTGACGCCCATCGTCGTGCCCGGGAAGCGCGAGGTCAGCGACTGGCTCGGCGACTCGGTGGCCGCCTGCGTGACCGACGTCGAGATGGCGACGCCGCGGTCGGTCTTGTCCTTGGTCGCGGTCAGGGACAGCTTCGGCGCGTATGCGAGCGCCGAGCAACCGGTCACGCTGAGCGGCGCGGAGATGCTGTGGACGGTGGGGTCGCTATAGGAGTCGACGCTCACGTTGACGCGCGCGGGCGTGGACGGGCAGGTCGCGGGATAGCGCAGCCCGTCAAAGGTGCTGTCGATCTCAGTGAGCTGGAGTGGAACTCCGGAGAGGCTGTTGGGCAGGGCGAGGCTGATCGTGATCCCCACACCGTTCGGATCACCGGTGGGCCGCACCTTGATGTCGCCGGTCGTACCGATCTGCTGTCCGTAGTAGGCGACGGCCAGACCTGCCAGATCACCAGGCGACGGTGGCGGAACCAGATAGAAGCCAACCGGCAGGCTGATCGCGATCACGTTCCCGAGGCTGAACTCGGAAGCGCTCACGGTGCCTGAACCGACCTGGCAGTTCGAGTCGCTGATGTCGAAGGTCGTGAGACACGCACCCCCGTCCATCGATGCGTTCGGCCAAGCAGGCCCGGCGGCAGGTTGATCGTCAAAGCGTCCGGGGTATCGGTGCTGAGCAGCGAGGTCGGCGGGAACTTCAGGTCCATCCCCAGGTTCTGGGTGGCGCCCGCCTTGTTCCCGGCGCTCTGGTCGAGGCTCAGGCTGGGATTGATGGAAGCCAGCGCACCCTGCGCAAGCACGGCGGCTGCAATCGCGACGAGCGCCCCGATGAGAGCGCTCCGACCCTTTCTATTCGACATGCGCCTCTCCTTCTCTATCCGGCGCACCCTCGATGCACCGGCGCCGACACCGGTGTCGGTTCCGGGCCTCATATACCCGCGCGCACGAGATTCAAAAACCGCTGGGCAACGTTTTCGAAAGGCCGCTTTTCGGGCGTGCCTACCTGGTCAGCGCGAGCACGCGGTAGCGACTGGTGACCGCGAAGTGGTCGGACGACTCATTCGCCGCCGTGAGGACGGCGAGCGCCCGGGCCCGAACGGCGTCGTAGGTTCCTGCCCGTTGGAGGATCGGCCGCTGCAACTGGCTGACGGGATGGTCGTCCTCGAAGCGGCGCAGATAGGCCTCCGCGGAGTCCGCCGTGAACGTGACGCGGCCATCCTCGAGGAAGCGGGCATCGACAGCGTGGGTTGCGGCCAGACTCGCGATCGCTTCGGGCTCGTGCCAGGCAAAACGCTCGCTCGGCGGCGCGTTGGTGGCGTCGGCGACGGCGCGGGTGAATAGCCCCGACATCGCGGCTATCGCTCCGTCGGGTGTCCAGGCCGTGATCAGCGCTCGTCCGCCCGGCCTGAGGATGCGGACGACCTCGGAGAAGGCGTGCTTAGGGTCCGGGGCAAAGATGATCCCGAAGACCGAAACCGCCACGTCGAAGCTTCCGTCGCCGAACGGCAGCGGCCTGGGCGTCGCCAACAAGGAAGTCGACGTCTAGTCGCTCGGCCGTCGCCCGCTGGCGAGCGGCCTCGACAAGGCGCCGCGCCAGGTCGATTCCGGTGACGGCGGCACCGGCTTTGGCCGCGAGCAGCGCCGCGTTCCCGGTTCCGCAGGCGACATCGAGCACGCGCTCGGCCGCTTGGATATGCGCTCGCGCCACCACATCCTCGGCCACCGGCTCCAGGTCTTGAGCTGTCCTTTCGTAGCGGCCAGCTGCCCAATCCACCATCGCGCGGACATTACTGGCGCGCTTGACGCCGGCCTGGCGTACTTCACACCGGCCTGGCGTACTTGACGCCGGCCTGGCGTACTTGACGCCGGAGCGGGCGAGATCAGGAGCGCGGGCTGCGGAGCAACATCAGCGAACGACCGATCAATGACACGCCGGCCGACGGATCCACGACACGACCGTGTCCTCCCGGATCAGCGGTGTCGATCTCGACAAGCCAGGTGAGGCTGCGCAGCGCGTCGGGCACCTTGAAATCAAGTGGCTCCCACCAAGAGTTGATCATCAGGAGGAACGGGTCATCAGGGGCCGTGGAGTCGCCGGTCGCTCCGCTCAGCGCCATCGTGACTGCGTGAGCGAATGACGCGCTCCAGTCCTGCGGACTCATCGGCAAGCCGTCCGGGCGGTACCAGTCGAGGTCGTCTCGGACGGTGTCGTGAGCTGGACGCCGCGGAAGAAATGCTGCCGGCGAAACACCGGGTGGTCCTCGCGCACGCGACAGAGCCGCGCCGTGAAGTCGATCAGCTCGCTCTGCTGAGCGGCCACGCCCCAGTCCAACCAGCTGAGCTCATTGTCTTGGCAGTAGGAGTTGTTGTTGCCGTGCTGGGTGCGCGCGAACTCATCTCCGCCCAGCAGCAGCGGCACGCCTTCGGACAACATCAACGTGGCCAGGAAATTGCGGCGCTGACGGGCGCGTAGTTCCAAGACATCCTGGTTGTCTGTGGGTCCTTCGACACCGCAGTTCCAGCTTCGGTTGTCGTCGTTGCCATCGCGGTTGTTCTCGCCGTTGGCCTCATTGTGCTTGGCGTCGTAACTGACCAGGTCGTCGAGGTGAAGCCATCGTGGACGGTGACAATGTTCACCGAGGCCGTCGGGCGTCGGCCACCGTGGCCAAACAGATCCGGCGAGCCACTGATGCGCGTGGCCATGTCCGGCAGAGTCCCGCTCGCCGAGCGCCAGAAATCGCGGACGGTGTCGCGGAATTTGCCGTTCCATTCGCTCCAGCCGGCTGGGAACTGACCGAGGTCGTAGCCACCAATGTCCCATGGTTCGGCGATCAGCTTGACACCCGAGAGCACCGGGTCCTGTCCCACCGCATCGAGGAACGAGGAGAAGCGGGTCGAAGTTGTCCGTCCCGCGTCCGAGCGCTGCCGCGAGGTCGAACCGAAAACCGTCGACATGCATTTCCTCTGTCCAGTAACGCAGCGAGTCCATCACCAGCCTGAGGGCCGCGGGAGTGTGCATGTCGATCGTGTTGCCGCACCCCGTGTCGTCGACGTAATGACTGGGGTCGTCTGCCAGGCGGTAGTAGGCCGCGTTGTCGATGCCGCGGAAGCACAGCGTCGGCCCATACTCGCTTCCCTCGGCTGTGTGGTTGAAGACGACGTCGAGGATCACCTCGAGCCCCGCCGCGTGAAGGTCGCGGACCATGCGACGGAACTCGTCGACTTGGCCGCCTCCATCGCCGACCGAGGAGTACGCGTTGTGCGGAGCTAAATACCCAATCGACTGGTAGCCCCAGTAATTGCGTAGTCCGCGCTCGACCAGAAACTCGTCGTTGACATAGGTGTGCGTCGGCAGCAGTTCGACTGCGGTCACGCCGAGTCGATTCAGATGTTCGATCGCGGCAGGATGCGCAACGCCGGCGTACGTCCCGCGCAGCGCTTCGGGGACCCCGGATGAAGCTTCGTGAAGCCCTTGACGTGCACCTCGTAGAAGATCGAGTCGGCCATGGGCCGAGCGGGCCGCCGATCATCGCCCCAGTCGAACTCCGAGCTGGTCAACAACGACCGCGGGACGTACGGCGCCGAGTCCTGGTCGTCCGGGCTGGACGGATCGCCGGACACATGGCCGTAGACAGCGGAGTTCCACGTCACTCGCCGGAGATCGCGCGTGCCTGTGGGTCAAGCAACAGCTTGGCCGGGTTGCAGCGAACACCCGATGCCGGATCCCACGGTCCATGGACCCGATACCCATAGCGTTGCCCGATTGGCGCGTCCGGTAGATAGCCCTGCCATACAGAGCCGTCACGCTGCTGGAGAGCGCACCGACGCTCCTGACCTGACTCGTCGAACAGACACAGTTCAACTGACTCGGCGACGCTGGTGTACAGCGCAAAGCTCGCGCCGCTGCCGTCGTGGTGAGCGCCGAGCCGCGTTTCAGCCGAGAGCTCGAGGCTGGGAATGGGAGCCTGGAGGGTCATGCTGTCATGTTGCTCGCACCGACGGCGCAGACAAGGAGGCGCGCACGTGAGCGCCCGGGAGGCAGACAGCCCATCTGAGCGCCGATGGCACCGGGGGGCGCGGTATCCCTTTCTTCTTCCGACGCCTGAGATCACCGCCAGTGCGTTGGCGTCTATTCGTCGCCAAACAAGATGCCCGACATTGGCGACGACAAGGTCGCTTGA
>CAWFRF010000029.1:0-50746 GCA_963818135.1 uncultured Actinomycetota bacterium
GCAACCTGTATTCGGCACTCGACGAGGACGTCGCGCGGCGCACGCTGGACGCGGCGTGGGACGGAGGCGTTCGCTATTACGACACAGCCCCGCACTACGGGCTCGGACTCTCGGAGCGCAGAATTGGTGCGGCGCTGCGTGGCCGCCCGCGTGATGAGTTCACGATCTCTACGAAGGTCGGTCGGTTGCTTGTCGCCAACCCGTCTCCAAACGGCTCTGACCTCGCAGACGGTGGATTCGATGTCCCCGACACCTACCGCCGCGAGATGGATTACACGCGGGACGGTGTTCTGCGGAGCATCGAGGCCAGCCTCGAGCAACTCGGCCTCGATCACGTGGACATCGTCTTCGTGCACGACCCGGAGGATCACATGGAGGTAGCTCTCCGCGAGGCCGTGCCTGCACTGCTGGAGCTTCGCGAACAGGGGGTCATCGGAGCGGCCGGCGTCGGCACGAACCTCGTCGCTCCGGCGCAACGGTTCGTCGCCCAGACAGACATCGACGTGCTGTTGGTCGCCGGTCGTTGGACGCTCATCGACCAATCCGCTGCGCCGCTGCTCGACCAGTGCCTCGACCGTGACGTCGCGGTGATCGCCGCGGGTGCGTTCAACTCCGGCCTGCTTGCCCAGGTTGACCCGTCAGCGGACGGAAGGTTTGATTATGGGCCCGCCCCACTGGATGTGCTCAACGCGGCACGCGCTTGTGCCCGCGTCTGCAAGGAGCACGGAACGACGCTGCCCACCGCCGCTCTTCAGTTCCCGCTCAGACATCCTGCGGTCCGCTCGGTGCTCGTCGGAATGCGAACGCCGGCCGACTGTGCCCTGGACCTTTCCGCGATCTCTGCAGGTCTCGATGAGCGTCTCTGGTCCGCTCTGCCGGACGCGGTCCGCTGAGGGGATGAGCACCAAGCTCCGCTAGCGCGTCACGATGATTACGAGCTGGCGAGGTCCGTGCACGCCCTCGACCCGCCGCATCTCAATATCCGAGGTCGCCGACGGGCCTGAGATGAGCGTGAGGGGTGAGCAGTTGGATAGCTGCGTGGCGAGGCGACCGAGCGCCTCCGGAACTGTCTCGACGATCTGGTCGCTGTCGACGATGCAGACGTGAGTGTCGGGGATCAGCGTCATGGCTCGCCGGCCTTCTCGGGGATCCCCACTCAGCAGGATCGTCCCCGTATCCGCTATTGCGAGTGTGGAGGTCGTCAGTGCCCCATGAACAGAGTCCAGCTCCGCGTATGACAGCTCGTGGTCGACGACCGCATGCTCTGGCCACAGTGCGCGGGGGAACCCCGGGGCGATCGCGACCCGCATCCCGCGGGTCGCCGTGGCAATCGCGGTGTGGGTTTCGCCACGTGGCGTGCAGACAACCGAGGCGCGATATTCCGCGGCCCGAGCGCAGAAGAGGGCCGTTCGCTGATCTGGTGTGAGCGAGCCGGTCACTCGGTAAGCACCTGAGACAGGGCCGGTCTGTTTGCTCGGATGTCTCCGAATCCTTGCGAGGACTGCATCTCGGGCGTTCAACGTCTTCGCCACCATGTGCTGAAGCTCTGCTTTGGTAGTGGCGGCATATCGCGGCTTCGTGTCCACCCGGGCAGCCGGGCAAAGCGGGCAAACGGCCTGCCGAGCGTTTGCGCGACCCGCATGCGCCGGCGACCGCCGAGCGTCCATGCGGCAATGCGCATCGCGAGTCGCTCGCGCAGACCGTGTCGGACCTGGCCGCGCAGGTGAAGGAGGATCTCTGGAATGTTGATCTTCACGGGGCACACCTCGTAGCAGGCCCCGCACAGGGTCGACGCGTACGGCAGCGACGCATGCTTGTCGAGTCCGTCTATTTGCGGGGCCAAGATCGCCCCAATTGGCCCGGCGTACACCGACCCGTAGGCGTGGCCGCCGGCCCGCGAATAGACGGGGCAGATGTTCAGACAGGCGCCGCATCTGATGCATGCCAGCGCGTCGCGACCGACTGGATCGGCGAGCGCGTTCGTGCGGCCCCCGTCAAGGAGGATGATGTGCACCTCCTCTGGGCCGTCGTTCGCCGTCGTGCCGGTCCAGATGGATGTGTATGGGTTCATACGCTCGCCGGTCGCGGACCTTGGGAGGAGTTGTAGAAAGACCCCCAGGTCGCTGAACCGTGGAATGACCTTCTCGATGCCGACGATGGAGATCAGCACCCGCGGGAGGGTTGTGCACATCCGTCCGTTGCCTTCTGACTCGACAAGACAGAGAGAGCCCGTTTCAGCTACGGCGAAGTTGGCGCCACTGATGCCGATCTCGCTGCTCAGAAAGCGCTCGCGAAGGTATGTGCGAGCGGCTTCGCTGAGCGCTTCCGGTTCGTCGCTCCGCAGTCCCGGCGCGATCGTACGCTGAAAGATGTCTCGGATCTCGCTTCGGTTGCGGTGCAGCGCGGGAACGACGATATGCGAGGACCAGTCGCCGGCGAGTTGCAGGATGAGTTCCGCCAGGTCCGTTTCCAGCGCATGAATGCCGTGCGCCGCAAGACTGTCGTTCAGGCGAATCTCGTCAGTGGTGAGCGACTTGGCTTTGATTACGTCGGTGGCGTGATGGGCGTTGCAGATCTGGGCAACGGTGTCGCATGCTTCGGCGCCCGTTCTTGCCCAGTGGACAGTCGCCCCGGCCGCGGTGGCGGCCGACTCGAACTCGAGGAGATAGTCATCCAGACGCGCCAGCGCCTCGGCTTTGATCGCGCGACCTGCTTCGCGGAGCGCCTCCCAATCCGGGGTTTCTGCGACGACCTCGGCTCGGCGGGCCCGGATGGTGTCCGTGGCGCGGCGCAGGTTCGCCCTCTGGAGGGTGTTCTCGAGCTCCTGATCGGCGATGCGCGGGAACGAGTCGGTCATCGCGCCGCGAGAATCTGCGCAAGGTGGATGGGACGCACAGGCGAGCGCCGGCGAGATAGCCCACCGCCTATATGCATAAGGCATGATCCGTCGACCGCGGCGCAGTACTCGGGGCCGGCTGCCTCGATGGCATCACATTTGTCGTTGAGCATCGCGGACGAGACCCCACTGTTCTTCACCGCGAACGTGCCGCCGAAGCCGCAGCACTCTTCCTCTCGACCGAACGGGACAAGCTGTAGCTCAGCGACGTGGTTGAGCAACTGTTGTGGGGCGTCTCCGATACGCGCGACACGCAATGAATGGCAGCTCGGGTGATACGCCACACGGTGGGGGAAGCGGGCACCGACGTCAAGAGTTCCGAGCTGGGTTACGAGGAACTCGCTGAGCTCAAAGATCGGAGCGTCCGGGTCGTGGTGGCGGGCATGTGCGACACACGAGGACGATGGCGCGACGATCGCATCGCAGTCGTCGAACGCAGCAATGAGCTTCTTGGCGAGTAGCTGCGCCGGCGCTGGGATAGCCGCTGTTGGTGTGCATCTGCCCGCAGCATGTCTGGTCGGTCGGGTAGATCACCTGGTGCCCGAGTCGTTCCAGGATGGCGACGGTCGCGATTGGCGCGTCGGGGCTGAGCGCCTCTCCGAGGCAGGTTACGAACAGGCCTATTCGCAACGGACCGTGTTGCGCAGAATGCCGATGTGTTCAACCTCTACCTCGACCGTGTCCCCGTCCGAGAGGTAGTGCCCGCCAGGCCGTCCCAGAGCGACTCCGGGTGGCGTGCCGGTTGCGATGATGTCGCCGGGCTCGAGCGTGACGCCGCGCGATATGTACGCAATGAGCTCGCTTATGCCGAAGATCAGGTCGGCGGTCGTCGCGTCCTGGACGGTCTCTCCGTTGACGCGGCAGCTGATGCGCAGAGACCCAGGATCGCTGATCTCGTTCGCTGGGACGGCGCTTGGTCCCAATGGGCAGAACGTGTCAAATGACTTGGCGCGCGTCCATTGCCCGTCAGCCATCTGCTCTGTACGTGCGGAGACATCATTCAGACACGTGTAAGCGGCGACCGAGCCGAGCGCGTCAGCGGTCGAAACGTCTCGCGTCCGTCGTCCGATGATCACCGCTAGTTCAGCCTCATAATCGACATTGTCCACGCCTTGAGGGATCACGATGTCGTCGCCGTCGCCGATGATTGCGCTGGGCCATTTCGCAAAGAGCAGTGGTCGCTTGGGGAGAGGCATTTCGACTTCGGCGGCGTGATCCACGTAGTTCAGGCCGACACAGATGATCTTTCCAGGACGCTCAATTGTCATAGGATTAATCTCGCAAGTGGCCAGACCAATGTCAATAACTGGCCAGGCCAATTCCTAGTAGCGCTAGCGTCCGGCGTGACGCGTGGATAGGCTTCATACGTGCATCAGGACTCAGACGGCCCAGAGCCGGGGGCTACCCAGGTTGCGATCAAGGCGCTCCAGGAAAGCATTCTCCGCGGGGAGCTGAGGCCAGGTGAGCGCCTGTCGGCGGAGCGCGCCCTGAGCGAGTCGCTCGGCGTGAGTCGACCGACCGTCAGAGGAGGCGGTCCACGCGCTGTCCGCGATGAACGTGCTCGAGACGAGGCGAGGGTCGGGAACCTACGTCTCCTCGCTGGCGGTCTCGGAGTTGCTTGAGCCGCTTGGATTCGCCCTCGAGCTGACCAACCTGACGAGTCGCAGCCTGTTCGAAGTCAGGTTGGCGCTCGAACCCCTCGCCGCGGCGCTGGCCGCGGACCGAGCCAACGAGGAGCAGCGGGAGACGTTTGGAGAGTGCTCTCCCGTGAACGTCGTCGCCTCACCCGCGCACAGATCCTCGAACTCGACGTTGAGTTGCATGAGCTGACCGTCAAGGCTGCCGGCAACGAGCTCCTCGAAGCCATCGCAAGGAGCTTGAACGCATTGGGGCGTAAGAGCCGGGAAGTCACGGTGCGTCAGCCCGGGGCCGTCTCGCGCGCAGCCCAGGAGCATCGCTCGATCATCGAGGCGATCCTGGCCCCGATCTCCGGACGCTGCGCGCTCCGCGATGGAAGCCCACCTGCTCAGCGTTCGCGGAGCGATGGAGCGCTCGAGTATCCGCTAGGTCGGCGTCGCTTTTCGATCGTGTTAGGCGTCTCTGCCGCACAGGGCGGCTTTAGTCAGCCGCTGTACGGTCGTTAACAGGGAGCAGGAGCCTGACGCGCAATGCGCTCAGTCGCCGCACGTCTTGACCACCCCAACCGCGTAGGCCGACCCTAGTGACTCTTGAGCTGGACCCGCAAGACGCCGTTTGTGATGGCGGCGTCGAAAGTGATTTTCGCGTCTCCTCGATGCGCCGCCGGATCGCTGTCAGCGTCGGCGGGGCTGTCGTCGTGGCCGCCCTGCTGGTCTACGTGCTAGCCGGGCACGGTTCGCAGTTCAGTGCGGCCCTGCGAACGGCCCCACTTACCCTCGTCGGGCTTTCCGTGCTGCTCCAGATCGGCGCGCTGCTGAGCCGCACGGAGGCATGGACCATCTGCGTGCGGGCGGCCGGGGGCACCGTCGGTCGCCGGGTGCTGTTTCGCTCGGCCGCGTTCGGCTGCGTCGCGAGCATTGTCAACGGCTCGTTCGGGATGGCGGTACGGATCGCGTCGGTGCGAAGGGCGGCGCCATTGACGACGCCGCGGGCGCCGGCGCTGATAGCAGCTGAGGTGCCGATCATCACGGTCGAGTTGGCGCTCGTAGCACTGTTCTCGTTCACGCTTGTCGCGCCGCTTGGCGTGCCACTGTGGGTGCCGGCCATCATCATCACGCTGATGGTCGGTCTTATCGTTTTGCTCAGACGCTTCTCGGACCGGCACCGCCAGGGGTTTGGGGCGGGGCTCGCCGTATTGCGGATGCAGAGTCGTGGCCGCCTGATCACGTTCGCGCTGCTGGCGGTGTGCGCTCAGGTGCTGCGCAACTGGCTGATGCTCCACGCCGTCGGGGTCCACGTCTCGATCTTTGACTCGATGGCCCTGCTGATCGTCATGTTCACCGTCGGCCAGCTACCGATCGGCCCGAGCACCGGGCCAGCGGCCACGGTCCTCATCCTTGGCGCGCACGGTGTCGCCGCCGCCGCCGCCGCCGGCGTACTGGTGACAGTCACTGGCATCATCGGCTCTCTCATCTTCGCCGCTTGGGCTGCCACCGACAGCATCGCCAACCGCCGTCGTGCCGTCGCTCGCCACCGACCGTCCCCTCACCACCAGTGGTGCCCTCAGTCCTGGCGCCGCCGGTCATTGTGCCGCAGGCATAGCGTTCCATCCTGATGCTCGCCGCTCGCGCGGCGCGGGTGATCGTCGGATGCGGTGACGCCCTCGCGGGGCGCTCGTCCTCATGACGAGCGTCCCGTGGCGTCTTCAGTTAGCTGGTGACGGTGACTGCGATGCCCTCTTGGGCGATCGCCTTCATCGTCGTGCGAGCCAGCCCTAGCGCCTGCTTTTCCTCGTTACGGTTGCGCTGAAGGAGAGCCACAACCTCCGTGGCGCCGCGAGCGTTGGCATTTGCGATCAACGTGTCATACACGGCGATCTCATAGTGCTCTGACTCTGCGACCGCGGCCAGGATGACGACATTGACGAGCGCGTCGTCGGTCTTCTTGATCGTGGCCTTGGCGTCGGTCGCCAGCGCCTCGACCACCGGACACGGCGAGTCATCCACTTCTTGGCCAAGGAGCTCGAAGCACTTCTCGATGTTGCGCGCGTGCTGCAGCGTCTCCTCACGGTGCTGACTCAGCGCCTGCTTGATCTCGGGCCGCTGTGTCTGAGACTCGAAGCCCTCGAGGACGTCCACGAGCTCCCGCTCCATCTTCAACGCGGAGCCGAGCTTGTAACTGAAGAGTTCCTCAGGCGTGTTCAAATGCTCGAACATGTGTGCCTCTTTTCATGAGTAGTGGCTTATGCACTGCCTCATGGGCCATTCCACGCATGCCACGACACGCGAACGCTTCCTTCTCATGAGTGAGAGCAACCAGTAATTCTGTGCGCGCCGGGCAGTCTGACCTGCAATCCCGGCGAAACAAGAAGCGGAACCACGGCTGTGGTGCACTGGTTCGTTAACAAACATACCACACGCCCACTCCCGCCTTCCGCGAACGGACGCCCGAGTGCGACTGAGCAAGTGGTCGCAATGAGCGTCAGCCGTTCATCTCTCGTCGACGCTGATCGCGCGCTGCGCCAGACACCATCAGCGCGCGCCTAAAAGGTGTTCGGTTGCGAGTTGTTGTAGCCTGACGAACCCGTAGCCTTTGGCGTTGAAGTGGGATTGGGTGTCGAAGTCTTCCCAGGCGCTGCGGTCGGTTTGTAGCTGCTCGTAGCTTTCGTCGGTGTTGAGGGTGGGTTGGCGCAGCTCATCGACTTTGGCTGCCGCGAGTGCTTCCTGGACGTTGGGGTCGGCGCGGAACTGGGCTGAGCGTTCTTTTAGGAGCAGGTAGTTGGTCATGTTCGCGGCGGCGGATTCCCAGACCCCGGTTTCATCCTCGGTGCGTGAGGGTTTGTAATCGAAATGGCGGGGGCCGTGGTAGGCGCGCCCACCGTCGGGGCCGCCGTGTTCGAGTAGGTCAACGAGCGCGAAGGCCTGGAACAGGTCGGCGTGCCCGAACACCAGGTCCTGGTCGTACTTGATGCCGCGCTGCCCGTTCAAATCGATGTGGAACAGCTTGCCGGCCTCCAGTGCCTGCGCGATCGCGGCGACGAAGTTCAGGCCGGTCATCAACTCGTGCCCGAACTCCGGGTTGACACCAAACAGCTCGGGGCGCTGCAAGCGTGTCGATGAACGCCAACGCATGCCCGACCGTGGGCAGCAGAATGTCGCCGCGCGGCTCGTTCGGTTTCGGTTCGATCGCGAACCTGATCTCGTAGCGCTTATCGGTCACATACTCCGCCAAAAGGTTGACCGCCTCGCGGTAGCGCTCCAAAGCCGCCCGAATGTCCTTTGAGTGCTCGTACTCGGCGCCCTCACGCCCACCCCACATCACAAACACCCCGGCACCCAACTCGGCCGCCAAATCAAGCTGCCTGAGCACCTTACGCAACGCGAACCGTCGCACAGACCGGTCATTGGACGTGAACCCACCATCCTTGAACACCGGTGCCGAGAACAGGTTCGTGGTCACCATCGGCACCACCAAACCCGTATCCGCCAACGCCTGCTTCAACCGATCGATCTGCCTCGCCGCTCGCCATCACTGGACCCGAACGCAAACAGATCATCATCATGAAACGTCAACCCCCACGCACCCATCTCCGCCAACCGCTCCACCACATGCACCACATCCAACGACCCGGCGCGTCGGACCACCAAACGGATCCCCACCCGCATAACCAACCGTCCAAAGACCAAACGAAAACCTGTCATCACGCGACGGGGTGGGTGTCATCTCTCTCCTTCAAAAAACTTCGTCGGTAGTTGGACTCAGCGATCGAATCGATTCGATCGCTATCCGAGCGAGTCTAGGGATTCCGCCCGATCGGCGCCACCGGTTCAGCCCAACTCGTCCGCCGATTGCGACAGGAGGGCTTGACACGGCCCGTTCCCAGCGGTATCAATACGCACGAATCGAATCGATTCGAGCAATCGAGCAATGGACGAGCGAACCCACATAACTGCCACCATCACGGACGTCGCCCGCCATGCAGGCGTGGCGCCGAGCACTGTCTCATATGTGCTGACCGGTAAGCGTTCGATCTCGACCGAGACTCGGGAGCGCGTCGAGCTCAGTATCCAGGAGCTGGGGTACCGGCCGCACGCCGGCGCTCGCGCGCTGCGTTCGAGCCGCACCGGGATCATCGGGCTCGTCATGCCGTTCCGCTCGGGCGCGCGTGAGGACGAAGCGATGGCCGTGGTTGAGGGCGTCCTCCATGGAGCGCGCGACCGCGACATGAACGTGTTGCTGCTCACGGCCGATCGGGGCGCTGAAGACATTGAGCAGGTTGTCAACGGGTCGATGGTGGACGGCCTGATCCTCATGCAGATTGGTCTGCACGACGTGCGGGTCCCCTTCATCGAGCGGATGCCGGGCACGGCGGTCCTCATCGGGAAGCCAGATGACGCCACAGAACTGCCATACGTCGACTTCGACTTCGGGGGCGCCGGGCGACTTTGCGCGGAGCATCTGCTCGAACAGGGGCACCGCGCGATCGGTTTTCTTGGACGCCCGCCGATTTCCTACGAGCGTCAGGAGGGCTATGCGATGCGCGCGCTTCACGGCGCCGCGTCGGCGCTCGCGGACGTCGGCCTGCCGCTAGTTAGCGAGCCGTGCGAGGCGACCGCGGAGGGAGTCGACCGAGCGCTGAAGGAGCTCTTCGACATCGACGATCCACCGACCGGGCTGATCGTGCATAGCGGGGTTGCGCTGGTGTTTCTATCCCAGGCGCTTCGGCGGCTCGGCCGGACACTCGGCGAGGACGTGGCGGTTGTCGCGATCTGCGGCGATGAGCACGCGATGCGGGTCTCGCCACCAGTCTCGAACGTCGGCATTCCGGAATACGCGCTCGGCGTCGATGCCGTCGAGTTGCTCGGCGCTCGGCTGGACAACGCGACAGCACCGCGTGAGACCTGGCTGCCGGCCAACTTGACCGTCCGTACCGGCGAAAACGGCGAAACCCATGCCACCGGACGGGGTGCTGGGGATGGAGGTGATGCAGGAGCCATTTGAGAATCTTGTGCGGGAGGTTGTCTTTTTTTTGACCCGCTATCGAATCGTTTCGAGTATTGTTTACTTCGCCTTTTGAGAGAGGAGCAGGGAAGTTGACTAGACGTTTATTCACGGTCGTACGCGGCCGCAAAATGCCTGGGCGCCTTGGCGCCAGCGGACTCGGGCTCATGGCTACGGTCGCTGCGCTCGCGATCAGTCTTGGAATTGGCGCCGCGAGCGCTTCGGCTCACAAGTCGCTGGTGACCCTCAGCGAGATCGACTACTACGACACGCCGCCGGACAACACGGCGCTGCCACTGCTTTTGAACGCCTGCGCCAAGCAAGCCGGTGCAAAGATCCAGCGGCAGAGCGTTCCGCAGGCCGAGCTCGTGCCCAAGTTGCTGCAGGATGTCAGCGCGCATTCGTTCCCGGCCTTGGCGCTGCTTGACAATCCCGACGTTCAGCAGTTCGCGGCCACGGGTGCCATCGTGCCGCTCACCGGCAGCACGAAGGGACTGTTCTCGAGCATCGTCTCTGCCGGCGCCTACAGGGGCAAGACCTTTGGCCTCGCTCCGGGCGTCAACACGATCGCCCTGTATTACAACAAGGCCGACTTCAGGGCGGCCGGCCTGACGCCTCCGACCACCTGGGCGCAGCTCAAGAGTGACGCGAGCTCGCTCACCAAGGGCAACACCTATGGTCTGGCGTTCTCGGCACCAAACGAAGAAGAGGGAAGCTGGGACTTCGAGCCGTTCCTCTGGAGCCGCGGTGGCACGCTGGCCAACCTCGACTCATCGTCCGCGGTGGCTGCTTTGAGCTTCTACCAGTCGCTGGTCACCGACGGATCGGTCTCGAAGTCAGTGGTCACGTGGACGCAGGCTGACGCCGAGACACAGTTTGCCTCGGGTGATGCGGCCATGATGGTCAACGGCCCGTGGCAGCTCCCGGTCCTCGACAAGTCCGCCGTCAAGGGCAACTTCGGAATCGTGAAGATTCCGGTCCCGGCCGCCGGCGACCACACCGTTACTCCGCTTGGCGGGGAGATGTGGACGGTTGGCCGCACAGGTGGCGCGACGCAGATCGCGGCCCAGAAGGTGGTCAGCTGCATGGTCTCACGGAAGATGAGCACCAAGTGGTCAAACCTCGACGGCTATCTCTCGAGCAACGAAGCCGGTGCCAAGGCTCAGGTGGCCAAGAACCCGCTGTTGAAGGCGTTCGGCACCGAGATCACCACCGCGCGCGCCCGCACGGGCCCGCCGGCGAACCTCGGCAAGAACTACAACACCGTTTCAGAGGCGTTGTGGACGGCGGTTCAGGCTGCACTCTCGAGCAGCAAGACGCCGTCGCAGGCCCTGCAGGCGGCGCAGTCGTCAGTGCCCAAGGGCCAGTAACGACCTGAGCGATGCGGTACGGCCTCGAAACAATGGTCGCAACTGAGGCGTCCGCTCCGGGCCGTGGGGGAGAGATCACCCACGGCCCGGGGGCATCGCTCCCCAGCGGGAATAGCCAGCCAAGACCGCGGCGGTGGCGCCACTACCGCCGGTGGACCCGTTACGGCTTCATCGCTCCAGCAGTCGTATACGTGTTGCTGTTCTTTGTCTATCCGCTGGTGCAGAACGTCCTGATGAGCCTGGAGAACTTCACGGCCACATCGTTCTACACAGGCCAGGCGCCGTTTGTCGGGTTCGCGAATTACTCGGCGGTGTTCGATAACCCGCAGTTCATGAGCAGCCTGAAGATCACCGTGATCTTCGTCGTGGCCTCGATCGCATTCCAGTTCGCAATCGGCCTCGCCCTAGCGCTCTTCTTCTCGCGCAACTTCCCCCTCAACTCCCTGTTGCGATCGCTCCTGCTCGTGCCGTGGCTGCTGCCACTGATCGTCTCCGGGACGGTGTTTCGGTGGATCTTCAACGCCCAGAACGGCGTTCTCGACCAGGGATTGCAGAGCCTCCACCTGATCAGTCATCCGATCTACTGGCTGTCCAACCCGACCTCCGCTCTGATCGGGGTGATCATCGTCAACATCTGGGTTGGAATCCCGTTCAACATGGTCATTCTCTACGGTGGCCTGCAGGGGATTCCCGAATCTCTGATTGAAGCTGCCGAGATCGACGGAGCGAACGCGTGGCAGCGCTTTCGCTACATCAGCTTTCCTCTGCTCAAGCCGGTAACGACAGTCGTCTTGACGCTCGGCTTGATTTACACGATCAAGGTCTTTGACGTGATCATGGTGCTCACTCAAGGTGGTCCCGCCAACGCCACCAACACACTGACCATCTGGTCCTACAACCTCTCGTTCATCAATTTCAACTTCGGGCAGGGCGCGGCGGTCGGGAACCTGCTGATCGTCGTCGCATTCGTCTTCGGACTCGTATACATCCGCAGCGCTCGAGTCGGGCGACAAGGGTCGGCGTCACTGTGACTGCTCTCAAGGCCACGCGCTCGCCATCCCGCGTCACCCTTTTCAAGCGGTCGGCTCGCCCATACCGCCGTGGAAGGCGACGGGGCGGCATCGGGAGCACGATCGTCGCGATCGTGATCCTGGGGGTCATGCTCTTCCCGGTCTATTGGATGGTCAACGTCGCTTTGCAGCCGGCAAAGGATCTCCTCAACATCCCGCCGGAACTGTTCCCAACGGACGCAACCTTGTCTGCGTTCAGCAGCGCGATCTCGAACGAGGCACACCCGTTGCTCATCAGCTTGATCGTCGCCTCAGGGACAGCGGTTCTGTCGCTGATAATTGCGGCGCCTGCGGCTTACGGAATGGCTCAGCTCAAGCTGCGGATGTCCGGCATGGTGCTCTTCGCGCTGCTGATTGCGCAAATGGTTCCAGGCATCGTGATGGCCAACGCGTTGTTCAAGATCATGTCGAAGCTCGACCTGGTCAACAAGGTTCCGGCGCTGATCTTGGCTGACTCCACCCTGGCCGTCCCGTTCGCGGTCCTGATTTTGCGAGCGTTCATGGTGTCGCTACCGCGGGAGCTGATCGAGAGTGCCTATGTCGACGGTGCCTCGAGACTGAGGACACTTGTGTCAATCGTGCTCCCGATCAGCCGCAACGCGCTGATCACCGCAGGGCTGTTCTCGTTCCTGTTCGCGTGGAGTGACTTCCTGTTCGGGCTCACGCTCACGACGACCAATTCGATCATCCCGATCACGGTCGGGCTCTACCGGTTCATCGGAACGTATTCGACTTACTGGAATCGCGTCATGGCTACCGGGGTGCTCGCCTCGATTCCAGCCGCAGTGCTGTTGGTGCTCGCGCAGCGTTACGTCTCGGCCGGCATCACCGGCGGCGCGGTCAAGGAATAGGAAGCCGGCGCCCAAAGCGCAACGGGCCAAGCACGTCACACAAAGGAATCGCAGAGTGAGCAAGTTCACGACTTATGAGTGGGGCACTGAGTGGAGGAGCGGCTTTGAGCGCGTACGCGTCGAAGCCTGGGGAAGAGACAGCTTTCGGGTCCGGGTCGGACTCGACCGGCTGATGGACGACATCCCCGGAGCACTGCTGCCCTCGAGCGAACGTGGCGCCAGGGTGACACATGACGGAACCGGGGTGGCCGCGGTGAACGGCGAGCTCACTTGCAAGGTGTCCGAAGGTGGAGCTATCACGTTTGCCCGCACGTCAGATGGCGAAGAGCTTCTGGCTGAGAGCCCCATGCACTTCGACTGGCCCGGCGCTCGCCGCTTCGAGCCGGTAACCGCTGGCTTCTACCGGCTCGAGCAGCGCTTTGCCGCATACCCCGCAGAGCGACTCTACGGGCTGGGCCAGCATCAGAGCGGTCATCTGAATCAGAAGGGGCTCGTCATCGAGCTGGCCCAGCGAAACAGTGAAGTCTCAATCCCGTTCTTGGTATCGAACCGCGGATATGCGTTCCTGTGGAACAGCCCCGCCATCGGCCGCATCGAGCTTGCCGAGAACGGCACACGCTGGGTCGCGGACAGCGCACGTCAGATCGATTACTGGGTCACAGCCGGTGAAGAACCCGCGGCACTGCTGAGCAACTACGCAGACGCCACGGGCCACGCACCTTGCTTCCCAGACTGGGCCAGTGGCTTTTGGCAGAGCCGCCTGCGCTACCGCACACAGGAGGAACTGCTCACGGTCGCGCGGGAGCACAAGCGGCGAGGCCTGCCGCTTTCAGTGATCGTCTGCGATTTCTTTCACTGGACACAGCTGGGGGACTGGCGGTTTGACCCAGCCGACTGGCCTGACCCGGGCGCCATGATCAGAGAGCTCGCGGAGATGGGAGTCAAGCTGATGGTGTCTGTCTGGCCATCGGTTAGCCCGCTCAGCGAGAACTACGATGCGATGCTCGAGTCGGGCCTTCTCATCGCGACTGAGCACGGGACACCCGCCGTCACGAACTGGCAGGACCAGGGCACTGACAGGCCGATAGGGGTCTCTTTCTACGACTCCACGAACCCGGAGGCGCGGGCCTTCCTTTGGGAACAGGTGCGTGAGCACTATTACGAGCACGGCGTTCGCGTCTTCTGGCTCGATGCGTGCGAGCCAGAGATCAAGCCGGCCAGCTTCGGTGATCTCAGGTTCGCCGCCGGTGCCGGACAGGAGGTCGCGAACCTCTACCCGCGTGAGCACGTCCGCGGCTTCTACGAGGGAATGTCTGCCGAGGGCGAGACCGAGATTCTGATCGCTGTGTCGCTCCGCCTGGGCGGGCAGTCAACGCTACGGCGCGTTGGTCTGGTCCGGCGACATCCCAACAACGTTCGAATCCCTCCGTGTGCAGGTCCGCGCCGGATTGAGTATGGCCATGAGCGGAATCCCCTGGTGGAACACCGACATCGGCGGCTTTCACGGCGGCGATCACACCGACCCCGAGTTCCGGGAACTGCTGGTGAGATGGTTCCAGTACGCCGCCTTCACGCCGGTGTTCCGTCTCCACGGTGACCGTGCTCCGCAGACCGGCCTCGGTCACGACAAGACAGGTGGCCCCAACGAGGTCTGGTCGTACGGGGAGGAGGCGTATGAGCTGATAGCCCAGACGCTCGCGCTTCGTGAACGTCTCCGCCCGTATCTGCACGAGCAAATGGAGCTGGCCAGCAGCACGGGCCTGCCCCCGATGCGGCCTTTGTTCGTCGACTTCCCCGATGACGAGCAGAGCTGGAAGATAGAAGACCAGTTCCTGTTTGGGCCTGACCTGCTGGTCGCCCCGGTTACCGAGTACGGAGCCCGCACGCGGAGGGTTTACCTGCCTCAGGGAGCGCGCTGGTCGAACTCGTGGACATTGGAGCAGCACGACGGCGGGGTGTGGGTCGATGCCAATGCTCCGATCGACCACATCCCACTGTTTGTGCGCGACGAAGCACAGGTGCCGGTGCGCGACGACCGTCAAGGTGAGCGGGTCAGCGTCCCGGAGCTGCTCGGCGTAGAGCGATGAGTCGGCGGTTCAACGAAAGATTGCCGAAGGTGCTCGAATGGCGACCGTAACCTTCCAAGAGACCACCTGCGTGTATCCGAACGCGATCCGGCCGGCGGTGGACAAGCTGAACCTCGACGTCAATGACGGTGAGTTCCTTGTTCTCGTCGGGCCTTCTGGGTGCGGCAAGACAACGACACTCCGCATGCTGGCCGGGCTCGAGGACGTGGACAGTGGGGCAATTCTGATCGACGATGCCGAGGTCTCCGGCCTGGCTCCACGGAACCGTGATATCGCGATGGTCTTTCAGAACTATGCGCTGTACCCGCACATGAACGTGGCCGAGAACATAGGTTTCTCATTGAAGATCGCCAAGGTCGGCAAGTCCGAGATAGCCGCCCGCGTAAACGACGCAGCGGAACTCCTTGACCTGTCGGGTTACCTCGACCGGAAGCCCGCGGAGCTCTCCGGAGGTCAGCGTCAGCGCGTGGCAATGGGGCGCGCGATCGTGCGCCGACCACGTGTCTTTCTCATGGACGAGCCGCTCTCGAACCTCGACGCGAAGCTCCGCGTCTCGACGCGTACGCACATCGCCACGCTGCAACGCAGGCTCGATGTGACCACCGTCTACGTCACCCATGACCAGGTTGAAGCGATGACGATGGGCGACAGGGTCGCGGTCATGAAGGACGGCGTGCTTCAGCAGGTCGACACTCCCCGCGCGCTCTACAGCAAGCCAAAGAACGCATTTGTAGCCGGCTTCATCGGATCGCCTGCAACGAATCTCATTCCGGCTTTGATAACCGCAGATGGGCTCAGCGTCGGCTCAGCCGTCTTACCACTGCCCGCTGAACTCGCCAAGACGGTGCCGATCGGTCCTGTCACGCTCGGGATCCGACCCGAATCCTTCAGGCTCGCAGCCGAGGGCAACGGGATCAAAGCGCGAGTCGGAATCGTCGAGGAGCTCGGTGCGGAGTCCTACGCATACGCAGAGCTCGTCGAAGCTGGCGCCACCCCAACCAGCGGCGTCGCCACGCCAGGCGTCGCCGACCAGGATCAGATCATCGTCCGGATCCAGCAGGCACGGTCTCCCCAGATCGGCGAGACGATCCATCTGCAGGTCGACCATGACGCTCTGCTCCTGTTCGACAGCGTCACGGGAGAGCGCCTGGGGTCCTAGCCGGGTCGGTGTCGGCTACTCGCCGGTGAAGCGGAATTCAGCCTGCCAGGAGTCGCCATCGGTGTGGACGACTTCCCAGTAGCGTTCGGCGATGAGGTCCGGGTCAAAGGCACTGCCTGCGACGATCGCTCCCTGGATCGTCAGAGTGGCGACTCGGATGCCTGAAGCTTTCAGGTCGGCTCCGAGCATCGTTGCGGCTGACCGAAGCGCCGCTTTGCCCAACGAGACGGTGGCGAGAACCGGGATCGGATTGTCGGCGAACCCTCCGCCGGTGACGATGATCGTGCCTGAGCCGGCGGCTTGCATGGCCGGGAGCGGCGCGCTGGGCAACGATGATTGCTCCGATCACGTCCACGGCGTAGGCGGTCTGCAGGTGAGCGACGCTCGCGCTCATCAGTTGGTCGGGAGCTCCGATGACCGCGTTGTAGACGATCACTCCCGGCGCATCTTGCCCGCTGTACAGGGCCGTGATTTGATCACCGAGAGCGTCGGGGTCGCTGGCATCGGCGGCGATCGTGTCGATGCGAGCGCCGGTGTCGGCCAGGCTCTCGGCCAGCTTCTCGAGTCCGTCGGTGCTGCGCGCGATCAGGCTGATGTGGTAGCCGCCGGTGGCGAAGCGTCGGGCGATTGCGAGTCCGAGGCCAGGTCCGGCCCCGACCAACAGAAGGTGCTGGCCGTCCACCGATCCGATCGCTGCTTGAACATCGGCGCTGGTCACTGGGTCGTCGGTCATGAACTTGTCCCTTTCGCGTTTGGCGCCAACCTAATCCGCAGCCACGCGCCCGCACCTCAAGTGATCCGATGCGAGCGCCGCTTCGTATCCAGATGTGAGCATCCTGCCACCAATGAACGGAGCCATGATGGGACTAGAGAACCCGATCCATCTCTTGCTGGTGCTTGTGGTCATGCTTTTGGTCTTCGGCGCGAAGCGCCTGCCAGAGATGGGGCGCTCGCTGGGCCATGGCCTTCGCGGCTTCAAGGACGCCGTGAGTGGCGAATCGATCATCCAGCATTTGGACGCGGCACCGACTGTGCCCGTCGCCACGCCGTCTGACACCACACCGACGGACGCGCCCGTCACAGCCACGTCTGACACCACACCCACGGACGCGACAACGCTCGTGCCCAGCCGCGCCACGGAGCCCACCGTTCGTGACGCAGTGCCGCCTCTTGCTTGACGCTGGGTGATCCGAGGAGCTGCTTCCAGCGAACACCTCTCACAAGCGCAATCCAGCTCCTGAGGAGATCAGAATGACCGACGTTCAACCGACTGTCAGCCGCGGGCAGTTCCTACACAACACCGCCAAGGGCGGCATCGTCCTCGCCGCCAGCGGGGGAGTGCTCGCATCGCTGACGGGTGTGGCGTCCGCCGCTGGCACAACCGGTAGCGACATCTCGACAATGCAGGCGGCCTACACCGCTGAGAGCCTTGCCGTTTACGTGTACACCGCGATCCTCGCGAACTTCACAAAGTTCTCGCACCCCAAGCTGCAGAACAAGGACTACTTCCAGCATGCCCTGGAGGACGAGAAGGCACATAAGGCGTTGCTTGCCAAGGCACTTGGCTCCAAGACCCCGAAGTTGACCAACGCAAGCTTCCAGATCCCGGCGTCTGTGCTGAAGTCCGGCCAGAGCCTGCTGAACACCGGCGTCGCGCTGGAAACAGCGTTTGTGGAGGCCTACCTTGGTGCCTCCAACACGTTCAGCTCGGCGGATCTGCGCCTGCTCGCAGCGAAGATCGCCGCCAACGAGGCGACGCACTTCAGCTTCTTCGACGCTGCGGCCGGGGGTCATGGAGTGCTGCCCGCCGTTCCGGCCACCGCCACCATCCCCGCCACCGTCGCGAAGCTCAAGCCGTTCCTTACCGGCAAATAGCCACAAGAGCCAGTGAGGAACTCGGGTCGGGACCTAGGCCCGGCCCGAGTAGACGCAAGAGTTACGTTCGAGACGCCGACAGCATCGGTGACGCTGCGAGCAGACTGTCGATTACGGCGTCGAGACGCTCGTCCACCCGCTGCCGGGCGGGATCGGAATCGAACCATGCCACGATGTCGCGGGCCGCGACCGGGAAAGGTGTCAGGGTCGTGAACTGGGGGACGAGCCGCTTGATCTTGGTGTTGTCGAACACCAGGCTATGAGCCATATCGCCGAGCAGCGCGTCGCCCCAATCCGAGTCCGCCTCGGCGATGATCGCCGAGGGCACGTGGACCAGCTGAGCAGTCGGTGCGCCGGCAGCGGCAGCGAGGACCTCGTAAATCTGGTTCCACGAGAACACCTCGTCCGACGTGATGTGGAACGCGTGACCGAACGTTCGTGGGTCACCGAGCAGGCCCACGAATCCGACGGCGAAGTCACTGCTGTGCGTAAGTGTCCACAGTGATGTGCCGTCGCCATGCACCACCACCGGTCTGCCGCGACGCATCCGATCGATCTGGGTCCAGCCACCGTAGACCGGCGGCGTGCGCTCGTCGTAGGTATGCGAGGGGCGCACGATCGTGACCGGGTAGCCCTCGTCTCTGTACGCGGCGGTGAGCACGTCCTCGGCGGCGATCTTGTCGCTGGCGTAGCGCCAACCGGGGTTCGAGAGTGGTGTCGACTCGACGATTGGAAGCAGCGCGGGTGGCTTCTGGTACACCGTGGCGGAACTGACGAACACGTACTGACCCACGCGACCTCGGAAGAGGTCAAGTCGCTCCTGCACCTCACCTGGAGTGAAGGCGCGGAAGTCCGCCACCACATCGAAGCTGCGCCCGTCGAGGGCCGCGTGTAACTCCGAGATCTCCCGCGCGTCGGCGACGAGCGCCTCGACCGTCGGCGGGACCGCCCGGGTGCCGGAGGAGACGCCACGGTTGACGACCGAGACCTCGATGCCACGCTCGAGCGCCAGTCCCACGCAGGCCGAGCTCGATGGTGCCGGTTCCGCCGATGAACAGTGCGCGCATGGAGAGCGGCAGACTACCCGACCGTCGGAGTGCCGCTTCTTGCGCGACTGTCATGCAGCGATCCCCGCCAAGGCAGAGAAGTAGAGTGTGGTGGCCCCTTGCCCCCGCTCCGATGGAGGATGCCTGATGCCAGATCCTGTGAACCTGACAGGCGAGATTGTTGCGGCGATCGACGGTGCGGTCCTGCGCGGCCATCCGCTTGCCGTGTCGTTCGTCCGAGATGACGGAAGCCCGTCAGTCTCCTTCCGCGGCAGTATCTACGTGCGTAGCGCAAACCAGCTCGCGATCTGGGTGCGCAAGCGCGACAGCGGCCTCGCAGCGGCAATCGTCCAACGTCCCCGGGTCTCGCTGGTGTTCCTGGAGCCGGAGGGACCCGGAGCGCGCTATCTGGCGATCGAAGGCCGCGCACGGCTTGCTCCGGAACTTGATCAGGAGGTGTACGACGCGATCGTCGAGCCCGAGCGTCAGCAGGATTCCGAACGTCTGGGCGTGGCGGTCCTGATTGACGTCGACAGCGTGTCTGGCGCCGGCGAGAACGGCTACTTCCAGCAGTCCGGCTAGCTCCTGGCTAGCTCCAGTGCCCCTGCCAGCTACAGCCTCAGGCGGCCTCATCGTCGCGCTCGCGCTCCGACAATTCGGACGGCGCGTTCTCGGCGGTCAGGCGCACGGCCGTCGATCGGCCGTAGACGGCCCGGTAGGCCACCACCGTTCCGACGACCTCGCGGCGCTCGCTGCTCTTGCGGCGCTCCGGTCCGACATAGCCGGTGATCTCCGGGCTCTTGATTCGGCGGTCCACGCTCCTGCGCTCGCCGTCCGTGGGTACGCCGTCCGTACGCCAGACGGGCAGGTGAACCTTGCGCAGAGTGAAGTGGACCGCTTCCTCAGGACGGTGTTGGTCGCGGCCGAGCATCGTTCGCAGCACGCGCAGACCGTCGCGGGCGGCGTTCAGATTCGAGGTCCCGGCACGGCGCTCCAGCTCGTAGCTGGGGATCTCCCGGATCTCGAGCCCTGCCTTCAGCGCGCCGAGAACCAGCTCCGTCTCGATCTCGAAACCGTCGGCCGAGAGACCGAGGTCCTCGACATGGCGGCGCCAGAACGCGCAGTAGCCGTAGCAAAGGTCGGTGAACCGGGAGCCGTAGAGCGCGTTCGCGGCAAACACGAACATCTTGTTTCCGGCAGCCCGCAGCCAGGTGAAGTCAGCAGAACCACCGCCCTCCGTATGGCGCGAGCCCTTGACGAAGTCGGCGCCGTCCTCGAGCGCTTCGACGAACCTGTTCATCTCGCGGGGATCGGTGCTTCCGTCGGCGTCGATCATCACGACGATCTCGCCCTTGGCCGCGGCGAACCCGGCTCGCAGCGCGGCGCCCTTGCCGCGCTGGTATTGGTGCACGACGACCACGTCCGGGCGCAGACTCCGCGCGAGATTCTCGGTACGGTCGGTCGACAAGCCGTCGACGATCACCAGCTCGTGGACCCATTCGGGGAGATTCTCGATGACCCACGGCAGGCTCTCCACCTCGTTCAGGGTGGGGATCACAACGCTGACCGTCGGACGCTCGCCGGTGCGCCCCAACGCCCGGCGATCGTTCTGGACACTGCTCCTGGCGCGCGTGCGCCGATCGACAGTCGCTCCGGCAGGGACAGCGCCAAGGCCGTCCAGCTGACCTGTCCCAAGCGTGCCTGCAGTGAGCGGCTCAGCTAGACCCAGGCTTTGAAGTACGGCTCTCCATGTGCGTGGCAAGGTTCGCTCCATCCGTGGACTTGGTGTGCTGTTCCGCGCGCACTCGCTCGGCGCCCCAGGCGTTAATCGGCAGCAAGCGGGCCAAACTGAACCCACCTTCGATAAGTTCAGACACGTGGCTCACGACCTGCGGAACTCTCTGCGCATCGGGGCACGAACGGGAACTGGCCGCACCCTCTATTTCGCCGTACTGCTGGTCGTGCTTGTGATCGTGGCCGCCGGGATCGGCGGCACCTCCCACTTCACCGGCCCGCGCTGGTATCCACGTCTCGGGAGCACCGGCCACACGAGACTGGTACCTCCGCCTTCGACCAAGGTGAAGGTGGCGCAACCTAGGCGCCCACTCGTGAAGAGCGGTCCGGCAACTCTGCCCCCATGGCTCATCGGGTTGGCGATCGTGGCGGTTTTGGCTGGCGTCGCCGCGGCGCTCTGGCGGTTGTGGAGTCGTCGTCGGCTGCCGGCCGCCCCCACTCCTCATGCGGCGTCCGTTCAGGCGACGCGAGTGATCCCGGTCGAGCCGGAGCCGGAGCCCGAGCCGGCAGAAGCTGCTGACCGGCATCGAGCTCGCCCTACAGGCAGCTCGACGAGCAGCGCGAACCTGCGGATGCGGTCGTGCGGGCCTGGCTCGGGCTGCAGGAGACAGCCGAGGAATCCGGGATCGTGCGCGCCCGTCCGAGACTCCGACGGAGTTCACATCCCGCATCCTGAGCCGCGCATTCGCTGACGACCGCGCGGTGCGGACGCTGCTGCGGCTCTATCTGCGGACCCGCTTCGGGGATCATCCGGTGACCGCCGACGACGTCGCCGCCGTACGGGACGCGCTCCAGCAACTGCTGGCGAGTCTGGCGCGCAGCTGACGGTGCCGCCGCGGCCGGGGGCCGCTGAGGTGCACCGGCGAACGCTCATGCGAGATGCTGCGCTGGCCGCACGCGCCGCGAGGCGATCCGGACGCTGCGCGGCAGTGTTGGTCGACGCCGCGATCTGCTGGTACTTCGGGGCGGATGTCTGGCACGCGATCCTGCTCGGATGCGCGATAACGGTCGCTTGGCGCTTGCAGCTGGTGCCGGGACGTCTGCCCCGGAGGCGCGCGATCTCAGCTGGCGTCCGGTAGAGCGCGAAGCCGTAGACGAAGGCTCGCGTAACGATGTGTCCAGCCTGTCCTCGTCGCTCACACCGGTTGGGGGCTCGTCGGGCTCACGGCCGAGCGTCACCTCCACCAGATCGCTCGCCGCCGGCTGGCGCTCGAGGGCCTCGACCTGCGCAATGCCGACCATCGTGTGGCGATCGAGACCGGATCGGCACGACGTGCCTACCGCGTCCTCGTGCTCGACCGCAGACGGCGACTGAGGTTGGGAACGCTGATGCACTGCCTGCGATGCGCTCGACGCACTCGACCCAACCTACTACCCGGCACCGCAGCCATCGCCTGCGACGCCGGAGTCCGCGACCGATCCCATCGAACCTCGGGAGGAGCCCGTGAACGATGATGCGCTGCCGGTAGACGAGATCGCGCGGCTGGCGGAGCTGGTGCTCGAGCGGGTCGGCACCGTGGTCGTCGGCATGAGCGACGCCGTCGAGCTGGCGCTGGCGAGCATCCTCGCCGGCGGTCACGTGCTGTTCGAGGACGTGCCCGGGCTCGGCAAGACGCTCGCGGCGCGCAGCCTCGCGTCGGCGCTCGGCCTCGACTTCCGGCGGCTGCAGTGCACCCCTGACCTGCTCCCGGCTGACATCACCGGCTCGTTCGTCTACTCGCCCGCCACGACCGAGTTCGTGTTCCGCCCCGGCCCGGTGTTCACCGGGCTGTTCCTCGCCGACGAGATCAACCGCACCTCACCCAAGACCCAGTCGGCGCTGCTCGAGGCGATGGCCGAGGGTCAGGTGACGGTCGAGGGGCAGAGCTTCAAGCTGCCGTCGCCGTTCCACGTGATCGCGACCTCCAATCCGATCGAGTACGAGGGCACCTATGCGCTGCCCGAGGCGCAGCTCGACCGCTTCATGGTGCGCCTGGCGGTTGGCTACCCCGAGCGCGAGGGCGAGACGAAGATCCTGCTCAACCGCGTCGAGCGCCGGCACGAGGTGGCGACGGTCGAACCGGTGATCGACTCGGCCACGCTGGCGGCGATGCAGGCAGGGATCGAACAGGTCTACGTCGAGCCGGACATCGCCAGGTACTGCGTGGACATCGCGGCCGCGACCCGGCGCAACGCGGCGATCGAGGTCGGCGCCTCGCCGCGCGGATCGCAGGGGCTGATGCTGGTTGCCCGCGCCCTCGCGGTGATCGACGGGCGTGACTTCGTCACGCCGGAGGACATCAAGCGGGTGGCGGTCCCGGTGCTCGCTCACCGGCTGTCACTGACCACCCAGGCCTGGGCGGACGGCACGCGCGCTGCCGACGTGGTGTCCGGGATCGTCGCGGGCGTCGCCGGGCCGCCTGCGGTCGGTCGGCGCTCGGCGCGCCAGCCCAGCAGTGACCGAGCGCTCGCACAGCGCGCCGGCGGACCAGGTCACTGCGACCACCCGTGCAGACGCTGGACGCGCTCGGCCGGGCTGATCGCCGGCGAGCTGTCACCGTGGTGCTGGCCGCGAGTCGGGCTGATCGCCGTCGCGTATCGACCTCGCGCTGCTGGCGCTGCCGCTGGTTGCCGCCGTGGCGCTCAGCTGGGACCGGCGACCGGTCGCACGACGAGCAGGCGACGGTGACGCTGCTCGCTGGCCGACTCGCGGCGGATCCGAGGTCGCCTACAGCCTCGACATCGAGCCCGCCCGGCACGCGGAGATGATCGTCCTGCGATACAGCGTGCTCGGCGGAGAGGCGCGGGAGCTCGTTGTCGCCGGGCCGCTGGCCGGCGACCTCGCTGGAGCGATTCCGCTGCTGCACTCCGGCCCGCAGGAGCTGGTGCGCTTCGACTACCGCTTCCTGGGCGTGGATGCGGCGGCGGCGAGCCTGCCGCAGGAGCCGATCGTCGGCGAGCCGCGTCGTCGCGCCCGACCAGGCGGCGATCGGCTCGCTGCCGCTGCCCCGGCGGCTGCAGGGGATGACCGGCTCGCACGAGTCGGCCCGGGCCGGCGACGGCGGCGAGTTCCGCGACATCCATCCATTCACTGCCGGTGACCGCCTGCGCCGGATCGACTGGAAGGCCACCGCACGCCGCGGCCAGAGCGCCGGCGACCTCTACGTGCGTCGAACGAACGCATTGGCCGACGCGACCGTGCTGATCGTGCATGGACAGCCGCGACGACGTTGGTGAGCAGGTGGCCGAGTGGAGCCGCAACATCGCCGTCGACAAGGGCATCAGCTCGCTCGACATCGCCCGCGAGGCGGCGAGCTCGATCGCCGCCGCGTACATCGCGGCCGGCGACCGCGTCGGCTTCCAGGACCTCTCGAGTCGCGGCCGGATGATCGCCCACGCCGGGGGTCGGCCGCCACCTCTGGCGGCTGCTGCGGGCGATCGAGGTGACCGCAGCCATCGGCCGTGGCCTTCCAGCACCAGCGGCCACCGATCGTGCCACCGGGGGCGCTCGTGTACCTGCTGTCCAGCCTGCTCGACGATCAGCCCGTCAAGCTGGCGTTGAGCTGGCGCGGCAACGGGCACCGGGTGATCGCGGTGGACGTGCTGCCGCCCGCGCGCTTTGCCCGCACGCACCCGGTACGAGCGCGTCGCGCATCGCATGGTGATGATGGAGCGCGACGACCGTATCCGGCTGCTGCGGACGCGCGGCGTCGAGTTGCTGCGCTGGTCCGACGACGGCGCGTCGCTGCCGCTCGCCGCGCGGCTGCAGTTGCTCAGCCGCCCGGTGCGACGGCTTGGATCGGCGGGAGCGTCACCGGTGAACATGCGAGCGGCTCGTACCGCCGCCCGATTCGCCCGCCGCCGACGCGCGCGTCCCGGCCGTACTCGTCCGGCTCGCGCTTGCGGTTGTCGGGGTCGCTGCTGTCGCTGGTCGTCTATGGGGCCAGCGGCTGGCTCGCGGTCGGGATCCTGTTCAGCCTGCTCGCTGCGTGGGCGCCGGAGTACCTGCTCGGCTGGTTGTTGATCGTCTTCCTCGCCCTGGGCGAGCTTGGCCGTCACGCGGCGCTGAGCTGGCAGCTGCTGGTATTGCTCGCCGGCGTGCACCTGCTCCACGTGTTGGCGACCCTGACGCTGGGGCTGCCGTGGCGCAGCTGGGTTCAGCCGGCGGTGTTCACACGGCCGCTGCTGCGCTTCATCGCCATTCAGGTTCCCGTGCAGCTGCTGGCGGTGGTCGTCGCTGTTGCTGCTCGCGCCGAACGATCATGGTCACCGCCCGCTGACCGTCGCTGCCTTCTCGGTGCTCGGCGCTCTTGCCCTCGGCGGCCTGGCGGTGCTGCTGCTCGGCACGAGGGAAGACAGCCGCGCGTCGTAACCAAATCGTCTGATCCGACGATGGACCGCTCGTCTTGTCGCGCCTCTATCCTCGACCCGGTGCCCGGGCGCCGCGCAGATTCCCGCAGCAGCGTCCGGCTCGGGACGCTCGTCGTCGCCGCGCTGATCCTCGCGGTCGTGCTTGCGGGGTGCGGCGGTAGCTCGCCGACGCCGCGCGCCACGCTGAGCAAGTTCCTCGCCGCGTGGCAGAGCGGCCGTTGGTCGGCGATGCGCGCCCAGGTGGTCGATCCACCGAAGGACTTCCAATCGGTCAACTCCGCGGTGTTCACGTCGCTCGGGGTCTCGCACGCGACCATCACCACCGGCCGCGTCAGGACGGCGAAGTCGGGCGCCACCGCGAGTGCACGGATCAGAGAGCAGTACGAGCTGCCGGACGTCGGCGCCTGGTCCATCGAGCAGCACAGTCCGCCTGGTGAAGCGACGCAACAGATGGCTGGTGAAGTGGACGCCGGCGACGATCGATCCCAAGCTCACGGCTGCCGGCGACACGATCGTCGTCAGCCGCGTCCTGGCCTGCCCGCGCGCCGATCCTTGGCGCCGGGAACGCCCAGCTCACCAAGCAGGCGCAGCAGGTGGTCGTCGGCGTCGTCGGCCAGCGGGTCAAACAACCCAAGGCGGTCCGCGCCGACCTGATCGCCGCCGGCGCTCCGGCCGCTGCAGGTCCGCGTCGCCCTGACGGCCGCCAAGCAGCATCCGACGTACTTCGAGCCGATCTTCACGGTCTCACAGGCGCGCTTCGAGCAACTGAAGGCGCAGCCGGGTGCCGCGAACGTCTACAACGTCCGCGGCACCCAGTTCGAGGGGACAAGCCACACCGTGGCGATCACTCAGCAGCTGAGCGCTCACCTCGTCGGCACCGTCGGGCCGATCACCGCCGAGCAGCTAAAGCAGCTCGGAGCCTCCGTACGACGCCGCGAGCAGCGTCGGCCAGACCGGGATCCAGGCCAGCATGGAGAGAACGCTCGCAGGGACACCGACGACGCACATCGATGTCGACAACCAAGCCGGCACCCCGCTGACTCGACTCGCGACCTTCAGCGGCAAGGCCGGCACGCCGGTCAGCACCAGCATCGACCCCAGGATCCAGCGCGCGGCCGAGGCTGCATTGGCGACCGCGACTCACCACAACGTCTCGATGGTCGCGATCAACGCGTCGACCGGGCAGGTGCTCGCCGTCGTCTCGGATCCCATCACCACCTACGACACCGCGCTCCAAGGCGCGTACCCGCCCGGGTCGACGTTCAAGGTGCTGACCTCATCCGCGCTCTTCCGCAACGGGCTCAACCCGTCATCTCCGGCGAGCTGCCCGCACCACGATCACGGTCGACGGTGAGGTCTTCCACAACGCTGAGGGCGATGCGCCCGTCTCCACTCTCGGGCAGGCGTTCACCGAGTCGTGCAACACCGCCTTCATCGGTCTGGCGACCGCGCACCTCACGCCCTCCGACTTCCCCGCAGTCGCCCAGCTCTACGGCCTCCAGCGCACGCCGAAGCTCGGCGTCCCCGCGTTCATGGACAACATCCTCAAGCCGGACGGGCAGACCGAGCTGGCGGCCGATGCCATCGGACAGGGCAACGTCACCTTCTCCCCGCTCGGGATGGCGACGGTCGCGGCCGCGATCGACTCGGGCGTCGTCCACGCCCCGCGCCTCGTGGCCGGCGCCCCCGACGACACGATCCCGGGCTCGCCGCTGCCGAGCGCGATCGTCGACAACCTGCGGACGATGATGGCGTCAGTCGTCGCCAGCGGCACCGCCAGCGGCCAGGGCCTCCCGGCCGGCACCTACGCCAAGACCGGTACTGCCGAGTACGGCGTCGGCCCGACCTCGAAGCTGAAGATCGATGGTTGGCTGATGGGCTACCGGGGCAACGTCGCCTTTGCGATCGTGACCCACGACACCGGCGGCGGCAACGGCGGCCCGGTCAACGGGCCGATCATCGCCAAGTTCCTGAACGCGATCTCCTGACTCGCGCGCCAGGACCGGTCGGCTCACCTGATCGGTGGCGGGTTCGCCTCGGCGCTGGCAAGCAGCGCGGGGTCCCACTGACACGCCATACAGGCGTGTCGTAGCGCCGAGCGAGCAAAACCCAGCGCGGTCTGGTGTGGATCCGCGCTCGAGATGACGTCGTTCCAGTCGAGTACGAACTCGCCGAGGCTCTCATCCCACCGAGCCGCATCGGGCGAGGGCGACGAGCGGGCGAAGCCCTCGACAGGAGGGTAGGCGTAGGCGTAGAAGGCAGCCTTCGGATAGCGCGGATCCCCCGGCCACCAGCCGATGGCCACCTCCTGTGAGTCCATCGCGTTGCGCATGATGAAGTCGGCCGACGGCGGATCGGCGGGCGCCCCGGAGAACAGGCTGACGGCGAGATCAAGCGATCCCCACCAGGCATTGACGGGGGTCGAACGGCCACGGTACGGGGCTCGGTACGCAGAGAGCACCAGCGCCGCATTGGTGGCCGCGGCGAAGTAGCGCTCGACCGCGTCCGTGTCATAGCTTGAGTGCTCCCGATCCTCGTCGAGCGGAGCCGTCCACCACACCTCCTGCGGGGCGGGGTCGATCTTCACCGGGCCCGCGAGCTCGGTGGCCGCCTCGAGCACCTCGCGTGTCACCTCGCCCACGGAGCGATTGGGTGTCAGTGCGATCCGGCGGCTCGCGCCGTTGCTGTGCTCGGCGAACGCCTCATGGCTGTGGAGATCGAGTCCGAACACGACCGCCCCCGAGCCGTCGGCGGCCGGGAGGTCGAGGGTCTCATAGCCGCGCGCGGTCAGTCGCAGCGCCGTGTGCTGAAGCTGCGGCTCAGGCGCCGCGAGCGCGGCGGCCAGCTTTCCGATCACCTGCGAATGCGCGTGCAGCGTGTCGCAGGTCTCGGTCCAGTCCTGGTAATCGACTGACGGCCAAGCACTCACCGGCACACTCCTGGTCGGCTCTGGTGGATGAAGTGTGTCACTCGCCGGCGGTTGCGGCTGCGTCGCGCTTCAGCGCGTCCAGGCCGGCGCGCAGGAACAGCAGCCCGCGAGCGCATTCGGCAAGCGGATCGAAGCTGTCCGGATGCTCGACGGCCTTCTCGGCCATCGTTGATGAAGAGGCCGGTGATCGCGCCCGCGAAGACGCGCGGGCCCGAGTCATCGGCAGGCAGGCCGAGTTCGGCTGCAGAGGCTGGCGCTGATCAGCTGCTCGGCATCCTCGAGCTTGCCGCGCAGCACCCGTCGCAGGTAGGGGTCGGTCCAGATCGCCCGCATCTTCAGGCGCTCGAGCTCCGCGTTCTCCTGGCCTGCGGCGACGCGCGCCTGGACAAACCGCCCGAGCCGGTCGACGAGGTCGTCGTCGGTGCCGGTGATCCACTCGCGAAACGACGCCTCCCCGTCTGACCCGCTGAACAGGATCGCTTCCTTGGTGGGGTAGCGCACATAGATCGGTGCGCGGCGCGACATCCGCGCGCTCGGCGATCTGATCGACGGTGGTGTGGTCGTAACCCTGCTCGAGTGCGAGCTCGGCTGCCGCCCGCTCGATCGCATCGCGCGTCCGCGCGTTCTTGCGTTCTCTGAGTCCTGGGCCCTCGGTCATAAACGAATCATAGATAAAATAGCATTTATCCGCAAGTTTGCAGACGCCTGCACTTTTGCGCTAGTGTGTCGACCATGAGAAAGCTCGCTACCTGGTGCGTCAGGCACCGCAAGACCGTCGTCGCCGGCTGGCTGGTTGCCCTGATCGCCCTTGGTGGCGCACTCTCGAGCGTCGGCTCGGGCTACGCCAACAGCTTCAGCCTCAAGGGCACCCAGAGCGCTGACGCCCAGCAGCTGCTCAAGCAGGCCGCGCCCAAGGCCGCGGGTGACCGCGAGCAGATCGTGATCGCCGTGAACAGCGGCTCGGTGAATAGCCCGGCCGTCAAGCAGCGCGCCGAGAAGATGCTCGCCCGCGTCGCGAAGCTTCCCGAGGTCGCCTCGGTCGCGTCTCCATACGTCCGCCGCCGGCGCAGCCCAGATCTCCAAGTCCGGCCAGGTGGCGTTTGCGACCGTGACCATGACCAAGCTAGCGACGAGCTTCACGACCACCCAGGCCGAGCAGTTCGTCAACACCGCGCGCGCCGGCGCCGGGAGCGGCCTGCAGGTCGCGGTCGCCGGCCAGGTCGCCGAGCAGAGTGAGCCGGCCAGCGACTCCAGTGCGGGCCTGGGCGCAATCGCCGCGCTCGTCGTGTTGCTCGTCGTATTCGGATCCGTTCTGGCCGCGCTCTTGCCGCTGGTTACCGCCGGTCTGGCGCTCGGCGTCGGAGTCTCCGTGATCGGCCTGCTCTCCAACCTGGTCACGATGGCGAGCTTCAGCTCCCAGCTGTCGATCCTGATCGGCCTTGGCGTGGGGGTCGACTACGCGCTCTTCATCGTCACCCGTCACCGTCAGGGCCTGCAGCAGGGCAAGTCGGTGGAGGAGGCGATCGTCGACGCGATCGACACCTCCGGCCGTGCCGTGATGTTCGCCGGGATCACCGTGTGTATCGCGCTGCTCGGGATGTTCGCGCTCGGCGTCAGCTTCCTCTACGGAGTGGCAATCGCCGCGGCCGTCGTCGTCTCGTTCACCGTGCTCGCGGCGCTGACCCTGCTGCCCGCCCTGCTGGGCCTCATGGGTACCCGCGTGCTGGGTCGGCGTGCGCGGCGCAAGCTCGCGAGCGGCCAGCTCACCGCCGCCACTGACGGCGGTCGCTTCTGGGCCAGGTGGACAGGGGCGCTTCAGGCACGTCCGCTCGCCTTCGCGCTCGCCGCCCTGATCGTGATGCTCGCGCTCGCGGCTCCCTTCTTCTCGATGCGCCTCGGGTCCTCGGACGCCAGTTCAGACCCAGCCGGAACGACGACGCGCCAGGCCTACGAGCTCCTCGTCAAGGGCTTTGGCCCGGGCTACAACGGCCCGCTGCAGCTCGTCGCGAAGGTCAGCGACACGAGCCAGCAGCAGGCGTTCCAGCACACGCTAACTGCGGTCGCTCACACGGCCGGGGTTGCCGCTGCAACACCGGCCGTGACCCTGCCGGGTTCCAGTGACGGAACGCACGTGGTGTTCGCCAACGTCTACCCGGTCGGCTCGCCTCAGGCGGCCTCGACCAGCACGCTGCTCACGACGCTGCGAACAAAGGTCATCCCCGCCAGCGCGAAGGGAACAGGAGTGCGCGTGCTGGTCGGCGGCCAGACCGCGATCTTCTCCGACTTCGCGGGCGTCCTCTCGAGCAAGCTGCCGCTCTTCATCGGCGTGGTCGTGCTGCTCTCGTTCCTGCTGCTGGCCGCCGTTTTCCGCAGCATCGCGATTCCGCTGATGGCAGCCTTGATGAACATGCTCTCGGCGGGCGCCGCGTTCGGAGTCCTCGTCGCCGTCTTCCAGTGGGGCTGGTTCGGATCGCTGCTCGGCGTCAGCCAGACCGGACCCATCGAGGCGTTCGTCCCGGTGATGATGTTCGCGATCCTCTTCGGCCTCTCGATGGACTATGAGGTGTTCCTGGTCAGCCGCATCTATGAGGAGTGGCACCGCACCGGTGACAATCGCCTGGCCGTCACCCGCGGTCTGCAGGCCACCGGACGCACGATCACCGCAGCGGCCTTGATCATGGTGCTGGTGTTCGGTTCGTTCCTGCTGGGCGGGCAGGTCGTGATCAAGATGTTCGGCCTCGGCCTCGCCGGCGCCGTGCTCCTCGACGCCGCGATCGTGAGGATGGCGCTGGTCCCATCGCTGATGCTCCTGCTCGGCAAGCGCAACTGGGCTCTGCCCGGCTGGCTCGACCGCATCCTTCCGCACCTGAACGTCGAGGGCTCGGTCGCCGAGCCGGCGGGAGCGCAGCAAACCCACCATCCGCACATCAACCTGCATCCGCCGCTTCGGCCGCAGCCCGCCGAGAGGCTAGTCTCCAGCGCGTGAAACCGGACACGCAGCTGGTCCACGGGTCGCTCTCTGCCGTCGACCGCGCGACCGTCCACGCCGTACGAGGACGCTACCCCGGGCCCCTTCTATTACCAGCGGGTGGCGCACCCAGTGGGCGCCGATGCCGAGCGACTGCTCGGCGGGCTCGACGGCGGGGAAGCGCTGCTGTTCCCGTCGGGGATGGGCGCGACCACGGCGTTGATGCTCGCCCTGCTCGCGCCGGGAGCAAAGGTCGCGGTGGCCGATGGCGGCTACTACGGGACCGTCGGTCTGCTGCGCGGCGAGCTCGCGCGCTGGGGGCTCGAGGTGGTCGAGTTCGATCAGACGGGGGAGCCTCCGGAGGCGGACCTTGTCTGGCTCGAGCCGTGCTCGAACCCGATGCTGACCTTTCCCGACCTCGATCGCGTGATCGAGAGGGTCCATGCTGCGGGCGGGCGCGTGGTCGTCGACAACACCGTGCTGAGCCCGTTGCTGCTGCGGCCGCTCGAGCATGGTGCCGATTTTGTGCTGCACAGCGCGACGAAGATCCTTGCGGGCCATCACGACGCGTTGCTGGGGGCGATCGTCTGCGCCGACAGCGACACCGCCGCCCGGCTTGCCGCGTTCCGCGGAGCCTCGGGCATCGTCGCGGCACCCGATCCGGTCTGGCTGCTCCTGCGCGGTCTCAAGACGCTGGCGCTGCGGGTGCAGCGGCAGTCGACGACTGCGCTCGAGCTGGCACGGCGACTGTCCGAGCATTCCGCTGTCGAGCGGGTTCGCTACCCCGGACTCGGTGACCCGATTGCCGCCCGTTACGTCAGCTCGTTTGGGCCGCTGCTGTCCTTCGATGTCGCTGACGCAGAGCGGGCGGCCCGGCTCGAGCGCTCGCTGCGCGTGATCGAGAACGCAACCAGCCTCGGTGGCGTGGCGTCGACGCTCGAGGCCCGCGCCCGCTGGGAGGGGGACCGCGTCCCTCCCGGTCTTCTGCGCCTCAGCGTCGGGCTCGAGGATGTCGATGACCTCTGGGCCGACCTCACCCAGGCGCTCGACGGCTGAGATGGACTCCGGGAGGCACCGTCGCCGGCTCGTCCTCCTCCTGTTCGCCTGCTGCCTGAGCGCGGCGCTCACGCTTGCGCTTGCTCGCAAAGGCAGCGGGGCCGGCGCTGCCTCCGGTCGCGCGACCGTCAGCTCGCGTCGGCTCCCTTTGAGATCGGACTACAGCGGGTTGTCGGCCGCCGGCGGGCGCCTGCTGCTGATCGACTACGGCAGCGCTCCCGAGCAGGCCGCGGGCGGAGGCACGTGCCGGGTCGCAACCGTCGACCGCCAGACCCTTGGCATCAAGTCGGTTACCAGCGGCGCCTGTGACGATCCGGCGCTGGTCGGCCGGCGGACGATGGAGGTCCGGCAGTGGCCCAGGGGCAATGCGATCTCAGTACGCGTGGCCGTCGTCAGCAAGCGCGCCCGCGCCGGCTACACGCTCGGTCCCGTGTTGTTCCGGTACAACCAGTGCTCCGACTGCTGGGATGAGTCGATCTACGGCCCGCGGTCGCTCTGGATCTACGCACCGATCTCGACGACGGGTGGCTACAAGGCAGGTGGTGAGCTGTTCCGCGTCTCCGAGCGGACGGGCCGGTTGCTGCAGCGTTGGAAGATGCCGTCGATGGTGCGCTCGCTGCTCGCGGTCGACGCCGACGGGCTGTGGATCGCGCCGTCGATCGATACCGGAACTCCCAATGGCCTCTACCACGTCGCCGCGGCCATGAGGCATCCAGAACGCGTCCTCACGATCGGCACCCCTAGGTATCCGGATCTTGACGCTCGCTTCCTGGTCGCGAGCGGCCATACCGTTTGGTTCGAGACCTGGCAGCCGACAAAGGGCTGGATCCCACGCCTGTATCGGCTGCGCGGCACGGTGGCAACGATGCGCGGTCACCGCGTCCGCGGCTCGACTCCCTGCACCGATCCCGGTGAGGGTCCGGCGACGGTGCTCGGCAACGCAGCGGGTATCTACTGCGTCCAGATCGGCAACTGGACCCCCGGCGTCGGCTCAACCAGCCAGAACGTCTTCCGGCTCTTGCCAGGACAGCTTGAAGAGCAACGCGTGGCGAGGGTCACCCCACCCACCGGAACAGTCTGGATTGGCTCCGCGGTCGACTTCGACGGCTCCTACTACTTCCTCGATCCACCTACACAGGAAGGTGGGAACCGCGCCGGCGCGCTCTTCCGAGTCGCACCGAGCTGAGCTCACGAGCCGGCGAACGCCTCATCAACAGCATCGGCGAAGTCGCCCATCGACCTGAACTCGGCAGCGTATGACCAGTCTCCGCTGGGCTCGGGAGTTGCGCCCCAGCCGGGACGGTCGTGGCGGCGGTTGATCCAGACCGAGGTCAACCCCTCGCGCTTGGCGGGCACGTGGTCGTGGAACAGGCTCTGGGCGACGTGCAGCAGCTCGGAGCGGTCGACGCCCAGCTCCGAAAGCTTGGCCTCAAGCGCCCGGAAGTGATTCTCGGCGGGCTTGTAGGAGCCGACGTCCTCGGCCGTGATGATCGCGGTGAAGTCGCCGCCAAGGTGCTTGTTGCTCCCGGCAAAGCCGGCGCGGTGGACGTTGGAGAGGATGATCAGCTCGTAGTGGCGCCGCAGCCGCGCAAGCGCGTCGGCCGAGTCGGGAAACGCCGGCCAGTCGGGGACCGAGTCGGCAAGCCGCTCGGCCCAGGAATCGCTGACTGGCGCTCCGAGTTTCTCGCCTGCACCGCGAAAGCAGCTGGCCAGCACGTCCGGGTACAGCGGCGCCGGACTCTGCCGCTCGACCGCGGCCTCCTTGCTCGGAGTACGCGAGCAGCAGCTCCTCATCGCTCAGCTCCACGACCCTGCTCGCGAGCCCATGGCGCCAGCACGCCGGCGATGCCCGCCTCCCAATCGATCAGCGTTCCATAGCAGTCGAAGCTGAGCACTCTGAACGTCGTCAGATCGAGGTCCTGCGGCATCGGGAGTCCTTCTGGCGTGGAGAGCAACTAGCTTATGGCCTCCTGTGTTCGACAAGATCCTGGTCGCCAACCGTGGAGAGATCGCCATCCGGGCGTTCCGTGCAGCGTTCGAGCTCGGAGCCAGGACCGTCGCGGTCTACACCTGGGAGGACCGCGCCGCGCTTCATCGCCAGAAGGCCGATGAGGCCTACCTGATCGGTGAACGCGGGCATCCGGTCAGAGGGCACCTGGACATCGACGAGATCATCCGCGTCGCGAAGCTGTCCGGGGCCGATGCGATCTATCCGGGCTACGGCTTCCTCTCGGAAAGCCCGGACCTCGCTCGCGCGGCGGCGCAGGCGGGCATCACTTTCATCGGGCCGAGCGCGGAGGTGCTGGAGCGGGCCGGCAACAAGGTGACGGCCAAGGAGCACGCTGCAGCGGCGGGAGTCCCGGTTCTGGCGTCGAGTCCGGCAACCACCGACGTCCAGGCGCTGATCGACGCGGCAGAGCGAGATCGGCTTCCCGGTTTTCGCCAAGGCGGTCGCCGGCGGTGGCGGTCGCGGTATGCGCAGGGTGGAGACCAAGGACGAGCTGCGGACCTGCGCTGGAGTCGGCGATGCGCGAGGCGGAGGCGGCGTTCGGTGACCCCTCGATGTTCCTCGAGCAGGCCGTTCTGCGTCCGCGCCACATCGAGGTTCAGATCCTCGCCGACGCCGGCGGCTCGACGATCCACCTGTTCGAGCGCGACTGCTCGGTCCAGCGTCGTCACCAGAAGGTCATTGAGATCGCCCCGGCCCCGAGCCTCGACCGCGGGATCCGCGAGGCGATCCTTCACGATGCTGTCGCGTTTGCCAAGTCGATTGGCTACGTCAACGCGGGCACGGTCGAGTTTCTGCTCGACACCGAGGGCGCCCGGGCGGGTGAGCACGTTCTGATCGAGATGAACCCCCGCATCCAGGTCGAGCACACCGTGACCGAGGAGGTCACCGACGTCGACCTGGTGCAGGCGCAGATGCGTATCGCCGCCGGCGAGACGCTCGCTGACATCGGCCTCACCCAAGACGCGGTCTACGTCCGCGGCGCGGCGCTTCAGTGCCGGATCACCACAGAGGACCCGTGGCACGACTTCCGTCCGGACACCGGCCGGATCACCACCTACCGATCACCCGGAGGCGCGGGCATCCGGATCGATGGCGGCACCGCCAACGCCGGCGTCTACGTGAGCCCTCACTTCGACTCGATGCTCGCCAAGATGACCGCGCGCGGCCCCGATTTCCAGGCCGCGGTGACCCGCGCCAAGCGTGGCCTCGCGGAGTTCCGCATCCGCGGGCTGGCCACCAACATTCCCTTCCTCCAGGCGGTTCTGGACGATCCGGACTTCGTCGCGGGCAACCTCTCGACGTCCTTCATCGAGGAGCGCCCAAGTCTGCTCGAGCCGCGTGAGTCGGCGGACCGCGGCACCAAGGTCATCACCTGGCTCGCGCACGTGACCGTCAACCAGCCGTACGGGCCCAACCCCGGCGTGATCGATCCGGCCACCAAGCTGCCGGCGGTCGATCTCGACACCCCGCAGCCGCCCGGCTCGCGGCAGCGGCTGCTCGAGCTCGGGCCGGCCGGCTTTGCCGCGGACCTCCGCGCCCAGAAGCTCCTGGCGGTCACCGAGACAACCTTCCGCGACGCCCACCAGAGTCTGCTGGCGACGCGGGTGCGCACGCGCGATCTGGTCCAGATCCTGCCGTATCTCTCGCGGATGACGCCGGAACTGCTCTCGATCGAGGCGTGGGGTGGAGCCACCTACGACGTCGCGCTGCGGTTCCTCGGTGAGGATCCCTGGGAGCGGCTCGATGCGATCCGTCACGCCCTCCCGAATGTCTGCATCCAGATGCTGCTGCGGGGCCGCAACACCGTCGGCTACACGCCCTACCCGGAGGCCGTCACCGCGGCTTTCGTCCAGGAGGCGGCAGCGTCGGGCATCGACATCTTCCGCATCTTCGACGCGCTCAACGACGTCTCCCAGATGCGTCCGGCGATCGAGGCCGTGCTCGCGACCAACACCGCGTTGGCAGAGGTGGCGATGTGTTACTCCGGCGATCTGCTCGATCCGGCGGAGGATCTCTACACGCTCGATTATTACCTGCACCTCGCGGAGCGCATCGTCGAGACCGGCGCCCACATCCTCGCGATCAAGGACATGGCCGGGTTGCTGCGTGCGGGTGCTGCGCACAAGCTCGTCGGGGCGCTGCGCGAGCGCTTCCCCGAGCTCCCGATCCACGTGCACACGCACGACACGCCCGGCGGCCAACTCGCGACGCTCCTGGCGTCTGCCCAAGCGGGGGCAGACGCGGTAGACGCGGCCAGTGCCCCGATGGCCGGCACGACCAGCCAACCGTCGCTCTCAGCGCTCGTCGCCGCCACCGCGAACACGGACCATGACACCGGCCTGTCGCTGGCAGCGGTGAGCGACCTCGAGCCCTACTGGGAGGCCGTCCGCAGCGTCTACAAGCCGTTCGAGTCCGGGCTACCGGCGCCGACCGGCAGGGTCTACAGGCACGAGATACCTGGCGGCCAGCTCTCGAACCTGCGCCAGCAGGCGATCTCGCTCGGCCTGGGTGATCAGTTCGAGAAGGTCGAGGACTGGTACGCGGCCGCCAACCGAATCCTCGGGCGGCCGACGAAGGTGACACCGTCGTCAAAGGCAGTCGGCGACCTGGCCCTGCAGATGGTCGCGGCAGACGCCGATCCCGATGACTTCGAAGCGCATCCGGAGCGCTATGACATACCGGACTCGGTGATCGGCTTCCTCGCCGGCGAGCTCGGCGATCTTCCCGGTGGCTGGCCCGAGCCGTTCAGGACCAAGGTGCTCAGCGGTCGCGAGATCCACATCGGGGAGACCCCACTCGAGCGCGATGATGCCGCGGCGATCGCGCCAGGCGCTGAACGGGCGACCAGGCGCGCCACGCTCAACAGGCTGCTGTTCCCCGGCCCGACCAGGCAACGCGACGAATTCGTCAAGCGCTTCGGCGACCTTCTGCCGCTCGAGACGATCGATTATCTCTACGGCCTGACGCCCAACGTCGAGACATCCGTGACGGTCGCCCGCGGGGTGCAGCTCTACGTCGGGCTCGAAGCTATCTCCGAGCCCGACGACCACGGCTACAGGACCGTCATGGCCACGCTCAACGGCCAGCTGCGACCGATCAACATGCGCGACGACTCCGTGCAGGTCGAGGTCAAGGAGGCCGAGAAGGCAAACCCGGAGAAGCCCGGTCATATCGCCGCCCCGTTCGCCGGCAGCGCGACGGTCAAGGTGCTCGAGGGCCAACACGTCGAGGCGGGCCAGCCCGTTGCGATGATCGAGGCGATGAAGATGGAGGCCACCATCACCACTCCCGTCAGCGGGACCGTGTCCCGGGTGCTACTGCGCGAGACTCGGCACGTCGAGGCCCGCGACCTTATGCTCGAGATCACTTGAGCCCAGCCAGAGAGGAGCCGCGCCGTGAAGATCCGGGCTGCAGTGCTTGAAGAGTTCGGCCACGAGCTGAACGTCACGGAGCTCGACCTCGCCGAGCCCAAGCAGGGCGAGGTCCTGGTCAGGCTTGTGGCCTGCGGCGTGTGCCACACCGATCTGTACACGGCCTCCGGCGTCGATCCGTCCGGCTACGCACCAACGGTGCTCGGGCACGAGGGCGCCGGAGTCGTCGAGATGCTCGGGCCCGGTGTCGAGTCACTCAGCGTCGGCGACCACGTGGTCACGCTGTTCTCGCCACAGTGCCGCGAGTGCGAGCACTGCCGCTCAGGGCGCACCAACATCTGCCTGGCGATCCGCGAGCAGCAGGGCAAGGGGTACCTGCCGGACGGCACGGCCCGCCTGTCGCGCGACGGCGAGCCGATCCGGCACTTCATGGGAACCTCGACGTTCGCCGAGTACACGGTCATGCCGGAGATCGCGCTCGCGAAGGTTCGCGACGATGCGCCGCTGGAAGCCGCCTGCCTGTTCGCCTGCGGCCTCTCGACCGGACTGGGCGCCGCGATGTACACGGCCGGGGTGCGCGCGGGATCGACCTGCGTGGTCTTCGGCGCCGGGATGGTCGGCCTCGGCGCCGTCGCCGGCTGCCGGCTGCAGGGAGCGGAGCGGATCATCTGCGTCGACCTCTCGGACGAACGGCTCGAGATGGCCAAGGCCCAGGGCGCGACCGACGCCTGGCAGGCCGGTCCTGACATCGTGGCCCGGATCCAGGAGGCCACACGTGGCTTCGGGGCCGATTACACGTTCGAGGCGACAGGACGCGTGGATGTGATGCAGCAGGCCGCGGAGGCGGCGCGCATGGGCTGGGGACTCTGCACGGTTGCCGGGGTCGCCGGCAAGGGCGAGACGCTCGACGTGATCCCGCGTTGGCTGATCCAGGGCCGCCGCATCGCCGGCTCCTCGTTTGGCGGAGTGAGGGGCCGCGATCAGGTACCGGAGCTGGTCGACCGCTACATGGCCGGCGACATCGACGTCGACGCCTTCATCTCGCATCGGATCACGCTCGACCAGGTCAACGAGGCGTTCGAGCTGATGGAGGCCCAGAACGGCATCCGCAGCGTGATCCAGTTCAGCTGAGCGCGGCGCCACGGGGAGTGACAGTCGCTCCCGCCAGATGATCCGCGAGGTGTGCGATCACTTCGCGGGCATCGTCCTCGATTCCGTGGATGAAGGTGGACTTCCGCCGGCGCAGCACCGGTAGGCCGAGCGCGTAGAGCCCGGGACTCTCGGTGACGACGCCACCGTCGTGCCGGAGTAGTCCCTTGGAGTCGACTACGGGCACTTTCAGCCACGAGTAGTCGGGTCGGTAGCCGGTGGCCCAGATGATCGTTCCGATCTCGCCGGTGCGCAGGTCCAGCCTCAGCCTCGGTGATGCTGCGAGCTCGACCGGTGCGAAACGCTCGGCCGCGGGAACATCCAGCTCCATCTGGTCCGCCCACTCATCGAAGGTGTCGAGCAGCCGGGCCAGCTTGAGATCGGCGAGGTTCAGCGCGTTGCGCAGGCCACCACTGAACAGCGCCTCACCATCGCGCACCGCGGCGAGCCGGCCGACGAGCTCAACGCCAGCGGCCGTCAACGTCTGCAGATCGAGCGTCGCGCGCTCCGGGGTACCAACCAGCTGTGGCGACGGGAGCCGGCGTGCGCGGGTGAGGTCGTCGATTTCGTGACGGCCCTGATCCCAGACGCCGGAGGCGTCCATCCACCACAGCACGTCGCGGCCGCGGTAGGTGCGCGGCATGCGCACGTGCTCGCCAACGGCGAGCGTCACCGCCCGGCCGGATCCCTGGATCTCGGCTGCGATCTGCACACCGGTGGCCGCGGCGCCAACGACAAGCACACCACCGTCACGCAGCTCGGCGGGGCTGCGGTATTCGAACGCCGTGAGTTGGTCGACCTCCGTGGGCAGGGCTTCTGCCACAGCGGGCACCACCGGTCTGTTACAGGCCCCGCTCGCGATCACCACAGCGTGCGCCTGGAGATCACCCGCCTCGGTCCGGACCCGGTATCCGCCGCCGTCGCGTTCCAGCGACCTGACGGCCGTGCCGGTGCGCAGCGGCGCACCGGCAGCGGATGCATAGCTCTTGATCAGACCTGCCACTTCGGCCGCGGTCATGTACCCGTCGGGGTCCTCTCCGCTGTAGCGGAACCCGGGTAGGCGGGCGAGCCAGTTCGGGGTCAGCAGGCGCAGCGAGTCCCAGCGTTCGTGCAGCCACGAGTTGGCCACCTCTCCTCGCTCGAGCACGACGTGCTCGACGCCCTGCTCGGCGAGGAAGTGGCTCGCCGCCAGCCCCGCGTGGCCGGCGCCGATGACAACCGCGGTGACCCGCTCAGACGACGGACACACTCACGTCGGTCGGGTTCGTCAGGGCGTCGAACACGGCGGAGCGCTTCTGTGATTGGGCGACGAGTGCCTCGATGTCCTGTTGATCCGCGTCGGCGTCGATCTTGAACTCGACCCTGATCCCGTTGTAGCCGTTGCGCACATCCGTGTCACCGAGGATGCCGCGGATATCGTGATCGCCTTCCACCGTGGCCTCGACCGAGCGCAGCTGGATGCCGCGGTTCTGGGCCACCGCGGCGACACCGGCCGTCAGGCACGTCCCAAGACCGACGAGCAGGTACTCGATCGGCGTGATCCCGCGATCCTCAGCCGCGAAGACCTCCGGGTGGTCGGCCTTGAATACGGCCTCGGTCTTGTGGCTGTGCTCCTCACCGAGACCGAAGAAGCCCTGAACGTTGGTGGTGGTGTAAACGCCATCCTCCCACCGGGTCGTGGACCGCCACTTGAACTGTGCCGCCTCCGGTGCCGATGCGAGGACCTCACGCGCGTCGAGCAATGCTTGGACGTTGACCCCGTTGTTAACTCCACTGTCGGTTGCGCTCATCGTGCCTCCCGGTCGGATAAGGTCGGATTACCCAGATTCTCAAGTGAGAAAGTAGACAATAGCTGTTGTGAGCTTGGGAGGAAGAGAAGATTCGGGCCATGTGATCGACTCCGCGGACCTCCATGGCCCGGGATCTGTCGGGCTGGTCAAGACCCAGTACCTGGACCTTCCGGCGCCGCTGCTGCTCGAGTGCGGGCGTGAGCTGCGAGATGTGCGGATCGCGTATGAGACCTACGGGGAGCTCTCGGCTGCGCATGACAACGTCATCCTCGTTTGTCATGCGCTGAGTGGCGATGCGCACGCGGCGGGCGTCACCGAGGAAGCGGTGGGGGTGAGCACGCGCGACGGCTTCGGCGCCGATGATCGAGATGGCATGGTCGGCAAGGCGCTCGGCTGGTGGGACGGGATGATCGGCCCCGGCAAGGCATTCGACACCGACCGTTACTTCGTGATCTCCACGAACCTGCTCGGCGGATGCCGCGGCACGACCGGCCCGAGTTCGATCTCACCGGACACAGGCCGGCCCTACGGGTCGGATTTCCCGGTGATCACGGTCGGCGACATGGTCCGCGCGGAGCGGGCGTTCCTCGACGAGCTCGGAATCGAGCGGCTGCTGGCTGTTGCCGGTGGATCACTCGGAGGCATGCAGGCATTCGAGTGGGCCGTGACGATGCCCGACCAGGTCGACGCGGTGATCGCGATCGCGAGCACCCACGCGATTCAGCCACAGGGGCTCGCGTGGAACGCGATCGCGCGGGAGTCGATCATGCGGGATCCCGCCTGGCGCGGCGGCCACTACTACGACGCGGGCGGCACGATCAACGGCATGGGTGTCGCCCGCATGGTCGGGCACATCACCTACCTGTCGGCCCAGGGGCTCGCGGACAAGTTCGGCCGGCGGCTTCAGTTCTCCGATGACATTCGCTACACGCTGACCGAGCCTGAGTTCGAGGTCGAGAGCTATCTCCGTCATCAGGCCGACACGTTCATGCGACGGTTCGACGCCAACACCTACCTGTACACGTCGCGCGCGCTCACCTACTTCGACCTCGCGCGGCAACACGGTGGGGGCTCGCTCGAGCGGGCGCTTGAGGGCATGCGGGCCCGGGCTCTGCTGATCGCGTTCAGCTCAGACTGGCTGTACCCGCCGGCTGGTTCGCTCGAGCTCCAGGCCGCGCTCGAAGCGCTTGGGAAGCCGGTCGAGTGCCACGTGATCGACGCTCCGTACGGGCACGACTGCTTCCTTCTGGAGGAGGCCCGTCAAACTCCCATCATCAGACACTTCCTGAAAGGCCTCGCATGACCGAACGCGAGGGAGCCGAGGCTCCGGCGCGACGCTTCGGGTTCGACACGCGCCAGCTCCACGCCGGCCAGCGACCCGATCCGAACACAGGCGCCCGGGCGGTGCCGATCTTCCAGACCGCCAGCTATGTCTTCGAGGATCCGGAATCGGCGGCTGCCTACTTCAACCTCCAGGAGTACGGAAACACCTACTCGAGGATCATGAACCCGACGGTCGCCGTCTTTGAGGAGCGGATCGCAAGCCTCGAGGGTGGCGCGGGGGCGGTGGCGTTCTCCAGCGGGATCGCCGCTCAGGCGGGTGCGCTGTTCACGCTGCTCGAACCCGGCGACCACGTCGTCGCTTCATCGGCCCTCTACGGCGGCAGCGTCAATCAGTTCAAGCACCTGCTCGGCAAGCTGGGCGTCGAGCTCACATGGGTCAATCCCGACGACCTGGAAGCGTGGCGCGGAGCGTCGCGTGACAACACCAAGGCCTTCTTTGCCGAGACGATCGGGAACCCTGCTGGATGCGTGCTCGACATCGAGGCAGTGGCAGGGATCGCCCACGAGCACGGATTGCCCCTGATCGTCGACAACACCTTCGCGACGCCATACCTGTGCCGGCCGATCGAGTGGGGGGCCGACATCGTCATCCACTCCGCGACCAAGTTCATCGGCGGGCACGGCACGAGCATCGGCGGCGTGGTGGTCGAGGCGGGCACCTTCGACTGGTCAAACGGGCGGTTCCCGGTCGTCGCCGCGCCGTCGCCTGCCTATCACGGGCTGCAGTTCCACGAGACCTTCGGCATGTACGGGTATCTGATGAAGCTTCGCGCGGAGACACTGCGGGACCTCGGCGGCACGCAGTCGCCGTTCAACGCGTTCCTGTTCCTACAGGGACTGGAGACGCTGTCGCTGCGGATGGAACGCCACGTCTCGAACGCCACGGCGGTCGCGTCCTTCCTGGAGTCGCACGATCATGCGCTGAACGTGACCTATCCGGGTCTGCCGTCGAGCAGGTATCAGCCGCTGGTGAAGAAGTACCTTCCGCTCGGTGCAGGAGCGGTCTTCTCATTCGACGTGCCCGGAGGCCGCGAGGCGGGACAGGACCTGATCCGCGCGGTCAAGCTGTGGTCGCATCTGGCGAACGTGGGCGACGCCAAGAGCCTGATCATCCACCCGGCCAGCACGACTCACCGCCAGCTCAGCGATGACGAGTTGGCCGCAGCCGGGATCGCCGCCGGCACGATCAGGCTGTCGGTCGGACTCGAATCGATTGATGATCTGATCTGGGATCTCAGCAACGCACTGGAGGCGATCGCGTGAGTGAGTTGGACGGTGAGAGCAGGCGGGGTCCACTCCGGTCCGGATGCACTCACGCGCTACCAGGACCCGCTCACGATTCAGCGCGTGATCCACCGAGCCCGCACGATCGCCGTGGTCGGACTCTCTGGCAATGCCCTGCGGGCGAGCAATTTCGTCGGCTTCTACATGCTGCGCCATGGCTACCGCGTGATTCCGGTGAACCCGCGGGAGACCGAGGTGCTCGGGCAGCGCAGCTACGGCTCGTTGACCGAGGTGCCCGAGCCGGTCGACGTCGTCAACGTCTTCCGGGCGCCGGAGGCCCTGCCCGGGATCGCGACGGAGGCCGTCGCCATCGGGGCGGAGGCGCTGTGGGCGCAGTTCGGCGTGATCAACCTGGAGGCTGCCGGCATCGCCGAGCAGGGCGGCGTCACAGTCGTCATGGATCGCTGCTTCAAGATCGAGCACGCGCGTTACGTCGGCCGCATGCACTGGCTCGGCTTCAACACCGAGCAGATAACCGCGACGCGGGGTGGGCTGCAGTAGCCAACGCGGCCGGATCAGGGAAACTGACCCGGATGACGCTTGAGCAGCAGCCGACAGCCGACGGCGCAGCGAGCGTCCGGTGAGGACACGCGCGTCACTGCCGGCGACCTACGCACGCGCAGGCTGGCCTTCAGCGCGATCCTGCTGACAACGCTGCTCGCGGCGCTCGATCAGACGATCGTCTCGACGGCGCTGCCGCGAATCGTCGGCGATCTTGGCGGCTTCAACAACCTCTCCTGGGTCGTCAGCGCTTACCTTCTGGCCTCGACGGTGACGATCCCGCTGTACGGGAAGCTGTCTGACCTGTACGGCCGGCGGTTGCTGTTCACGGTCGCGATTTCGATCTTCCTGGTCGGCTCGACCCTCAGCGGTCTGGCCACCTCGATGAACGAGCTGATCGCCTTCCGTGCTGTTCAGGGAATCGGGGCCGGCGGGCTCATCCCGTTGGCCCAGGCGGCGATCGGCGACCTCTACTCGCCGCGTGAGCGCGGCCGTTACCAGGGCTATGTCTCAGCCATGTGGGGGATCGCGGCGGTCACCGGACCGCTGGTGGGAGGAACGCTCACCCAGGCCATCTCCTGGCGCTGGATCTTCTATGTGAACCTGCCGCTGGGTCTGCTGGCGCTGGTGGTTGTGATCAAGACGATGGGGCACGTGCCGAGCAAGCACCACCGGATCGACTACGCGGGCGCGACGACACTCGGGCTCTCGCTCGCGCTGATCCTGATCGCGTGCGCGTGGTCGGGCACCACCTACGCGATGACCTCCCCGCAGGTCGTCGTGCCGTTCGTGGCCGGCCTCCTCGGACTGGTCGTGTTTGCGCTGATCGAGCGCCGCGCGAGCGAGCCGATCATCCCCGTGGCGCTGCTCTCCAACCGGATCTTCGTGACCGCGATGCTGGGCGTACTTCGTCGTCGGCGCGCTGCTGTTCGCCGTCTCGATCTACATGCCCGTCTACCTGCAGGATGTACGCGGCGACACGCCCACGATCTCCGGCCTGACGACGATGAGCTACACGGTCGGCTGGGTCGTCGCCTCGGTCATCGCCGGGCGACTGATCACACGCACGGGCCGCTACCGCATCTTCCCGATCATCGGCGCAAGCTGTGCGGCCGCGGGAGTTGCGCTGCTGATCCTCTTGAGCGCGACTCCACGAGCCGGGTTGCTCTGTGCGCGATCCTCGTTCTCGGCGGAATCGGCATGGGAATGACCGTGTCTCCGTACCTCGTCGCTGTGCAGAACGCGATCTCGCCTCGGGACTTCGGCTCGTCGACCGCCACCATGAATCTGATGCGGGCGATCGGCGCGAGCCTCGCGGTCTCGATCTTCGGCGCACTGCTGGCCAGCCGCGCCAAGTCCTACCTCGCTGCACACCTGGGCGAACATGCCAACAAGATCGACATCAGTCGCCTGGTGAGCGGCGGCAGTCGGGCTCTGTCCACCACTCCGCCGTGATTGAGTCGGCGCTGCTCAGCGGCCTTCACTGGGTGTACGCGGTTGCCGCGGTCGTGGGCCTCTTCGGGATCGCCTGCGCGCTCGCGCTCCAGGAACGGCCGCTCAGCGACCGGATCGCTCACTAGCCTCGGGCGTCATCCTTCTGCCGATGACAGGTCGCCAACTCGCATTCGATCCGATCGCCGAGGCTCGCCGCCAGTGGGATGTCCACTGGGGCTCGGACGCCACCCCGCAGATGGTCGCGGTGACGTCGATCATGCGCGCGCAGCAAATCCTGCTGGCGCGCCTGAACGCGCTGCTCGAGCCGCTCGACCTGACCTTCCCGCGCTACGAGACATTGATGGTCCTCTACTACAGCCGCCGTGGCGAGATGCCGCTCGGCAAGCTCTCAGATCGACTCCAGGTGCACCGCGCCAGCGTCACGAACGTGATCGACAAGCTTGAGGATCGCGGTTACGTCGCCGCGTCGCCCACGAGCAGGACCGTCGAACGATTCTGGCCCGGATCACCGATCAGGGCAGGACGGTCGCCGAGCGGGCCACCGAGATCCTGAACGGCGCCGGTTTTGGGATGGGGCCGCTGTCGCCCGAGTCCTGCGAGGTCCTGTTCGACACGCTCGAGCCGCTCAGGCGCGACGCGGGGGACTTCTAACTCCCATACTCGTAGAAGCCGCGCCGGTCTTGCGGCCGTGATGGCCCGAGACGACCATGCGCTTCAGCAGCGGCGGCGCCGCGTACTCGGGTCGCTTGAACTCGTCATAGAGCGAGTCGCAGACGGCCTGCAGCACGTCGAGGCCGATGAAGTCGCACAGGGTCAGCGGTCCCATCGGGTGCCCGCAGCCGAGACGCATGCCGTCGTCGATGTCCTCGCGGCTGGCGAAGCCCTCCTCGTACATGCGCACCGCGGCCATCAGGTACGGGACCAGCAGCATGTTGACGACGAAGCCGGCGCGGTCCTTGGTGCGGATCGGGTGCTTGCCGATCGCGTGGCGAACGCCTCCGCGCGCGTCCACGCGTCGTGCCGCTGTCGAGCCGACGACCACCTCGACGAGCTTCATCACCGGGACCGGGGAGAAGAAGTGCAGACCGACACGCGCTCCGGGCGGTCGGTGTACGCGGCCAGCTCGGCGATCGGGATCGACGAGGTGTTGGACGCGAGGAAGCGCGCGTCCGGCAGCGGCGGTCGAGCTCCCTGAAGATCTCACCCTTCACCCGTGGGTCCTCGAACACGGCCTCGACGACCGCGTCGACCCCGCGCAGGTCCTCGATCGAGGTCGTGTAGGTGATCCGCGCCGATCAGCGCATCCGCGTCCTCCTGGCTGCAGCTTCTCGCGCTCCACCGCGCGCGGCGACCGAATCGTGCAGCCGCTCGCGCGAGCGCTCCAGCGGCGCCTGCTCCGGCTCGTAAACGGTCACCGCGACCCCGGCAGCGGCGGCCGACTCCGCGATCCCCGAGCCCATGAACCCGGCTCCCGACCACTGCCAATCGATCAATCGTCATGTCTGCATCCTCTCGTTTCGCGGGCGCACTCGTGACAGATACGCGACCTTCCGATAGTTGAAAGGTCGCGTATTCTATGGGTCGCACTAGGCTGGTCCAGCTCGAAGGAGAACGAGGATGAGCATCACGCTGCCGACAGCGAGACTCGCCACGAGAGCGCGGAGATCGACGGGCCGCCGCTTCGGTTCGTGACTGCGGCATCGCTGTTCGACGGGCACGACGCGGCGATCAACGTGATGCGGCGCCTGATCCAGGACCGCGGCGCCGAGGTGATCCACCTCGGCCACAACCGCAGCGTCGCCGACATCGTGCGCGCGGCGATCCAGGAGGACGCGGACGCGATCGCGATCAGCTCCTACCAGGGCGGCCACCTCGAGTTCTTCAAGTACGCGGTCGAGATGCTGCGCGAGCGCGGCGCCGGCCACATCCTCGTCTTCGGCGGCGGCGGCGGCACGATCACCGAGGCGAGATCGCCGAGCTCCAGGGCCGGCGTCGACGCGGCTCTACCACCCGAACGACGGCATGACGCTCGGGCTCACGGGGATGATCGACGACCTCGTGCGCGCGCGCCGACCGCGAGCCGTCGGGTCGTACGCCGAGCTCGCGATCACCGCCGACGCCGCGCGACGACCTCGCGATCGCACAGATGCTCTCGGCGCTCGAGGACGGGGTGCTCGACGACGACGACACTCGAGCGGCTGCGCGGCGAGTGGTCGAGCGCGCTGCGACAGGCGCCGGTGGTCGGCATCACCGGCACCGGCGGCGCGGGCAAGAGCACGGTCACCGACGAGCTGCTGAGCCGCTTCGCCCAGCACTTCCCCGAGATGCGGATCGCTGTGCGTCGCGGTCGATCCGACTCGCCGGCGCACCGGCGGCGCGCTGCTCGGCGACCGCATCCGCATGAACAGCCTGCGCAACGAGCGCATCTACATGCGCTCGGTCGCGACCCGCCAGAGCAACCGCTCGACGAGCGCGATGCTCGCCGACGCGGTCGCGTTCCTGCGCTCGCGCGGCTTCGACCTGGTGATGGTCGAGACGGCCGGCATCGGCCAGAGCGACTCGGAGATCGTCGACCTGGTCGACGTGCCCGTGTACGTGATGACCAGCGAGTTCGGCGCCGCCAGCCAGCTCGAGAAGATCGACATGCTCGACCTCGCCGAGATCGTCGTGATCAACAAGTTCGACAAGCGCGGCGCCGAGGATGCGCTGCGCGACGTGCGCAAGCAGTGGAGGCGCAACCACGTCGCGTTCGAGCGTCGCCGACGAGGAGATCCCGGTCTACCCGACGGTCGCCAGCCAGTTCGACGATCCCGGGGCTCACATGGATGTTCGCGAACCTGTGCCGGCGCGATCGGCGACGCCGCCGGGCGCCGATGCCGGCGCCTGGGATCCGCAGCTCGGCGCCCGAGCCGCGAGCGGCCCGGCGGCGGGCTGATCCCGGACAGCCGCGTCCGCTACCTGGCGGAGATCGCCGAGCAGGGCCGCGGGATCAACGCCGAGATCGAGCACAAGGCGACAGCTCGCGCGCACAGGCGCTCGAGCACTACCTCGAGGCCGGCCGCGGCGCTCGGCGACGGCCGGCAGCGCGACGAGCTGCAGCCAGCGCCACGAGGAGGCGCTGGCGGAGCTCGGGCCCGGAGGCGCAAGCGCTGCTCGACGGCTGGGACGCGCGGATCGAGGCGATCACCGCGGAGACCTACAGCTACAAGGTGCGTGACCGTGAGGTCACCGGCGAGAACTACCGCCGCTCGCTCAGCCAGCAGCTGATCCCGAAGATCGCGCCGCCGCGTCTGGACGGCTGGGGCGACCGGCTGCGCTTCCTGATGAAGGAGAACCTGCCGGGCTCCTATCCGTACACGGGCGGGGTGTTCCCGTACCGGCGCGAGGGCGAGGACCCGACGCGGATGTTCGCCGGCGAGGGGACTCCGGAGCGCACCAACCGCCGCTTCCACTACCTGTCAGCGGGCCAGCCGGCGGCGCGGCTCTCGACCGCGTTCGACTCGGTCACGCTTTACGGCGCAGGACCCGCACGAGCGCCCCGACATCTACGGCAAGGTCGGCAACTCGGGCGTCTCGATCGCGACGCTCGACGACGCCAAGAAGCTCTACTCGGGCTTCGACCTGTGCGCCCCGACGACGTCGGTCTCGATGACGATCAACGGTCCCGCGCCGATCATCCTGGCCTTCTTCATGAACGCGGCGATCGACCAGCAGGTCGAGCGCCACCTGCAGCGAGACCGGCGGTGGAGGCGGCCAGGCGCGGCTCGATGAGTACTTCGCGCGACCGCCCGCGCCCGCGTACGCCGGCGAGCTGCCCGAGCAACCGACGGCCTTGGGCTGGGGCTGCTCGGCGTCTCCGGCGACATGGTCGTCGAGCCCGACGTCTACGAGCGCATCAAGGCCGAGACGCTGCGCAGGTCCGCGGCACCGTGCAGGCGGACATCCTCAAGGAGGATCAGGCGCAGAACACCTGCATCTTCTCGACCGAGTTCGCGATGAAGATGATGGGCGACGTCCAGGAGTACTTCGTCGACAACGCGGTGCGCAACTTCTACAGCGTCTCGATCAGCGGCTACCACATCGCCGAGGCCGGAGCCAACCCGATCAGCCAGCTGGCGTTCACGCTCGCCAACGGGTTCACGATCGTCGAGTACTACCTCGCGCGCGGCATGGCGATCGACGACTTCGCGCCGAACCTGAGCTTCTTCTTCTCCAACGGCATGGATCCCGAGTACGCGGTGATCGGGCGCGTGGCCCGGCGGATCTGGGCGCGCGCGATGCGCGAGCGCTACGGCGCCTCGGCGCGCAGCCAGATGCTCAAGTACCACATTCAGACCTCCGGCCGCAGCCTGCACGCGCAGGAGATCAGCTTCAACGACATCCGCACGACGCTGCAGGCGCTGTACGCGATCTTCGACAACTGCAACAGCCTGCACACCAACGCCTACGACGAGGCGATCACCACTCCGACCGAGGAGTCGGTCCGCCGGGCGGTGGCGATCCAGCTGATCATCAACCGCGAGCTCGGCCTGAACTTCAACGAGAACCCGTTGCAGGGCTCGTTCATCATCAACGAGCTCACCGACCTGGTCGAGGAAGCGGTGTACGCCGAGTTCGAGCGGCTGTCCGAGCGCGGCGGCGTGCTCGGCGCGATGGACACGATGTACCAGCGCTCGAAGATCCAGGAGGAGAGCCTGCTCTACGAGCGGCTCAAGCACACGGGCGAGCTGCCGCTGATCGGCGTCAACACCTTCCTGCCCAAGGACGGCCAGGGCGAGCGCATCGACAAGCTCGAGCTGATGCGCTCCAACGAAGCCGAGAAGCAGCAGCAGATCGCCAACCTGCGCGCCTTCCAGGACCGCGGAGCCGACCGCCGCCCGGCGGCGCTCGCGCAGCTCCAGGACGTCGCCGCTCCCGCGGCAACGTGTTCGACGCGCTGATGGAGGCCGTCAAATGCGCGTCACTCGGCCAGATCTCCGCGCGCTATACGAGGTCGGCGGCGAGTACCGGCGAAACATGTGAGGCTGCCTCGAGCGCGTTCCGCTGTGAAGTGTATCACAACCCATACCGAGTTTGACAAAGAGCGCGCGGATGCGTGCAGCTCGGAGCAGATCGCCGCTGCCTCGCGCCCTACCCGTCCGCCACCGGGCGCCCGGATCGAGGCGTTGTCCCCCGGAATCCGCTGAACCCCGCCACGCCAGGCGCCGGCGCCGCACCGCAGACGTTCGGCCGCTCGGTCTCGACGCCCCAGCGCCCGACCTCGTCCGCTGTCTCGGCGAACGGCCAGCTGAGGTCGCGGTGGAAGATGTTGCCGCCGGGCAGGCCGAGCTCGGCCTCGAGCTCGAGTGGCGTCCGTGCCTCGAGGCAGGCGCGGCCCTCCGAATGGAGCATCAGGCAGTCCTCGATCGGTTCGGCGAGCACCGAGTTAAGCGACCGCAGGGTCGCGGCGACGCCTCCGGCTTCCTGCCCTCCGATTTGAACACCCGCGCCGGCATGTGCAGCGCGAACACGGTAACGTCGTTGACGCCGCTGCCGCCGGGCGCTTTGGGGGAGAGGATCGACGGGTCGGTGAGCGAGTGACGGTCGGCTCGGCAGGGACCAGTGAGGGAATCCGGCCAGCGGCCGCCTCGGCATAGGCCGCCTGCAGTTGGGAGTAGCTCTCGTTCACGTGAAAGGTTCCGGCAAACGCGTCCTCGGGCGGCACGGCGGAGTCCCGCAGACGCGGCAGCCGCCGCAGCACCATGTTCAGCT
>CAWFRF010000030.1:0-17116 GCA_963818135.1 uncultured Actinomycetota bacterium
AGCGATGGCAGAGTACACGCCCGAGCTTGCGGACCGCCTGTTCGTGTGGCCCAACTTCGCCGACACCGAGATCTACTGCGACTACGGCCAGGCCAAGACCGTCCCGGTGGTATTCACCGGCAGCCGGGCATCGTTCTACCCGTGGCGCAACGCCGTGTACGACGCGCTGATCGCACGCTATCCGTGCCTGACGACCCACACGCTGGCTGGTCGAGCGGCCTGATCGCCGCCAAGAACATGGTTCACGGCTCCGAATACGCGAGGCTGCTCAACACCGCTCAGGTCGCGCCCACCTGCGGAAGCGTCGTACGCGAGGTCGTCCGCAAGCACTTTGAGATCCCAGCGGCAGGAACGTGCCTGGTGACGGAGCGGACACCGGGACTCGAGGCGGCCGGGTTCGTCGACCTGCAGAACGTCGTGTTCGCCGACGCGGGCGACGTGTGCGCCAAGCTCGACCACCTCTTCGCCCATCCCGATGAGCTCCAGAGGATCACCGACGCAGGCCATGAGCTCGTCAAGGCCCGCCACACGATGGCCCAGCGAGATCAGATGTACCAGTGGTTCCGCCTCAACCAGGCGCGCCAGTCCGGTCAGCGGATCGTCCAGGACGGGCCGTTCGGCTCGCTGCGACTCGTCGAGGCGGCGAGCGCGACGGTAAACCGGCATGCATTGAGCGGGGGCTGGATCTCGAGCGGCTGCGTGAGGGCGAACGCCTGATCGGGATTGGGCGCTACGACAGCGCCGCACGGATGTTCCGCCGGAGCCTGAACTACCACTTCATGGCGGAGGCGCTCGTGGGCCTGGTGCGATGCAGCCTCTATCAGGGCGACGCTGCAGCAGCCCTCGATTGGCTGAACCGTGCGCTCGGGTGGTCGCTTGCCGAGCACCATGCTCGTGAGCCGGACCCCGTCGAGTGGGCGCTGTTCATCCGCGCGCTGCTCTGCAGCGGCAAGCCGGACGAGGCTCTCCGCCGCGCCCGGCAGTTTCCCGGCTTGCACCACCCCGAGCTCGACCGGATCCGTGAGGCGGCGTTCATGTGCAACCCCGCGCTCAATGAGGCGCCGTCTGCCCACGTCGGCCGGCGCCTCAGCCTGCACATGTTGCCCGGGCGCGACGATCAGAGGTGGACGGAGGATCTCTGCACGATGCTCCGGGCCTGCGGCCAGGAGCGGATGACATCGGCACTGGCGGGCCGTCGATCGGGCGGGCCGTCCACACACGTCGGTGGGCCCGAGGCCCCGAGAAGGGCGCCGGACCCGGGCCTGATCCTGCCGCTGCTCGATGACGGCGGTGTCGTCAGTCGCGCCAAGAGCATGATCGTGGGCACGCTCGAGGCGCAGATGCGCAGCCGCGCCGGAGTGCACAGGTACTCGATAGTGTGGGAGCTCGCCTGGCAGCAGGAGATCAACCGCGCCCTGCTGTTCGGTGCCTCCGCCACCGAAGGGCTGACGCAGGCGGTTATGTCGGGCCTGGGAGGAAATGTCTACCAGCCTGAGATCCGCTGGATCAGGGACGCCACGCCACGTGCGCTCCCCGCCCGCTACCGGCCGCCCGGTGAGCGACTCATCGCGATCGACTCCGGGCCGGCCGCCGAGCCGCTCGGGCGTGCCGATCTCGTGCTCGTCGGGCCTCGCGCCCTACTCACGCCACCTGAAAAGGCGTTGGTCCTCTCTGCGGAGTTCGTGATCGTCACGGCGATCGACCAGCCGGCGAACCATCGACTCCACACCCATCTGGCAGGCGATCCCGCCTCGACCCTGCTCGTGCATTCCACCGCCGAGCGCACAAGTTACTCGGCATTCCGCAGAAGCCGCCTCGCAGCCACGGGTAAATCGCGAGCCCGAATCCAGTGCGACACCGGCCGTCATCGGACTGGCAGTGCCGGCACCATGAGCGACGACAGCCTGGCGAGCGATCAGCTGCGCTCCGCGACCGTGCGGGGCCTGCGCTGGACCATTGTGGCGCGCCCGGTGAGCGAGCTCTCGATCGTCGCGTCGATGCTTGTGCTGGCACGGCTGGTAGCGCCCGCCGAGTTCGGGCGCTACTCCGTCGCGGCCATCGGCCTCTCGCTGGCCGCGATCCCGTCGGGTGCCCTCACCGCAGCGGTGGTGCAGCGGCGATCGCTGGATCGCGGCCACATGCAGGGGACATTTGCGCTCACGCTGGGCATCGGCCTGCTGCTGAGCGGCCTGATGGCGCTGCTCGCCGGCTTCGTGGTCGCGCAGGTATTCGACGCCCGCACGGCAGTCCTCGTGAGACTCTCCATCCCAGCGGCGTTCCTGACGATGGCCATAACGGTCCCGACCGCGAGGCTGCAGCGCGACCTGCGCTTCAAGCGCATCGCGATTATCGCCGTCACCAGCGACGTGATCCAGGGAGCGACAGGGATCGTGCTCGCGGTGATGGGCCTACAGGCCAAGGCACTGATCGTCGCCTGCGATGCCGCCACCCTCGCCGGGGCGCTCCTCACCCTGGTATGGGCGCCGCCGCCACGTCCGCGCCTGCTGTGGGGCAAGACACGTGAGCTGCCCGGCTACTCCGGCGCCTACACGCTGGCCTCGATCAGCTGGGTCGGGTTCCAGAACTGCGACTACGCGATCCTCGACGCCAAGGTCAGCCCGCTGGCGGCCGGCTTGTACTACCGCGCTTACAGCACCGGTGTTAAGTACCAGGACAAGATCGGGCAGGTCATGTCGTCCGTCGGGTTCCCGGTGCTGGCGCGCTCGCGCACCGATGGAGCAATGGACGAACTGCGCGCAGCCATGTCCCAGCTGCTCGCCCTTGTGCTGTTCCCGTTGCTCGTGCTGCTCGCGATCACCGCCCCGGAGTTCGTCCCCTGGCTCTACGGCGCCAGATGGACGCCCGCCGTCGTGCCGACGCAGATCCTGGCGATCGGCGGGGCCTCGACGCTGCTGACCAACGTGGTCGGTGCAGTGTTCCAGGCCGGAGGGCGCAAACGGGCGCTGATGGGCTTCGGCTGGGGCCACTTCCTCACCTACGCCACGGCCGTGTTCCTGACCTGCTCTCACGGCATCGTCGCCGTGGCGATCGCAGCCGCGGTTGTGCACACCGCCTTCCTCTTCGTCGCCTACCTGCTGCTGTACTCAGGAAAGCCCGGGCAGGCGTTCGCGGCACTCGCGCGGGACACCGGTGCGACCCTGCTCGGCTGCGCTGCCCTTGCCGGCGCGGCGATCCCTATCAGCATCGCAACCGCCGGGCATGTACCGGTGATCGCCTACATGGCGCTCGTCTGCTCGATCGGAGGAGCCGCGTATCTGCTGACCCTGCGTCTGGCCGCGCCGCAGTCCTGGCAACTGCTCCGGAAGCTCGTGACTCACCTGCTTCCCTACCGGTTGCGGCGGCGCTCGATCGTGCCCGCCAGGGTGCAGTCGGCCGCGTGAGGGCACGCGCGGGTCGTGGACTCAACCGCGTAAGCCCACATCGCTGGAGGGCGCGCGCGCTCGGTCCGTGCGCGCCCGGGCTGCTGCCAGGCACGAGCCTCGTGCTCGACTCCAACCAGGGCAACTACTCGGGCTTTGGAGGACCCTGACCGCAGCAGGCGGGATGAGTTGGCCGGCGCTATGCGTCGAGTAGGTTGGCGAGCGTAAGTCCGCTTTGGACTGACCGTGTTTGTTCAGCGACGATGTCGGAACCGGGCTTCGCGTAGTCGTCGGCGCGCTTGATCAGCAACCATTGCGGTTTCTCACCGCCATGCGTTCGCTGAAGGGCGAAACCACCTTGCAGCTTTTCGCCGTGCAGTACGAACACCGCATGGCCACGCTGGAGCGCTTCGGGCCAGGACACGCGTCCGCCCTGCTCATAGGGGCCGCGATCCCACAGGATGACCCCGCCAGAACCTGTTCTTCCTTCGAAGGCGTTGTGCTCAATCGCATGGTCTTCCACCTGTACCGCTAGACGCTTCACGGCAGGGTCCATGGACGGGCCCTTCGGGACTGCCCACGAGCGCATGACGCCGTCGACCTCAAGACGGAAATCGAAATGGTGTGCCGTGGCCTGATGTTCCTGGACCACGAACACCCCGGCCGGGACGCCACGGACCATGAACTGCTCGTGTCCCTCAACGCGGGTGGCCGACTCCGCAACTGCCTCGACCCCGTCAACGGACCGCAGCCATGCGGCGAGGTCGCGAATTGAGGCCTGCTCCCCCTCCAAGTGAGCGCGCAGAGTGCCAGCCTCGTCGAGGCGAACCCACCCTCGCAAGCCAAGTTCGAGAGCGTGCGCGCGCACCTGATCCGGCAGCGCGTCCTCAGACACGCTGCCATCAGCACTAATCCGCTCGGCCTCTATCTTCGCCACCCTGCAAGCTTGCCGTACCGGCGCACCGAACCCCAACGGCGCAGCGTGTGCAACCCGGGCTGAATTGCACGAGAATCGATCCTCGTGACCTGTTGGGTGAGCACGATCAGTCGCGATCACGTCCGAGTCGCGGTCGAGGGCGGGTTCACGCAGGCTGGGCACGGTAAGGCGTCTGGGCTCAGACGACTCAGCGCTGGTGATTGGATTGTCTTTTACTCACCCAAGACCAGCCTGCAGGGAGGAGAGCCACTGCAGGCATTCACCGCGATTGGGCGGATCGCGGACGATGCCCTCTACCAGGTCGAGATGGCTCAAGGTTTTGTCCCGTGGCGCAGGAACGTTGAGTTCCTGGAATGCGTCGAGACTCCCATCAAACCGTTGATCGACGCGCTCAGCTTCATCAAGGACAAGCAGCACTGGGGCTATGTGTTCCGGTTCGGCTTGATCGAGATTCCGCAGACAGACTTCGAGCTCATCAGGCAACGTATGACCCCAGCCGGGTAGCCGCTCCTGGTGGGCAAATGTTCGCCTCCGAGGTTTGGTGCGGTCGTCGACGGTCTTGGGTCTTAGCCCACGGCGGCGACATAGCCGTCGCGGTCGGTGGTCAGCGCGACGGCGCGCTGGGCCTCTACGGCGTCCAGCCTGGCGCGGAGCGCCTCGCGGACCAGGCGATACGCATCCGAGCCGAGCAGCTGCCGGCGCGGCGGTTCCGGGAGATCTCCGGTCCGGATCATCGCCTCGGCGACTTTGTGCGGGTCGCCGGGCATGTCGTCTAAAGCGACGGACGACGCGCCGTGAGTGAACGCCGCCGCCTGGGTCTCGGCATACGCGGGCAGTCGGGAGGGGGCTGCATCGACTGAGGCGTAGAAGTCCGTGGCGACCATTCCGGGCTCGATCAGCGTCGTGTGAATGCCGAATGGCGCAACCTCTAGTGCGTATGCCTCGAAGAAGCCTTCAATTCCCCACTTGCTCGCGTGGTACAGCGACATCGCGGGATAGGCGAGGTGCGCGCCCATACTCGAGGTTTGCATGATCAGGCCGCCACCCTGTTCGCGCAGGTACGGCGTAACCGCACGGACCAACTGGATCGGCGCGATCACGTTGGTGTCGAGCTGCCGGCGGATCTGCCGTCGGTGAGTTCTTCCGCCAGGCCAATCAGTCCGTAGCCGGCGTTGGAAACGACGACGTCGATCCGTTCGAGCTCGGCGAACGCTCGAGCAACCACCTCGCGCATCTGCTCGGTGTTGGTGACGTCGAGACTCGGCGCGCCAGAGCTGATCGCCGTAACGATCGGCGAGGCCGTCGAGTCTGGTGGGGCTGCGTAGCGTCGCCGCGACGCGGTCGCCGCGCTCGAGCAGGATCTCGGTCATCTCGCGGCCGAAGCCGCTGGAGGTGCCGGTAATGAACCAGGTCTTGGGCATGGAACACTCCTCTGGAGATCGATTCCGCCATCGACCCCGAGCTTCTCGCCTGGGTCGACCGCGTCATTGACTTCATCCGCGCCGGCACAGCGAGCATCGAAAACTTATCGCCTCAAAAAGCATGGCCGGGACCTAGCTCGCCTGCGTCGGTAGACCCCGTCCTTTGAACCGCTCGATCGCTTCCTCGCTCAGGGGCGTGTAGAGGTTCACAAGGTTGTCGTCGGGATCGCGAAACAGGATGAAGCGGTTCCCCCATGGCATGGTGGTCGGCTCCTGTACCCAATCGTCGACCAGTGGCGTGAGCCGTTGATACTCAGCATCGACGTCTTCGACCTGGAACTCGATCATTACCGTGTGATTGTCGGCAGCGCGCGCCGAGCCAGCGCCGAACAGTTGGACCGTCTGGGAGTCGCCGATCGCAGAGTGGCCGACGGTAGGACAAGTTCGGCGAACACGGGCGCCGGACGCTCAGCAGAGACACCCGTCACCTGCTCATAGAAGTCGACCAGTCGATCCAGGTCGTCGGTGATGATGCGTATCGACGCGAAGTCCACGAGAGATCATCCTTTCGGCAGTCGGAGCACATAACGCTACGATACCGTAGCGTAGCGCGCATTCCTGAAAGAGGCAACCCATGGCACCTGAGACATCCGGCGGCGGGCAACAGACGCGGAGTTCACGAGCGCGGCCGGCGCGGGTGGATAGCCGCATCGAGCGTTCACGACACGCTGTCCTGACTGTGGCCCTCGAGCTGCTCGGCGAAGGCGGCGTGGGAGGCTTCAGCGTCGATGAGGTAGCCCGCCGTTCCGGGGTCGCGAAAACGACCATCTACCGCCATTGGCCGACCCGAGAAGCGCTCGTGGTCGATGCCTGCTCGCGGCTCGGTGCCGAGCAAGACATCCCCGACACCGGTTCACTCGAAGGCGACCTCACGGCGATCCTGGGGAACATCGCGCAGTTGCTACGGACCGCTAATTGGTCCGCCGTGCTGCCCTCGATCATCGATAGCGCCGAACGCGATCCCGAGTTCGCTGAGATCGTCAGTCAGATCCAGCGCGGACACGCCGCACCCCTGCGGGAAGTTCTCCAACGAGCAACAGACAGAGGTGAGCTCCCGGTGGGGACTGACGTCTCAACAACCGTTGCAGCCCTACTCGGGCCGCTCTTCTACCGCCGCTGGTTCTCACGCGAGCCGATCGACGACATATTCGTCGACGCAACCATCAAACGCGCCATATCAACGCAGGCACTCGAGTCCGGGCACGAAGTAGCCTGACGCGTGACTGCGTGATGCTCGAGACAGGAGGCTGAGCGGTGACTAAGCCGGTGTTGTTTTGCTATGACGGATCGGATGGCTCGAAGACGGCGCTGACCGCGGCGGTCGAACTGATCAGGCCGGCGGATGCTGTGGTGTTGGTTGTCTGGATGCCGGCAGCGGTGCAGTTGGCGCGCGCCGGCTCGTTCGTTGTCGCGGTACCGAACGAGGGCGAGATCGACGATCAGGAAGCCATGACTGCGCGACAGATCGCTGAGGAGGGTGCGGCGGGTGCCCGCGGGCGCGGCTACAACGCGACCGCACGAATCGCCGAAGCCAACGAATCGGTGGCAAGGACGATCGATGACATTGCCGAGGAGATTGACGCCGGATTGGTTGTCTGCGGCCAACGCGGCCGCGGCATGATCGGTAGCGCTCTCCTGGGGAGCGTCTCGCACGCACTCGCGGTACACACCAAGCGGCCCCTGCTCATCGCGCCCCAGCACCCGTAGCGTCAGGTTCATACGGGGCGCCGTCCGCGGCCTCGAAGTGGCCGCAATTGCCGACCGCGTGCCGGGCGAGCGCGGCCCTGACGGTGGGCACGCGAGGCTTGACGCGGCCGGGCAGGATCGCGGCCGCGAGGAGGAACCCAAGGACAAAGATTCCGACGGACCACGTGAACGCTGTGGTGTAGCCGTGAACGGCGGCAGCGCTTTCCATGCCGGCGGTGTGGATATGACTGGCTGCGTAGCTGGCGACCGCGCTGGCGAAGATCGTGCTCAGCAGGGAGGTGCCGACCGAACCGCCGACCTGCTGGGAGGTGTTGACCATCGCTGAGGCGACCCCTGCCTCGCTTCCCTGCACGCCGAGAGTCGCCGTCGAGAACGCCGGCGCGAAGATGCATCCCATCCCGACGCCGAGGATGAGCAGACCAGGAAGAACATTGGCGGCGTAGCTGGAGCCGGGCGTCAGCCGCGTGAAGAGAAACATCGCGATCGCCCCGAGCGTCGTCCCAGCGAGTACCAGCGGCTTGACCCCGGTGTGTTGGATCACGCGCGTCTGCACGGTGGTAGAGGTGACCACAAGAACGCCCGTCAGCGGCATGAACGCCAGTCCGGTGGTGACTGGCGAAAGCCCCAGCTGCTGCTGCAGGAAGTAGGTGAGAAACAGGAACACCGCAAAGATGCCCGCGCCGGCCAGCGCGATCGTGGTGTATGCGCCGCCGCGGGCCCTGTCCCAGATTATGTGCAGGGGTAGGAGCGGGTACTTGGCTCGACGCTCGATTAGCACGAAAGCCGTGAGCAGCACCGGGCTCGCGACGAGCGCCACGACCGTGGCCGTCGCACCCCAGGAGTGGGTCTCGGCATTGGAGAACCCGTAGACCAGCGCGAACAGCCCCAAAGCCGAGGTGAGCACCCCGGGAATGTCGATCGGATCCCGGTCGGGAGCACGGTGATTGACCAGCAGCCGCAGCGCCACAAGCGTCGTGGGCACGGCGATCACGAGGTTGACGTACAGGCACCAGCGCCAAGACAAGACTTGCGTGAGCGCACCCCCGATTATCAGCCCAAGCGAGGCGCCACCGCCGGCGATCGCACCGAAGATCCCGAACGCTTTTGGCCGGTCAGGAGACCCCGCGAACGTCACCGTCAGCAACCCCAGCGCCGACGGCGCGAGCAGGGCGCCGAACGCACCTTGAAGCGTTCGCGCGGCGACGAGCACGCCGAACGACTCGGCCAGCCCGCCGATCGCCGAGGCGATCGAAAACCCGACCAGGCCGGCGATCAGCGTCCACTTGCGCCCGAACAGATCACCGAGCTTGCCGCCCAGCAGCAATAGGCTGCCGAACGCCAGCGCGTAAGCGGTGACGATCCACTGGCGGCTCTCGGTAGAGAAATGCAGCGCAGTCTGAGCCGAAGGGATCGCGATGGTCACGATCGTCGCATCCAGCACCACCATCAGCTGCGCGACGCCCAGCAGGGCCAGGACCGCCCAACGATTCGGTTCGCGATCCGTTGAGGCCGCCGACGTCAGATGAGTCGCATCGGGATCGGTGCCTTGACGCTCGACCTCAGCCATCTCGCCACGCTAACACGGCGAAGCGAGCAGGGTGTGCTGATTTCTGGGTAGGCGTGCCCAGCAAGGCCAACCAGACAGTCGGATCCGGGCTCGCGGCGCTCGATCAGAAGTTCGTTGGTTAGTGTGGATGAGGATGAGGATCGCGGTCGTTGCGGATGTTCACGGGAACCTGCCGGCGCTTCGGGCGACACTTGCCGAGATCGAGGCGGAGAGGGTTGACGCGATCGTGGTGTGTGGCGATACCGCGGCGGGTCCGCTCGTGCGCGGGTCCCTTGAGATGCTTGTCGCGCGTCCTGAGCCGGTGTACTGGGTGCGCGGTAATGGCGAGCGCGAGACGGTCGCGTGCTTCGACCAGGGCGACTCCGCGAATGTCGCAAGCGACTGGGCACCGTGGACGGCGCGGGAGATCGACCGCGGGTGGCGTGACCGGATGGCGGCGTGGCCGATCGCGTTGGAACTGGACGACGTGTGTTTCTGTCATGGCAGCCCGCGAGCCGACGATGAGAATCTCACGCGGGCAACACCGGATGAAGCCCTCGCCGCAGCCCTCGCGGGCACATCTGCGGGCTTGATCATCGGCGGCCACACGCATCAGCAGTTCGTCCGCACCCTCCCCGATGACCGAGTCATTGCCAACGCGGGTAGTGTCGGTCTTCCGTACGAAGGACGCCCGGGCGCGTTCTGGATGCTGGTGACTGACATGAGGCCAGAGCTACGTGAGACCGCCTACGACATTGCAGCGGCGGCAGCCGAGATGCGCGCCAGCGGTTTCCCGAATCTTGACGAGGCGATCGGTGAGTCACTGATCGCTCCAGCCGATCCGGAGTGGGTCACCGCGTTTTTCGAGCACCAGGCGGGACGGGGCGAACATCCCGGTGATCCGGCACCGTCGGGCACACGCGACCAGTAGCGCATGGGTCATTGCGCGATGGTCGATGAGTCGCATCGCGCCGCTGATCCAGACCGTTGCCCCAGTTCGACGGCGCGTACCGCGCGGACCTGACGAGCGAGTGCGGCCGAACTCAGCGATCCAGCCGGAAGCTCCACGACAAACGAGGTCGTCCCCGGAAAGACGTGATTGGACCAGGCGGTCTCCTCACCGGGCAGGAATGTCAGGCAGGTCGCTCGCATATCGGCCACCTGCGCGTAACGGCGCGCGATCCCACGATCACCACCGGACTCGTCCACCAGATTCATGTGCTGGTGATAGGTGATAGTCACAGCTGGACGGATCCGCTCGACCAAGCGCATGGCAGCCCGCGTTTCCGGCTCGGACGCCGGCCGCGGCCCGGAATAAAACGTCGGGTCGCTGGTGTACTGCCAGCGGTACGGGAAATTTCGGTTCAGGTCCACCCCATGAGCGTTCTGTCGAGTGTCGGCGGCCACCCCGTCCGGATTGAGCTCGGGCACGATCCACAGCTGAACGCCGCGCGGAACACGCCGCTGACGCTCCACGCTTGTGATTGCCAGGCCCGCCTGCTCGTTGCCGTGAATTACGCCGATCAAGAGAACCTTGCGGGCGGCCGTTGATGGTCCGTACACCCAAGCCACGATCGGCCGCCCGTCTACCGAGTGACCGATGACGACACGCCGACCCCGATTCTGTTGATCTCCCGGCTGGAGCCGAGGAACGACAGATGCTCGAACGTCGGGTCGCCCCGCAGCGGGCTCCACCCCGGCAGCCATCATCAGGACCGCCACCGATGCAGCGGCACTGCTTCGTGCTCCCTTAGCTAGGACCATCCAGTCCATCCTCACATGTGTCGGACACCGGTGCACGGTCGCCAAGGGAATCGGAGCCTCTGATCACTGTTTATGAGGTTGGCAAACGGGGTACTGATCGGCCGGGCCAGCCCGGCGCGATGGCTGGGGGCCGGCCGTCCAAGGAGAAGGAGAGAGCATGAGAAGGCGTCTGCTTTTCGCCACGATGGTGTACGTCCTCGCCGGTTGCGGCGCCATGGTCATGCCCACCGCGGGCCAGGCGGCCGCCACCTCGCCGACCTCGCCGGTCAACCTGTCAACGCCGATCAACTTCTCCGCGGCCAAGGCGAGCCCGGGAGCGACCGTCTTGGCCGGCGACGCCCGGTTCGAGGTGTTGGGCAGCGGCCTGATCAGGATGGAGTACTCGCCGACCGCGAGCTTCGAGGACGCCCCGACGGCAAACGTCGTGAACCGCCGATTCGCCGTACCCAGCTACCGGGTGCGCCGCAGCGGCGGGTGGCTGACGATCTCCACGTCTGAGACGACGCTGCGCTACAAACTCGGATCCGGTCCCTTCGGGCCGGCCAACGTCTCGGTGACGGTCAATGGGGCCGGCGGCTCGACGACCGTGAGCCCACAGTGGGAGAACGAGTGCCCGTTCGACCAGGTCTGCGACGCCGGAGCGGCCGCACTGAGCGGCGGCGCCAACATCGAGACCAATCACGCCGACTACCAGAGCATTGCCGGGTTCATCGGCGGGCTCGGCCAGGGTAACCAGGCGGGTGCCGAGTGGACGGTTCTGGGCGCGCCGGCCGGGCAGTCGACGGTCACGCTGCGCTACTCCAACTACGTCGGCGCGCTGGGCGGCCCCGCGCCGCGCACGATCGATCTGACTGTCAACGGCACCGACGTCAAGACGCTGACCCTGCCGGCGACCAGCAGCTGGGATACATGGTCGACGGTCACCGCCGACGTCAATCTGACGGCCGGCACCAACAAGGTGGGCGTTACGTGCGCCTCCGGCGACAGCTGCAACGTAAACGTGGACACCCTGTCGGTGGCGCCCGCCGGAGGGTCGGCGCCGACCGAGCCGACCATGGATTACCTGGGCGGCTACACGCGGGGATTTGACACCGCGACCTACGGGTCGCCGGGCTACAGCTGCCCAGCGGGCACGCCTACCGCGGCCCAGTGCTCGGCCGCCCTGCCCGAGATGCACCCCGGCATCCTCGACCGGGCGGGCTACCGGCTGCTCGATGATTCCCAGACGGCGCTCTGGACCTCCGACGGCTGGGTCGCCGAGCGACCAAGCAACGGCGACGTCCAGGACGGCTATCTGTTCGTCTACGGTCACGACTACAAACAGGCCACCCGCGATCTCGCGCGCCTGACCGGGCCATCGCCGCTGCTCCCGAAGTCGACGTTCGGGGTCTGGTACTCGGACTATCACGCCTACAGCACCTCTGACTACGAGGACACGCTGATCCCGGCCTTCCGGGCAAATCAGGTGCCGCTCGACACCTTGTCGGTGGACACCAACTGGAAGTCACCCAACGACTGGGACGGTTGGGAGTGGAACAACTCCCTATTCCCCGATCCCCAGGCATTCCTGACCTGGGCCAAGCAGCAGGGCATTCAGGTCACGCTCAACATCCACGCGAGCATCGCGGACAACGACCCCCAGCTGGCCGCGACGCAGACGCTGGCGGGCGGCCCGCTGGCCGCCAGTTCGTGCTTCAGCGGACCCTGCCAGGTCTGGGACTGGAGCAGCATCCCGCAAGCCGAGTCCTATTTCGCCCTGCATCAACCCTTCGAGTCACAGGGTGTGTCGTTCTGGTGGCTGGACTGGTGCTGTGACGCCTCCACGGCCTCGCTGCCCGGGAGTCACTCCCGATAACTGGATCAACCATCTCTACGCCGAGGATCTGGCCAACAAGGGCGAGCGCGGGTTCGTGCTCTCCCGCATCGGCAGCTCCTACCAGAACCCGGACGAGGTCTATCCGGCGGGCCCGTGGGCGGGGCATACATCGACGCTCGCCTTCACCGGCGACACATGGGGAACCTGGAACACGCTCGGCCTCCAGACTCAGCTGGCCGCCGACGAGGCCAGCATCGACGAGCCCTACGTCAGCGATGACATCGGCAGCTTCCTAGGCCCGCCTCCGGGCACGGCCTCCGATGATCCCGACCTGTACGCGCGCTGGGTTCAGCTCGGAGCCTTCCAACCGATCCTGCGGCTGCACTCCTCAGACGGCAATCGACTGCCGTGGCAATACCCGCAGCCCGCCGACTCGATTGCCGCCAACTTCCTGCGGCTACGCGAGGCGCTGGTGCCCTACACCTACACCCTCGCCGACGACGCGGTCAACACCGGCGGTTCCATCACGACTCCGCTCTACATCGACTATCCGGGCCAATCGGCGGCGTACGAGAACCCAGGCGAGTACCTGTACGGCCCTGACATCCTGGTCGCGCCGGTCACCTCGCCGGGCACGTCGAGCAAGGTGTCAGTGTGGTTCCCGCCCGGCAAGTGGACCGACTGGTTCACCGGAGCCACCTTCACCGGCCCCTCTCAACAGACGCTCACGGTTCCGCTCGATCGTATGCCCGTGTTCGTCAAGGCCGGCGGGATCATCCCCGAGCAGGCCGCGATGAGCCACGTTGGCGCCGAGCCGAGCGCTCCGACGACGCTCCGCGTCTACCCGGGGCGTTCCGGCCGTTTCTCGCTCTACGAGGATGCCGGGACGGGCACCGGTTACGAGCACGGTCAGGACAGCCGCACGGCGATCAGAACCTGGTCGGGTTCGGCCTCCGGGCGCGGCGTCTCCACCAACGTCGAGATCGGCCCCAGCCGCGGGCGTTACCCCGGTCAGCAGAGCTCGCGGAACTTCTCGGTACAAATCGAGAGCCTCACCCGGCCGAGCCAGGTACTGGTCGACGCGCGCCCGGTGCCCCGGTCGGGTCCGACCGGCTGGAACTATGACCAGGCGAGTCATACGCTGACCGTCCCGGTCACCGGCCTCGGCCTGTCATCGAGCGCTCTGATCACCGAGCTCGGGGGGGCGCCGGTCACCGCTGCCGAGCCCGCGTCGGTCGATCTAACGATCGCGCCGTCGACGCCACTCAGTGTCAATGCAGGATCGTCCACCACAATCACCACGGCTGAGCACAACAACGGACCTGGGAAGGCGACCGACCTCTCCGTGACCCTCACCGGACCCTCGGGATGGACGGTCAAGCCGGCGTCGCCCGTGTCGGGCGGCGACCTCGCCGCGGGAGGATCGGCCACGCAGTCGTGGACGGTCACCGCTCCCGCGGGTTCGAGTTCCCCCGTGACCGCGAGCCTGCTGGCGCAGGCGTCGTACACGAGCGCCGGTCAGGCCGAGCAGGTGACGGCCAGTCAGCAGGCCGGCCCGGCGGTCGCGCCGCTGCCCCCGCCGGTGATCACGTCTTCGAGTCCGGCGACGCTTGCCCCCGGGGACACGGTCACGCTGACCGGTCAGAACTTCGGTGCCACTCAGGGCAGCAGCTATCTGTTGCTCATTCAGGGCGGGACGAGTTGGGGCGCGCCGTATGACGGGGCTCAGCTCACGATCACGAGCTGGAGCAATACGTCGATCACGTTCCAGCTACCCCCGGCCAGCGGGACGCCGTGGCCACTCTCGCCGGGCAGTGCGACCGTGGCGGTGAGCGTGGCTGGGCAGACGTCTGCGCCCCAGACCCTGACCATCTCCGGTGCGGTCGCGCCCACGCCGACGATCACGTCGGTGCAGCCATCGAGCACGACGGCCGGAACAGCGATCACGCTCACGGGCACCAACTTCGGCGCCACCCAGGGGACCAACAGCTACCTGACGCTCTCACAGGGGGGCACGAGCTGGGGCGCGCCCTATGACGGGGCCCAGCTCACGATCACGAGCTGGAGCGATACGTCTATCACCTTCGATCTGCCCGCAGCCACCGGGGTGCCGTACCCGATCAGTACCGGGACGGCTTCGGTCACGGTGACCGCGTCCGGCCAGACCTCCAACAGTGAGCAGATAACAGTCACCTGACTGCTGCGAATCGCAGCGCTTCCTCGAAGATCACAAACAGCCCGATTTGCTCGACGCCCGGGACAACAGTCACAGGCGGGTTTCCGCCGAGCAGTTCGGCGACACGGCGGGCGTGTGATGGCGGGTGCATCCGGTCGAACTCGCCAGTCCACAGGGAGGCGCAGACCGCGCCGGGCGTGATACCCCACGGTTTGCAGAGGATCCGGATCTCCTCGATGAACCCGTTTGGATTCGCAAACAGCTCCGCGGTCGTCGGTACGAACAGTTCGTTGACCCACGGGATCTTGACGACCTCCGCGTCCGGTCCCTTGAACAGTCGCATAGCTGAATCTGGCAACTTCTTGTACTGCTGCTTGAAGCCCGCCCGCAGCAGAAACGGCGCGCGCCGTGACATGAACGCCGCCATCTTCAGATCCCTCCCGGCCGCGCGCCACTGGTCCTTCTCCGAGAGCGGTGCCATCGCTCCGAGTAGAGAGTGAGCGGAGACCCGCTCTGAAGCGACACCGGCAACGGCGATCCCGTAGGGGGTCCCGCCGGATTGCGTCACGATCCCGAAGCGTTCGATGCCAAGCGCGTCCATCAGCGCGAGATGATCGGCGGGCCAATCGGCGACCGTGCGACCTGGTTTCGGTGTGCTGCCCTGTGATCCCGGGCGGTCCGGGATCACAAGTCGGATCCCTAGTTCGCGCGCGGTTGCGGCGAGCGCCCGCCCGAGCCCGCGGCTACATGGACCGTCAAGCACGGTCACGACGGGCCCACTATCGGCGCCCGCGAGGAGGTAAGACAGGGAGCGCCCGTCCGGGAGGGCGATCTTGGTGTCAGGCTCTGGCTGCGACATGGTGTCGCGTAGTGTCGCATAGACTGCGACACAGTGTCGCAAAGAGTTCCGTCAGACCAGGCCCGGCGTCGGATCCTCGAGGCCACGCGGGAGTTGCTGCTCGACCGGCCGTTTGCCGCGTTGACCGTCGGTGACGTAATGGCACGTGCCGGCCTTACTCGCACCGTCTTCTACCGCCACTTCGACAGGCTGGCGCAGATGGCGCCCGAGCTACTGCCGGATGCGGAGGACCCGCTGCTCGATCAGCTCGTGCGCGGTCGTACAGAAGACCTGATCACAGCGATGGTCGCCGGCCTGGTGCAACTCTATGCCGACAACGGTCGGTGGCTGCGCGCGCTTGACGCCGCCGCTGCAGCCGATCCGACAGTTTCGACCGAGTTGGACCGCGCTCTCGTCGGCCCGCGCCAACTGCTCGAGCAGCTGGTCGCGAACGCCCCGCACCCACCAGCCAACCCACACGAGTTCGCGCTACTGCTGATGGCCACTCACCGCGCATACCTGCTCGACACATTCGGCGGCGGCCAGGACTCCCCGGAGCGACGCGCCAACGCTACGGCCGCGCTGATCGCGCTCTGGGACCGAATCCTGGCTGAGTAACCCGTCGTTGCGATCTGACCATTACCCGACCACGTGCTCGTATCGCATGAAGGCGCTAGCCCGCATACTGGATCTCGAGCATGACGCAGCCCTCGGCCGTGATCCACGGGCCGTGAACCATCCCGGGCGGTCGGCAAGCATATGACCCCGCGCTGAACGTTTGCTCGAGTCCAAGGTCGTGCATCGAGCCTGAAAGAATCAACACTTCTTCGACGTGGTCGTGTGCGACCTGGCCGACGCTCGAGGTGTCAAGGCCAGGGTCCCAGCGGACCATGCGTGTCAGCAGTCCAGTGTCCGGGTCTCGCGCAAGGATCCGTTCTGAGACGCCTGGACGCTGCGGCACGGCAGCCCACGGCACGGACTCGGTGTCGAAGAACTCCAGCTCTGTCTTTCCCACGGCTGGAAGTTCATCAGATCCTGGCTCAGACGCCGTGGCCGGGTATTCGGCGCAGCACCCACCTGCGTTCGCGTCAGCGCACCCAGAGCTGGTCGAGGAGGGCTCCGAAGGTTGGCACGTACTGGTAGTCACCGACGCGTGGCGAGACGGTGTCGACACCACGGAAGGAGACCATCATCAACCAGGGCGCCTTGTTCGTCGCTTCGCGGTCGGCCTTTGCCCACAACCGATCGGCGGCCACGGGATCTCTGGCTTGGAGCCGAGCAGCTTGCGCCGTGGTTCGGTCGAGCGCAGGATCACAGAATTGCGCATGGTTGATGACAGCGGCCGGAGGGTGCCATTCGGCGCAACTGAGTTGCAGCGTCAGCCACTCAGAAGGCGACGGAGTCGCAGCGAACCAGGCATCGATGAACAGCTGCTGATTCTGGTGAGCACTGGCGAGAAGGGTCTGGGTAG
>CAWFRF010000031.1:0-9884 GCA_963818135.1 uncultured Actinomycetota bacterium
CGCGTGGGCGGCTGGGGCGGCGCGATCGCCCTCGATCCGACGGCCGGCACGGCTTATGTCTCGAGCAACACGGACGGAACCGTTTCGTTCTTCAACCTCGACGGCTAGCCCGTCGCGAGCTCGGTCTCTACTCCCGCTGTTTCGGCCGATTTCGCCCGGAACAGCGGGAGTTCACGCCTGCTAGCCTCCGCCGTCAACGCCCTGGAGGGGTGGCAGAGCGGTTGAATGCACCGGTCTTGAAAACCGGCAGGCCCGCAAGGGTCTCGGGAGTTCGAATCTCCCTCCCTCCGCTGGTCCGCAGCGGTCCTTTCTCAACTGCAGAGATTTTCGGAAGCACATCGGGTACGAGCACTCGATCCTCGGACGCGATATGTCCCTCATGTCTCGGTGCACCTGACTCTCTGGGAGGGCGACGGATCCCGGCTCGCTGGTAGACTCGCCCCGCATCGCGCCGACTCGAAACCCTGATGGTCACAGACGGGCGCCCGTTGACTGTTAGACGCTTCAAAAGGCGAGTACAGCCGGGACGGCTTTCCCCGCGTGCAGTGCCACCGCGTACCGACGGGCCGATCGTGGTTCACCACTTCGGACCCGACATGTCGGAGCCTGGTGGCATCGAAGCGGTAATCCGGATCCTCGTGTCGGGCTGTGTTGGTGGCGACGTTGTACGTGCGCATGCTACGAGGTCATGGCGCGGGCACGGTGTCACGGCGCTTCAGGCGATGGCGGCGACCGCATCGCTGTTTCGTCTTCCGCGAGCGTCCGTGGTCCATGTGCATTTGTCAGAGCGAGGCTCCTTCGTGCGGGAGGGTGGGCTTTTGCTGTTGGCCCGACTTAAACGGATGCCAATCGTTGTGACGAATCACGGCGCCGATTACGTGGAATTCGCGGCTGAGCAGAAGAGGCTGGTCCGTGCGGTGCTGCGCCTTGCGGATGTAGTTCTGTCGCTGTCGCCAGATGCTCTGGAGACGTCCCTCAGGCTGGCTCCGAATGCAATGCATGCACTCGTTCCCAATCCGGCGGCTGAGGATACGCTGTCACCTGCGGCTGGATCTACCAAAGAAGTGGCGCTTTTTGCCGGTGCGGTAGGAACCCGAAAGGGAGTGGACGTTTTGCTTCGGGCGTGGCCCCTGGTCTTGGAGCGTCGCCCTCAGGCTCAGCTCATCGTGGTGGGCCGACCGTCCGACGTGTTCGCCGGAGGAACGCCAGGAGTAATTTCGCGAGGCGAAGTCAGTCCTCTGGCGGTTCGTGCGTTGATGCGTGAGGCACGTGTGGTTGTGCTCCCGTCGCGGCACGAGGCAATGCCGGTCGTTCTAACAGAGGCACTCGCGGCGGGCAGGCCGTTTGTCGGTTCTCGTATTGCGGGCATCGTGGAGCTGGCCGATGAGGTGCAGGCGCTCGTTGAGCCGGGAGATCATCTGGCGCTCGCTGCGGAGATATGTGAGTTGCTGGCTGACCCAGAGTTAGCCACGAAGCGTGGTGAGTTGGGAAAGCAGTTCTACTTGTCGACGCGCAGCGTAGAGGCTGTCGCACCGCGGCTCCGAGAGGCATATCTGTACGCGCTCCGCCGGCGCGGCCCGGAGCGTGAGGCGGGATCACTTGAGGCCCGCTAGCTGAGTAACTGCTGCGGCTGGCGCAGGATCACGCGTGGTCGCACCGCCTGAGGCGCCACGCTCGCCATAGGAAGACCGGATTCCCCAGCAAGTAGCGGCGCCAGAGTCGCTGCGGCTCACAGGACAGGCGGAATAGCCACTCAACTCCGCACCTACTCATCCACCGAGGAGCACGTGGAACGCGACCCGCTGCGAAGTCGAGAAACGCTCCGACACCGATTCCGAGCGTGCACTCGGTGAGCTCAAGGTTGGCGTCGAGCCAGAGTTCTTGCAGAGGTTGGCCTAGACCCACCAAAACCAGGTCTGCGCCTGCGGCCTTAATAGCGGCGGCCACATCCGCCGCGACATACCCGTTCGCTGTACCGGCGATGGTGAGCCCGGAAATCCGTCTCCTCAGAGCATCTGATGCCGTCTCGGCAACGCCCGGGCGCCCGCCGTAGAGGAAAACGCGCCATTCTCGTTCCGCTGCCAGGGTAAGAATCCGAAGGATAAAGTCGGTTCCGTTGAGGTTTTCAGGAAAGCGACCGCCCCGTACCCGGGCCGCGAGTTCCACTCCGACCCCGTCGTTGAGCAAGAAGTGGCAGCGCTTCAACGCGGCTCGAAACTCAGGGACCTCGTATGCCAGGTTAAGCGAATGGGCGTTCACGAAGGCAATGCGGCCGTGACCGTGTGATCGCAGACCATTTATGTACGCAAGCATCCGCTCGCCGCTCACCGCATCAATATCAATCCCAAAAATGCGGACCTGGACGCGGCTGGCGGCGCTAGATGCAGAAACCGATGTGAAGGCTGTATGAGGGAGCGGTTCAGCAACCCTCCTGTCGCGTGCGGCCCCGATCCGCATGCCGACGAGCATACACCCCGGCCGATCCCGGTCTGCGGCTAATGTTGCACCGCAATGAGGGTAATGTCGGTCGTCAACGGGTTTTCGAAGTATGCGGTCCGCGGTCGCTCATGAAGGCCCTGTTCCTCTGCCCGAATCTGGACGGCGGCGGTGCGGAGCGCCACTGGTCGATTCTGCTGCCGGGATTGAGTGGCCTCGGGATCGGTGTCGGCGTGGTCACGCTCGATGGTCGTGGCCCGTTCTATTCCGTTCTGGAGCGGGCAGGGATACCGGCCATCTCATTCGCCGATCACGGGCGGCGCGGATCGGTGGCGGCAGTCAGGTCGCTGCGAGCTGCGGACGCCGATCTGATCATCACCCGCGGGACGAGCGCCGAGGGTCTGGGCATGCTGGCGACTCGCGGCAGGCCGACCAAGTGGGTCGTCAACTGGCATCACCCCGATGGGCTTCCGCTGGCGCCGAGGCGGGTGCTGATCCTCCGCCGCATCCTGCCGCTCGCGGATGCGGTGGTGGCGGTCAGCGATAGCCAAGTGCCAGAGCTGCTGCGTTACGGGGTGCGCAGGGAGGCGATTCAGGTGATCCACAACGGCACCGACTTCGCGAACGCGCGCGTGAATAGATCCGAGACGCGGCGCGAACTCGGACTCGCCGACACCGAGGTCGCGGTGCTCCTTGCCGGCCGGTTGGAGGAGCAGAAGCGAGTCGACCTCTTCATCGAGTCGCTGGCGCTCGCACAGAGGGAAAACGGCTCGATCGTGGGGCTGATCGCCGGCAGCGGGCCCCTTGATTCGGATCTGCGTAGGCAGGCCGAGAGGGCGGCGGTCAACGTCCGCTTCCTCGGGCGGCGCGAGGACATGCAGGAGATCATCGGCGCAGTGGATGCGCTGGCACTGACCAGCGACCAGGAGGCCCTACCCTACGTCGTCCTCGAGGCCATGGCCGGCAGTCGGCCGATCGTCACCACGAGCGTGGGTGCGTTACCGGAGATTGTGACGCCCGACGTCGGCCTCACCGTCCCGCCCGGGGACGTCACAGCGTTCGCTGCCGCCCTGGGCAAGCTGGCCGGTGACAGCGGGCTGCGCTCCGCGCTCGGCGCGGCCGCTCAGGATCGGCAGACGCACAAGTTCTCCGCAGAAGCCATGTGCAAGGCGTACGCCGACGCTATCTCGAGAGTTGTAAATGGTGCTGACGAGAACTCCCTGGAAAGCGACACGTTCGAGACCGCCCCACGCGACTCTTGAAAACCGGCATGGGTTTGCGCCCATCGCGCGTTCAAAGCCCCGCCCGTCGGCTGCCGTTGTTCGCCTTCAGCGCCGGCCGTCACGTTCCATCGCCCTATCTCGTCATGGGCGTAGAAGCAAGGAACAACGGAAAGGACAGAGGACATGCAGGCACGGATCAACAACCCCGCTCTCAGCGTGCCCGGCGCGCTCGACGGACTACGTGATTTCGGGATGTCGGCACGGACGGGCGAGGTCTCCGACGAGACGCTGGCGCTCATTCAGCTGCGGGTGAGCCAGATCAACGGCTGCAGCGTCTGCGCAGACATCCACTCGCGCGAGCTGGAGCATATGGGCACCGGCAGCGAGCGGCTGCACACGCTGGCCGCATGGCGTGAGACGCCCTACTTCACCGAGCCTGAGCGTGCTGCGCTGGCACTCGCGGAAGCGACGACGCGGATCGCGGACAATCCCGACGCCGTGCCGGACGCGGTTTGGGACGAGGCGGCCCGCCACTACAGCGATTCGCAGCTCGCGGCGCTCGTTGTATCGATCGCGGCGATCAACGCCTTCAACCGGCTGAACGCGGCCACGCGACAGATGACCGGTCAGTGGGTCGAGCAGATCGTCGACCAAGCCATCGCCGCCAGGGCGTGAGTGAGAGGCTGGCGGCGTGACTGACCGAGAGCAACTACTCGATGAGCTGCGGCCGCTGGCCTTCTCGGTCGCCTACCGGATGCTCGGCAGCGTCTCAGAGGCGGAGGACATCGCGCAGGAGGCGCTGCTTCGTACCCACCGGGCGCTCGACGGCGAGGAGACGATCGCCTCTCCCCCCGCATTCGTGACGACCGTCACTACACGCCTGGCGATCGATGAACTGCGCTCGGCTCGCGCCCGGCGCGAGCTCTACGTGGGCGAGTGGCTACCGGAGCCGATCGTCACCGACGCCAGTGACGATCCGGCCCGCAAGGCCGAGACCGCCGACTCGATCTCAATGGCGATGCTGCTGCTGCTCGAGAGCCTGAGTCCCGAGGAGCGCGCAGCCTTCCTGCTGCATGACGCCTTTGACTATCCCTACCGGGAGATCGCGCCGATCGTCGGCAAGAGCGAGGCGAACGTGCGCCAGCTCGCGAGTCGCGCTCGGCGCCACGTCACCGAGCACCGCCCACGATTCCAGACAACCCGCGAGCACCAGAATGAACTCGCTCGTCGCTTCTTCAACGCCGCGGACACTGGCGACCTGGCAGAGCTCGAGGCACTGCTGGCTGAGGACGTTGTCCTCAGCGGCGACGGCGGCGGCAAGGTGCCGGCGTTGGCACGTTCGGTCCAGGGCCGCAGTCGCGTCGCGCACACCCTCAGCAACTGGGCCAAGGCCCGCAGCCACATAGTCGGCGGGATCACGTTCCAGATGGTCGAGGTCAACGGCGGGCCGGGAGCGCTGCTGCTCGACGCGCAGGAGCGGATCGCGGGAGTTCTCTCGCTGGAGATCGTGGAGGGCCGGATCCAGCGGGTGATGTCGGTCGTCAACCCCGACAAGTTCGCGCATATCGGCGCTGTGACCAACCTCGGCGAGATACTGCGCCGCGGCGATACCGAGTCATAGCGCCAGCTTCAGCGCGGGCGCAAGGTCGCCCCGTTCGCCAACGGCGACTCCCTCCGTCAGGCCGAGCCAGCCGGCACATAACTCGAGCTCGGCCGCCAACTCGCGGGCAACATGCAGCTTGTCTTCCCCCTCCTCGGCGAAGGCGCCCTGCACACGCAGCACTCCCGCTTGCCGGTCGGACTTCAGATCGACACGCGCAACCAAGCGCTCGTCGAGCAGGAACGGCAGCACGTAGTACCCATACACGCGCTTGGGCTCCGGCGTGTAGATCTCGATGCGGTAGTGGAAGTCGAACAGCCGCTCCGTCCGTGGCCGGAAAAACACGAGCGAATCAAATGGCGAGAGCAGCGCCCGAGCCGGAAGCGCACGCGGCCGCCGGGCCTCGTGCCAGAGATATGCCCCCGTATCCCAACCCGCCACCTCGACCGGAACAGCTCGCCACCGGCCACCAGCTCGACAACTCTCGGCGCAAGGTCCCGCGGTGAGATCCGCCAGTAGTCGGCCAGATCGGCGATCGTGGCGACGCCGAGCGCGCGAGCTGCCAGACGCGTCAACTCGCGATGCGCGTCCTCCCGCGACGGCGTCTCCTCGGCAAGCACCGCCGGCGGCAGGATGCGCTCGATCAGGTCGTAGTGGCGCTCAAAGTTGATGCGCCGCCAGGCGCCGATCGCGCCGGTGAAGAAGAGCGCCTCCAACGCCACCTTGCCTTCGTGCCAGTTCCACATCTCACCCGCCGTCGGGCTCTTGCGCTCGTGGCCGGTGTCTCGCGAACGCACAGGACCCTCTGCCCGCACCAACTCGAGCGTCTGCGCGATCAGCTCCTGTTGCTCTGTCAGCACGCGCCGCATCCCCGCCCAGATGCGATGGCGCTCGTCCATGCGCCAGCGGAACAGCGGGTGGTACTCGATCGGGATCAGCGACGCCTCATGCGCCCAGTACTCGACCAGGCGACGATCGACACGGCCGCTGCCGTGTCCCGCGATTCGATCGAGCAGCCCGCGGTCGTAGGGGCCGAGCCTCGAGAACAGCGGCATGTAATGGGCCCTGGAGAAGACGTTTACCGAGTCCAGCTGGAGCAGACCGAGGCGGCGGACCGCGGCGGTGAGCGCGGCCAGGCCCGGCTCCCGGCCAGCGGGCCGGGAGCCGAAGGAGAAGCCCTGAGCCGCCAGCGCAATGCGACGGGCCGCGGCCAGGCTCAACCGTACGGGTCGAAATTACTTGCTGACGTCTTTCTCTGGCATAGGGTTACTGCCAGATGGCTTCCATTGCTCCTGAGTCAGTGCCGACCGCGGCACCGCTCACAGCGACCCCCCATTCGCAGTTCCGACTTCGACATCGTGCCGCGCGCTGGCCTCGTGTTCGCCGGGATCATCCTCGTCGCCCTGATCGTCGTCGTCGCCACCGGCGGTCTCTCGGCGTTTGAATGCATCCACGTGGTTTCGGGGCCGGGGTGGACGGTGATCGATTCTATTCCTCGGGTTCATCATGCGGCCGATCCTCGGCGGTCTCTGATTCCCCGCGCGCATCGAGTCCACGACGAGGTCCATGCCGAAGATGTCGTTCTGATGCCCTCGATCGTCACCGCGACGCTCGTCGAAGGGTCGCAGCTGTCGACCATCTCGGCACCAACCTGACCAACTTACCCCCAGCATGGCTGGGTGATCGCCAGCATGATCGTGGTCGGAGTGATGGCGATCGTGGCGCTCGGCCTGCTCGAGGCGGCCAGCATCGCCGTGCTCGTCGGCTCAAGAAGCCGCGCCCGAACCCGCAGGTCATCGAACGGCTTGATGAAGCGTACCTACACGGCCGGGATCACCGGCATCATGCAGATCACGACGTTCGTGATCATGACCAAACTCGGGTCCAGTTGACAACCATGGACGACGACAGCAAATATCCACCCGTCACCCAGATCGCGATGGCGTCGATGGCGCTGATCATCGCCGGCGGATCTATCTCATCGGCGAATCTCCCGGAGACGTGTCTCACTCGGGCCCGCCGTCGTCTGCTCGTGCTCTCGGCCCTGCTCATGGCTCATCGACGTTGTTTCGATCACGCGCGTGAAAGGCTTTGCGTGGGACCGATTCTTCGACGTTGCCATCGTCGCTGCCCGCCTAGCTGGTGATCGGCGGTATTTGGAGTTCGTGTCCATTCACAACGGCGTGCGTGGTCGGACGCTCGTCGTTCTGACACTGTCACTGTTCGTCTTCGCGATCACGTCCCGACACTGATCGGTTCGCGGTAGCGCGTTACTACAAGCTTCTTGATAGCTTCCGGGCGGCGCGTCGGTAGATGGGCGCGTACAGGTAGAGCGCATGAGCTCGAGGATGCGACAGGAGGCGTCCCGGACGGGCTGACTCCACGATCATGCGCTGGGTGCGGCTTCGCGACCGCATGCCAGGTCGGTCCGAGCAGTTGATACGGCACTGAGTGAGGTAACTGACCTCCGACAGGTCGATCACCAGTCCTGCGTCACCTGTTCGGGCTGCTCGCCGTCGATGGCGTCGAGCGATCCTGTCGATGTTGGAGATGCTCAAGCTCGCACGGCGATTGACACGACCAGTGCGTTGCCATGCTCGGCAGCGTCAACGTGGCGCGAGTCGCACGATCCTGCGCCGCCCAACAGTTCCTCTGTCGAGGCTCCCCCTGTTCGGTCATCGACACGGTGTCTCTGGTCTCGCTTTACGTCGGGAGTCGCGGTCATGGTACAGCTGTGGTGCATCCGGCTGGCGATCGATCACAGCTTCTCGTCTGACGACTCCTCCATCAAACCGGCGACGCGGCCGCCGGAGCGATTTCCGGGAGCGCGACTGCCCGGTGCCACGCACCTTCGTCAGCACGCGGTCATCATCGCGGACCACGCTGACCTCGAACGAGGCTTCGGCCGGACGGTAGGCTCGTCGCACGACGTGCTCCACGCCTCGCTCCAGACCACCTCCAGGTCGGCGCGCGCCGATGGCGTCGAGCTCGGGCATGTTCCTGCTCGAGCCAGTCCCGGAGGCGGTGGCGGCGAAGAGGATGACCGACTCGGCCGTGGCGGCAGCTTCGAGCTCCAGCGACCCGACTTCGGCGTCGAGCAGTTGCACCGCGAGCACCGCCACATCGTCGTCCGACCTGCTCGGTTGCCGTTTCGCGCGCACGTGCTCGCAGAGTGCGTCGACCTTGGCCGGAGCTTCGGAAAGCGCATCCAGCAACGATCGAAGCTGCTGTGATCGACTCGCCCGCCGCTCGACCAGCCCGTCCGTGAATAGCAGCGGCGTCTCTCCCGGGTTCATCGGGTAGACCTCCTGGCTCGGGCGCGACATCGGGTCGACGCCGACGGCAAGGTGCGCTTGGATTCCAGGACCGCACGCTGCCGTCGACAGCGCGCAGAGCGGGCGGCGATGCCGCGCGAGCGAGGGTCACGGTGCCCTCGGCGGCATCGATCATCGACGAACAACAGTGTCGCGACCATGCTGCGCCTGGTCGGCGTGCACGACGGGTCGAGCTGGCGCCGCGCCTCCTTCCGGGGCTGTGCCCTGGATGGCGAAGGCACGCAGAGCGTACGAGCTCGCCGTGGTGATCGGGCGCGGATCCCGTGACCAACGACATCGCCGATCATCACAGCGTACGGTTGCTGTCGAGCTCGACCGCGTCGTATCAGTCACACCAACCTGCGGTTGATTCCGGCCGGCATGTAGCGCGCGGCAAGTGCATGCGTCGGATCCAAGCGGCAGCCGATCGGGCAGCAGGCTTCGCTGCAGCGTCTCCACCAGCAGCCGTCCGTCGGCGTCACGCTGCGCGTCGTCAACCGCGAGCGCCACCGCTCGGCAGCGAGCGTCAGCACCCCCAGGTCACGCTGGTGAAGTTGGTCCTCGTCGAGCACCAGAGCAGCAGCAGGCCCATCAGTTCGCCCGCAAAGCAGCGGCACCACCAGCAGGCTCTTCAGATTCCCATCGAGGCCAGTCTCGGCGCGCTCGTTATGGTCAGGCTTGGCCCGAAGATCGCCGGCGAAACGATGCAGCGAGACCTCCGAGCACGCCCTCGGCCACGCGCACGGCGGCTGTCGGCCAGCTCCGGCGCGAGCGCTCCGGCAAGCGCCGAGCACGTGCAGGCCCGGGAGCTTCTCGTCGCGCAGCAGCGACGCGGTTCCCTCGGCACCAAGAGCTCGCCGCTGCGCCGCGTCAAGGCGCCGGACGTCGTCGAGGTCGAGGTAGGTCATCGCAGCATCGAGAGAACCTGCAGGCCGACGGCCTGGCCCACGGCCTCTGCCTGCGCGCGGGCACGCGATTCGCGCACGCGCTCGGCCCGCTCGGATGCAGCTAGCACGACACGCCAACCTTGGCGCGCAGGTCTCCGGCTCGAACGGCTTGACGACGTCGTCGACCGCACCGATTCGTATGCCTGTGTGATCCGTGAGCTGGCTGGACTGCGCCGTCATGAAGATGATCGGGATCTGGCCGGGTCCCCGGGCGCGGAGCGGATTATCCAGGCCGTTGTTTCCAAATCGTCCATGCCGGCCTCGCACGTTGCCAGCGGTTTTCACCGAGCACTCGATGTGGAGCAGCCCACGCGAAGCACCTGCTCCCCGGATTCGGCAGGAGTGCCACTGGTTCGCCAAGCGG
>CAWFRF010000032.1:0-98638 GCA_963818135.1 uncultured Actinomycetota bacterium
GCAGCTTGACAGCTTCAGCGGCATATCGCTAGCCTCGCCACGGCGACATACTTTCGGGAAGTATGTCGAAACTTTCGGAGAGGGAGAGGTTCTACATGGTGAAGTCCCGTAAATGGTTGCGGCGTGGTGCCGCGACCACTGCTGTCGCGGTGACGGCCGGCGCGGCCATCGCCGTCGGTGCCGGCGCGAGCAGCGCCAAGACGGCGTCAGCTGCGTCCAGCCGCCCGGCAGGCAAGATCACCGTGCTGGTCTACGGCGACTCGCAGAACAGCGCCGAGCAGTACGCGGTGGCCACGTACAACAAGACGCCCGAGGGTCACAAGGTCAAGGCTGTCCTGAGCACGATTCCGGGCGCCAACTACCAGACCAAGCTGCAGACGATCATGAGCACGAGCAGTGCTCCTGACGTCTTCTTCAACTGGGGCGGCGGCTCGATCGCGCAGTTCCAGAAGGCTGGTCTGCTGATGCCGCTGAACAGCTTCTTCCAGTCCAACCCGAAGCTGAAGTCGAGCTTCCTGCCGTCGATCCTCGGCGCGGCCAAGATCGGTGGCAATTACTACGGCATCCCGATGCGTGGCACGCAGCCGGTGATGCTCTTCTACAACAAGTCCGTCCTCAGCCAGGCTGGCCTCTCTGCTCCGAAGACCTGGAGCGAGCTCGTCAACGACGTCAAGACGCTGAAGGCCAAGGGCGTCCAGACCCCGATCGCGCTCGGTGGCAAGAGCCAGTGGCCGACGCTGATGTGGTTCGAGTATCTGTATGACCGCGTTGCCGGCCCGAGCCTCGTCACAGACGCACTCGCCGGTCAGAAGGCCGTCTGGAACACGGCCGCCAGCAAGAAGGCGCTGAGCGACATCGCGCAGCTCGTCAACGCTGGCGCCTTCGGCCAGTCGAAGAGCTGGGACTCGGTGAACTTCGGCAGCGAGCCGTCGAGCGCCGACCTCGTGGTCAACGGCATTTCGGCCTTCGAGCTGATGGGCTCGTGGGACTACTCGACGATCCAGGGCGATGGTTCAACCGCGACCGGCACTGCTCCGGCCAACGGTCCGGGCGCCGCGTTCGTGGCAGCTGGCAAGCTCGGATACACGGCGTTCCCGTCGGTCCCGGGCGGCAAGGGCAACCTCGCCGACCTGGCCGGCAACACCGAGAACTACTACTCGGTGCTGGCGAAGACCCGGTACCCGGAGGCCGTCGCTGACTTCCTGAAGGTCATGTACACCCCGGGCTTCGTCAAGAAGGAACTGGCGCTCGGCAACCTGACCACCACGAAGAACACGCCGAGCCTGATCAGCGGTGCGACGGCTCCGTACCTGAAGTGGCAGTACCAGCTGGTCAACAAGGCCCCGGCCTTCCAGCTGTCGTGGGATCAGGCCTATCCGCAGACGGACTCGAACTCGATCCACACTGCGGTGGCCAACTTCTTCGACAACTCTCAACCAGTCGCAGTTCATCAGCGCGATGCAGAAACTCCAGCCTGCTAGCAAGTAGGTTCGAGGAAGTCGAAACAACATGACCATGCTCACGGAAGAACGTGGGCTGGCCAAGAGCATGAGCTCGGGCGGCGGCGACGTGAATGTCGTGAAGGTCGGCCGCCCGAGCTTCCTCTGGGCGCTGCCTGCCGTCACCTACTTCGCGCTGTTTGCGCTGCTCCCGCTGGGTGTGGTGGTGTGGCTGTCCTTCACCAAGTGGAACGGCATCGGCTCGCCACATTGGATCGGCACCGGCAACTGGAAGTCCGTGTTCCACGACCAGGTACTGATCCAGAGCATCAAGATCACGGCGATCCTGACCGTCCTCGGAGTTCTCACGCAGACACCCGTGAGCCTGCTCCTCGGGGTCTGGGCAGCCGGATACCAGAAGAACCGCGCGGTCCTGTCGGCGCTCTACTTCATTCCGCTGCTGATGTCGGCGGCCGCCGTCTCGATCGTCTGGTTCTCACTGCTCAACCCGTACTTCGGCCTGCCGCATGAGCTGCATTTCATCTTCGGTGGCGCGCTGTTCAACCACGGCTACCTGTTCAGCAGTCAGGCGGCGGCGATCGGAGTGCTGACGTTCGTCGGGATGTGGCAGTGGACTCCGTTCCACACGCTCATCTATCAGGGTGGCGCACGGGCGATCCCCGAGGTCCTGTACCAGGCGGCCGCGATCGACGGTGCTGGGCGCGTCCGGCAGTTCTTCCACATCACCCTGCCGCAACTGCGCAACACGATGATCACCTCGATCGTGCTGATGGTCGTCGGCGGTCTCACGACCTTCGACTCGATCCTGATCCTGACCCAGGGTGGTCCGGGCACGGCGACGACGTCGACCTCGTACTACATGTACGTACAGGGGTTCTCGGACTTCAACTTCGGGCCGGCGAGCGTGATCGCCGTGCTGCTGATCGTCGTGACGACGCTGATCTCGATCGTCCTGGTGCGCGCGACCGGGTGGGACAAGATGCGCAGCACCCAGGAGGGGTTGTGACCGCTCTCAGGCAGCGTCCCAACTGGGTCGCCGGGAAGCAGAGCCCCAACTGGGTCGCCGGGAGGCACCGTCCCAACTGGGTCGCCGGAGTGTTCAGCGTCCTGTGGCTGTTGATCGTCATCGCGCCCGTCTACGTGCTCGTGAAGGCGGCTTTCCAGTCCCAGGCGGCGTACTCCGCGCACGGGCCGCTGTCAGCGCCGACGGGCATGACGCTCGACAACTTCTCACTCGTCTTCCACAGCGGGTTCCTGCGCTTCTTCCTGAACACGGCGATCATCACCTTCGCGGTGGTCGCGATCGTGCTGGTGGTCGTGCCGCCGGCGGCCTACGCGGTCGTGCGCAACCGCAGCCGCACGGTGAGCATCGTCTTCCGGGTGTTCCTACTCGGCCTCGCGGTGCCGATCTCGGCCGTGATCGTGCCGACCTTCTACATCATGGAGAAGGTCCACCTGTACGACACGCTGCTGGCGGTGATCCTGCCGGCAGCGGCGTTCTCGGTGCCGCTCTCGACCATCATCCTGATCGGGTCGATGCGTGACATCACGACGGACCTGTTCGAGGCGATGGCGCTGGACGGCGCGTCGTCCTGGCGCACGTTCCGCAACCTGGTGCTCCCGCTCTCCGGCGGCGGGATCGCAACGATCCTGGTCTTCTCGGCGCTGAACGCCTGGAACGGGTTCCTGTTCCCGCTGATCCTGACCCAGTCGACCAGCTCCCGCGTGTTCACGCTCGGCCTGTTCGACTTCTCGTCCACGAGCGGAATCGACGCGCCCGCTGTGTGCGCGGCCGTCGTGCTCTCGATCATCCCGATCCTGCTCGTCTATCTGTTCGCCCGTCGCTGGCTGATTCGCGGCCTGATGGGCGCGGGAGGTAAGTAATGGCGATCGACCCAGCGTCCAGCAGGCCGCGTGGCACGACACCGACGCTCGACGCCCGATCAGCGCGTCGACGCGCTGATCGCCGCGATGACGCTGCGCGAGAAGCTCGCGCAGCTCTACGCCGTCTGGGTCGGGGTCTCGCCGGCGGGCGGGGATGACGTCGCGCCCTTTCAGCACGAGCTGACCGACGGCGTCGACTTCGACGCGGTGATCCAGAACGGCCTCGGCCAGCTGACGCGCCCGTTCGGTTCGGCGCCGGTCGATCCGGCTGTCGGCGTGCTGTCGCTGGCGCGCACGCAGCGCCGGATCGTCGCAGGCCAGCCGCCTTGGGTATCCCCGCGCTCGCGCACGAGGAGTGCCTGGCCGGCTTCACCGCCTGGGGCGCGACCGCCTACCCGGTGCCGCTCTCCTGGGGCGCCAGCTTCAACCCCGAGCTGATCGAGGAGATGGCCGAAGCGGATCGGCGCGAGCATGCGCTCGGTCGGCGTGCACCAGGGCCTGGCCCCGGTGCTCGACGTCACCCGCGACCCGCGCTGGGGCCGCACCGAGGAGACGATCGGCGAGGACCCGTACCTGGTCGGCACGATCGCCTGCGCCTACATCCGCGGGCTCGAGGGCGCCGGCATCATCGCCACGCTCAAGCACTTCATCGGCTACTCGGCCTCACGGGCCGCGCGCAACCTCGCGCCCGTCTCGATGGGCCCGCGCGAGTTCGCCGACGTGATGGCGCTGCCGTTCGAGATGGCGATCCGCGAATCGGGCGCCCGCTGCGTGATGAGCGCCTACACCGACGTCGACGGCGTGCCCGCCGCCGCCAACCGCGAGCTGCTCACCGGGCCTGCTGCGCGACACCTGGGGCTTCACGGGCACGGTCGTCGCCGACTACTTCGGCGTCACCTTCCTGCGCACCCTGCACCGGATCGCGGCCGACGCCGGCGGGGCTGCCGTCGCCGCGCTGAGCGCCGGGGTCGACATCGAGCTGCCGACCGTCAGCGCCTACAGCGAGCCGCTCGCCGCCGAGGTCGAGGCCGGCCGCGTCGATCCGGCAGCTGGTCGACATCGCGCTGCGGCGCGTGCTGCTGCAGAAGCTCGAACTCGGGCTGCTCGACCCCGACTGGGATCCGCTGCCCGAGGGCTTCACCGAGAGCGACCTCGACGACGTCGAGTCGGTCCGCGGCCGGATCACGCTCGACACCGACGCCGACCGCGAGCTCGCCCGTCGCGTCGCCGAGCAGTCGGTCGTGCTGCTCAAGAACGACGGCACGCTGCCGCTGGCCGAGCCGCCGGCCGCGATCCTCGTCGTCGGCCCGACCGCCGACGACAACATGACGCTGCTCGGCTGCTACTCGTTCCCCGGCCACGTCGGCGCGACGCACCCGGGCGTCCCGCTCGGGATCGAGATCCCGACCGTGCTCGAGGCCATCCGCGCGGAGTTCCCGGCGGCCGAGATCGGCCACCTGCGAGGGCGTCACGATCGACGGCGACGACGACTCGCGGCATCGCCGCGGCGGCGCAGGCCGCGGCCGAGGCGGATCTGGTGATCGCGCTGCTCGGCGACCGTGCCGGCCTGTTCGGCCGCGGCACCTCCGGCGAGGGCTGCGACGCCGCCGCGATGCGCCTCCCCGGGCGCCAGCAGGAGCTGCTCGAGGCGCTGCTCGACACGCGGACTCCGGTCATCGCCGTGCTGGTCGAGGGTCGCCCGTACTCGCTCGGGACTGCCCCGCAGCGGGCGGCCGCGATCGTCGCGTCGTTCTTCCCCGGCGAGGAGGGCGCGAGCGCGATCGCCGGCGTGCTCAGCGGCCGCGTCGAGCCCTCCGGACGCCTGCCGGTCAGCGTGCCGGCCACGCCCGACGGCCAGCCCTACACCTACCTCGGGGCCCCGCTCGCCCAGCGCAGCGGCACCTCGAACCTCGACCCGACGCCCTGCTACGCCTTCGGCCACGGGCTCTCCTACGCGACGATCGAGTGGAGCGAGCTCACCGTGCCGGTCGCGAGCGCCCCGACGGACGGGTCGCTGAGCGTCGGCCTCACGGTCCGAAACACCGGCCAGCGGGCCGGTGTTGAGGTGATCCAGTTGTACCTGCACGACCCGGTCGCATCCGTCGTGCGGCCGGTGAACAGGCTGATCGGCTACGCCCGCGTCCCGCTGGACGCGGGCGAGAGTGTGAGCGTCACCTTCGACGTTCCCGCCGAGATGAGCTCGTTCAGCGGCCGCGACGGGCGTAGGATCGTCGAACCCGGCACACTAGAGCTACGGCTCGGTGCCTCCAGTGCGGATATCCGCCTGGTCGCGGCGGTCGAGTTGACAGGGGAGCTTAGATTTGTGGACCACACGCGCAGGCTGCACTGCAGCGTGAAGGAGGAGAAGCCGGCATGGCAACCGTAGTTTTCGATCACGCAACCCGGATCTACCCGGGCGCGCAGGAGCCGGCCGTCAACGCGCTCAATCTGGAGATCGCCGACGGCGAGTTCCTGGTGCTGGTCGGGCCGTCGGGCTGCGGCAAGTCGACGTCGCTGCGCATGCTCGCGGGCCTCGAGGAGGTCACCGATGGGCGCGTGCTGATCGGCGATCGCGACGTCACCGGCATGGCGCCCAAGGACCGCGACATCGCGATGGTCTTCCAGAACTACGCGCTGTACCCGCACATGTCGGTGGCCGACAACATGGGCTTTGCGCTGAAGATCGCGGGCGTGCACAGGGAGGAGCGGCGGGAGCGGGTGGTCGAGGCGGCCAAGCTGCTCGACCTCGAGGAACTGCTCGACCGCAAGCCCAAGGCCCTGTCCGGTGGCCAGCGCCAGCGTGTGGCGATGGGGCGCGCGATCGTGCGCAACCCGCAGGTCTTCCTGATGGATGAGCCGCTGTCGAACCTGGACGCGAAGCTGCGCGTGCAGACGCGCTCCCAGATCAGCTCGCTGACGCGGCGGCTGGGGGTGACGACCGTCTACGTGACCCACGACCAGGTCGAGGCGCTGACGATGGGCGACCGCATCGCCGTGATGAAGAGCGGCGCTGCTCCAGCAGGTGGGCGCCCCGCGCGAGCTCTACTCGGCTCCCGCAGAACGTGTTCGTGGCAGGGTTCATCGGCAGTCCCGCGATGAACATTTTCCCCGCGCGGGTTGTCGAGGGCGGGGTGCAGGTCGGTTCGGCTGTGATCCCGGTGGAGCGCAGCGTCGCTGGCTGATGCCGACGCCGATGTACTGGTCGGCGTGCGGCCCGAGGATCTCGAGATCAGTCGGTCGGGCGGTGCTGGGCTCGCGGTCAGCATCGACCTGGTCGAGGAGCTCGGGGCCGACGGCTACATCTACGCCCACGGCGAGTCCGAGGGACGGCATGTGGACATCGTCGCGCGCGTGAGCGGTGCCGAGTACCCGCAGCTCGGCGAGGCGATCACGTTGACCACCAAGCCCGGGCGCCTGCACGTCTTCGACCCTGTGTCCGGCGAGCGCCTGAACGGGCCCGTGGGGCTCGCGCGCGGCGACGCCGAGGCTGCGCCGGCGGTTGCCTAGATCTGCTCTACAGCTGCTCTAGGAGCGCCGCGATCTTGGCCGGGTCGTAGTCGGCCCTGAGGTGCTCGCGCGGCTGTAGCCAGGCCTCGGGGTCGGCGGTGCCGCCGTCGCTCGTGTAGACGTGCTCGTAGGCCTGCCTGCGTAGCGTGTCGAGGACGGTGTCGTTGTAGGCGCCGAAGGGGATCGCAACCGTGTGGATCTCGGTCCCGGTCAGCTCCTCGAGCAGCCTGCGGCCCTGGGTCACCTCATGCTCGAGCTTGTCGGGTTCAAGCGTGGTCCAGTCGTGGTGCTGGAGTCCGTGGTTGCCGATCGTCATCCCGGCTGCGACGAGTTCTTTGAGCTCCTGCTTGCTCATGAAGCCGGGCTCCCCGAGCCAGCTCGGCACGATGAAGAAGGTCGCATGCAGCTTGTGCTCCTGGAGCAGTGGCAGCGCGACTTCCACGTCTGACCAGTTGCCGTCGTCGAAGCTCAGGCTGATGTCGTTGCGGCCGACGCAGGAGTGGATCGTCGCGATGAAGGTCTCCGGCGTCACCCAGAAGTCGCGCTCGTCGCGACCGAAGTCACGACCGATCGGCCTGCCGATCCCGTGGAAGTTGAGGTTGAGGATCTGGTCCTGCTGCAACGTGGGTTCAATTATGAGAGTGTTGCTGCGTGTCCGACGCAGACCTCGGTGACCGCTCTTCGGCCTTCAGTTCGGAGTCCGTGCCGGACGCGTACGAGCGTTACCTCGCTCCGACCTTATTCGAGCCATGGGCCGAACTCCTGCTCGAGACCGCCGTGGTCGCTGCCGGTGCGCACGTGCTGGACGTCGCCAGCGGCACCGGCGTTGTCGCGCGGGCTGCCGCTCGCCGGGCCGGCCCGGACGGGGTCGTCGTGGCCAGCGACGTCAGCAAGGCGATGCTCACGCGCTCAGCCGCGCATGGCGCTCTCGACAACGCCGCGACGATCGGCTTCCGGGAGGCGCCGGCGGACGCACTGCCGTTTGAGTCCGGCTCCTTCGACGTGGTGCTCTGCCAGCAGGGGCTTCAGTTCTTCCCGGCGCAGCAGGCGGCCGTTGATGAGATGCGGCGCGTCGTCCGCTCAGACGGCGTCGTCGGGGTTTCGGTGTGGGCCCGCGGGCACCCGCTTGTGCCCTTCGGCGTCTACTTCGAGGAGCTGCTGGCGATCGGGGCGGGGTCGCCGTTCCCGCGGGCCTTCGAGCCCGACAGCTACACGATGAGCGTCGACTCGGTTCGCTCGCTGTTCGAGGCCGGCGGCTTCTCGGAGGTCGACGCACGCGTCGTCGAGCTCGAGGTCAGCTGGCCGGATTCCGCGTCGGTGGCGGCGGGGGTCATGGGCACCCCGTTCGGGCCGGTGCTGCAGGAGATGGCCGACGATCAGCGCCGGCGCCTGCAGGCCGCGCTGATGGACCGCTTCCAGTCAGACGCGCCGGGTGGACCGGTGCGCCGGCAGACGGCCGCGGTGGTCGTGCGCGCGGTCGCCTGAGCCGGGCTGTGGGGCGGCTCGGCCGCCGTGTGTGCGGCTAGGCGATCCCGAGCTCGGCGAACGCACGGGAGTAGATCTCACGGATCACGTCGCGCTTGCGCTCGTTGTAATCGACGACGTCCCCGCGTGAGATCCGCGTGCGATGGGCGGCTTGGTGCTTCACGCGGACGTACAGTTCGCGATCTCCTTCGTTCTCGCGCAGCCAGTCCCTGAAGATCAGGTGGCGCGCCGGCTCGGGGCAGTTCGGCGACCAGACGTGCAGGTTGCACCGCGGGTCGTCGTGGCGCAGCAGCCGGTGCCCGTACCACCAGGGTTCGCGGATCACGAGCTCGAAGCCGTACTTCTCCAGCGCCGGCACGTACGCCTCCTCATCAGCTCCGTCGGCGACGGTGAGGTCGATGTCGATGACCGGCTTGGCCTTGAGGCCGGGCACCGAGGTGGATCCGACGTGATCAAGCGCCAGAACCTGCGGCCCGAGCGCAGCGTTGACCTCGGCAGCGAGCTCGCTGTAGGCCGCCGGCCACGACGGGTCGTAGGGGACGATCGCGATGTTGGTCGTCGGCCCGAAGCCCGGCAGATACGGGGTCGCGCCGGGTGGCGCCAGGTCGTCGTTGAAGCTCGTGACGTCGGCGGGGAGGCTCATCGCCTTGGAGGGTTGCACACCAGGATTTGGAGGGTTGCACACCGAGGGTCAGTGCGTTCTTTGTCCCGTTCATATGTCTATGACCTATGCCAGGGACATAGAACGCGTTGATCGGGGGCGAGAGAGGATGGCGCCGTGGCGCGACCACCTAGACTCGCATGGGTGTCAGCAGGTCCATCGCTCTATCGCCGTCACCGCCCGCGCACCTTCGCCGACGTGGTCGGCCAGGAGCATGTGGTGCGCACGCTCTCGCACGCCGTCGAGCGCGACCAGATCCACCATGCCTACCTGTTCGTGGGCTCGCGCGGGACCGGCAAGACCAGCATGGCCAAGATCCTCGCCTCCTGCCTCAACTGCGTGAACGGGCCGACGATCACGCCCTGCGGAGTCTGCGACTCGTGCGTCTCGATCGCCAACGCCACGTCGCTCGACGTGATCGAGATGGACGCCGCCTCAAACAACTCGGTCGATGACATCCGCGACCTGCGCGAGAAGGTGGCCTACGCGCCCGTCTCCGGCCGCCACAAGGTCTACATCCTCGACGAGGCGCACATGCTCTCGACGCAGGCCTGGAACGCCTTCCTGAAGACGCTCGAGGAGCCGCCGCCACGCACGGTGTTCGTGCTCGCCACGACCGAGGCGCAGAAGGTGCTGCCGACAGTCGTCGATCGCTGCCACCGCTTCGACTTTGGGCGGCCCACCGCCGAGCAGGTTGCGACCGTCGTTCGCCGTGTCGCGACCGCCGAGTCGATCGCGATCGACGACGGGGCCACTGCGCTGATCGCCCGCCAGGCGACCGGCTCGTTCCGCGACGCGCTCGGGACGCTCGAGCAGCTCGTGACCTACGCCGGCGACGCCGCGATCACTCCCGATGACGTGCTGTCGGTGCTCGGCGTCGCCGACACCGAGCAGCTGTTTGCCTCCGTCGACGCGATCGTCGCCCGCGACCCCGCCGCCGCGCTTCGGGCGGCCGCCGCGCTGGCATCCACGGGACGCGATCCCGGTCAGGTGCTGCGCGACCTCGAGGTTCACGCCCGCGAGCTGCTGACAGTGCAGGTGCTGGGGGAGGTCCCGCCCGAGCTTCGGGTCACCGTCGAGCGCGACCAGCGCCTCGCCGGGCAGGCACAGACACTCGCCCAGACCGACGCCGTCCGCCTCCTGGAGCTCGTCTCGGCAGCGCTCGAAGCGACCACCAACGGCGCCCAGGCCTACATCCAGCTCGAGCTCGTTCTGATCAAGGCCGCCGCGCCCGAGATGGACCCGTCGATGTCGGCGCTCCTCGCGCGGATTGAGAAGTTGGAGAGAGGTGGTGTGCGGCCGGCGGCGGTTCCGGCCCCGAGCCCTCCGCCCGCGCCCGCAGCCGCGCCCGCGCCCGCAGCCGCCCCCCGCCGCCGCCCGCGCCGGAGCCAGCCTGGGAACCCGAGCCTGAGCGCGAGTTCGAGACGCTTGAGAGTGAGCCCGCTGCCGCCTCGACCAAGCCGGCCTTAAGCGAAGTGCCCTCACCACGAGCCGCTGATCCGCTCGATAGTCCGGTGACGGGATCACCAACCAACGGTGAAGCAAACGGGGTCGGTGACCTGAGAGCGCATGTGGCCGGCTGTGATCGAGCTGGTGCGAGGCGGTAACGCGATGCTCGGAGTTCTGCTGGAGTCCGCTCGGCCAACCTCAATGAGCGAGCGCGAGCTGGTGCTGAGCTTTCCCGCCGAGGCCGCCTTCTACAAGCGCAAGGCTGAGCAGGACGATTACCGCCGTACCACCGCCGAGGCCGTGCGTAACGTCACGGGTATGGCGCTGACGCTGCGCTACGAACTATCGGATGCACCGCCGGAGCTGGCGGAGGATGAGCCGCTGGCGGAGGTCACGCCGATGAGTGACGATGAGCTGGTTCAGAAGTTCGTGGAAGAGTTCGGAGCCGAAGAGATCTTGGAAGACGACCCAGAGGGGGAGAGCTGATGCCCCAGCCCGGCATGCCCAACATGCAGCAGATGATGAAGCAGGTCCAGAAGATGCAGGCCGACATGGCGAAGGCTCAGGAGGAGCTCAAGTCGGAGGTCGTCGAGGCAACGGTCGGCGGTGGGGCCGTGACCGTCGAGGTCACCGGCGAGCTCGTGTTCAAATCGATCAAGATCGCCCCGGAGGCGGTCGACCCGGACGATCCCGAGATGCTCGCGGACCTGGTGTTGGCCGCCGTCAACCAGGGCATTCAGGCCGCTCAGGATCTCCAGGCGCAGAAGCTGGGCGCCGCCACCGGTGGCCTCGCCGGCCCGGGTGGGCTGGGCGGTCTGGGGCTCCCCGGTCTTCTAGGATCAGACGCGGACGGTCGTTGAGCACCTACGCGCCGCCGCTTCAGCGGCTGATCACCGAGCTCTCGAAGCTCCCCGGCGTTGGTGGCCGCACCGCTCAGCGGCTCGCCTTCCACGTGCTGCGCGCCAGCGAGGAGGACGCGTTTGCACTGGCCGACGCGATCCGTGAGGTCAAGCAGAGGATCGGCCTCTGCGAGATCTGTTTCAACCTCGCCGAGGGGCCCCGCTGCCGCATCTGCGAGGACGAGCGGCGCGAGGCGGACCTGATCTGTGTCGTCGAGGAGGCGGTCGACGTGATCTCGATCGAGCGCACCCACGAGTTTCGCGGCCGCTACCACGTGCTGGGCGGAGCGCTCTCACCGATCGACGGGATCGATCCCGAGGATCTGAAGATCGAGCAGCTCTATCAGCGCGTGCGCGATGGCGGCGTACGCGAGGTCGTGATCGCCACCAATCCGACCACCACGGGCGAGGCGACCGCGCTGCACATCGCTGGCGGCATCCGTTCGATCGCGCCGGAGATGTCGATCACGCGGCTGGCCTCGGGCCTGCCCGTCGGTGCCGACCTCGAGTACGCGGACGAGCTCACGCTGGGTCGTGCCTTTTCAGGACGCCGCGCGCTCTGACGCTGCGGCGCGGCGCTTCGGGCCGCCGGAAAGCCCGACCACGTAACCTCAGCGGCGATGTTGCCCCAACCGACAGTCGTGATGAAGTTCGGCGGAACCTCGGTGGCCGATGCCGAGCGAATCAAGCGTGCCGCGCGCCGGATCGTCGCCCAGCGGACGGCCGGCAGGCGCGTCGTCGCGGTGCTGTCGGCGCGCGGGCTCGAGACCGACGAGCTGATCAAGGCGGCCTTCGAGGTATCGCCCAATCCCGATCCGCGCGAGATGGACATGTTGCTCTCAACAGGCGAGCGCATCTCCTGCGCGCTGTGCGCGATGGCGATCAACGACCTGGGCCACAGGGCGATCTCACTCACCGGTTCGCAGGCGGGCATCGTTACCGACACCTCGCACACCAAGGCACGCATCCTCGACGTGCGGGCGGACCGCATCTCCCAGGCGCTCGATGAGGACATGATCGTGCTCGTCGCCGGCTTCCAGGGCGTCTCCACGAGCCGTGACGTGACCACGCTGGGCCGTGGCGGCTCGGACACCACCGCTGTGGCGCTGGCGGCAGCCGTCGGTGCCGAGGTCTGCGAGATCTACACGGATGTCAGCGGCGTCTACAGCGCCGATCCCCGGATCGTTCCGGACGCGCGCAAGCTCCCGTTCGTGAGCTTCGAGGAGATGCTGGAGATGGCGGCTTCAGGCGCCAAGGTCCTGCAGCTGCGTTCGCTCGAGTACGCGCGTACGCACGACGTCAAGATCCACTGCCGGTCGAGCTTTGAAGACGGCCCCGGTACCTTTGTAATTGGAGAAGACGAGACGATGGAGCATCCACTGATCACCGCCGTGACCCACTCGACCGAGGAAGCTCGGATCACGGTCGTCGGCGTTCCCGATCGGCCCGGTGCCGCCGCCGACATCTTCGAGGCGCTCGCCAACGCGAACGTCAATGTCGACACGATCGTGCAGAACGAACCGCGCACGGACGGCGTTGATGCCGAGGTCTCATTCACCTGCTCCAGCGAGGACCTGCGGATCGCCGAGTCGACGCTTGCCTCCGTCATCGCCGAATTCGGCGCCGCGAAGCTGGAGACCGATCCCGAGGTCGGCAAGGTCTCGATCATCGGCGCGGGCATGCGCTCGCATCCCGGCGTTGCCGCCAAGGTCTTCCGGGTGCTCGCCGACGAGGAGATCAACATCGAGCTGATCAACACCTCGCCGATCAAGATCACCTGTCTGATCCGCGCCGACTCGGTGACGCAGGCGGTCCGCGCCCTGCACGGCGCGTTTGCTCTCGGAGACGACGACATCCAGGCCGAAGGCGGCCTTGGAGAGGAGTCGCGATGACTGCCGCACTTCGATGCTGGGGCTACTGGCCCGCTGGCCAGAGCCACGGACTAACCATCGCCGTAGTCGGCGCCACCGGCGCCGTCGGCACCGTGATGCTGCAGTGCCTGAAGGAGCGCGGGCTCGATCAGGGCAACGAGATAATTCTGTTCGCCACCTCGCGGTCGGCCGGGCGTGTGATCGACGGGCGCACCGTGCGCGCGCTCGAGCCGGGCGCCGATCTCGGTGGCATCGACATCGCGCTGTTCTCGGCGGGAGGCGGTACCTCGCAAGGAATGGGCGCCGCGCTTCGTCGAGGCGGGGGCGACGGTGATCGACAACTCCTCCGCGTTCCGGCGCGATCCCGATGTGCCGCTGGTCGTCTCCGAGGTGAATCCACACGCGTTGCGGGATCACCGCGGGCTGATCGCAAATCCGAACTGCTCGACGATGCAGCTGATGGTGGCGCTCGCGCCGATCCACCGCGAGGCGGGGATCGCACGCCTGATCGTCTCGACCTACCAGTCTGTGTCCGGGACCGGTCAGAAGGCGCTCGAGGAGCTCGACGCCGAGGCACGGGCGGCGCTCGCCGGCGAGCAGTTGCCCGAGCCGACGATCTATCCCGACCACATTGCGTTCAACGTGATCGGTGCCGCCGGAAACTTCGCCGAGGGTGACGACCACACCGATGAAGAGCGCAAGATGATGTTCGAGACCTGCAAGATCCTCGAGGATCAGGAGATCGCCGTCGCGGTCACCTGCGTGCGGGTGCCCGGTGCGGGTCGGCCACTCCGAGTCGGTCAACCTCGAGACGCGCGAGCATCTCCCGGTGGAGCGGGCGCAGGCGTTGCTCGCGCAGGCTCCCGGGCTGATCGTCGAGGATGTCCCCTCGCCGCTGCGCTCAGAGGGGCGCGACGAGGTGTTCGTCGGGCGGGTTCGCCGCGACCCGACGCATCCCAACGGCCTGGCGATGTTCGTCGTCGCCGACAACCTGCGCAAGGGCGCCGCCACAAACGCGGTTCAGATCGCGGAGCTGTTGATCCGCGACAACCTCGTCGCGCCGCACCGCCATCAGGCTGCCGCCTAGGGCCACTAGTAGGGCTGGAGCCGCGACCAGCGAGAGCAGGTTGGTCGTCTGGGCGGGGCTCGGAGCCGCTGGCGCCGGTTGCGGGCCGTAGCTGGTGATGTTCTCGGTGATCGCGACCGAGACGTGGTCGCCTGAGTAGATCCCCTGGAACGACGTTGAGAGCCGTCGGACCCTGCCGGAACGATCGATCCAAGACGTTGACCGGCGTGGTCGAGTTCGTCGACCGCGGCTCTTCAGAGCACTGCGCGAGTTGCCGCGACTGCCTGGTGGATCCGGAGTCGGAGCCGCGGTGAGCAGACTTGGTGATATCGATCCGCGTCTGGTAGTGCGTCATCCGCACGCCGTTCACAGTCGCGCTGGCCGAGGTCCTCGCAGAGGGCTGGCGCCGACAGCATCAAGGAAATCCAGGTACTGGTTCGGATCGTCGAAAGTCAGACTCTCGCTGATGAACGTGTACAGGCCCGGTAGACTGGCTGAGCGCGCTCGACCTGGCTCAGCTTCAGCGAGAGCCACGGCTTACCTCCCGGGATCCTGTCGGGAGTTGCGCCGGGAGCCTGCTCGTAGATCGTGCCGTTGGCGATCACGACACGGCGTTGGCCCGCCCGAGCCCGGCAGGCTCCTGCATGTCCATTGACATCGAACCCGACGCGGATCCGGCCGTGAACGACCCGGTCGCGTGCAAGATCACGACCGATCCATCGACGTTCTCCTGCATCGCGAGGTTCATCCTGAACCCCGACGCAGCGGTCGCCGCGACGGCGCGGGTGACCGTCCGGGCCGAGTGCGACCTTCTTCGGTGGGGAGCGCCGCCGCAGCCGGCTATCACCGCACCGCCGGCGAGCACCGCGCCTGCGATCAGGAAGCCGTGGAACGTTCGCCTACCGATTTTGCGACTCACGGCCCTATTGGGATGCGGGCTGCGCGAGCACCGTCTGCAGCACCCGGCGGACCTGGTCGATCGTGACCAGACCCGTGAGCGTGTCGTCCTCGTCGGTCGCGATTATCGCGCCGAGGCGTCCGAGCGCCTCGAGCGTCAGCACATCGGTCAGCGGACGGCTCTCGAGGATCGTCAGGCGGCCGGTCTCCGGCTCCAGGATCGAGCCCACGGTGGCACTGCCCTCGCCGGCATCCACCAGCTCCTCGGCGCGTTCGCGGCGTGCGATGCCGATGAAGCGGCCGTCCCCATCGACGACCGGCAACCACTCACTCTGGTAGCGCAGGAACGCCTCATCGAGGGCATCGCTCGACGGTGCTGGTGCCGCGTACCACGACGGGCTCGTGATCCATGATGTCGGCGACGAGTACCCCGTGCACGCGCGAGGCGGCCGCCGTCCCGTTGAGCGCCATTCGCGCCGACTGCCAGATCATGAATGCCAGCAGGATCAACCAGAGCCCGACGAAGCTCGAGCTCTGCAGCGTGATGTAGAGCCCGAAGCCGCCGAGCAGGACAGCGAATCCCTCACCGAGACGGGCCGCGCTGCGGGTTCCGCGCAGCTTGTCGTCGGTGACCTTCCAGATCGCCGCGCGCGCCATGCGCCCACCGTCGAGGGGGTAGGCGGGCACGATGTTGAAGATCAGGATCAGGACGTTCATCGGCAGCAGCCAGGACAGCGCCAGCAGCACAGGCGTGATCTGCACCGTGCCGTCCAGCTCGATCGCGTGCATCAGGCGGTGCGGCCCGACGAGCATCAGGTCGAGCCGCCAGGCACACGAGGACGAAGAGCAGGGTTCCGATCGGTCCGGCCACGGCGATGCGGAACTCCTCGCCGGGGCTCTGCGAGTCGCGACTCATGTAGGTTGTCCCGCCGAACCCGAAGAGCTCGATCCGTTGCACCTGGATGCCCTCGCGGCGCGCGGCGATCGCGTGGCCCATCTCATGAATGATCAGCGACACGAAGAAGAAGAGGACGGTGACGACCGTCGTCAGGTAGGCGATGTCATCTGAGGAGTGCAACGCATCGCGAAACGAACCTGACAGCAGGAAGATCAGCAGGAACAGCATCGCGAACCAGGTGACGTCGACGCCGATGCGGATCCCGGCGATCGTCATCAACTTGAGTGAGCGTGAGCCCCGGAACATGCTGCAATGGTGGCACAGGCAGCGTTGAGAAACTGGGAGTGATCGATGGTTAACGCAATGTCGGAGCTCGGTACGTGGCTGGCGGACATCTCAGATCTGCGGCGAGCGTGCTCGGTACTCGAGTGGGACCAGAACACGATGATGCCGCCGCTGGGCGCGCGGCTGCGCGCCGAGCACATCGCGACACTGGAGCGGATCACGCATGAACGCTTCACCTCGGCGCGTACCGGCGAGCTGATCGAAGCCGCGGCGGAGGAGCTGGACGGCCTACCTCCGGACTCGATCGAGCAGCGCACCGTCTCGGAGGCCCGCCGCCTCTACGAGAAGGACCAGCGCGTGCCACTGGAGCTCGCGGCCGCCCGCGCCAAGGCGGGCTCCGACGGCTACAGAGTCTGGATCGCGGCGCGCGCTGACAACGACTTCGACGCATACGCGCCGGTCCTGGAGCGCAACGTCGAGCTGACGCGCGAGTACGTGGCCTGCTTCGACGGTTACGAGGATCCGTACGACGTGGTGCTCGAGGACTTCGTGCCCGGCAATGCGCACCGCGGAGGTGCGCAGCCTGTTCCACGATCTGCGCGAGCAGCTGATTCCACTGATCGCGGAGCTCTCGGGCCGCGAAATCGACCTCGCGCCGCTGCATGTCGCTTATCCGGTCAGTGGTCAGCGGGAACTGGTCGATCAGGTGCTGCGCTGGATGGGCTTTGACGACGCGAGCTGGAGGCTCGATGACACCGTCCATCCGTTCGAGGCGAGCTTCGCCGTCACCGACGTCAGGTTGACCACGCGCTTCCAGGAGGGCTACTTCCCGATGGCGTTGTACGGGGCGATGCATGAGTGCGGCCATGGTCTCTACGAGGCCGGGATCGATCCGTCGCTGCAGCGCACGCCGCTCGGGACCATTCGCTCCACGGCCGTGCACGAGTCCCAGAGCCGCCTCTGGGAGAACATCGTCGGCCGCAGCCGCGCCTTCTGTACGGCGCTCGCTCCGGCGGTCGTGGAGCACTCGCAGGGCACGCTCAGCGGCCTCGAACCGGATGCGCTGTTCCGGGCGGTGAACGCGGTGCAGGCCTTCCCTGATCCGGATCGAGGCCGACGAGACCACCTACGGCCTGCACGTGATCCTTCGCTTCGAGCTCGAGACGCCAACTGCTGAACGGACGAGCTCGACGTTGCTGATCTGCCCGAGGCCTGGAACGCCCGGATGCGCGAGTACCTCGGCGTCGAGGTGCCCTCAAACGCCGACGGCGTGATGCAGGACGTGCACTGGGCGGCAGGGCTGATCGGCTATTTCCCGGGTTACGCGATCGGGAACCTGATCGCCGGCCAGCTCTGGGAGCGGGTGCAGGTCGAGCTGCCGGACATCGAGCGGCAGTTCGCCGCGCACGAGCTTGCCCCGCTGCGCGAGTGGCTGCGGGAGCGCGTGCACCAGCACGGCTCCCGCTTCACCGACCGCGAGCTGCTCGACCGGGTGGTCGGGGAACCACTTGGGGTAATGCCATTCGTGAGACATCTGCGCAACAAGCTCGGCGACGTGTACGGGCTCGACTTGGCGTAGCCTGATTTCGCCTCGCATTACCTGATTTCGCTTACGCATTACCAAGACCACGGAGAGAAAATGAGCCAGACACCCGTCAAGGTTGCCGTCACCGGGGCTGCCGGTCAGATCGGCTACGCCATCCTGTTCCGCATCGCGAGCGGCGCGTTACTGGGGCCGGACACCCCGATCCAGCTCTCGCTGCTCGAGATCCCGGCGGCGGTGAAGGCCGCTGAGGGCACGGCGATGGAGCTCGACGACTGCGCCTTCCCGCTGCTCTCCGGGATCGAGATCAGCGATGACCCCAACAGGGCATTTGACGGGGTGAATATCGCGCTGCTGGTGGGCGCCCGCCCGCGTACCGCGGGCATGGAGCGCGGCGACCTGCTCGAGGCCAACGGCGGGATCTTCAAGCCGCAGGGCCAGGCGCTGAACGCGCACGCCGCCTCCGACATCAGGGTGCTGGTGGTCGGCAACCCGGCGAACACGAACTCGCTGATCGCACAGCAGAACGCGGCTGACATCCCCGCTGGGCGATTCACGGCGATGACCCGCCTCGACCACAACCGGGCGATCGCGCAGCTCGCCAAGAAGACGGGAGCGGCGGTCAAGGACATCACCAATGTCACCATCTGGGGTAACCACTCGGCGACCCAGTATCCGGACATCTTCCACGCCAAGGTCGCCGGCGAAAACGCCGCCGAAAAGATCAACGATCAGGCGTGGCTCGAGGGCGACTTCATCCCGACCGTGCAGAAACGCGGCGCGGCGATCATCGAGGCGCGAGGAGCCTCGAGTGCAGCCGTCGCCGCCAGCGCCGCCATCGGCCACGTGCACGACTGGGTGCTCGGCACGCCAGCGGGTGACTGGGTTTCGATGGCGATTCCGTCTGACGGCTCCTACGGCGTACAGGAGGGTCTGATCTCGAGCTTCCCTGTGACCTGTTCGGGCGGGGAGTACAAGGTGGTTCAGGGGCTCGAGGTCAGCGAGTTCTCACGAGCCCGCATCGACGCCTCCGTGGCCGAACTTGCGGAGGAGCGCGAGGCGGTCCGCGAGCTGGGCCTGATCTAGCGCGCTGCAGGACCGGAAGTGCCGTAGGCTGAACTGGCGACTGTTAACTGGTTCGGGCCGCGTCATGCGCGGCCCGAACCAGTTAAGGCCGATATACGGCTTACGCGGCTTTCTGCTCGACCGCGTGCCAGCCCTGCCCGTCACGTGTCACCAGGCCGTCCGAGGTCAGCTTGGGCATCACGCGATACAGGTAGTTCGGCTCGATCTTCATCGCGGTGGCGATCTCCGGGATCGTGATCCCGGGCTTGCTGCGCACCAGCTCGAGCGCCTGCGCGGAGCGAGTATTGCCACCGCGGCGCCCACGTGGGCGGCCGGGGCGGCGGCGCGTGCGCGTCGCCGGGGCGGCGGTCGCGGCCGCGGCTCGGGGCGGTGCGCGGCGGCCTACCGGGCCCCCGTCGCGCCGGACGTCGCGTTGCCGGCCAGCGCGGCACGGGCTGCGCGCAGCCGGCTCTCCTCCTCCTTGAGTTCCTTCAAGCGGTTGTCTATGTCTTGAACAGCCGCGTCAATAAAGCCGGCCATAGAGGCTCCTTTGTGTCAGATAAGGACGCCGGCAGCGGCGTCCGACTCATTAACCATATCGGGTGTCACTGACTTTCGATCAGTGCCTTCAGCCGTGTCAGTGACTCGTGCGCCTCGCGCTCAGGCACGTGTCCGATGATGACCCGGGAGGCGACGTTGCCCAGTGGCCCGCCGGGCGGGTGAAACTCGTTGATGTAGTCGAACTGGGTGGGGCCCTCGGGCTTGCCCGCCAGCGCGTAGCTGATCAGGGCTCGTGACAGCGCCGGCCCGCGGCCATGCCACTCAGCTCTACGTGGAGCGATCACCGATTCGAGTGTCCAATGCACCTTGAACGGGACTCCGAGTATCTGCAGGACCTGATCCATGCGTGCGCCCGGCTCGCGGGGGTCCGGTGACTTCACCTTGACCGAACGATGGATCGTCACCCAGTCGCCGAGTTTGTTGGGGTCCATGATGGTGTCCCAGACAGTCTGCGGTGGCGCGTCGATGTCGATCTGAACGTGAACGGTGCTCATCGCGTGACAGGGTAAGTTCCCGCGCTCACGACACTAGCGTCGCGAGGCTGCTACCGAATTTCCGGCTCACGACACTAGCGCCCGGCCAACGGTTCGGTCAGTTCCCAGTCGCGCAGCGCACGCTCAATCGCTGCGTCCAGCGTGTGCGGGCCGCACGCCCAGCAGTTCGGTCGCGAGCTCGTGACCGGGCAGCAGATCGGTCTCCAGGCCAGCCATCAACGGACCGATCAGCGCATGCTCCTCACCGGCGATGACGGCTGAGACCCGGCTTGCGATCGGGGTCAACGTCAGGCGTGGCAGCGCAAGCGCGGGCCGATCCAGCAGCAGGTGGTCGCGGATGCGCTCGATCAGCTGCTGGTAGGTGACGACGTCCGGGCCCGCGAGGTCGAGGGAGCGGCCGCCCACTTGCGGCGCGTCGGCGGCCGCGGCAAGGCACTGCAGTACGTCGCGTTCATCGACCGGGGCTGTGCGGTGCCGGCCCCATGCCGGGATGATCATCACCGGCATCCGCTCCACCAGCCGAACGAGGAATCTGAAGGAGCGTGAGCGCGCGCCGATCACGATCGACGATCGCAACGCGACTGAATCTGGCACGGCCTGAAAAAGCACCCGCTCGACCTCCAGCCGGCTGGCGAGATGCTCGGACGGGGAGTCCGGCGGCAGCAGGCCGCCGAGGTAGACGATGCGTCTGACCCCGGCTGCGACAGCTGCCGTCGCGAAGTTCTCCGCGGCGCGGCGCTCACGCACGCCGAAGTGCTCGTCGGAGCGAGGCTCCATCGAGTGGATCAGGTAATAGGCCACTTCGACGCCGTCGAGAGCCTCCGCGAGCCCGATGCCCGAGAGGGCATCGCCGGTGTGAAGTTGCAGCCCGGCGGGCACCTCTGCGAGCGCTCGAACGTCACGTCGGCGGGTCAGCGCCCAGACCTCGTGTCCCGCGTCGAGCAGGCGCGGCGCGAGCCGGCTACCAATCGCGCCGGTGATGCCGGTTACGAGGATGCGCATCGGCTGCTCAAAGCCCCGGAAAATGCGGGAGATTTCCTGCGACGATCACAAAATCCCCGCTAATAGCAGGAAAACACAGTTGTGACGAAAGTGTTGCGTTTTCCGGAATTCGGGCTCGCATCGGGGGGGATAACGCGCTTTGATCGGTGTCGTTCGGAGCGCATGGGGGCGCCGCCGGCAGGGTTTCACAACTGAGAGGGTGTCTGGTCCTAGATGGCTACTGGTCGTGCCCATGGTGGCAAGGTTTCGTGTGATGGCTGCTTCTTCAAGCAGAACATGCTGTGCGCCGTGACGCAGTCCGGCCCGTGTGCCACCTACCGGCCGAATCGCCCCGAGGGTCTGCGACCACCGAGCCAGCTTCGCTTCAACTTCCGCCAGGAGCGGCAGCTTCAGGTTGCGTGGTCGTTCCCGTCGGCCAGCGAGCAGGTCGCGCTGCACGCCTGAGTGGGTGAGTGCCCGTCTGGCACCGCACGCCTGAGAAGCCTCCTGCGCCAACTGGGTGGCGATGATCTAGTGTGCCTGCGCTGTGGAGCTACTGGTCCTTGGCAAGTCGCCGGCAATGCCGGACCTGGGCGGCGCGCACAGCGGCTACCTGATCACTCACGCCGGCTTCACGCTGTTGCTCGATTGTGGCGGCGGCGTCTTTGCGCAGCTGCGGGCCCTCGCCGATCCGGTCGGCGTAGATGCCGTCGTGATCAGCCACATACACGCCGATCACGTGCTCGACCTGCTCACTTACAGCTTTGCTCTGGCGCATCACCTGGGCGGCGGGCAGTTGCGGCGACCGGCGCTGTGGGCACCGCCCGGCGGACGATCCGCGCTCGCACACGTTTGCGTCGGTTCTGGGCATGGAGGAACAGATCGAGGATGGTTTCGTGGTATCCGAATACGACCCCTCCGAGTCCCTCGAGCTTGGTCCTGTCACGGTCAGTTTCCGAGAGGTCCCGCATTACATCCGCGCTTGGGGCTGCGACGTGCGTGCGGATGATGGCCGGCGGCTCACCTATGGCGCCGATTGCGGGCCCAACGACGCGATCGTAGACCTGGGCCAGGGCACTGACCTGTTGATGCTCGAGGCGACCGAGGGCGCAGGCCCGCACGTCGGTGGCGCCCTGCGCGGCCATCTGACGGCGGCTGAGGCGGGCGAGCTCGCACGGCGCGCCGGCGCGGCACGCCTGCTGCTCACCCACTACTCGGACGCGCTCGACGCCGCGCGAGCTGCGTGCGGCGGCCGAAGCGACATTCGGGCGTAATGTGGAGATGGCCACGCACGGATCGCGATACGCGATCTGAAATCGGGTCGCGCTACGCGATCTGAGATCGGGCTGACGCGCGCGGAGTTCTATGCTCCGGCGAGGTTTGTGACGGCGAACTACGGGAGACGAGATGGGAAAGCGCAAGGCGAAGAAGGCTGAGGCTGAGGAACAGAAGCCACGGAAGAAGAAGCGGCGCGGCAGGAAGCTGCTGTTCCTGATGTTGGTCGGCGGTGCCGCCGCGCTGGTGCTGTCGGAGGACATACGCAACAAGGTGCTCGATGCACTCTTCGGGTCGGAGGAGGAGTTCCAGTACTCGCCGCCCACTCCGTCTTCGGGTAATGGCGCAGCCAACCCGACGTCGGCCCAAGCTTCCTAGGGTCCGATCGTTACGAGGTTCACATCCGACCGAGCGCGCCGCGCGGTGATCTCGGTCGGAGCCGGCCTCGTTGTTGTGCTGGTCGGGGGCCAGCTGCTGGCCCCGGCGATCGCCACGACGGTGCTGCGTCACCGCCTGGCGCAGTACGGCAAGGTGATCAGTGTCCGGGTCTCCGCGTTTCCCTGGTTCGAGCTGATCTGGCAGCACGCTGACAGCGTCACGGCCCGCATGGCCGACTTCAACGCCCGCCCCGATCAGCTTGAGAACCTGCTGCATGAGGTCGGGCGGCGCCGGCAAGCTCGACATCTCGATCGGCGCCGTACACACTGGTCTGCTGACACTCCACGACGTCAGCTTCAGCAAGCGCGGTAACGAGCTGGAGGGAGTTGCCAGGCTCGAGCTCGAGGACCTGCGCGCGGCGCTTCCGGTCGTCCGGTCGCTGACGCCCGTGCAGGACGCGGGCGGCCAGCTCGTGCTGCGTGGCACCGCGAGCGTGTTCGGCGTGAACGCCACAGTCGACGTCGTCGTCGCCGCCCGTGACGGGAAGCTCGTCGCGGCGCCCTCCGGGCTGCTCGGCGCGTTCGCCACACTCACGCTGTATGACGACCCACGGGTGTACGTCCAGTCGGTTGACGCGACCACGGTGCCCGGCGGCGTTCGCTTCGTGGTACGGGCCCGCACGGCATGAGCCCTCGCCGCCGGTGGCGGTACACATGTAGATGCTTGATTCGAGGAGACTGTGTCCGGTTTGAGAAGAATTTTTGAAGCCGGGAAGATGAGATCCGGTCTCGGCGTCCTTAACCTTGAACTGCTGCTGCGCCTAATCAGAAATGTCCGCTGAACACGAACACCCGAATCGCGAAGAACAGGCTTGTGAGCCTGCTGCACGCGGCCGCGCAACGCGAGCGCGCTCCGGAGGCGCTGCGCGCCGAGGTCGCGACCATGCGCGCGCAGGCCGCTGCACGCCGGCGTCGCAGGCCGACCTTCCAGCCCGCGTTCCGTTTCGTGAGCGCCGGGACCGCGACAGCTCGCGGCGGTCGTGGTTGCGCTGCTCCTGGCCCTCGGCGGGGCGGGCGCGCCGTCAATTGCGCAGGCCGCGGCGCTCGCCAACCTGCGACCGGCGGCCCCGGCACCGGCAACCGACCCAAGTGCTCCGGGGAAGCTGCTGACGGCCAAGGTCGGAACCCTGCACTTCCCGAACTGGGAGGCGGCCGGCGGCTGGCACGCGGTCGGTCAGCGCTTCGATCACATCGGCAACCGCACGGCGACGACCGTCTACTACACCAACGGCACGAGCCACGTCGTCTACTCGATCGTGTCCTCGCCGACGCTCCCTGGCAAGCAACCCAGGGCGGTGCCGCAGTCGGTCCCGGCCCAGACCTACACGACGCTGTCCCGCCAGGGCCGTACGACGATCGTCTGGAAGGAGTCCGGCCACACCTGCCTGCTGACGGGCAGCCGCGACATGTCCGCGAATCGAGCTCTGGCAGCTCGCGTTCTACGGCTTCCGCAAGCCGTTGTGACGGGCCACGCCCCGGCGAGCCCGCAAGCCGCCGTGGCGATCTACATGTCCAGCGCGTCTGCGAGCCGCTGCCGGGCTCGATAGACCCGCGTCGTCAGGGTCGCCTCGCGTACCCGCAACGCAGTCGCCGCTTCGCGGTAGGAGAGGCCGACGACGTCAACCGCCACCAGCGCGTCGCGGAACGGCTCTGGTAGCGCCGAGATCGCGGAGTAGAGCTCATTGATTTCGATATGCGCCTCGGGTTGCGGGGCCGATCGATCTTCGATCAGCGCCATGTCGTCCGGAAGTGGGACGGCGAGCGGGCGCCGCGAGGCCGCACGCCGGCTGCTCACGAAGGTGTTGCGCAGAACCCGCAGCAGATAGCCGATGTCGTCGTCATTGCGGACGAGACGAGGCTTGAGCAGGACGCGGGCGAACGTCTCCTGGACAAGGTCCTCAGCCTCCTCACGCGATCCGCAGAGGCTCCAGGCAGCGCGATACAGGCGATCGACGTGGTCGCCCAACGTTGTCGGATCGAGTTGGTGCCCTTCGGTCATATCCGCGCCAGCTTACGTTCGCCTCGCTGGTGTCTATTCATATGCCCCGCCCGGACCCAGCGGGAAGAAAATGAACTCAACCGGCGTCCTCCCTTTCAACCGGCCTTGATCGGCCCTGAAATAGAACCCAAACAGGAGGGAACCACAGTGTTGAGATCCAGGAGCATGACGGTCGCTGCGGCAGTCGCCGCGCTTGGCGCGGGCACGGCTGCGATCGCCGCTCAGAGCGCCGGCGCCGCAACGGCGCATCCCGCGTCTGCCGCCGCCATCAAGGTCGCCAGCGTCCAGGTGCAGAGCGGTGCCAGCAACGCGTCGCACAAGGTGCTGGTGACTTCCAGCGGCCTGCCCGTCTACCTGCTCACCGGCGACAGCAAGTCGCACCCCGAGTGCAAGAGCACGCAATGCCTGAGCGCCTGGCCCGCCGTGAGGAGCAAGTCCATGAAGCCGACGCTCGGCAAGGGCGTCAAAGGCAAGGTCGCGATCTGGCACCACAACGGCATCAACCAGGTCACGCTCAACGGTCATCCGCTCTACACCTTCGCGGCCGACAGCGCCGGGTCGGCATCGGGCCAGGGCCTGAAGAGCTTCGGCGGCACCTGGTGGCTGCTGACCGCCAACGGCTCGGCGATGGCGAACAGTCAAGTCGTCCTCCGGCGGCAGTGGCGGCGGCGGCTGGTAACTGAGCTTCGCGCTCAGCGGCAGAGCGCGTAGAGGGTCGCGGTCGGACCTCCCTTCCGGCCGCGACCCATTTACTCGCCGCACGCCGATCGAGCTCGAGCTTCAGCTATCCAGCTTCGGCGAGCGCCAGGGTGCCCGCAGCCGGCGCTCGAGCTCGTCTGACAGAGCGTCGATCGCGAAACCGCTCCTGAGCCAGGCTGTCGCGATCGCGCACGGTCACGGTGCGGTCCTCGAGCGACTGGTGGTCGACGGTGATCGACCACGGCGTGCCGATCTCGTCCTGGCGGCGATAGCGGCGGCCGATCGCTCCGCCCTCGTCGTACTCGACCTGGAGTCGCTCGCGCAGCGCCGCCAAGATCTCCCGCGCGAGCTCCGGCTGCCCGTCCTTCTTGACCAGCGGCAACACGGCGGCCTTAACCGGCGCGAGCAGCGGATGCAGGCGCAGCACGGTGCGCGTCTCGCCCTCGATCTCGTCCTCGTCGTAGGCGTCGCAGAGGAAGGCCAGCGTCGCGCGGTCCGCGCCGGCGGCGGGCTCGATCACATACGGCAGGTAGCGCTCGCCGCTGGCGGTATCGACGTACTCGAGGTTCTGGCGCGAGTACTCGGCATGCTGGGTGAGGTCGAAGTCGCCGCGGTTGGCGATGCCCTCGAGCTCCTGCCAGCCGATCGGGTACAGGTACTCGACGTCACTGGTGCCGCTCGAGTAGTGCGAGAGCTCGTCGGCATCGTGTGCCCGCAGCCGCAGGTGGTCGGGGCGGATCCCGAGGTTGATGTACCAGTCGTAGCGCGCCTGCTTCCAGAACTCGTACCACTTGTCCGCCTCGGCGGGCGGGACGAAGAACTCCATCTCCATCTGCTCGAACTCGCGCATCCGGAACACGAAGTTGCCGGGAGTGATCTCGTTGCGGAAGCTCTTGCCGACCTGGGCGATCCCGAACGGCGGCTTCTTGCGCGCGAACTGCAGGTAGTGCTTGAAGTTCAGGAAGATGCCCTGGGCCGTCTCGGGCCGCAGGAAGACGGTCGAGCCCTCCTCCTGGACTGGCCCGACGGTCGTCTGGAACATCAGGTTGAAGTTCGCGCGCCTCGGTCAGGTCGCAGTTCGGGCCTTCGCCGGGGCGCACCGACGGCTTCTGCCCGCAATGGGCGTCCTCGAGCTTGTCGGCGCGGAAGCGCAGCTTGCAGGTGCGGCAATCGACCAGCGGGTCGGTGAAACCGGCGATGTGGCCGCTCGCCTCCCACGTCCGCGGGTGCTGGATGATCGCCGAATCCAGCGCGACCACGTCATCGCGCTCCTGCAGCAGCGAGTGCCACCAGTGGCCCTTGACGTTGTTCTTCAGCAGGACGCCGTAATGGCCGTAGTCGTAGCTCGACCCGATCCCCCCGTAGATCTCGCTCGAGGGGAAGATGAAGCCTCGCCGCTTGCTCAGCGAGACGATCTTGTCCATCGTCACAACGTCTGTCGCCATAGGCGGCGCATGCTAGCGGCGCCGCCCCGGCGACGCCGTTGGCACTCTTGCTGGGAGAGTGCCAAGAAGTCATCGCCCCGGAAAGCTATAGTTTGAAAGCGATGCCGATCTACGAATACAAGTGCAAAAAGGGCCACGTGTTCGACGCGATGCAGAGCTTCAGCGACGAGGCCTTGACTGAGTGCGAGGTCTGCGGCGCACCCGTCCAGCGCGTGTACCACCCGGTTTCCGTGCACTTCAAGGGCTCGGGCTTCTACAACACCGATTACGGCACCAAGCGCCGCGCTCGGGAGGCCAAGGAGAACAAGGAATCGTCCTCCGAGCTCCTCGGACGGCGGCGGCAGCACAAAGTCCGAGACGTCCTCGTCCTCTTCGGACAGCAAGTCGTCACGACAGCAAGTCGTCAGACAGCAAGGCTGCAGCGGCCTGATCCGTTCTGACCGCGCCCGCTGGCGCGGTCAGGCCTTGAGCGCGCAGCTCGGCGGTCCTAGCCGTTGAGCAGCTGGTTGACCTTTGAGCGAACGTCGGCGCTGTTGGGGGTGAGGACGTCCTGACCGTTGTAGTAGCCGCCGGTCTCCTGCAGCGTGCGGGCTGGCGAGGAGCCGCCGATCTCCGCAGGCGCCGAACAGCTGCATCAGCGACAGCGGGCCCATGTCGGTCTGGATCGCCTTGGGGGCGTCCCACGAGGCCCAGGGCAGGTGGATGAACGCGTGCGCCGAGAACAGCTGGTTCTTGATGCCGTTCATGATCCCCTGCTGCATCTTCTCGCGGTTGATGTCGGTGTAGGCGGGGTTGCAGAGGTTGTCGCGGGTACGCGCGAGCGTCACCGCCTGGATGCCGGTGAGGTGATGGGTGCCGCGCGACAGGAACAGCGAGTAGCCGCCGTCGGCCGCGCCGCCTGAGATCTTGGAGCAGATTCGCGGCGTGTTGACGGTGACGCCGCCGATGTCATCGATGAACTTCACGAAGTTGCCGAGGTCGACGACGATCATGTGGTTGATCTTGAGTCCGGTCAGGGCCTCGACCGCCTGGATCGTCGCCTTCGGGCCACCGCAGGACCAGGCGGCGTTGATCTTTGCCTCGTAGCCGCAGACGGGAATGTCGACGAGCGTGTCGCGCGGGATCGAGAGCTTGCGCGACGTGCCGCCGCCGACGCGCCAGATCATCAGCGTGTCGGTGCGGGCGTCGGCCTCGCTGTGATCCGCCGCCGAGAGGCCGCCCTCGTGCGAGCTGTAGCCGCTCGTCGGGCGGGCGTCGAGCCCGACCACAAGGATGTTGTTGGGCGTGAACAGGATCGGGCCCGGCGCTCGATAGCGCAGTCTCGGTCGCGCTGCCACCCGGCAGGTTGCCGCCAGATGCGCTGATCGAGAACAGCACGGCTGACAGCGCGACCCAGAAGACGCAGAACATCACGAAGTACTTGAGCAGCCGCAGCGGGTGCCAGAGCGGCCGCAGCGAGGGCCCGAACCCGGGGATCCGGCGCCAGCCGCGGCGTGGCGGCGGGCCGCCCGGACCGCCTCGAGCGACCGCCGCGGCCGCCCGCAGACGTCGCTGCCGCGCGGCGGCCGTGGCGGCTGCTTGCGCGACAGTTCGTCGGCCCGCGCTGCGAGCTCGGCGTCGGTCTCACCGCGCAGCCGCGCGCCCAGGCTGCGCGGCGTCGAGCGGTAGAGGTTGTAGGGACGCTCCGCGGGCCTGGAGCCGCCGCCCCTGCAGGCCGCGAGCCGCGCGTAGGTCGAGCCGCCGCCGCGGGTCGGCGCGCGGGCGGCTGGCGCGGTGCGCGTGGTCGCGGATCGTTGTCTTGGTCGTTGAAATCTGACATTGAGCTCTGCGGCCTGAATCCTGAGACCGGCTGCTTATAGTGGCGGGATGCCTTCGCGATTGGTGATCGGCGTCGACATCGGTGGCACCAAACTAGCGGCCGGAGTGGTCGATGATCGCCTGCAGATCCATCAACGCCTACAACGTTCGATGCGAGGCCAGGACACCCCTGCTCTGCTCGACACTATTGCCAGCGCGGTTCAAGAACTGGTTAACACGGCTCCCGGGGAGATCGGTGCGGTCGGCTTCGGCATTCCCTCGCTGATCGACAGTCGCAGCGGCACCTCGGTGATCGCCGTCAACCTGCCGCTCGCGAATGTCCGCTTCGGCGCGCTGATGTCGGAGCGCCTCGATCTGCCCGTCTTCGTCGACAACGATGGCAACCTCGCGGCGCTCGCCGAGCACCGCGCCGGTGCCGGCATCGGCGTCGACCACATGGTGCTGATCGGGCTTGGGACAGGGATCTCCGGCGGCCTGATCCTGAACGGCGAGCTCTATCGCGGCTGGATCGGCTCGGGCGCGGAGCTCGGCCACATGGTGATCGACATGAACGGGCCGCCGTGCCAGGGCAACTGCCCCAACCACGGTTGCTTTGAGTCCGTTGCCTCCGGCACCGCGCTCGCGCGCGAGGCACGCCGGATCGCGGAGGAGCAGCCGGCGACCGCGCTCGGGCGAGCGTTGCGCGACGGCCGCGAGCTCGACGGGCCGCTCGTCACTGAACTGGCCCACGACGGCGACCCCGCCGCCACCGCCGTGCTCGAGCTGATCGGGACGCGCTTGGGCGTGGCGATCGCGAACCTCGTGAACATCTTCAACCCCGAGCTGGTCGTCGTCGGGGGCGGGGTGATGGGCGCCGGTGAGATGCTGCTCGAGCCCGCGCGCGCGGAGATGCTCAGCCGGGCGCTGCCGCCGTCGCGTGACGTCGTCAAGGTGGTTGCCGCCGAGTTCGCGCATGAGGCGGGCATGGTCGGCGCTGCCGCGCTGGCGCTCGACGGGCTGGCCGCCAGGCAGGAGCAGCTCTGATGCCGACCGGCAAGCTGATCGTCTGCCCGACGCCGATCGGCAACCTCGAGGACATCACGCTGCGCGTCCTGGCGGCGCTGCGCGAGGCGGATCTGATCGCCTGCGAGGACACCCGCCGCACCGGCACGCTGCTCAAGAATTACGGCGTCTCCGGCAAGCTCGTCAGCTACTACGAGCAGAACGAGAAGTCCCGGGCCGCCGAGCTCGTCAAGCGCATGCACGACGGGGAGGTCGTCGCGCTGGTCTCCGATGCCGGCATGCCGCTGGTCTCAGATCCAGGCTTCGTGCTGGTGCGGGCCTGCGTCGCCGCCGGCCTCGAGGTGGAGGTCCTGCCCGGGCCGTCGGCAGCGCTGGCCGCGCTCGTGGCAAGCGCGCTGCCGGCAGATCACTGGCGCTTTGCCGGGTTCCTGCCGCGCAAGCGCGGCGAGCTCGAGGCCGCCTTCGCCAGCCCGGAGACGCTCGTCGCCTTCGAGTCGCCGCGCCGCGTCGCGGATTCGCTGGCGGTGCTGGCCGAGCTCGATCCGCAGCGGCCGGTGGCCGTCTGCCGCGAGCTGACCAAGGTGCACGAGGAGGTCGTACGCGGCAGCGCCGGCGAGCTCGCCGCCCGCTACGCCAAGGAGCCGCCGCGGGGCGAGGTGGTGCTCGTCGTCGGTCCGGCGCCCGCCCCCGAGCGGTGATGACCTCGGCCCCGCGCTCGAGGCCGTGCGCAAGCTCGTCGACTCGGGCGCCAAGCCGCGCATCGCGGCCGGCGTCGTAGCTGAGCTCACCGGCGCAAGCGCCAACACGCTCTACAAGGCCCTCACCGGCTAGAAAGCTTTGCTCCAGCGGTTGTAACGAATGGCACCTGCGCGGAGTAGATAAGGGCAACAACGACGGCGAGCCACGAGCGGCTCGCCGGCTGTAATCGGCACGCCTTGTGCAGGCGCAAGCGTGCATCCAGTTGTCCAATAACCACTTGCCCACGCGAGCGGCGCTTCGCCGTGGGCGCTGCCCAGAGGAGGGTTTCGTTGCCGCGTTTCCCGACACCAAGCGTTGGTCGCATCAGTCGCATCAAAGTGTTTTGGGTGGGTCTGTCCGGTCAGTCCCTGGAACTCGCCGCCCAGAACGACGAGGTCAATCTCTACGCCCGCTACGGGGCGCTGAACCTCGCCAGCGTGATCCTGGCGACGGCGATCGGATTCTTCTTCGTTTATCTCGCCTGGGCTCCGCCGACCGCTCACCACTCGGACCTTCCGAGGCTGGCGGCCGCCTGCGGTGCCGGCCTGTTGGTTGGGAGGGCGATCCTGGCGATGGACCAGTTCGTGGTCGCCTCGCAATTCCCACCGGCGGCGTCTCGGGCGTTCTGCACCGGGTCGGAAACTTCTTGGCCCGTGGCCTGGCGACGGTGGCGCTCGTGCTCGTCGGGTCATGGACGCTCACGCCGCTGCTCGCCAACGGACTCGTGAACAGCTACCTGCAGAGCCACAGGCACCTGGTTCCGACGAGGTCCGAGCAGCTCGCGCTGAGCTCGGCGCAGACGGCCCTGAACAACGAGAAGCACACGCTTGCCGTCGATCAGCGCAACCTGACCACGGGTCAAACCGAACTGTCGGCCGAGGAGCAGGGTCACGGCCCTTCGCACATCGCCGGTTGCGGCAGAGCGTGTCGCGCGGACACGGTCGCGGTCCAGAACGCGCAGGTGCAGCTCGACCGGGACCGCACCCAGATCGCCCCGCTCGAGCTCGCGCTCTCGCGGGCGCAACAGGCCGAGGCCCAGGATCTGGCCAAGCAGCAGGCCAAGCCGATCGACGCCGACGTCTTCACCCGGCATGCAGCCCTCTCCGCAATCGAGCGAAAGAATTCGAGCGTCGCCTGGCTCGACTGGCTCGTGACGTTCCTGATCGGTGCGATCGACCTTGGACCGATCCTGATGAAGACCTTCTCACCGCAGTCCGCGACCGATGAGGCGGTGCTCGCAGCGCGCCTGCGCAAGCGCGACGAGCACGCGATCGCGGCGAGCTTCCATCACGAGGCCGCGACTGCGGGGGCGCAGGAGGCCGCGCCGGCGGCTGCGGAGTACCAGCGTGCGGCGTTCGACACGGAGGCCCGGCTCGACTCGGAGACGCGGATCAGGCATGCGAACGACAGGGCGCTCCGCGCGGCGAGACTCAGCGGCTGGGTGCCCGGAGCATCCCCCCGCGGGTCGTAGTCGCGGTCGTCGCAGGGTCTGCGTGATCTGACACGGACCCTGCGACCACTGCTCATCTAGTCTGCTTAGGCAGGATGAGCTTTTACATCACCACCGCGATCGACTATGTCAACGGTGTGCCGCACCTCGGCCACGCCTACGAGAAGATCGCGACCGACGTGATCGCGCGTCACATGCGCCAGCGCGGGGAGGACGTCTTCTTCCTGACCGGCACCGACGAGCACGGCGAGCCGGTGGCCGACGCGGCGCACGCGCAGGGGATCGAGCCGCAGGAGCTGGCCGACCGCAACGCCGGCGCGCTTTCAAGCGCGCTGCTGCCGCGCTGAACATCTCCAACGACTTCTTCATCCGCACCACCGACCCCGAGCACGAGGCCCGCGTGCAGGAGGTGCTGCAGCGCGTCCATGACAACGGCTACGTCTACAAGGGCCTGTACGAGGGCTGGTACTGCCCGCGCTGCGCCGACTTCAAGGTCGAGAACGAGATCCTCGAGGGCAACCGCTGCCCGATCCACGAGATCCCGCTGACCCGCGAGTCGGAGGAGAACTGGTTCTTCAAGCTCTCGGCTTTCCAGGAGCCGCTCGAGCGCCTGTTCGCGGACGCACCCGACTTCGTGATGCCGGTCCGGGCGCTACAACGAGGCGAACGCGTTCATCAGCCAGGGCCTCCAGGACATCTCGCTGTCGCGCGCGCAAGCTGACCTGGGGGATGCCAGTCCCGTGGGACCCGACGCCACGTCTTCTACGTCTGGTTCGACGCGCTGCTCAACTACTACACGGCGCTCAGCTACGCGCGGCCCGGCGAGGACCTGACCGACCGCTACTGGCCGGCGCAGTTGCACGTGATCGGCAAGGACATCCTCAAGTTCCACACGATCTTCTGGCCGGCGATGCTCGCTGGCCGCTGGCCTCGCAGTGCCCGAGCACGTCTTCGTGCACGGCTTCCTGATGGGCGCAGGACGGTCGCAAGATGAGCAAGTCGCTCGGCAACGTGCTGGACCCGTTCGAGGCGATCGAGAGTTTCGGCACCGACGCGCTGCGCTTCTACCTGACGCGCGAGGTGCAATTCGGGCAGGACGGCAACGTCGGCCTCGACGGACGTGCAGGTCCGCTACGAGCACCGAGCTGGCCAACGAGTACGGCAACCTCGCCAGCCGCACGATCGCGATGATCGTCCGCTACTGCGACGGGATCCGTGCCGGCCGTCGCGACCGACCCGCTGCTCGGCGCGGAGTTCGACGGCTTGCGCGAGGAGGTCGTCGGCTGCTGTTCGACCGCTTCGAGCTGACGCAGGCGCTCGACCTGATCTGGCAGCGCGTGCGGCGCCTGAACCGGTACGTCGAGGAGCGCAAGCCGTGGGAGCTCGTCGCGAGAGACCCAGGCGGCGCCGACGCTGGAGACAGGTGCTGGCGTCGCTGCATCGAGGGCTTGCGGGCGGTGACGGTGATGCTGGACGCCGTACATTCCGGAGCGCCGAGCGGCTGCTCGAGGCGCTTGGCGCTCCTGACGATCGCTCGCCGTGGCGGCTGCGAGACCGGCAGCGGCGCCGCGTGCACTCGATCCCGCCGCTCTTCCCCAAGCTCGACTGAGGACGCGTGAGGCGTGGTCGACAGCCACACGCACCTGCTCGAGCTGCGAGCCACCTGACGACGAGCTGGTCGCCGCGGCGCTCGAAGCCGGCGTGACGCGGATCGTCACGATCGGCACCGACGTCGAGAACTCGGCGCTGGCGCTCGCTGCCGCGGAGCGCTTCCCCGAGGTGTACGCCGCGGTCGGCCTGCACCCCAACGAGGCGAGCGGATTCAGCGACGCGCGATTACGCCGGGCTTCAGCACCTCGCCCGGCACCCCCGCTGCGTCGCGATCGGCGAGACCGGGCTCGACTACTACCGCGAGCACGCCCCGCACGAGGACCAGGCGCGCGCATTCCGCGCGCAGATCGAGATCGCGCGCGAGGTCGGCAAGCCGCTCGTCGATCCACACGCGCGAGGCCGACGACGACACGCTCGCGATCCTCGACGAGCACGCCAGCGGCGTGAAGGTGATCCTTCACTGCTTCTCGATGGCCGAGCGCGTGGACGAGTGCCTCGCTCACCCCGACTGGTGGTTCTCGTTCGCCGGCAACATCACCTACCCCAAGAACGAGGCATCTGCGCGCGGCGATGCTCAAGGTCCCGGCCGGCGCGGCTGCTGGTCGAGACCGACGCGCCGTACCTCTCGCCGCAGCCGGTGCGCGGCAAGCGCAACGTGCCCGCCAACGTCGTGCATGACGGCCCAGGCGATCGCACTCGAGCGCCGCGTCAGCTACCACGACTTCAACCTGGAGGTGGAGGCGGCCGTCAGCCGCTGTCTTCGGTTGGTGAAGCTCGGGCAGAACTTCCTCGTCGACCGCAACATCCTCGACGTGATCGAGCGCCTCGCCGCGCTCTCGGACGGACGATGTCGTGCTGGAGGTCGGCGGCGGTCCGGGGGTGCTGTCGCAGCGGCTCGCGCGAGCGTGCGGCGTTCGTGCACGTGGTCGAGCTCGACCGCAGCCTCGAGAGCGAACCTGCGGGCGCTGCTCGAGCCCTACGCCGAACGTCGCGCTGCACATGGGCGACGCGCTCGATCTCGATCTCGGCAGCGCTCGAGCCGGCGCCCGACCAAGATGGTCGCCAACCTCCCTACGGCGTCGCCGCGACCGTGATCCTGCGCACGGTCGCGGAGCTCCCGAGCATCCAGTCGTGGGTCGTGATGGTGCAGCGCGAGGTCGGTGAGCGCTTCGCCGCCAAGCCGGGCACCGATGCCTACGGCGTGCCATCGGTGCTCGCGCAGCTCGAGTGCGATGTGAAGGTGCTGCGGCCGGTGAGCCGGCAGGTCTTCCGGCCCGTGCCGAACGTGGACTCGGTGCTGCTGGGCCTCAGCCGCAGGGCGGGCCAGCGGGCCAGCCCTGCGGAGGTAAGGCTTGTCCATGACGCCTTCCGGCATCGGCGCAAGGCGCTCGCCGGGTTCGCTGCAGCTGTCGCCGGCATGCCGGGGATGCGCGAGCGCGCGCGGGAGGCGCTCGTGGAGATGGGGCTGCCGGCCGATGTGCGGGCTGAGACGGCTCGCGCCGCAGCAGTTCGCCGAGCTCGCGGGGAAGCTGTACGCATGAGGCTGCGCGCGCTGGCGCCGGCGAAGGTGAACCTGTCGCTGTTCCTCGGCGGCACGCGCGAGGACGGGCGGCACCGGCTGGTGACCGTGTTCGAGTCGCTGTCGCTGGCCGACACGCTCGAGCTCGAGGTGCTCGAGGGCGGCCGGCGGATGAGGTCGTGTGCCCGGGCGTGGAGGGCGAGAACCTTGCCGCGCGGGCGCTCGCTGCGCTTGCGCGCTCGGGGCTGGGACGGTCCGCCGGTGCGGATCACGATCGAGAAGCGGATCCCGGTCGCGGCCGGGATGGCCGGCGGCTCGGCCGACGCCGCGGCTGCGCTGCGACTGGCGATGGCGGTCGCGCCCGGGCGCGCCGAGGAGGTCGACGCAGATCGCGGTCGAGCTCGGCGCCGACGTGCCGAGCCAGCTGCTGCCCGGGGTCGCGCTCGGGACCGGCGCAGGTGAGATCGTCGAGCACTTCGAGCCGCTGGCGGAGCACGCGTTCGTGGTGCTGCCGTCGTCGGAGTTCGAGCTGTCGACGCCGGACGTGTTCCGGGAGGCCGATCGGCTGGGGCTGCAGCGCTCCGACGCGGAGCTTGACGGGCTGTACGAGGAGCTGGTCGCGGCGCTCTGGCGCCCGATGCGGAGCTGCCTGACGCAGCTGCTGGTCAACGATCTGGAAGCCGGCTGCGGTGTCGCTCTGCCCATGGTGCGGCGACGCGCTGGAGGCGATGCGCGCGGCGGGCGCTGAGCACGCGATGGTCTCGGGCTCGGGGCCCACGGTTGTGGGGATCTGGTGGGGTCTCGGGCGCCGTCGGACGGGCGTTTGCGGCCGCGCAGGGACTGCGCGATCGAGCTACCCGCTGGCGGTCGTCGCGGAGCCGGTCACTGCTGAATACGCCGCTCCATCGTTAACCTGATGGCCTGAACTCACGGGTGCATGAGCAACACCAACATCACATATCTCGTTGGCGGCGGCTGCGCAGCTGATCGCGCTGATCGCGTTCATCACCCTGGTGATCGCTCCGGCGCTGCAGAGCCACCGGCGTGCCTGGGAGCGCGTGGCGGTCGTGGTCCTGTCCGGCTACGTGCTCGCTGCATTTGTCGGGATCGGTGTCGTGCTTGGTGCATGGATCGTCCTGCAGTGGCCGAACTGGTTCTGACGAGCTCATGGATCCGGTCGTGATGACTGACGGTGATGCGATGAGCTCAAGCGTCGGCGCGGGACCGAACCTGTCGGCGCTCGCGGCGATCACCGAGGCGGTTCAGGGCGGGGCCGGACTGCCGGAGGTGCTGCGCGCCGCCGGCCGGGCGCTCGACGCGAGCCTGATCCTGATCGACCGCGGCGGCTCGATCCTCGCGGTCACGGCGCGCTCGCCTGCCGATGAGCGCTCGCTGATGCGTGACGGCGAGGACGTCGAGACGATCGACCTCAAGGTCGCCGACGCGACCGTCGGGCACCTGCGCATGCGCACCCGCGAGGGCGAGCCGGATCCGTCGATGCTGAGCCTCGTGACGACGCTGATCGCCTCCGAGGTCGAGCGCGTGCGTGCGCCCGAGCGTGCCTCCGAGGAGGCGGCGACCGCATTTCTGCGGGCCGTGCTGCGGCGGGCGATCGCGGACCGCGACGACCTGGTGGCGCGCGGCAAGGAGCTCGGGACCGATGTGTCGATCGGCGCCGCGGCGCTGGTGGTGCGGGCGCACCCGCGCAATGCCGACCGAGGACGACTGGCGCCGGCGGCTGCTGGCGGTCGCGGGGCGCGGGGCGCGGTCGATCGCGCCGGGAGCGATCGCTGCGCCGAGCGAGGAGGACGCCGGCACCGTGCTGATCGTGGTGCCGGATGCCGATGGCGAGGTTGCTCGGCGAGTGTCGTCGGCGATCCTGCGCGAGCTCGAGTCGGGGCTGGCCGGCTTCGTGTTCGCGATCGGCCGCTCGCGGCGGGTCGAGGATCCGCGCGATCTCCAGCGCGCCGGCAACGAGGCGATGCTGTCGGCGAATGTGGTGGAGGGCGAGCCGGAGTTCGCGGAGCTGGCGTTCGAGGCGACCGGGACCTATCAGCTGCTGCTGCCGTACATGAGCGATCCGGCTGAGCTCAGGCGCTTCTACGACGAGACAGTTCGGCCTCTGGTCGCCTACGACGAGCAGTACGAGACCGACCTGCTCGGCACCCTGGCGACGTTCCTCGACTGCGACGCGAACGTCAACGCGACGGCGGCGCGGCTGATCACTCACCGCCACACGGTGCGGTACCGCTTCGAGCGGGTGCGCGAGCTCACGGGGCTCGACGTGCAATCAACCGACGGCCGCGAGAAGCTGTCACTCGGATTGAAGGCGATGCGCGTGCTCGGCATCGCGGCGCCGCGCGGTCCCGCGACCGAGCCTGGCGCGGAAGGCGGGCGCGTGCCGCGCTGATGCTTGATCGGGTTCTCATGGGGGTGAGGACGTGACGTTCGTTTTGGTTGGAGAGCGGTCGTGATGCGAGTCGGAGTCTTGACCGGCTCGGGCACGTACTCGCTGCCAGGGTTCGAGGCGGCTCTTGCGCTGGTGAGCACGCCGTATGGCGATGTCGAGGTTTCGGAGGGTCGCTGGGCCGGGGTGGACGTGGTGCACATCGCCCGCCACGGCTCGGGCCACGCGCGGCTCTCGAACACCGTCAACCATCGCGCGAATGTCTGGGCGCTGCGCGAGCGTGGTGTTGCGTGCGTCATCGGCCTGACCGCCTGCGGGGCCGTCGATCCTGATTTGGAGCTCGGTTCGGTGGTGGTCTTCGACGACCTGCACTTTGCTTCGAACAGACTGCCGGATGGGAATCTGTGCACGTTCTTTGACCAGGTCGGCGATCCCGCAGCGCGGCCACTGGGTTCTGCACGGCGGCCCGTACTCCGAGCAGCTGGTCGAGCTGCTGACGACCGCTGCGCTTGACGCCGGCCTCAGCTTCCAGGCGGGCGGGGTATACGGGCATGTGGATGGACCGCGCTTCAACACCCCGGTGGAGATCGCGCAGCTCTCGGCATGCGGGGTCTCCGCCGTGAGCCAGACCGGCGGGCCGGAGACCGTGCTGTGCGGTGAGCTCGAGCTGCCGTTCGCGCTCGTTGGCTTCATCACCGACTACGCCAATGAGGTGGTCCCGGGCGAGCCGACGCCGGTGACGAGGTTGTTCGAGCTGGTGGCCGAGTCGTCCGGGGCGTTCGCCTCGTTGTTGCGCGAGGCGCTGCCGCGGATCGTTGCTCTGGATCCGCCTCCGGCGGCTGCCGGGACCGGTGCGTCCGGTTCGCTGGTTCGCTTCTGGCTGGGTCTGCTGACCGGTGGCTTCGGGATTCGTGGCTTCTGCGGATTCTGCGGAGGCGGAGTGATGGGGCGGCTTGCGGCCACCGAGCGCTCGGCGCCGCGCGCGGACGCGCTCAGCAGCTTCCTGCCGGCCGTGCTGATCATGGCGCGAGCGCCGCGCCGCGGCGAGGTGCGCCACGCGCTCGGAGCCGCTGATCGGGCTCGACGGCTGTGTGGCGCTGCAGACTGCACTGCTCATGGAGGCGCTGCGCTGGGCGCGGACGCTGTCCCCGCGCGAGATCTACATTGCGCACGATCCGGCCGACGCCGGCCGTGATCTGCAGCGCCTGGCCGGCGAGGACGCGATCCTGTTCCCGCAGAACGGCGACGGCATCGCCGGCCGCGTTGCTGACGCCGTCGGCCGCGTCTCGGCCCACTCCTCCGGCCCGATCGCGATCGTCTGGCCCGACCTTCCACGCTTCAGCCAGGTCCACGCCGAGGCGACCCGGCTCGACCTCTCGGGCGGCGCCGATCTGGTGCTCGGCCCCGTGTTCGACGGCGGCTTCTACCTGATCGCCCTGGCGCGCCCGCTGCCGTCGCTGTTCGCGCTGGCCGAGCAGGTCTGGCGCGGCCCCGACTCCTTCAACCAGGTCCTGCTCGCCGCGACCCGCTCCGGGTTGGAGGTCGGGGTGCTGCGGGGTGAGCGGGCGCTGCACCGCCCTGCCGATGTGCGTGCGGCGCTGGCCGACCCGTTGTTGCCGGAGGCGGTGGCGAGGGCGTTGGGGAGGAAGTAGCGGCGCGTCGCGGCGTGAGGTCCAGGTTCGAATTCCGGCCCGTAAAGTACCGTGGTACCTGCCACATTGGGGAGTGGTGTAACGGCAGCACAGGGGCCTTTGGAGCCCTTAGTTCAGGTTCGAATCCTGGCTCCCCAGTTGACGCGGCGATGTGTGCCGGTTCGCGTCGATGCCGCCACGCGGGGCATGCTTAAACCGACAAATCGACGCCACCGAAGTCGATTTGTCCGTATGTGCACGAAAATCAGCGCTAAACCGACAAATCGCGGCGAACGCGGGTGCGATTTGTCGGTCTGAGCACGTAGCTCTGGCTCGTCACCATCGCGCCTCGTCTAGCATCACGCCTCGTGAGCGGACCCGTCGTAGTCATCCTCGCCGCCGGTCAGGGCACGCGGATGCGCTCGAAGACGCCCAAGCTTCTGCATGAGGTCTGCGGGCGGCCGATGATCGGCTGGGTCGTGGAAGCGGCCAGAGATGCTGGGGCCGGGAAGATCGTGGTCGTCGACGCGCCCGGTGAGCCGCTGAAGTCGAGCTGGGCGACGACGTGCTGAGCGTGGTCCAGGAGCAGGCGCTCGGGACCGCGGACGCACTGCGCGCGGCGCAGGCGCACATCGATCACGACGCTTCCGTCGTCGTGCTGGCCGGCGACGTGCCGCTGATCATGCCGGAGACCATCGCGTCCCTGGCGCGAGCCCAGCACGAAACCGGCGCGGCGGCGACGATCCTGACCGCGATCTTCGAGGACCCGACGGGATACGGGCGTGTGGTTCGCGCCGCGGACGGCACCGTCGAGAAGGTCGTGGAGACCAAGCGGCCGGAGGACGCAACGCCCGACGGAGCTCGAGATCAAAGAGATCAACGTCGCCATATACGCCTTTGCCGGCGCGGCGCTGCTGCCGGCGCTGGCGCGGGTCGGCAACAACAACGCCCAGGGCGAGTACTACCTCCCGGACGTGCTGCCGCTGCTCCGTACGCAGGGCCACCTGGTGACAGCGCTCGCGCTTCACGACGTCGAGCAGACGCTCGGGGTCAACGATCGCGTGCAGCTGGCCGCGGTCAGAACCGTGGCCCAGCGCCGGATCAACGAGGAGCTGATGCTCGGCGGCGCGACGATCATCGACCCCGACCACACCGTGATCGACGTCGGGGTCGAGCTCGCGCCCGACACGCGTGATCCATCCCGGCACGGCGCTGCACGGTACGACCAGCGTGGGGGAGGGCTCTGTGATCGGCCCGCACACCACGCTCACCGACGTCTCGGTCGGCTCCAACTCGGAGGTCGTCCACAGCCACGCCACCGGCGCGACGATCGGGGACGGCGTCAGCGTCGGCCCGTTCAGCTACCTGCGCCCGGGCACGCTGCTGCACGACGGCTCGAAGGTCGGGCGCCTTCGTTGAGATCAAGAACGCCGAGGTCGGCGCGCGCACCAAGGTGCCGCACCTGAGCTACATCGGGGACGCCACCATCGGCGAGGACACGAACCTCGCCGCCAGCACGATCACGGCAAATTACGACGGCTACGTCAAGCACCGCACGACGATCGGATCGCGTGTGCACACGGCGGTCGACACGACCTTCGTGGCCCCAGTCGAGGTCGGTGACGACGCCTGGATCGGTGCAGGCTCGGTCATCACCAAGGACGTCCCTGACGGCGCGCTCGGGATCGCGCGCGAGCGCCAGCGGAACATCGAGGACTACAACGATCGCGTGCGTGAGCGTCAGCGCGGCGAGACGAGCCTGACAAGCACTGAGCGTGGGAACTGAAACATTTCATCCTCGGCGATGCGTACCATCCTCGGGGCGATGAGCGTCGCCGAAATGCCGTATGGGTCCACTGAGATGCGTGCCGATCCCGGCAAGCGCCTGATGCTCTTCTCGGGTCGCGCGAACCGTGTCCTGGCCGCGCGAATCGCCGACCGGCTTGGGGTCGCGCTGGGACAGGTGACAACCAAGACCTTTGCCAACGGCGAGGTCTACTGCCGCTATGAGGAGTCGGTCCGCGGGGCGGACGTCTTCATCGTGCAGCCGATCATCGGCAACCCCAAGGAGGGCCTCAGCACCAACGATGCGCTGATGGAGCTGCTGGTGATGGTCGACGCGGCCGTCGGCGGCTCGGCTCACCGCGTGATCGCGGTCTGCCCCTGGTACGGCTACTCGCGCCAGGACAAGAAGTCAGCGCCGCGCGAGCCGATCAGCGCGCGCCTGGTCGCTCACATGCTGGAGGCGGCGGGCATCGATCGGATCCTGACGATGGACCTCCACGCCGGCCAGATCCAGGGCTTCTTCCAGAAGCCCTGCGATCACATGACCGCGATGTTCATCCTCACGCAGTACTTCACCGACCTCGGGCTCGATGACCTCGTGGTCGTGGCGCCGGACGCCGGACGCGTGAAGTTGAACAAGGCCTTCGCCGCCAAGATGGGCGCCGACCTCGCGATCCTCAACAAGGAGCGCCCCGCCCAGCAGGTTGCCGAGATCAACTACGTGATCGGTGACGTCCGCGGCAAGACCGCCGTGATCGTCGATGACATCATCGGCACCGCCGGGACGCTGCGCGCTGCCGCCGATGCGGTCAAGGACGCGGGCGCAAGCCGCGTGTACGCGGCTGCGACCCACGGGCTCTTCTCCGGCGACGCCTATGAGAACCTGGTCGCCTCGGGCTTCGAGCAGGTCGTCGTCACCGACACCGTGCCGCTGCCGGACGGCGCCCCGGAGTTCGTCAAGGTGCTGTCGGTCGCGGACCTGCTGACGAGCTCGATCCGCCAGATCTTCACGGACGGCTCGCTGTCGGACGTGTTCGGCGGCGAGAACCAGCTTTTCTGAGCGCCCCGCGCCCGCCTGCAGCCGCTCAGCTGGGCGGCCGGCGGCCGCCATTTCGCGAAACGTGGGCGGCCGGCGGCCGCCATTTGGCCCGCCCGCCGGGGCGGCCGCCGGCCTCCGCTTTTCAACCCATCCGGGCCTCGACGCCCCAGCCAACGCGATCGGGCGTGTTGAGCTCCTGCCAGAAGCTGACCTCGGGCTCGCCCTCAAGACCAACGGCCGCCATCATCGGGCGGATCTCGCCCTGCCGACTCGCCAAAGAACGCCTGGAAACTCTCGACATCCGGCCACTCGTCGAGCACCATCATGTTGCCGCTGCCGTCGCTGTAGAAGCGGTGCGCGATCACGCCGTGCTGTTCGGCCTTCTTGATGATGCCCACGAGTACGTCCTCGTGCGCGTTAGCCCAGGACTCGAGCTTGCTGCCATCTGCCTTGAAGCGCAGCGTCACGATCACTGACATTTGTCCGTCTCCCCGGTTTGGTGGACGATGTTGTGATCCTCGCCGATGCCCACCGCGGTGATGAGAAACTTCTGAGGCCGAGTCGGCCGCACGTCAACCCGCATGTAACTTTCAGCAGCGAGTCTTACCAATTTCTCAAGCGCGGCCTCAGTCTTTGCTCATGTCCACCGTTGCGCAGCCAAAAGATCCGCGGCGCGAGCAGTTGCGTCGGCAGGCGATCCTGCGTCGCCAACAGGTGCTGGAGCGAATCTCGGGCGTGCGCATGCTGATCGTCGGCGGTGTGGTTGCCGCCTCGTGCGTGCTGGCCGGGTACATGGACGCCAGCGCCCACACGACGCTCGAGTTCCACCACCGGTAGCACCGGATCGGACCTCGGCTCGGCAGGATCCGGCTACGGCAACTACGGCACGCTACGGCGACTACAGCAACGGCGGCGGCTCGAGCAACTACGGCAGCAACTACGGTGGCGGCTCGAGCAACGACGGCGGCAGCGGCCAGAGCCTGTTCGGCGGTGGCTCGCCTCCGAGCTCGTCCTCAGGCAGCGGCGGAGTCGTCTCGGGAGGCTCGTAGTGCCGACGGCCGCCGCAGCGGAGACACTCGGCCGGGCCGAGTTCCCACTCTGGGGCGGCCAAGCGGTTGTATCTGTCACCGAGCGCTCCGGCCTGGCGGCGGCGCTCGCGCACGTCAAGCGCACGGTGGCGGCGTTCGACCTGAGCTGCTCGAACTTCCGCGAGGACTCGGAGCTGGCGCTGCTCAACCAGTCGCCGCGGCGAGGACGTCGTGGTCAGCAAGCTGCTGTTCGATGCCGTGCGCGAGGCGCTGCGGGCGGCGCAGCTGACCGGCGGTGCCGTCGACCCGACGGTCGGCCAGGTGCTCGTCGCCCACCACATCAATCCGCCGCTCAGCGATCAGCCCGTCCGGATCGAGCCGGTCCCTGGCTATACGGTCGTGAAACTCGACGAGGCAAGACGCACCATCAGGCTGCCGGCCGGCGCGCAGCTGGATCTTGGTGCAACCGCCAAGGCGCTCGCCGCCGACATGGCCGCCGAGGCGGGTCGCGCGGCCGCCGGCTGCGGAGTGCTGGTCGGCCTCTGTGGTGACATCGCCGTCGCCGGCGAGACGCCCCCGGGCGGTTGGGGGATCCGCGTGACCGACGATCACCGTCACGGCGAGGCGCCGGGACAGACCGTCGCGATCCAGTCGGGTGGCCTGGCAACCTCATCAGTCACGGTGCGCCGCTCGGGCACCGGCGCCGACGCGGTCAGCCATCTGATCAACCCGGGGACCGGTCAGCCGGTCGACGGTCCCTGGCGGACAGTGAGCGTGACCGCCGCCTCCTGCGTGGACGCCAACATCGCCAGCACGGCGGCGATCGTGCTCGGGGACGACGCGCTCGGTTGGCTCGAGGCCAATCAGCTTCCCGCCCGGCTGGTCACCCACGACGGCACGGTCAGCTACGTCGCCGGGTGGCCGCAGGACGGCGACGACCTGTGATCGTCGCCGCCGCCAACGCCTCAACCTGGGCCTGGTACTTCTCCCGCGCGACCGGGATGGTGGCGCTGGTGCTGCTCACCGCGATCATCGTTGCTCGGCGTGCTCGGTCCGCTCCGCGTCTCGCAGCGAGCTCTGGCCGCGCTTTGCGATCCGCACGCTGCACCGTGACATCTCACTGCTGGCCCTGCTGGTGGTCGCGATCCACGTCGTGACGATCGTGATGGACAGCTACGTCAAGGTGCCGCTCTCGGCGGCGATCCTGCCCTGGGGTTCCTCGTTCGACCCGTTCTGGGTCGCCATCGGGGCGCTGGCCTTCGACCTGATGATCGCGCTCGTCGTCACCAGCCTGCTGCGCGTCCGCCTCGGGTTTCCGCACCTGGCGCTTGATCCACTGGGCCGCCTACGCGACCTGGCCAATGGCGGTTGCGCACGGTCTCGCCACCGGCACCGACAGCGGCTCGACCTGGGCGCTGGCGCTGACGGTCGCGTGCATTGGCGCGGTGGCTGTCGCGGTGGCTCTGCGCGTGCAGAGCGGCGCGGCGGCAAAGACGCTCGAGGTCTTAGCCCAGAGCGGCCCCGCCGCTGCTTGGGCCGCTCTGCTGCAGCGTCCCCGGGTCCGGCGCGCGACCAACCTCAAAGCTCGCGCTCGCCGCTCCCACGCACGATCAGGTCGACCGGCAGCATCACGCGCTGCGGCGGGCGCTCATCGCCGTCGATGCGGCTGAAGGCGAGCTGGGCTGCGACCTGGCCGATGCGGTAGGGGTCGGTCCGCACCACGGTGATGCCGAGCAGGTCCGCGAGCTCGAACTCGTCGAAGCCGACCAGGGCGACATCCTGATCACCGTCATGCAGCGCGTGCATCGCGCCCACGGTGCAGCGGTTGTTGGCCGCGAAGATCGCCGTCGGCCGCTGCTCCGGCGGCAGATCCAACAGCTGAAGCACCGCCGCGTGCGCCGACTCCCAGGTGCTGTGTCCCATCGAGATGAGCTCGGGCGCCGGCGTCAGCCCGGCGCGCTCGAACGCGTGCGTGTAGCCGGCGAGGCGCTCGCCCGCCGTGTAGAGCCCGCGGCTGTCGCCGACGATCGCGACGCGCCGATGGCCCTGGCGCAGCAGGTGCGCGACCGCGATCTGCGCGCCGGCGGCGTTGTCGACGAGCACCGTGTCGGCGTCGGTCTTGGCAGGCGGGCGATCGAGGAACACGGTGTGGCCGACGAAGCCCGCGCGGGCGATGTAGCGGTGGTCGGGTCCGGCGGGCACGATCAGCAGCGCGTCGACGCGCCGGCGCAGCAGCGCTGTCACCAGCTCGCGCTCGCGGGCCGGGTCCTCACGCGCGGAGGTGGTGATCAGCAGGCTCGAGTGCTCGCGCGCGATGTCCTCGACCGCCTGGGCCACCCGCGCGTAGAAGGGGTTGGCGACGTCCTCGATCACCAGCCCGATGGTGTTGGAGCCGACGCCGCTGCGCAGGCTGGCCGCGAGGTCGTTGCGCTCGTAGCCGAGCGCCTCGATCGCGGCCTCGACCTTGCTCAGCGTCGCCGGCGTGACCCCGGGCTCGCCGTTGATCACGCGCGAGACCGTCTTGAGGCTGACGCCCGCCGCGACCGCGAGGTCGTTCATCGTCGTCTGCGGGCGTCGTCCGCGCTGACTGCGGGCGTCGGCGCGGAGACTCGGAGCTCTGCGGGTCCATCGGTGTCTGCGGGGGCTCCATTGGCGTGTGCGCTGCGAAACGTACGGGTCCGAGCGGTTGAATGCCACGTCCCGACAAATTGACAACGTTGTCGCTTGACATCTTGACAACGTTGTCATTACGCTACAAGCGAGGATGAGTGAGGACAGGGAAGAGGCTCTGCGCCGTTTCGACGATGCGCGAGCCGTGATTGGCGATGCAGCGGCGCCCGCGGCGACGGCGTCCGACGGGCTGCGCGAGCCGGCCAGCAGCCACCGAGGCGCGCCGGCCCACCAGGCAGCGGCCACCGACGCGCGCCGACCGACCAGCAGCGGCCACCGACGGCGCGCCGACCGACCAGGCAGCGGCCACCGCAGCGCTGCCGACCAGCAGCGACCGCCGACAGCGGCCGTCGACCACGCAGCGCAGCGGCACCCGGTCCCGGCCCATGCTCCTGCCCCCGAACCCCGTCTTCCGCTTCTACAAGGGCGGCGCCGGCATCGACGCCTTCCGCGGGCTCGAGCCCGGCAGCGGCCCCGGCGCCCCCGAGGACTGGGTCGGCTCGACGACGACCTCGTTCGGCCACGACACCGAGGGGCTGGCCACGCTCGCCGACGGCCGCATCCTGAGGGACGTCATCGACGCAGATCCGGAAAGCTTCCTCGGCCCTAAGCATGTCGCCGCGCTCGGCTCCAACCCTGGCGTGCTGGTCAAGCTGCTCGATGCCGGCGAGCGCCTCTCCGTCCACTTCCACCCGGGCCGCGAGTTCGCCAGGGAGCACCTGCACTCGGACTTCGGCAAGACCGAGGCCTGGCTGATCCTGGAAGCTGAGCCGGGGCGCACATGCACCTCGGGCTGCGTGAGGCGATCGACCTCCAGACCCTGCGTGGCTGGGTCAGCGAGCAGGACTCGGACGTGATGCTGAGCGCGCTCAACAAGGTGCCGGTGAGCGCCGGTGACGTGCTGTTCGTGCCCGCCGGCACGCTGCACACGATCGGCGCCGGGATCACGCTGATCGAGCTCCAGGAGCCGAGCGACATGTCGGTGGTGGTCGAGTGGCGCAACGCCGGCGTCACCAACGGTGATGAGCACCTGCAACTCGGCTGGGATCGGATCCTCCCGGCCGCCGACATCGAGGTCGACGCCTCCGATCCACGTGCCCGGCCAGGACCAGCGAGCCGAGCAAGTCGAGCATCAAGCGCCTGCTCCCGCCCGAGGCCGACGCCTTCTTCCGCGCCGAGCAGCTGATCGTGAAGACCGGCGAGCCGCTCCAGCTCCAGCCGCAGTTCTCGATCCTGATCGGCACCGACGGCGAGCTCACGCTCTCCAGCGAGGATCACGAACCGCTCGAGCTATCTCGACGGCACGGCGGTGCTCAGTTCCCTTCGGCGCTGGCATGACAACGTTGTCGGGAGCTGGCAGCGCGATTCGTTGCGCTGCCGCCGGTGGTAGCTCCCGGAGAGACGCGATGACCGACACGGCCACCACGCCGACGCTCGACGAGCACGAGACCGCGCCGATCCTCGAGGCGCGCGACATCGTCAAGACCTACGGGCACGTGCACGCTCTCGAGGGCGCCGAACTTCACGGTCTACCCGGGCGAGGTCGTGGCACTGATCGGTGACAACGGCGCCGGCAAGAGCACGCTGACCAAGGTCATCTCCGGCGTCATCCGTCCCGACAGCGGCGAGCTGCTGTTCGACGGACGGCCGGTCGCAGATCGGCTCGCCCGCGCGCGGCCCAGCAGCTCGGCATCGAGACCGTCTATCAGGACCTGGCGCTCGCGCCCGACCTCGACGGCGCCGCCAACGTCTACATGGGCCGGGAGCTGCTGAAGCCAGGGATCCTCGGCAAGCTCGGCGTGCTCGACAAGCGCGCCATGAAAGCGGGCGCGGAGACCGCCTTCAAGGATCTTGGAGTTGCAGTGAAGGACGCCGACGCTGCCGTCGCCTACCTCTCCGGCGGTCAGCGTCAGGGCGTTGCTGTTGCGCGGGCCGCGTCGTGGGCAAGTCGCGTGATCATCATGGACGAGCCCACGGCCGCGCTCGGCGTGGTCCAGACCGAGAACGTGCTGAACGTGATCCGGCGCGTCCGCGACAGCGGCGTGGCGGTCGTGCTGATCAGCCACAACATGCCGGACGTGCTCAAGGTCGCAGACCGGATCGAGGTGCTGCGTCTCGGCCGCCGCGTGGCGGTCTTCCGCCGCGAGCGAGGCGACGCTCGAGTCGCTCGTCGGGGCAATGACCGGCGCCGTCGTCCAGGAGGAAGCGCAGTGAGCAGCGGCATCAGCGACCCGACCAAGGCGCCCGAGCCCGGACGGCGTGCCGTCACGCCGCCGAGCGAGTCGCGGGCGGCGAAGCTGTGGCGAGCCGCCACATCGACCTCGGGATCGCTGCCGATCTTCCTGGCGCTGATCCTGATCGTCGTCGTCTTCTCGATCATGAAGCCGAGCGCGTTCCTCGGCTCCTACAACATCAAGTCGATCTTCATCGACGCGTCGGTCGCGCTGACGCTGTCGGTCGGGATGACCTACGTGATCATCACCGCCGGCATCGACCTGTCGGTCGGCTCGGTGCTCGTCTTCTCCGGCGTGATCGCGCTGAAGGTGATGGCGGCGCTCGCGGGCGGGCTACACGGCGTCGACCAATGCGGGCTGGGGCATCATCCTCGTCGGCATCGCCGCCGGGCTCGCGGTCGGCCTCGGCTGGGGTCTGTTGAACGGCGTGCTGATCGCGCTGCTGGACTCCCGCCGCTGATCGTGACCCTGGGCACCTTCGGCGCCGCGCTCGGCCTCGCCGACGTGCTCACGGGCGGCGTCGACCTGAGCGGCGTGCCGAACAAACTCGCCAACGACGATCGGGGCCGGCAAGGTCGGTCCGATTCCCGTGCTGGTGCTGATCGCGGGCATCGTGGCGATCGTGCTTCGGGCTGATCCTGCACACGACCAGGTTCGGCCGCTACACGTACGCGATCGGCTCGAACGCCGAGGCGGCGCGCCGCGCCGGCATCAACGTCAAGCGCCACCTGATCAAGGTCTACGCGCTCGCCGGGCTGCTCTCGGGCCTCGGCGGGGTGCTCAGCCTCGCGTACTTCACGACGACGACGATCTCCGGTCACACGACCGACAACCTGACCGCGATCTCCGCGGTCGTGATCGGCGGCACCAGCCTGTTCGGCGGCGTCGGCGCGATGGCCGGCACGGTCGTCGGCGTGTTCATCCCCGTGGTGCTCGCCAGCGGCCTGGTGATCGTCGGGGTGCAGTCCTTCTGGCAGCAGGTGATGATCGGCGTGATCCTCGTCGCTGCCGTCTACTTCGACCAGCTCCGTCGTCGCGCGAGGTCGCGGCAGTGACCGCTGGTCGTTGGCTCAATCACAGGGGCGCCGGCTCGTGCCGGCGCCGCAGGAAGAGGAGGAGAGACAGGCAATGCAGCGCATAAGGTCGGGCACCGCCGTGGCGGTCATGACCGCACTCATGATGGGCCTGGCGACGGCAGGTGCCAACGCCGCGTCCAGCAACAAGAACCTGGTGCTGATCCAGGGCACCAAGGCCGACAACTTCTACGTCACGATGGGTTGTGGCGCGAAGGCCGAGGCCAAGAAGCTCGGCTACAACATCTCGGTGCAGGGCCCGACCGACTTCGCGGCTTCGGAGCAGATCCCGATCGTGCATTCGGTGACGGCCTCCAAGCCGGCCGCGGTGCTGATCGCGCCGACGGACGTGCACGCCCTGATCACGCCGATGCAGCAGATGAAGACCGCGGGCATCAAGGTGATCCAGGTCGACACGCATGTCGCCAACAACTCGATCGCCTCGGCGTCGATCTCGTCGAACAACACGCGCGGTGGCGCGCTGGCGGCCGACGCGCTGGCCAAGCTGATCCACGACAAGGGTTCGGTCGTCGTGATGAACGAGCAGTCGGGTGTCTCGACGACCGAGGCGCGGATCGCCGGGCTTCGTCAAGGAGATCAAGAAGTACAAGAACATCAAGGTGCTGCCGACGCAGTACACCGGCGACAGCCCGGCTCCGGCCGCGCAGAAGATCAACGCTCTGTACTCCGCCAACCCGAACCTGTCCGGCGTCTTCGCGACCAACGTTCTGGTCGCCGAGGGCGTCGACACCGGCCTCAAGCAGACCGGTGCCGCCGGCAAGGTGAAGATCGTCGGCTACGACGCCGACCCCGAGCAGATCGCCGATCTGAAGAAGGGCGTCGTCCAGGCGCTCGTCGCCCAGCAGCCCTACCTGGAGGGCGTCGACGGCGTCCAGCAGGCGGTGAACGCCATCAAGGGCAAGCCGACCAAGTCGATCCTGACCGGTCTGGCCGTGCTGACCAACTCGAACCTCAAGGCCGACAGCCGCTACATCTACAAGAGCAGCTGCTGACCTGACGCAATCGCGGGGCGGGCGCGTGTGCCCGCCCCGCTCTATTCCGATGATCGTCGTCGCCGGAGAGGCGCTCATTGACCTGATCCCCACTCCGGCGGGCGATCTCGGCATCCACCCGGGCGGCGGGCCGTTCAACACCGCCCGCTGGCTCGGCGCGCCTCGGTGCCTAGGTCGGGTTTCCTGGGTGCGCTCGCCGCTGACCCGCTTGGTCAGCGGCTCAGCGATCAGCTGGTCGAGGCCGGCGTCGCACTCGACCTGGTCGTGGTCAGCGAGCGCCCGACGACGCTGGCGCTGGCCCAGCTGGACGCAGCGGGCGCGGCGCAGTACAGCTTCTACACCGACACCTCGATGTCCGACGTGTGGCCTGCACAGGTGGACGAGCTGCTTCCGGCTCGGCTCGACGCGCTCTACGTCGGGAGCATCGGGTTGGTGCTCGAGCCGGCGGCAACCGCCGGGTTGCGGGCGGTCGAACTCGCCCGCGCGCGCGGCGCGCTGGTGATGGTCGACCCCAACGTGCGCGCGACGCTGATCGCGGATCGGGCCGCGTATCTGGCGCGGCTGGATGCGGTGCTGGGGCTGGCCGATGTCCTGAAGCTGAGCGTCGAGGATCTGGCGTGGCTGGCGCCGGGGGAGCCGTCGGTCGTCGCGGCGCGCCGGTTCCTCGACCGCGGCCCGCGGGTCGTGCTGCTGACCGCGGGGGCTGACGGCGCGACGGTGTTCACCGGCCGGCGGGGTCGTGCCGATCGCGCCGGTGCCGGTCGAGGTGGTGGACACGATCGGCGCCGGGCGACGCCTTCAGCGCCGGCTTCCTCGCCCACTGGCTCGGCCATCACACGCGACGTGCTGCGTTCGGGCAAGCGATTTCCGTCCCCAGGACCGACGACGCTTCCCGCGTCGGCGTCGAGGGCGGGGGTGCGGCCGGGATCGCGGATCGGCGGATGCGGTCGCCGAGGCGGCGAGGTTCGCGGCGCGGGTGGCGGCGGTGGCCTGCAGCGTCCAGGGCGCGACGCCGCCGGCGGATCTGGGCGCGCTGCTCGACCGTGATTAGCTGGTCGGCGTGCCCTGGTGGAAGCGCAGCTGCCAGCGCCCGTCGCGCCGCACCCAGAGCGACGCCCGGTTGGCGAGGTCCAGCACTTCGTGCTGGACCTCGCTCACATAGGTGACCAGCGCCACACCATCGGCGAGCTGGTGAACCTCGATGTCGCGCAGTGTCGCCTCGATCGTGTCGTCGCTGACCGCGAGCACTTCGGCTCTCGAGTACACCCGCCCTGACCTGCCGAACTCGCCGAAGTCGTCGGCGAGAACGCGCTCCATGAACGTGGGGTCAAAGCGTGTTTCGGCCTGCCAAAGAGCTCGTTCGAGCTCGACCAGCTCGTCAGTCACTCTCGGCGACCGGAGGCTTCTTGGGCTTCACCGGCCAGACACCGAACACCCAGTGAAAGGCGCGGACGGAGAGCTGGCGGGAGACCGCGGCGGCGGCCGCCAGCGTCGCGCCCTCGAGCGCGGCGGAGGCGGCGACCCGGCGGAGGCTCACGTCCGGCTCCTTCGCCGAGGGCTTGGGATCGGCGGAGACCCGCTCCCAGATCGCGTTGAACAGCCGCCTGCCGACGAGCGACCCGAGCACCCCGAAGACGATCGAGAAGGGCGTGTAGACGAGCTTCTTCATCTCACAGCGCAGGCTACCCGAATGGGGGCGCGGCCTGCGGCTTGCGGCCATTTGTGATGAACGCCTCAATCTCCGCCTAACGCGAGCCGATAAATGCAGCTAACGGCATCCGCCGGGAAAGCTGCATAAATGGGTATGTAATCCACCCTTCGCAGCTTGGAGGTGTGACATGCAGGACGAAGTCGACGCAGACCGGAACGGCGACGCCGAGGAGCTACTCAAGCGCGCGCTGCTCGATGCGGCCTCGGCCGTGAGCGTTTCGCTGCGGATCGACGGTCTTCCGGTCAGCGAGGCCGTGACCGTGATCTTCTACGCGCGCCGGGACCTCGGCACGCTCCAGACGTACCTGACGCCCGGCAGCCGCGGCGCCGGCTCGACCGTGTCGCCCGTCAGAGCTGCTGCGGGTGCCGTGCGACCTCGATCTGGCGGATGCCGCCGACCGCGAGGATGCCGAGCGGCTGTACGCCGAACAGGCGCGCACGCTCCGCGACGCGGTGCTCGGTGCCGACGTCGTGCTCGAGCTGTGGCGCGAGGCGCTGGCCGACCTGCTCGGCAACGTCGTGATCAAGATGTCGGCCGGCCTGCCGGCGCGTGCCCCGCTGCCGCGGCTGATGCCGACGGCACTGGTCGCGCCCGAGTCACAGATCGTGGTCACGCCCGTGTGCAACGCCCGCACGCTGGCCGAGGGTCAGCCACCGGTCGGCATCGCCTGCATCCAGCAGGAGGTCGCGCACGTCTACCCGCTCGCCGAGGACCCCGAGGGCTGCGTGATCGACTTCATGGAACGCTCCGCCCGGCACGCGCACAGCCTGGCCGAGCAGATCGCTCACCAGGAGGCCTCGGTCGAGCGCTTCCTGCAGCTCTCAGACGCGGCCTGAGGCCGCCTTAGCGCGCCTAGCGTGCATCCGAAGCCTTCGAGGATCAGCGGGGTGGCGCGCTCGAGGCGCGCGACGCGGGTCTTGGACTGCTTGGCGCCGTTGAAGTGGAGTAGCCAGCCGCGGCGGCGGCCCGGGGTGAGGCGCTCCCAAGCATTGCGCAGGCCAGGATCAGCGCTGAGCATCATCTCGAGCTCCAGGGGATAAGGCCCATCGTCCGAGGGCTCGCGCTTCGGCACCGACAGCCCGGCATCCTCGACGCGGATGGCGTCCTCAGCCAACGCCGCGATCGTCGTCGTGGACGCTCTGACGTCTGCGACGGAGCGGAACTCCAGGCGCAGGGCGGCGCGGGTGTTCTCTCCCTGCTCCCGGAGCGCGCCGTCGGGGTCCTCGAGCAGCGCGCCCTTGAAGAACAGCAGCGCGCAGAACTTTTTGAACGGCTGGAAGATGACGACGTTCGATCCGTCGTACGTGTAACACGGCTTGTACCACTTGAAGTCCTCGTGGAGCCCTGCCTGAAGCAGCACGGGTCGCAAGGCCTCGAGCTCGGCCCGCCAGGCGGGCATCCCCTCGATGTAATTGGCGACCTTGGGATTCGTCGGCGTCTCAGTCATTCAGTCAGTCTGCCGATTGGGGGCGAGCCAAGGGTATGGTCCAGCCGCTGATCCGCCGATAACGTTCCTGACGCCTCTCTCGAAGAGGGACCTAACGGCAGCCCAGAAAGGGCCTACGGTCAGGAATGGGCTGTTTCATCATGATTGTGAGTGAGGGTTGAGCGAGGCTGTCATCGCAGCGCTGCGCGCCGCCCTCGAGAAGACGCCGCAGCAGTCGGACCTGCGTTTGCACCTGGCGGAGATGTTGCTGCTCGAGGGCGCGCCCGCCGAGGCGCTCGAGCATGCGCAGGTGCTTCTCAACGACGAGCCGGACAACGTTCAGGCGCTGACGGTCGCTCGGGATGCCTGCCAGTCACTCGGCGACAAGGCCAAGGTCGAGGCCTATACGCGCCTGCTCTCGACGTGCTCGGAGGCGAACCTACGGCTCCCGCGGGCGCATCGCGGCAGCCCCTCGCACAGCACGCCGCTGCTGAGGGAGACGATCGGAGCGGCCCAGCCGAGGGCGACCCCGACGAGGACGATCCCGACGATGACCAGATCCCGCGCCGCTCTGAAGCCGACCTTCGCCGACGTCGGCGGGATGGACGTCGTCAAACAGCGGCTCGAGATGACGTTGCTCGGCCCGCTACGCAACCCCGAGCTTCGCGCCTACTACGGCAACGAGACACGCGGGGGTCTGCTGCTCTACGGCCCACCCGGCTGTGGGAAGACATATATCGCTTCGGCGGTCGCCGGCGAACTGGCTCCACGTTCCTGCCGGTTGGGCTCAACGACGTGCTTGACATGTGGGTCGGCAACAGCGAGAAGCAGCTGCACGCCGTTTTCGAGTACGCGCGCCGTCATACCCCGTGCGTGCTCTTCCTTGACGAACTCGATGCGCTCGGACGCAAACGCAGCCAGTCCACGAACAGTGGCGGGCGGAATGTCATCAACCAGTTGTTGATGGAACTGGATGGCGTCAACACTCCAACGAAGGTGTCTTCGTGCTGGCCGCCACCAACCATCCCTGGGATGTCGACGTTGCGCTACGCCGCCCCGGGCGACTCGACCGCACTGTGCTCGTGCTGCCACCGACGTGCCGGCGCGAGCGGCCATCCTCGAACATCACATGCGGGGACGTCCACAGCAGGGGATCGATGTAGCCAAGTGGCGAGGCGAACCGAGCTCTTCTCGGGGGCCGACCTGCGGCACCTCTGCGAGACGGCTGCCGAATACGCCCTGCAGGACTCGATGCGCAGCGGTCAACCGCGCCCCATTGCCAGCGGCGACTTCGACCGAGCGCTGAAGGAGGTTTCAAGCTCGATCAAGGCCTGGTTCACGGTCGCCAACAGCTACGCCGCGTACGCGAACGACGGCGGCCAATACGACGATCTGCTCGCGTACGTGCGCGAAAAGAGATTGCTATGAGCGACTCGAGCGGTGCCGAGCAGAGGGCCTCTGCGCTCCTCGAGATGGGTCGTCCAGCGGAAGCTGCCGCGCTGCTCAGGCAGGCACTCGCGCAGGACCCGGGCCGCTGGAGGGCAGCCGTCCTTCTATCGGCGGCCGAGTTGCGCCAGGGAAACAACGATGCGGCTGTCGCCGCCGCTCAGCAAGCGGTGTCGCTCGCCCCGCAACAGGAATGGGCCTACCGCACGCTGGCGCTCGCGTACGCCCGATCGAAGCGCGGAGAGGAGGCCCGACAGGCGGCCACCACTGCCGTGCAGCTCGCCCCGCGTCAATACCAGGGATATGTGGTGCTCGTCGCCGCCCTGCTACAGGTGCGCGATCGTGCCGGCGCACACAAAGCGGCAGAGCAGGCGATCGCGCTGAACCCTGAATCCGCTACTCCGTTCATCCAGATGAGTACGGCGGCATATTCGGCGGAGGACTGGGAGCTGATGGAGCTCGCATGCAGAAATGCCCTGGCGCGCGAGCCCGAGAACGTCATCGCTCTGAACAACCTCGGCTGCGCCCTGCTGCGTCTGCATCGCGGGCCGGAGGCTGTACCTGTTTATGAACGAGCTGCGCGCCTTGATCCCTCCAATGAGTCGGTGCGGAGGACGCTCTACCGGCTCAGCACCATGCTCTGGGCGCAGCCTCTGCTGAGCGATGAAACGCGTGAGCTGATGGCTGCCGAGCGACGCGCGCGCCGGTTCAGCCTTAGGCGATGGGACTGGCAGAGGCTTGTGCGCGTGCGACCCTGGTGGTGGAGAGGATTCGAGAAGCTTCCGGCTCCCGTCGCGCTTCCAATCCATCTTGTCGCGCTCGGTGGCTGCGTGGCGGCAGTGGTGGCCGGCACGCGCAACAGCTCGCCAGTGATCTTCATCTTCATCGGCGCCTGGCTCGCGCTGATGTTGCCTCGGAGCGTCTATCGGCTGCAGGTCTGGTGGAGCGTGCGGCATCCCGGGAAGAGCTCGTGGGCCCGCAATGACGCGGTGACAGCCACGTCGGCGGAGACCGACTAGTGAGCCGGCGCCCTCAGGAAGCGGAGGACGGCGAGCTGGCACCCGCCACCTGGGCAGCGCTGCTGTTCACACCGGCCGACGGACAGGGCGCCGCCGCATTCGAGGACGAACGGTTCGCCGGCCACGTCGCCTTCCTGAACGAGATGGAGGCAGCGGGCTACCTCGTGGCCGCCGGCCCGATGCTCGATGAGGACGGCGCGGGCATGACGATCCTGAGGCTGCCCGGCGAGGGACGCCTCGATGAGATCGAGCGTCTCGCGCAGCAAGATACGAGCGTCAGCTCGGGCCTGTTCGAGCTGACTGTCAGGCCGTGGCGCGTGTTCTTCGCGCCCGGCGTCCGCTAATCGCGCCTGCAGCGTCCGCTAGTCGCGCCCGGCGTCAGCTAATCGTTCGCGCGGACGGGCTTGCGCGGAACCGGCTCGCGAGCGGGTCGGCGCTCGGGCCGCGTCAGCTTGTCGCCAAGCCGGCCAGGCTCGCGCAGGCGCACCGATGACTGCTCGGCGTCAGGCAGCGGAATCCCGCCGCCAGGCCAGCGGCTCGGGTCGGGCTTGACGTTGGGGCGATTGCCCCAGCCGTCGTCGGAGCTCCCGCCGTCCTCATCGGGCTCGGACGGATCGTCGCGGAGTACCGGGATCATGAGCAACCCGACCGCGACGAAGCCAAAGATGTGCACCCCGATGAGGAACAGCATCAACTGGAACTCCGTCATTGCCACAGAGTACCGCCGTCGCCGAGAAGCGGAAGAGGGAAATTCGTAAAACGTCAATGCTCGCTACCATCGAGCGCATCTATGTCTGAACAGTCCACAAGCCTTCTCGCCTCAAGCCGCGAGCCCGGTCACTCGCGCGAGGCGCGACGACTTCGCCGCGAGGGCCTGGTCCTCGGCACCGTCTACGGTGGCGGCAAGGATCCGGTCTCTTTCCAGATCAATGCGCTGACACTGCGCAACGCGCTGGCGCGCGCGGGCAGCGTGATCGATCTCAAGATCGACGACAGCAGCGCTGAACCCGTTGTGCTCAAGGAGCGCGTCCGTCACCCCGTCAGCGGGGAGACCATGCACGTCGACCTGCTGCGCGTCGACCTCGACGTGTCGATTCAGGCTTCCGTGATCGTCGAGCTGATCGACATCGACGAGTCCGACGTCAAGACCGGCGGCGTCCTCGAGAACACGATCCGTGAGGTCACGGTCGAGGCCAAGCCGAACGACATCCCCGACCTGATCCAGCACAGCATCGCCGGCCTGGAGATCAACGGCACCGTCACCCTCGGCGAGCTCAAGGCTCCGGCCGGGGTCACGATCATCGGCGACCCCGACCTCGTGATCGCCGCGATCCGCACCTCCCGCGGCATGCTTGCCGATGCGTCCGACGATGTCGAGCTCGAGACCGAGCTGGTCGGCGAGGGCGAGACCCAGGACGAGGCCAAGGCCACCGCCGAGGCCGAAGAAGCTGCCGCCGACGGCGAGTAGCCGTCACCCGTTCCAAATGCCGCTGCTGCATCGCCGCAGCGCTCCCGTCGACTGGTTGATAGTCGGCCTCGGTAACCCCGGGGCCGCCTACGACGGCACCCCGCACAACATCGGCTTCGAGGTCGCCGAGCGCCTCCGCACGCGCTGGGAGCTCGGCAAGCCCAAGTCCAAGTACCGGGGGCTGATCACGGACGGCCGCACAGGTGTCGGCGGCCCGCGGGTCGCGATCCTCACGCCGCAGACCTACATGAATGAGGCCGGCAAATCGGTCGGACCGGCGCGTGGCGAGCTGCGCGTCGAGCCCGACCACATCATCGTCGTGCACGATGAGATCGACCTGCCGTTCGCCGACGTCCGCACACGCCTCGGTGGCGGGCTCGCCGGCCACAACGGCCTGAAGTCGATCAAAGCGGCGCTTGGCACCGCCGATTTCCAGCGCGTGCGGGTCGGCGTGGGCCGCCCGCCGACCACCGATCCGGAGCTTGTCGCGGCCTACGTGCTCGGCAAATTCAGGGAGCCGAAAGCCGACGTTCAGGCGTTGATCGAGTCCGGCCGCCGACGCGGTCGAACAGCTGCTTAAGTAGAGAGAGCGAAATGCTCTCCTCTCTGCTTCACCACGCGGACGACGATCCGCAGACCGGCCGACTGCATGCCGAGGGTGGTCGCGCGTATCGTCTCGCTGTCGCTGCGTCCCTTCTTGATCGCGGCCTTGCTTGGCCGCGATCAGACCAAACCGGCGATCGTGGTCGCAGGCGACGACCGCCAGGCGCGCGAGCTCGCCAGCAGCCTGCGGGCCTGGCTCGCGCCCCGGCGCGTGCGCTACTACCCGAGCCGCGGCGTCACCTACGAGTCGCATCTGGCGCCGCCGGCGCACCTCACCGGTCAGCGGATCGCGGCGCTGGACGCGCTGCTCGACGACCAGGACGCGACGCTGGGAGAGAAAGGTGCCCCCACGGCACCTTTCTCTCCCAGCGTCGGTGCGCCGGTCGTGGTCGTGAGCGCCGTGGCGCTGTCGGAGAAGGTTCCTGACCCGTCGCTGCGCCCGCACGGCTTCACGCTGCGCAAGGGCGAGCTGCTCGACCTCGACGAGACGGCCGGCGACCTGGTGTCAGCCGGCTACGAGCGCGTCGACCAGGTCGAGGACCGCGGCCAGTTCGCGATCCGCGGCGGCCTGCTCGACGTCTTCCCCTCGACCGAGGACCGCGCCGTCCGCGTCGACCTGTTCGGCGATGAGATCGAGTCGCTCAGGTGGTTCAGCACCTTCACCCAGCGCTCACTCGGCGACGCCGAGGAGGTGGAGGTGGCGCCGGCCGCAGAGCTCGCGGCCGAGTACCGCGAGCTGGCGGAGATCGCGGCGCTCGAGCAGGAGGAGAATCGCCCCGACATCACCGAGCTGTTGCCGGTCGAGGACTTCAAGACCTTCCTCGAGCTGATCGACTCAGCAGGCGAGCGTGCTGCTGGCCGCCGAGGAGGAGGTCGGCCCCGCGCTGGCCGACAACTGGCAGGACGTCACCGCCGCCTTCCACGACAGCGAGGCCCACCAGCTCTACGTCAAGCCCGAGGCGATCACGGCCGAGCTCGACGGGCGCGCGCGCATCCGGCTGTCCTCGATCGACCAGGAGCAGCCGTTCCAGTTCCGCGGTCAGGCGGCCGAGGTCGGCGCCCGCGGCATCCGCGACGCCGAGCCGGAGCTCGAGAAGCTCACGCGCTCGGGATACCGCACCGTGGTCACCTTCGCGGTCAGGGGCGAGGGTGAGCGCGCCGCGTACAACCTCGGCCGGCTCAAGGTGGAGTGGCTTGGCGATGACGGGGGTCAAGCGAGACCCCCGTCAGCGGAGAAAGCTCTGACATTCGAGCATGCGCGGCTGCGCGAGGGCTTCATCGCGCCGCAGTTTCACCTGGCGGTTATCCCCGAGCACCGTCTGTTCCGGCGACGGCGCGCGCCTGAGGGACCGGTCCGGGTCGGCCGCCGTGGCGTGCTGCGATCGTTCGCCGAGCTGCGCACCGGCGACATCGTCGTCCACGAGGATCACGGCGTCGCGCGGTTTGCGGGCTTCGACACCAAGACCGTCGCGGGTGTCACGCGCGACTACCTGAACCTCGAGTACGCGGGCACCGACCGCGTGTTCATGCCGGTCGAGCAGCTCGCCAAGATCAGCCGCTACGTCGGCGGCGGGGGCGAGCACGGCCCGACGCTCTCGAAGCTTGGCGGCACTCGTTGGGACACGCTCAAGGCACGCGCGCGCCGCGCCGCGCAGGAGATGGCGGGCGAGCTGCTCAACCTCTACGCCGAGCGCAAGCGGCGCGAGGGTCACGCGTTCCCGGCGGACACGGAATGGCAGATCGAGTTCGAGAACGCGTTCGCCTACACCGAAACCCCGGATCAGCGCGACGCGATCGAGTTCGTCAAGGCCGACATGGAAGCGCCGCGGCCGATGGATCGCCTGATCTGCGGCGACGTCGGCTATGGCAAGACCGAGGTTGCGCTGCGCGCCGCCTTCAAGGCCGTGCAGGACGACAAGCAGGTGATGATGCTGGTGCCGACGACGATCCTCGCCCAGCAGCACTACGGCACCTTCGTCGAACGCCTGAAGGACTATCCGGTGCGGATCGAGCAGGTCTCGCGCTTCCGCCCGGCGGCTCAGCAGAAGGAGGCGATCGCCGCGTTCACCCGAGGCGAGGTGGACATCCTGATCGGCACCCACCGGTTGCTCTCGCGCGATGTGCGGGCCAAGGACGTGGGCCTGCTGGTGGTCGATGAGGAGCAGCGCTTCGGCGTCAAGCAGAAGGAGCTGCTCAAGCAGCTGAAGCTCAAGGTCGACGTGCTGTCGATGAGCGCCACGCCGATTCCGCGCACGCTGCAGATGTCGCTCGCCGGGATCCGCGACATCAGTGTGATCGAGACCGCGCCCGAGGGCCGGCGACCGGTCAAGACCTACGTCGGCGAGTACGACGAGGAGCTCGTCAAGGCGGCGCTGCTGCGCGAGCACGCGCGTGGCGGACAGGCGTTTTTCCTGCACAACCGGGTCGAGTCGATCGACGAGACGGCCGAGCGGCTGCGCGGCCTGGTGCCGCAGATGCGGTTCGAGGTCGCACACGGGCAGATGGACGACGCCGAGCTCGAGAAGCGGATGATGGCCTTCCTGCGCGGCGATGCCGACGTGCTGGTCGCGACGTCGATCATCGAGGCGGGCATCGACATCCCGCAGGCCAACACGCTGATCGTCGAGCGCGCTGACATGTTCGGGCTCTCGCAGCTCTACCAGATCCGTGGGCGTGTCGGCCGCAGCCGTGAGCGGGCGTACGCGTACCTGCTGTATCCGTCGTCGGCGGCGCTGACAGCCGACGCGGCGACGCGGCTCTCGGCGCTGAGCGACTACACGGAGCTCGGCGCCGGCTTCAAGGTAGCGATGCGCGACCTCGAGATCCGCGGTGCCGGCAACCTGCTCGGCGACGAGCAGTCGGGCCACGTGGCGGCGCTCGGCTTCGAGCTCTACATGCAGATGCTCGACGAGGCGGTCCAGGCGGCCCAGGCGACTGCGTCCGGAAGCGGCGCAGAGGAGGAGGAGTGGGAGCCGGTGCGGCTGGAGGTCGGGGTTGACGCCTACGTGCCCGCCGACTACATCCCGTACGAGCAGGCGAAGGTCGACGTGCACAGGCGGATCGCCGCCGCGCGTGAGGTCGCCGAGATCGGGTTGCTGCGTGAGGAGCTCATGGACCGCTTCGGGGAGATCCCCGAGCCGCTCGACAACCTGCTGCTGCTGCAGATCGCGCGGATCAAGCTCGGCCAGGCCGGTGCAACCACCGTCTCGTTCAAGGGCGGGCGCCTGGCGGTGACCCCGATCGAGCTCGATTCGACACGGGTCAAGGCGCTGCGGGCGGAGATGCCCGAGGCGCTGTATGAGTCGGGCAAGTCGCAGCTGTCGATGCGCGTCGCGGGCGAGCCGCACGCACAGTTCCAGGCGGTGGTGCGGGCGGCCGACGTGCTGCTGTCGGTGATGCAGGCAGCTGAGGCGGAGGCCGCCGCGGCCTAGTGTCGCGAGCTGTGAATTCGCCGGCGGATTCACGACTCACCAGACAGCCTCATTGAGGCTGTCTAATGGGACCCATTGGCGCAGTGTTGCCGCCGCCCAAGAACTTGATAAGACGCCTGCAACCGCACCGCCAAGTCGCTGCCCGACCGCTACCATCGGCCCCGATGCGAATCTCTAGGAAGCTTGCGGCGCTGGCCGCCTTTTTTGTGGTAGGGGCCGCCGTCGCAGGGTGCGGCAGCTCGATCCCCGGAAACTCAGTGGCGAATATCGCCGGAAACCCGATCACGCTCCAGGCGTTTAATCACTGGATGTACGTGGCCGCGAAGGATCAGGCCGCGCAGTACGCCGCCCAGGGCGAGTCCGTCCCCGTGATCGTCTCCAGTAACCCGACGGACTTCACGTCGTGCATCAAGAACGTGCGCGCCGCGTACCCGACTTTGCGCAAGACCCCCGAGGCGACGCTGAAGAAGGACTGCAAGCAGCTCTTCACGTCGAGCACCGCCCAGGTCATGCAGTTCCTGGTGCAGGGCTACTGGTACCAGGGCCAGGCCCACAAGGAAGGTGTCAAGGCACCGAACCTCAACAAGGACTTCGACAAGTACATCAAGAAGCAGTGGCCGACCGATGCGGCTTTCGCGAACTATCTGAAGTCGAGTGGCCAGACCCGCGAGGACCTGCTCTTCCAGTACCGCGTCGAGACGCTTTACCTGAAGCTGGTCAAGAAGTTCCAGACGCCGATCACCACGAGGTCGATCGCCGCCTACTACGCGACGCACAAGTCCTCGTTCGGCACTCCTGAGAGCCGCGACCTGCATCTGATCCGGACCAAGAGTGCTGCGCAGGCTCAGGCCGCGATGAACGCGCTGAAGAGCGGTCAGAGCTGGGACGCGGTGGCCAAGACGTACGCGGCTGACGCGACGTCCAAGGCCAACGGAGGCCAGCTCTCTGGCGTCACCTCCGGTGAGGAGGAGGCCGCCGTGAACACGGCGATCTTCAGCAACCCGGTCAACAAGGTGGTCGGTCCGGTCAAGGGCGTCTTCGGCTACTACGTGCTCGAGAACACCAAGATCACTCCGGCGGTGCAGGAGTCGCTGGCCAAGGCCACCACGGCGATCAGGACGAGCCTGACGCAGAGCAACCAGACTGCCGCGGAGACCAAGGTCGCCAAGCAGGCCAAGGCGAGCTTCTTCAAGCGGTCGCTCTGCCGCACCGAGTACGCCGTGCAGACCGTCTGCTCGAACTACAAGGCGCCGAAGACGACGACGACTGCGACGCCTACTCCGACGCACGACCACCAGCTCGACCGGCACGCTGACGGCCACGACGGCCACAAAGACCAGCACGACCAAGTAGTGCTTTCGTCCGCAAGTTCTGCGGAGGTACGGCCGTGAGCTCCGGTGATCCGGAGCTCACGGCCGCCCTCAGCCGGCTGGACGAGATCACCCGGCGCCTGCGGGTCGAGTGCCCATGGGACGCCGAGCAGGACGAGCGCACGATCGTCCCGCACACGGTCGAGGAGGCATACGAGCTGGCCGACGCCGCGCACCGTCGCGACGACGCCAAGCTGCTCGACGAACTCGGTGACGTGCTGTTCCAGGTCCACTTCCTGGCGCTGCTCCTGGAGGAGCGTGGGGCGGGGGACCTGGCCGCCGTCGCGCGCCACGCCACCGAGAAGCTGATCCGCCGCCACCCGCACGTCTTCGGCGAGGTGGAGGTCGAGAATGCCGCCGAGGTGCTGCGCAACTGGGACGCGATCAAGTCGACGGAGACCGGGCGCGAGCCTGGTGTCTTTGGCGAGGTGCCCGAGAACCTGCCGAGCCCGCTCTACGCCCGCAAGGTGCAGCGCCGCGCCGCCTCGAGCGGCTTTGACTTCGAGGGCGTCGACGTGCCGCTGCAGACGGTGCGCGACGAACTCGACGAGCTGATCGCCGCGCAGACCGACGATGAGCGCTTCCACGAGCTCGGTGACGTGCTGTTTGCGGCGGTCAACGTCGCGCGCAAGTTGAAGATCGACCCCGAGCTCGCCCTGCGGGCGTCAGCCGATCGCTTCCGCGGTCGCGTGCAGGCCGGAGTCGATCTCGCCGCATCGCACGGGAGAAACTGGAACGATCTCAGCGCTGAAGAGCAGCTTGGCTTCTACGCGCAGGCGCGCCTCAACGAATAAGCTGCCCGCTTCCGCGCATAAGCTGCCCGATTTCGCGGCCCGACTTTCGAGGAGACCAATCCACAGATGAGCCAGATCGAGCACGTTCACGCCCGCCAGATCCTTGACAGCCGCGGCAACCCCACGGTGGAGGTGGAGCTAAGCGTGAAGTCCGGCGCCTGGGGACGGGCTGCGGTTCCATCCGGCGCCTCCACCGGCGAGTTCGAGGCCACGGAGCTGCGCGATGGCGGCGCACAATGGCTCGGCAAGGGCGTCAGCAAGGCCGTTGACAACGTCAACGGTGAGATCGCGACCGCGATCCGCGGCATGGACGCCGCCGCGCAGGCGGCGCTCGACCGCACGCTGATCAGTCTCGACGGGACGCCCAACAAGTCGCGGCTCGGGGCCAACGCGATCCTCGCGGTGTCGCTCGCGGCCGCGCACGCCTCGGCTGCCGAGGAGCGCATGCCGCTGTGGAAGTACCTGGGTGGCGAGACCGCGCACATCCTCCCGGTCCCGCTGATGAACGTGCTCAACGGCGGCGCGCATGCCGACAACAGCATCGACTTCCAGGAGTTCATGATCGTGCCGGTCGGCGCCCGCAACTTCAGCGAGGGACTGCGAATGGGTGCGGAGGTCTTCCACAACCTCAAGAAGACACTGCACGACCGCGGACTGAGCACGACAGTGGGGGATGAGGGCGGTTTTGCCCCGAACCTAGCCTCCAACGAGGAGGCGCTCGAGGTGCTGATGGCCGGTATCCGCAGCGCCGGCTACATCCCCGGTGAGCAGATCGCAATCGCCCTCGATCCGGCCACCTCGGAGATCTACAAGAACGGCTCCTACGAGCTCGAGCACGAGAATCGCAAGCTCACCTCCGACGAGATGAGCGACTACTGGACCGACATCATCAACCGCTACCCGGTGGTCTCGATCGAGGACGGTATGGCCGAGGAGGACTGGGACGGCTGGGGCACGCTGACCAAGGCCTCCGGCGACCGCGTCCAGCTGGTCGGTGACGACCTGTTCGTGACCAACACCGAACGGCTCAAGCGCGGCATCGACGCCGGTGTGGCCAACTCGATCCTGATCAAGGTCAACCAGATCGGCACGCTCACAGAGACGCTCGCAGCGATCCGCATGGCACGCGAGGCCGGCTACACCGCCGTGATGTCGCATCGTTCCGGCGAGACCGAGGACGTCACCATCGCCGACCTGGCCGTCGCCACCGGTTGCGGGCAGATCAAGACCGGCGCCCCCTCGCGCACCGATCGCGTCGCCAAGTACAACCAGCTGCTGCGGATCGAGGAGGCGCTCGGCGCCGACGCCGAGTATCCGGGCAGGAAGGCCTTCCGGGCGTCGAATCAGTAGCCGGCACGCGGCGCGGCGCGGTGAGAGCAGCGTTGCAAAGGCTGAGAGGCACGTTGCAGCAGGAAGGACTCTGCCGCGCGGCGAATGAAGGGCGAAAGGCATGCCGCCCAGAAGTCACACCGCTGCCGCACGGAACGCGCGCACATCAAGGACGCACGACACTCACGCCCGCCCAAGGCAGGTCGCCCAACGCCTGCCCATGTCCAAGGTCGGGTGGGATCGCAAGTTCCGGTTCGTGATGCTGGTTGTGGTCGCGCTGGTCGGTTGGATCGGTCTGAAAGCCGGTCTCGCGCTGATGGGCGCGCGCGCCCAGGCCGCCCAGGAGACGAGCCTGATCAGCTCACTGGAGCGCCAGCACCGCTCGCTGGTCGCCCGCGAGCAGGCGCTCCACCAGAAGACGACGATCATGCGCGACGCGCGCCAGCTGGGAATGATCCAGGCAGGCGAGCGCACCTACGTGTACGTCCAACACTGAGCATCTCCGCCGCTCGGTGCGGGAAGCGACGCTCATAGATGGCCGATGACTTTGACGTACTGATGGGCTTCTGGGAGGACGGGCAGCGTCGCATCAATCAGGCTGAGCCCGGCGAGCGGACCATCCTCGAGCGCGTGAGCGACGACATCTACCTGGAGCTCCGCCGCCGCCTGGGCGGCAAGTTCACGACCAGCGAGCTCGCTGAGTACTACCTCAGCGCCGGCACCGACTGGGCGTTTCAGATCGCCGTCGCAGCGGCTCCGAGCTCGCCCGAGGCGTGGGACACCGGGACGGTCGCCGGGGCGGCCTTCGCCCGCTACGCCCGCCGCGCGGTCGATTGGGGTGGCGGCGTCAGACAGCAGGGCGACGACGAAAACTGAGGTCGGGGAGCTCGCGCCCACCGACCGAACGCCGAAGGCCGGCGAGCTCGCGCCCACCGACCGTCGGCATCAACTAGGGATCACTCGTCCGAGTCCGAAGAGTCCTCGGACTCCTCGGCGCCGGCACGACGGATCACGATCTGGTCCTCCTCGATCGTGACCTCAACCGGGCGGTGCCCGGCCCAGGACTCGGCGTAGACCGGGTCGTCCTGCACGGCGGGATCGAGCCACAGGCCGATGCCCTCGTCACCGTGATCGAAGGTGGCCTCCCAGGGACCGCCGGCCTTGCGCTTGCCGCGCGTGGTGCGGCTGCCTCCACGCCGGCCGCGCCGGCGCTTGGGCTTGTCTCCGTCTTCGTCCTGGTCCTCCTCTTCTGTCTCCACCACGGCTGCTGCGGCCTCGGCCTCAGCATCGAGTTCAGCGGCGATCAGCGCGTCATCCACTGCACGCAGGTCGATCTCGTCATCAAAGTCGGAGATCGCAATGGTCGTGTCCGGATCCGCGTCTGCCTCGAGCGACTGTTCGCGCTTGAAGGCTTGAATCTGTTGAACGGTGACCTCGAGCTGGTGAGCGATCCACGCGTCGGTGCGCCCCTGGCGCACCCAACCGCGGATCCTGTTCAGCTCCGGTCGTAAAGATCGTCTTGGCATAAGAGGCGGAGGATACAGCGGGAGAGGGACTCGCCACCGCCCGACTCAGCTCACTCCGCGCAGGCAGCCCGTCCCGATCTGCGTCTCGCTCGATTTCAGCGAATCAAGCGGCTGGAACTTCAGTGCGACGAGTTGCTTGAACCTGTGTTTGCTGAGCTGTGCGAGCCTCGGGCCATTCCAGGAATAGACCACCTCGGTCTCCCGCCACGAGCGCGTCAGCTCGTTGGGGCCGACGAACACGAAATATCGCTGGATCAGGCGCGGCGGGTTGCCGGGCAAACAGTCGAACCCGGCCTCGACGCCCGAATCCCCGTTGTAGGAGAGATAGACCCCTGCCGGAATCAGGCGCCCGTCATCGAAGCCGTAGGCGACGCCCGTCGCGCCACTCGAGATCCGGCCGACCTCCAGGAAGATCTCATCGCCGGGGTCGGCGTTGACGTGGGCGATCGAATCGATCGAGGCGGCCTTCGCCCCGGTGCGAGACCCGTTGAGGGTTCCGTCACCGCCGTCGATCCGCGCGGTCACGCTGCCGCCGCCGGCCAGCACGACCTTGAGGAACGCTGCCTTGGCATGGAAGTCGCGCCTGAAGCTCGGCGGGGTGCCGCTTGGCCAGTCCAGCTTCTGGCGACTCAGCCGCGAGTAGACGATGATCAGGTCGGGTCGCCCGTCGCCGTTGACGTCGGCGTGCCTCACCGTCACGCACCCCGACCGGGGCGGCAGGTAGCGGTTCGGAGGCGCGAGCGGGCAAACGCCAGACGAGACCCCGTAGCCGTTCTTCTGGGTGGATGGCGCACCCGGGAAGCTCGTGCTCGCGCTGGCGTGAGCCGGCCCGGCACCGTTCCCGGATCCCGCGGGCTGCTGCCCGGCGTGCTGACCGCCACCGCCCCCACCGCCACCGCTCGCGACCAAAACCGCGGCGATCACGGCGGCGAGCACGAAAGCGCCACCGGCCCGACGCTGGCGTCGCTGGCGGGCACGGGCGTCGTCGATCACACCGGCATCGGCGCCCTCGATGACGCCGGCGCCGGTCTCAGGTTCCGGTATTGGCGGCGGGGCGAACGGGACCTGAACTGTCACGGCAATGTACTAGTGTAAATGGCACATTGAGAATTGTCAAAGTTTGCTCGAAAACAGTTGAAAGCAAAGCGGCGTGGTGGATATGCTCACCAACGGGGTTGTCCGGCCGCCCGGGCCCGGGATGGTGTGCTTGGGCGTAGGCATTCCCATGCAACCTCTTAGCCGGGGAGAAGAAGGATGCTTGTACTAACACGGAAGTCCAATCAGAGCATCATGATCGGGGACGAGATCGAGGTCTCGGTACTCGCGATTGTGGGTGAGAAGGTTCGCATCGGCATCCAGGCGCCGCGCGACGTGCCCGTCTTCCGCAAGGAGGTCTACCTGGAGATCCAGGACGAGCGCCGCGAGGGTCTGAAGGCCGAGCAGGTGGTTGCCGAAGTTGACGCTGCCCTCAAGGAACTGGGCGAGCCCACACCAACACCGTCAGCTGACTAGTGCCGGGCCGGGCCGGGTACAGCCCGCCCGGCCTACTCCATCAGCAGCGCGGGGACTACGTCAGCAGCAGGTAGAGCGTGGCGAACATCGCCACGGTTACGAGCACGGCTGTCAGCACCAGCGACAGCGCCAGTACGTAGAAGCGCATCGATCCACGCTTGCGCTCACGGGCGTGCCAGCGCTGACGCGAGCGGACGGCGGCCGTGCGCTGGAGGTGCTGGCGTCGCCGCTCCTCGATCTCGCTGTGCTGAAGGAACTCCTCCTCCAACTGGTCGAGGCTCTGACGCATCTTCATCGCCGACATCGATCCGTAACCCTAGCGTGAAAAGCTAAACGCTGCCGTCAATGCGTGGTTGCTGCATGCAGGTGGTCCCCGCCTACCTCAGCGAACGAGGGCGCCCTCGTAGACGCTGACGAAGTGCAGGTAGTTGTCGGCGATGAGCGCCGAGGCGTCGCCGCGCTCGAGCGTCTTGTCGAGGAAGGACTTGAGCGCGTCCCACCAGATCGAGCGGCCGATCGCAAAGCCGATGAAGCCCTCGACGGGAGCCGCCACCTCGAGCCACTGCTCGACCTTCTCGGTTGAGGCGCCGCGCCCGAGCAGCACGCAGGTGACGCCCTCGCGACCCGGGCCGGTGCGCGCCTGCCGGGCGAGCATGTCCGCGTCGGACCGCTCGTCGAGGCCCTCGATCTTCCAGATGTCAACCTCGATGCCGGCGTTCTGGATGTCCTCGATCGCGCGCCGCATGAGCTCCGGGCGCAGCTCCGCGTCGTAGCGGTCGGTGCTGCCGTCGACGGACTTCGAGCTGGGCTTTGGTGGCCGGCACCAGCAGCTCGAACAGGAACTTGCGGTCGTTCTCGTGCAGCCAATCGGACAGGCGCTTCAGCTTCGCGAGCTGGCGGCGGTTCAGGTCGACGTCGGGGTCGTCCGAGTTGTAACGGACGAGCACCTTGGTGAAGTCGGGATCGAACTTGAGGATGTGCTCACCGAAGTCGTCCCCGTACTGGAAGTCGAACTCGTCCTGGCCGGAGATCTCCGCCGGCATCGCCAGTTTGAGGCCATCCTCTTCGGCGCGACCCGGGATGTTCGAGCCGAACTGCTCGTCCACCAGGACGCCGGTGGCGCCCGCCTCGGCGCCGCGCCCCACGGCCTCGAGCATGCCCTCGAAGATCAGACGCTTGGCGTCGGAGATCGTCTCCGTCTCCTCCGGCGTGGGCTCGCCCTCGATCCCGAACATCTTCTTCTGGAACGAGCCGCGATGGTCAAACGCCAGGATGTAGAGCTTTCCGTGATAGCCAAGAGGCATGAGCCCCCCTTCGGGCGAATTCGTGGAACGTGTTTCTTCGAGTCTAAACCTGCTCGGCGCCGTCGGTATCGGTGCCCATAACTGCTTCTCGGCGGCTTTACACTTGACGTTGTGAGCACCGGCGGGCCAGATCTATTTGTCGTTTGCAAGAACTGCGGCTCGGAGGTCAGTCCGTACATCACCGAGTGCCCGTACTGCGGCACGCGGTTGCGCAAGCGCGCGCCGAAGCTCGATCGCAACGGGCGAATCAGCGAGAAGACCCGCCGGCCGCTGACGCCATCGCTCTCGCGGCTGCGCCGTGGCGAGATCCCCGGGATCCGGCACGAGGCCCATCCGTACGCAACCGGCCTGCTCGTGCTGCTCGGCGTGATCGGCACGCTGATCTGGCGCACCAGCATCGTCAGCCCGTACGACCTGGTGGTCTACGGCAGCCACGCGGGCCAGTGGTGGCGCGTGTTCACGGCGATGTTCGTCTACGACAACACCGGCTACGCGGTGATCGCGCTGCTGATCATCGCGATCTACGGCTGGCTGATCGAGCGCCGGCACGGACCGGTGGTGGTGGTCGCCCTGGCGCTGGCCGGCGGTGCCGGCGGCCTGGCCGTGGCCGACAGGCTCTCAGCGAGCGCGTACCTGGGTGGCAACGGCGCCGCGCTCGCGCTGCTGTGCGCCTGGGCGGTCCCCGATCTGGTGCTGCTCCGCCGCAATCACGACTACGAGGGCGATCTGCTCGGCACGGCCGTGCTCGCGGGCGTGATCACGCTGATGCCGCTCGCCACGCTCAGCGCCAGCTGGGTGGCGGCTGGCGTCGGCATCGCCGTGGGCCTGGTCTTCGGCTGGCTGCTCACGCGCATCCACCATTAGGGACCGCAGGCTCCCTCCGGTCCCTCATCTGCCAAGCTGACGGACGTGAGTTTCACGGATGCCGACGTCGATGCGGCCATCGCTGCACTCAGCGAGCCAGGCCGGCTCAGCGACGCCCAGGCGCTCGTCAGCCGCGCGGCGCCGAGTCTCGAGCGTGTGCTCGGCAGCGCCCTGCACGAGGGCGGCTGGTTCGACGCCGCCCACAATGCCGCCGTACAGGAGGCGGTCGGGACCGGCGACCCGAATGAGCGCCTGGTAGCCGTGCGCACGCTGTTTGCCGAGGAGACGCGACTGACGATGCTCGTCGGCGTCGCCGTCGGCCTCGAGCTTGCAAAGGAGCTTGGTCAGCAGGCATCCGGGGCAGGCTCCGACTGACATTTGAACGCCCCCGATTTGGAGGACTGAAACGAGATGGAGATCCGCTATTACGGCCACGCCACCTTCGAGCTCGCCGATGATGAGCACTCGGTGCTGATCGACCCCTGGCTGACCGGCAACCCCAAGGCCACGATCACCGCGGATGAGCTGAACCCGACGACGATCGTGGTCACCCACGGCCACTCGGACCACGTCGCCGACGTCGTGCCAATCGCCCAGCGCACCGGTGCGCCGGTGCTCGCGATCGTCGAGATCGCCAACGAGTTCGGCAACGAGGACGGCGTCACCGCCCTGGACATCAACATCGGCGGCACCGTCGACTTCGACTGGGGCTCGGTGAAGATGGTCCCGGCCTGGCACACCTCGACCACGCCCAAGGGCACCGCCAACGTTCCCGCCGGCCTGGTGATCAACTTCAAGGGCACGGTCGTCTACCACCTCGGCGACACCGGCCTCTTCTCCGACCTGAAGCTGGTCGGCAAGCGCACCCCGATCGACTACGCGCTGATGTGCATCGGCGGCCACTACACGATGGACCGCTTCGACGCCGTCGACGCCGCCGAGCTGATCGGTGCCAAGACCGTGATCCCCTGCCACTACAACACCTTCCCGGCACTCGAGACCGACGCCCAGGCGTTCAAGGTAGACGTCGAGTCACAGACCGGCTCGAAGGTCGTGGTGCTCGACCCGGGGCAGACTCACCAGGCATAGGCTTGCGCTTCCGCTGGTGGCCCGCTGGCCAATGGGTGCTCAGTCCCGCTGGTGGCCCGCTGGCCACCAGCGCGCCGCCAGCAGCCGGGTGCAGAACCCCGTAATTTCGAAGCAACGACCCGATCTATCGCATAGTGTCGAGTCATCCAACCAGTAGATGGAGGATCTCGATGCGAGACGTGCAACTCGAGCCGCGTGCCGAACACGTCCTCCCGGGCGCGTCGTGGACCGACGAGATCATGGGCTAGCGCATGTGGCCGGAGCTCGCCGAGACCGCGTTCACGTACGATGGCCGGGCTCTGCCGCTGGGCCAGGTCGTGCTTGCCGCGGTGCACCGAGGAGACTGGGACGACCTGCAGCGTGCGGTGGCTAGAGGCGTGGTGTGCCTGGCGCGTGCAGAGAGCGAGGGCGCACCGGTCAGCGGCGAGCTGGCCCATCGCGAATTGGTGGAATGGAGGCGCGAACGCCGACTGCTGTCAGCTCAGGACTATCGCGGGTGGCTCACCGACCGCGGCCTCACGCTCGATGACATGTCTGAGCACCTGCGACGGGCGGTGGCGGTGGAACATACGACGCCACAGTCGCCCGATCCAACCGAACAGGCCGCCGATCATCTCTGCCACGGCGCTGAATTTGGTGCCGCGGTCTACAAGGAGGCGATCCTGCAAGGCCGGTTGAGCGCTTGGGCGGAGCATCTGACGCGGCAGGAGGCTGCGCGGCGAGCGCTGCGCGGTCGCGGCACGAATATCCCGACGGCGTCGGCCGAGGAGGTAGCCGGTCTGGTCGCAGCGGCGACCAAGGCGCAGGCGAGCGGACTGGCCGGGATTCCGCCCGAAGATCTACGCGAATGGGCCGCGGAGGTATTGGTATTGGAACGCGCGTGGGGCCTCATCGCCGATCACCTCGCCGACGCCGAGCCGATCGACCGGTGTTTGAGTGCGCATCGCCTCGACTGGCAACGGCTGGCGTGGGAGGAGGTCACGTTCGCGCGCGAGGACGTTGCGCGGGAGGCGAGCCTCTCGGTGCGCGAGGATGGCCGTTCGCTGTCGGCGGCCGCCAAGCAGGCAGGCGCCGTCACGACGATGGACGATGCCTACGTTGACGAGGCCGATGAGCTCACCCGCATGCTCACCGGCAAGCGCCCGGGCGACTTGATCGGCCCCATCGCGACGGGATCGGGCTGGCGCATAATGCAACTGCGCGAGCGCGTGCTGCCCATGGCCGCTGATCCGGATATTCATGCGCGCGCGACGCGAGAGCTCCTGGACGATGCCCTCGTGCCCGCATCTCGCGGGACGGCTGGAGTGGCGTGTCCAGCCTCTGAGCAGCCAGATGTATCCAGCACGACCGCCCCGGCCCAGGCGGTCATCGGGCAGCTGCCGTTGCTCGGCTTCCTGCCCGAGGAGCTCAGGTCATTGGTCGTCGAGTCGTTCATACCGCTGCGGTTCGGGTTTGGCGAGACGATCGTCCGCGAGGGCGATGCGCCCGACGGCTTCTATGTCCTCAACTCAGGGCTGGCACGCGTAGTGAAACTCGCAGACGACGGCCAGGAGGTTTCGCTGAACGTCCTCAGGGACGGGGAGTTCTTTGGTGAGGCGGGACTGCTCGAAGGGGCGCCGCGCACCGCGACTGTGCGCGCAGCCAGCGAGGTGAGCTGTCAGCGACTTGACGTCGCCGTCTTCATGGCGCTCGTACGCGTCTACCCGTCGATCGGCGAGGCGTTTGCGCTGCAGACGCAAGCGCAACGGCTCTCCAACTTCCTGCGGGTGCACTCCGCGTTCGCCCGGCTGCCGCAGACGGCGATCGGCCCGATGCTCATGCGCCTGACTCCGCTCGAGCTCGACCCGGGCGAGCTTGCGGTGCGCGAGGGAGATCCCGGGGTCACGATGTTCATCGTCGAGGAGGGCCGGCTGCGCGCTTTCCAGGGCAGAGGGGCGCAGGAGCGGAACATCCAGTTTCTGCGCACGGGAGATTTCTTCGGTGAACTCTCGCTGTATCTGAGCGCGCCGCGGATCGCCAGCGTGCAAGCCGTCAGCCGCGCGCGGTTGCTGGCTCTCGATGAGGGCCTGTTCCGCGAGCTGCTGAACGAGCACCCGGAGTTCCGTGCCCGCGTGGAAGAGCGCATCCAGATTTACAACCGCGGTCATGCCACGAATGTGCCGCTCGACTTCCCCGAGCTTCTCCCCGCGGACGCGACCGAGGCGGTGCTCGTGGCCGACGGCAGCGCGACCGAGGCGGATCCGGAGTACGGCATCGCGATCGACGACCTGGCTGCCCACGAGCTCGCCGGCGCTATGTCGGTCTCGGATGTCGGCGGGCGCTTTCGGCGTGCGAGGTTTCCGTACGTACGCCAGCTTGACGAGATGGACTGCGGGGTCGCATGTCTTGCGATGGTCTGCCGCCACTTCGGACGCGACGTGGCGCCAGCCCACATCCGGATGGCGGTTGGGACCGGCGCAGATGGAACCAGCCTGCGGGGGATTCAGCGCGGAGGCGAGCATGTGGGTCTGGATGTCCGCACAGTCAAGGCATCCAAAGACCGTGTCGAGCAGCTGCCGTTGCCCGCGATAATTCATTGGGGCGGCAACCACTGGGTCGTCCTGTATGCCGTCGACGGCGACCATGCGGCGATCGCCGACCCTGCTCGCCGTCTACGACGAATCGATCGCGCGGAGCTGGAGGCGCAGTGGAGCGGGTATGCCGCGCTTCCCTCTCCCACACCGCGACTCGCCGAGGCGCCGCTCGGCCAAGCGAGCGCCCGCTGGCTCGGCGACTTCGTACGACCCTACCGCAGGCGGCTATTGGTCGGGGTCGCCTTGGCGCTTGCCGCGGCAGGCCTGGAAATGCTCTTCCCGGTGCTTACCCAGCAGGTCTTCGATCGCGTCCTCGTGCACCGCGATTATTCGCTGCTGAACGTTCTCACCATCGCCATGCTGGGCGTGTTGGGGCTCTCCCTGCTGGTGACAATGTTCCAGCGCCGGATGCTCGCCCGGGTCGCAGTCGGCATCGACGTGGCCACGCTCGACTACATCACCGGGCGCCTGTTCGCGCTGCCGATCTCCTACTTCGAGACGCGGCGGACGGGCGACATAGAACGTCGTCTGGACGGCGTCCGCGAGATCCGCGAGATGCTGGTGCAGGGCGGGATCGTGGCGCTCACCGCCGTGACCCAGCTGCTCGCCGCTCTGGTCATCATGTTCATCTACTCCTGGACGATGGCGCTGGTGTTCGTCGCCGTGTTGCCGCTGTACCTCCTGCTGATGCGCTTCTCATCCCGACGGGTGGCGCCGACGTTTGAGGGACTTCAGGAAGAGTTTGCGCGCTTTCGCTCGCGCCAGATCGATGGCATCAAGGGCATCGCGACAGTCAAGGCAATGGGGGCCGAGGACGGGCTGCGCCGCATGCTCGTCGACAATGTGACGCAGCTCAGCAGGCGCATGTTTCGTTCTGACTTCACGGTCATGGCGTACGAAGGCGTGGTTTCGCTCGTGACCTTCGTGCTGGTCGTCGTGTTTCTGTTCATCGGTGCGCGCGAGGTCCTTGCGCACGACATGACCGTGGGTGAGCTCGTCGCCTTCAACACGCTGGTCCTGCTGGCGATTGCGCCATTGTCGGCATTGCTCGGAACCTGGGATCGATGGCAGATGTCGCGCGTGCTGCTCGGGCGAGTCCAGGACATCTTCGACTACGGCGCCGAGCAGGACGGCGACGCGGAAACATATCTCCCGGTCCCTTCGGTGCAAGGGGCAATCGCGATCCGCGGAGCGGGCTTCCGCTTCCCTGGGTCCCCGTCGGCGCCGATCCTGTCAGACATCACGATCAACATCGAGCCGGGTACGACCGTCGGGCTCGTCGGCCGCTCAGGGTCCGGCAAGTCGACGCTCGTCAAATGCTTGGCCGGATTGATGCCGCTGACCGAGGGCTCCATCACCTACGACGGAATTGACCTTGGCCGGTTGCGCCTGCGCGACCTGCGCCGAGGCATCGGCTACGTGCTCCAGGAGCCCTACCTGTTCGACGATACGATCGCCCGCAACGTCGCGTTCGGCGAGCAGGAGCCGGATCCGGCGCGCGTGCGCTGGGCGGCTGAGGTTGCCAACGCGCTCGACTTTGTCGAGCGGCTGCCGCTTGGGTTCGAAACTCGGATCGGCGAAAGCGGCATGCACCTGTCGGGCGGCCAGGCCCAGCGCATCTCGATCGCCCGTGCGCTCTATCACCGGCCGCCGGTTCTGATTCTCGACGAAGCGACCAGTGCTCTCGACACCGAGTCCGAGCGTGTCGTCAAGCAGAACCTCGACCGCATGCTCGAAGGGCGCACCGCGATCATCATCGCCCACCGGCTCAGCACGATCCGGGATGCGGACCTGATCCTGGTGCTGGAGCAAGGGCGGCTCGTCGAGCACGGCAACCATGAGCAACTGATGGCCAATGAGGGGCTCTATTACTACCTGATCAGCCAGCAGCTGGTCTGAGGAGCGCAACGCGCGAAACCGTGGACCGGGGAAGAAAACCGTGCCGATCTCCGTCGTGTGTTGTAGTTCCATTTCAACCACCCCCGAAGGAGGCAACATGGGTGAGCCTGAGTCGATGCATACCGAGGACATCGAGCTGGACGAGACCGCCGCCGAAGCCGTTATCGGTGGGGTCGCCGTCAAACACATAACGATGGCACGGGCGTTGAAGGAGGGGTACGAGCAGGTCGCGTGCACAAGGAAGGGCACGCTCATGAGGAACGAGAAGACCGGTAAGGAGATCATCATCCCGGAGTCGTGAGGTTGCCCGTCCTTTCGCGCCGAGTGCGGGTGGGTCGCCCGACCACATGGGCGGGCGGCCGAGAACCAGCGGATGGCTGACGTCTTCGTTTCCTACTCCCGCAGGGACTCGGAGTTCGTGCGTCGGCTTGTCGACTCGGTGGCCGGCCGCGGGCAAGGAGGTCTGGCTAGACACGGAAGGGATCGCCGACAGCGAGGTGTTCCCGGAGGCGATCAAGCGTGCGATCGAGCAGTCCGACGCTTTCCTGTTCGTCATCACGCCGGCGTCGGTCGCGTCGAGGTACTGCGAGAACGAGGTCGAGTACGCGCGCGAGCTCCAGAAGCGGATCGTGCCGGTGCTGCGTGAGCCGGTCGCCGACGAGCGAACTGCCGGAGGAGATCCGCGATCGCAGCTGGATCCCGTTCACCGACGGCGACGACTTCGAAGCCGGCGTGGGCGCTTGGTATCTGCGCTCGACACCGATCTGGAGGCGGCGAAGGCGCACACGAACTGGCTGGTGAAGGCGCTCGAGTGGGAGGCGGAGGGGCGTGACCGCAGCTTTCTCCTGCGCGGGTCCGAGCTGAAATCGGCTGAGGGATGGCTCGCGGCGAGCCCGGAGGGCGCCGATCCGGCACCTACCCAGCTGCAGCGCGAGTACGTGCTGGCCAGCCGTGAGGCTGTGGCGCGGCGTCAGCGGCGTGCTCGTCGGCGCGAGCCTGGTGGTGGCAGCGATCTCCGTCGGGCTGCTCATCTTCGCCTTGATCTCGAGGTCACAGGCGGTCTCCGAGCAGGTCGGCGCCCAGGCCCAGGCGCTGTCCGCCGAGAGTCAGGCCCAGCTTCCCAACGACCCCGAGATCTCCCTGATCCTCGGGGTGCGCGCGGTGCGCGAGAAGGTCACGCCCGGGTCGCTGTTCGCGCTGCGGGCCGCACTCGACGAGTCGCCCCTCAGAAGGCGTTTCCAACGTTCCGCTCCGGGCGCCTGCGGGCTCAATGCCGGGCTGACGGCGGCGCTCAGCCCCAACGGCCGCCAGATCGCCGAAGGCGACCTGCACCGGGTCGCTGCGGCTCGTGAGTGCGGTCGACGGGGGCGTGCTCCACTCGGTTGCACCTCGGCTCTCTGTGGTGAGCCTCGCCTACTCGCCCGACGGGGCGCTGTTGGCGGTGGGAACCGAGCGCAGATCCTGCTTGTGAACGCCCGCAGCGGTGCTGTCGTCGCGCAGCGGACCGGACTGACGGGCCGGGTGGTCGTCGGAAGCAATGCGCCCGGGGTCGCCGGTCTCGCGTTCAGCCCCAGCGGGCGGGAGCTCGCCGCGACGACATGAACGGCGTCGAGCTGTGGAGCGTGCCCGGCGCTGAGACCGCGCAGGCTCGCGCGCGACCCGGCGGTCGGCGGCAGTATGGTGTTCACACGCCGACGGCCGTGACCTTGTCGTCGGCGGATATGTACGGCGATACCTTCACCGTCTACGACGCTCGCAGCGGTCGGATCGTCCGCCGTGTCGGCGGCAGGGGCCACACCGCCTGGGCTGCTGGCTCTCAGTCCCGACGGCTCGCGAGCTCGCGGTGGGGTACCTGAGCGCTGGTGACATCTTCGGCGGACGTCGCGATCTACACACCAGGACCTGGAAGACGTGAGTTCGAGGTGACCACGATTCCCTACGTCCAGATCTCCGCGCTCGCCTTCAGCCCCGACGGCGATCGCGCTCGCGATCGGGGCCGAAGACGGGACCGCCGGTGTCTGGTCGCTGGCCGCGCGCGAGCAGGTCGCCTCCTACGCGGGCCCGACCGCGGCGGTGACAACGATGGCCTTTACCCCGAACGGCCAATCGGTGCTGACGGCCTCGAACGACGGTGTCGTGCGCCTCTGGCGGGCGCTCGGCGTCGAGCGGATCCTTCCTGCCGGTCGCGGGAACGCTCGACCGGGTGGCGCGGTTCTCCCGCAAGCTGCTCACCGTGGTAGCCGGCGACCGCCGGCAAAACCTGGCTGTACAGCTACCGCCTGCCCGGTCTCGCCTTGGTTCGTAAGAGCTATGTGGGGAGTGCGAAGCAGATCGCCGGTGCAATCGCCGCCGACGGCCGGGTCGGCGTTCTCTTCACGCCCGCCAGCGCCAACACAGGCGTCGCCCGTGACCGCTCCCGTGCGGATCGTGAGCGTCCCGGCGCGGCGTCTCATACGCAAGTTGGCGCCGACCGCGGTGTTTGACGCTCAGCTGAGCCCGGACGGGTCGCGTCTCTTCCTCCAGGTGCAGAACCCTTCCGAACCGCCAAACGGCGTCGGTCAGCCTGAGGTGGTGAACACCGAGACCGGCGTCACAGTGCACCTCCAGGCCGCCGACCCCCTGCGGTTACGCCCCGGCGATAATCAGCTTCAGCGACGACGACAACCGGGTCGCCGGCGGCAGCTTCTGTGGCTACGCCGACGTCTGGAACGCGGCACCGGGCGGCTGGTGCGTCAGGTCGATGAGGGCGGGGAGGTCTCCGGCGTCGATCTCACGCCAAACGGCTCGCGGCTGCTCGTCGGCTCGTGGGATTCCCGGGCGACGATCTGGAGCGTCGGGAGCGGCCACGTGCTGCGCGCAGCTGATCGGGGATACGCGTGGGATCGTGGCGCTGCCTTCGCGGCAGGCGGCGCGATGGTCGTCACCGACTCGCTGGACGACAGGTCCGCGTGTGGAACGCGAGTACCGGACAGGAGCTGCGCGTGCTCGACTTCAGCAACGTTCCCAGTGTGATCCCCAGCCTCGGCGGCCGGCGAGATTGGCGATCGGCGAGAACCGCTCGAGTCCCGGGCGCGACAACGTCGTGCGCGTGTTCGACATGTGCCCGGCCTGCCAGAACGCCAAAGAACTGCTGCGCGAGGCCGCGCCGCACGTCCCGCCCGCGCGCGAGCTGACGAGGCTCGAGCGGACGGTGGTCAACAGTCCGATCAACGGATCCTGAACCCGCCCGAGATACCGCACGTCGATTCGCGCTTGAGACGGTCAGTACCGCCGAGTCAGATCGACGGAGGCTGCGCCCCGTCATCAAGAACGTCCCGCAGCATCGCGAGGCCGCGGGAGATGCGCGACGCGACGGTGCCGGCTGGGACCCCGAGCGCGTCGGCGATCATCTGGTAGCTCTGGTCCTCGAGGAAGAAGCGCGTGCAGCACGTCAGCCGAACTGCGCAGGGAGTTCGTCAAGCGCGCGCGCCACGGCCATCGCCAGCTCGATCCGCTCCAGCGCCAGCGTCGTCCTGCGGGATCTCCGTGTCGGCGAGCGCCGGCAGTTCGCGCTGGTCCGCCCTGAGGCGATCGATCGCCGCTCGGCGGGTCAGCTGCGCGATCCAGGGTTTAAGCGCAGCTTCGTCGCGGAGTGAGTCGAGGCGTGCGAAGGCCCGTGTGAAGACCTCCTGGAAGACATCCTCGGCCCGATCGGCGTGCAGGCCGATAGCCGATCGTGATCGCGTATACGTAGCTTGAGAACCGATCGACGATCTCCGACCACGCCGACGCATCGCCGGCTCGGCACCGGCGAACCAGACCCGCGTCCAAGGCGCCGGGAGTGATCGCCGCGATCCGACGCTGCCGGTACGGCAGGCCGCGCGGCTGTGACGGCGCTCACGGACTCGGTGTCTCGGAGGACTCCCCACCCTGCCCTCGCTCGTTCGGCTGGTCCAACGATAAGGTCAGGACGCGCGAGCCCGTCAAACACGCCCGCGGTCATTGAACTCGCCAGCGCGCACGCTGGCCCCAGTCGATTCATCGCCTCGTGTAACCGTCTCCGGCGCCTCGGACGACCCTGCGGACTCGACCTGATCGCCCAGACGCACCGGTATCGCGCGCGCCGCCTCACGCCACGACAGGGGCGCCGGAGAAAGCAGGCGAAGCAATGCCGCCAATTCTCGTTCTGACAACCCCGCCAGCTGTCGCCACTGCGAGTTCGACATGCCAACTGGACGCATCGCGTCCCCGTTTTCTTCCCGGCTCATGTCAGGATCGAGACCGCCGCCGAGCGGCTGAGGCCCGCAGCAGTGGCGAGCCGGTGTGCGTGAGCGGTGAGCTCCCGTTGCGAGTCCGCTAGGAGGTTCACGTCCACAAGATGGACGACCATGTCCGCGGCGCCGCTCGCGAGGATCGCGGCGGCGCTGGCGTCGGCGCGGACGACCGTGTCGCCGGACTCGGCAGACCACCAGCGCTAGCGCCGCGCAATCGCAGGCTGTCTCTGCGATCTTGATCAGCACGGTGCCGGCCGAGATGAGCATGTCGGCGAGTTCCATCGACCGAGACGCGCCCCCGGGATCGGCCGAGGCTGCGTCAAGCGCCTCGACAAGCTCGTGATAGACGATCGCGACCTCGCCGCCGGCGGCGACGGCACGTTCGCGCAGCACATCGGCCTGAGCGACGATGCCTCCCTGCTCCTGCCAGTCCGTCGAGCGTTCCGCAACCTGGGTGACCAGATCGGCGGCGAGCGCGACGGCGAGCGCAGCCGTACTGCCGGCAGAGGGCCGTCGTGGAACGAATGCGAGGCGTCGCGCGAACTCGCCCAGCGATGGCAGCTCGGACGGGAGTCCCGTGTTGGAAGTATCGGTTGCGAGCCCGGCGATAGCGGCGTCCTGTACGTCTCTGACCATGCCAACAGGACGCGGCGGAAGCCGCAGAATCTTCCGGGCCGTCAGCGGCACGCTCAGTGCTGCAGCAGCGGCACCAAGTGCGGCAGGGATGATCCAGATCGCGATCCCCGCTGGACCGCCCGAATCTCTGTTTAGAGTCTCCGCACAATGTCGCCGTCCCTGAGTCGCCGGCAAGCGAGCCGGACCTGCAGACCGCCGTGATGTGGCTCGACGCGGTGAAGCGCGAGGAGCGGCGCGGTGAGCTCCTGACAGCCTTCGATCTCGCCGAGGAGGGCTGGCGGAACATCCCGACGATCTGCTGGTTCAAACATCGCGCGGTGCTCTCGCTCGCGCGCGCAGGCGCGACAGAGGAAGCTGCTCGCCGCTTCGAGGAGTATCGCCTGGGCGGGATTGAGGACGAGGACATCGCAGCGCTCTGGGCGCGGATCTGCAAGGACCTGGCTCTGGCTTCCGAGGGCGTCACCAGACGCCGCCGCGCTGCTCATGCCGCCGACCTCTACGCCGCGGTGTTTGCGCGTACCGGCGGCTACTACCCGGCGGTGAACGCGGCCACGATGAGGCTCATCGCGGGCGACGTCGCCGGCGCACGAGAGCTAGCCCTGGTCGTGCTCGAGGTGCTCGCTGCGTCGACCGCCGAGGAGTCCTATTACGCGGCGGCAACAGAGGCCGAGGCGCGTCTGCTACTCGGGGACGTTGCCCGGACCGAGGAGTCTCTGGTACGCGCCACGCAGCGAAACCCGGGAGACTACGCGGCGCTTGCGACCACGCGCCGCCAGCTGCGAACCATCTGCGAGCTGCTCGGGGTCGACCCGCAATTCCTGGGGATCCTTGCCGGTCCCGCGGTGGTCCACTTCTGCGGACATCGCGTCGCGGATGAGCACGACCACGGGCGCTTCGCGCCAGATGACGAAGGCTGCTGTCGCGAGCGCAATCGCTGAGGTCGTCGGGCATCACGCTCCCGGCTTCGCCTACGGGTCGCTCGCGAGCGGCGCAGACATCCTCTGGGCCGAGGCGCTGCTTGCGGCGGGTAGCGAGCTCCACGTCGTGCTGCCGTTCGCGCGAGGGGAGTTCGTCGCGCTGTCAGTGGCATCGGCGGGCGCCAGGTGGATCGAGCGATTCGAGCGCTGTGCCGCCGCTGCGACCACGATCCACTATGCGACCGACGATGCGTTCCTCGGTGACGACGTTCTGTTCCGGTATGGGACGGAACTCGCCATGGGACTCGCCCTACTCCGTGCCCGGTATCTCGACGCTGAGGTCCGCCAGCTGGCCGTGTGGGACGGGGGCCCTTCAAACGGGCGCCGCAGGGACTTCGATCGACATCGCCACTGGCGCCTCGGCGGCCGCGTTGTCGACGTCGATATCACCCGGATGGCGACGGCGCGGGTCCGCGGAGACCGACGAGCACGACCTGCGCCACCGCGGTCGCCGACAGCCACCGGGTTGACCGCGCGGCACTGAGGCGTCCGAGCCGCCGAGCGGCAGGGCACGGCGGGCGGTCGTGCGCGCGATGCTGTTCGGCGACATCAAGGGGTTCTCCAAGCTGACCGACGAGCAGCTGCCGGTCTTCGCCGCGCGGGTGCTCGGCGGATTCGCGGAGGTACTCGAAACCACACGGCGCGGAGATCTGGTTCCGCAACACGTGGGGCGATGCCGTCTACGTCGTGCTCTCCGACGCGTTCGCTGCTGCGCGTTGTGCGCTGGAGCTCCAGCAGGCGATGAGAGCGATCGAACTCGAGGCAGAGGGACTGCCGGCTCATCTAGCGCTCCGGATCGGCGCGCCACGTCGGTCCCGTGTTCCCGACCCACGATCCGGTACTCGATGCGAACGGTTTCATGGGGTCGCACGTCAGCCGGACCGCGCGCATCGAACCCGTGACGCCAGCTGGTGAGGTGTACGTCACCGAGCAGTTCGCAGCCGCGCTCGTACTCGACGGACGCGGTCGGAGTTCGTCTGGGACTATGTCGGCCACATCGCCGCGGCAAAGAGTTACGGCCATCTGCGCATGTATCGGCTCAGGCGCAGCACCGGGGTTGGCGCGTCAGCCGATCCTTGACCCGACCTCGGCGTCCTGGTCGGGTCGCAGCAGCACGACGCCGAGTTCCTTGTCGAGGGCGCCCAGCACCAGCACCTCCGACATGAACGGACCGATCTGGCGCGGCGGGAAGTTGACCACGGCCACGACGAGCGTGCCGAGCAGCTCGTCGACGCCGGTAGGTGGTGATCTGCGCGGAGGAGCGCTTGATCCCGAGCTCCGGTCCGAAGTCGATCGAGAGCTTCCAGGCCGGCTTCTTCGCCTCCGGGAACTCGTCGACGGCCATCACGCGCCCGACGCGCATGTCGACCTTGAGGAAGTCGTCGAAGTCGATCTTGTTCAAGACGACCGGATGGTACGCATCCGGTCGGCTCCCGAGAACCAGGGGAGCTAGGGCAGCGCCGGAGTGGTGGCCGTCGTCGTGTCGGCCGGAGCGGTCGACGTAGACGCGGCTGGCGCCGTGGTGGTGCCAACGCGGCGCCGTGGACGTGCCGGTCGGCGATCGTGCTGCGTCGGCGAGGTGCTCGTCGGCGATGTGCTCGTGCCCGTGCTCGTGTTCACGGGCGAGGTGCTCGTCGGCGATGTGCTGGTGCCGTGTGCTCGTGGTCCGTCGGCGAAGTGGTGGTGGCCGGCGCCGTTGTGACCGGCGTTGAGATCGTGGCGCCCGGTGTCGTGGTCGTCGTCGGGGCGACCGGGCTCACGCCGCCGGTCGAGGTCGACGTGGTCGCGACCGTCGAGGCGGGCAGCGTCGTGACCGGCGGAGTGACCACCACGGACGAGCTGGCCGATGTCGAAATCGTCTTGGGTGCGACCTTGACCTTGGGCGTGGGGGCCGCTGCGGTCCGGTGCGCCTGATCGGTGCTTGTGGGCGCGACTGCACCGGTGCTCGGGGTCAGCCCAGCGAGCTTGACGCGAGTCAGGCTGCGGGCCGCCGCCTTGACGACGGGGCCGGCGGTGAGGCCGGGGCCGGCGCCGACCGAGCCGACGAGGCTGGTGCCGTTGATCGCGTTATCCAGGCCCGAATTGATCGAGCGCGTCACGACGACACTTGCCGGTGGGCCCGTGGGGTGGCGGTGGTGCATGCTCTGGCTCGACGGCCACGGTGCCTGCGGTCACCAGCGCCGCTGCGGCCAGGCCGGCTGCGGCCTTGGTCGCGACCGCGCTCGACGCCGGCGGTGACGAGTCCGGCAGACCCTCCGCCTGCGGCGCCTGCGGCAGCGCCAGCGGCGCCCGCGGCCCCAGCGGCACCTGCCGCTCCGGCAGCACCGGCACCTGCGCCTGCCGCACCGGCGCCCGCGGCGCCGGCCGCACCAGCGAGCCGGCCGGCATGGGTGGCGTGAGGCGGCGTGGGCGAAGAGAAGCTTGTGGAAGAACGCCAGCGGGCCGATCGGCGCCAGCGCGGCGAGCGCCTTGTTGGTCTTGCGCATCTCGCCCTGGAAGACCTGGCAGCGAGCGCAGTTCTTGACATGGCGGCGAACGGACGTGCTCTGCTTGCGGCGCATGCCCTCGGCGATCTCGGCGAGCTCCTCGCGGACCTCGTCGCAGGTCAGCAGCCGCGCCTCGGCGGCCTCCGTCAGCGAGACACGGGCACGCACGAGCAGCGACTTGACGCTCGAGACGGTCGTCTCCATCGCCTCGGCGATCTGCTCGTAGGAGAGCGCATCCATCTCGCGCAGCACCAGCGCGGTGCGCTGGGTCTCCGGGCAGGTCGCGGATGTCGTCGAGCAGCTGGCGGAACTCCTCGCGCTCGTGAACCTTGTCGGCGGTGGTGGCGCCGTGCTCGGCGAAGTGGATGTCCATCGAGTCGACGCCGACGGCCTTGTTGCGGCGCAGATGGTTCAGGCAGCGGTTGCGCGCGATGCGGTAGAGCCAGGGCCGGACGTTGATCGGCCGCTCGTCGGCGAGCATCGCGTTGTAGGAGGCGGTCAGCACATCCTGCAGCACGTCCTCGGCGTCCTCGCGCGAGCCGAGCATGTGCCGGCAGAAGGCGAGCAGGCGGCTGTGGTAGCGGCCGACGAGCACCTCGAAGGCGTTCTGGTTGCCGCGGCGGATCGAGGTGACGAGCCGCTCGTCCGACTGAAGCCGGAGCAGGGGTGAGCGTCCGTGCAGGCCCGCCCCGCCTGAGTATCTGAGCGCTGAAACTTCCATGTCGGCTTCCAGACCCATCGAGAACAACCTAGCAGCGGGAAAGTTGCGGTTGGGTGTGCAGCACGTGTCGGAATATGTCCAGATGCGGGCAGAAATATGCGTGTCTGCCGCTCCCTGCACGGGTAAGATCAGCCGCCGATCAGTTCGCGCCCGGGTAGACAAACTGGCAAAGTCGGCGCTCTTAAAAAGCGCTGCCCGCAAGGGCACTGCGGGTTCGATCCCCGCCCCGGGTATCTAATAGCCGCCGGCGAGGTGGCTGTGGCGGAGTCGTCCCTTCGCCGGCGGCCCTTACGTTGGTCCCGTTGCAGCCCCCGCCGCTCAGGCCACTGCTCGCTCCGCTGCGTCCAGCGCCTGCATGTCCATGCGGGCGAGCTGCTGCCCGAGCATGTACTCGGCAAGCTGGCTGTCGCCGTTGATCTGCAGCGTCGTGACGGTGCCGCCTGGTGAGAATGCGCTGACCCAGGCGCGCGTGTCGCCGCTGATGCGTGCGTCAGCGTGGTCGGCCGGCTGCTCCATCACGCGGCTCGAGCCGTCGTCGAGCATCGCGGTCAGCGTCAGCGGCCCGCCGTCGCGGTGTCCGTCGGTGATCGTGCACTCGACCTCACCCTGCTGCCCTTGGGGTGCACGAGGCCAGGAACCAGCCGCAGGATCGCGCCCATATCGATCCGCTCGCCCGAGCGCGGCTGGCTCCAGGCCCAGTGGTAGCCCCACAGAGCGAGCTCGGCAAGGACTGGCATCAGATCCCGAGCCCGTGGCGTGAGCTCGTAATCAACTCTCGGCGGCACCTCGCGGTACCGCTTCCGTGTCAGCATGCCGTCGGCAACCATCCTGTTCAGGCGTGAGCGCAGCTGCTCTGTGGAGATCCCGGGTAGTACCCGTTGGAGCTCGACGAACCGGCGAGGACCTGCGGCGAGATCGCGGACGATCAGAAGCGTCCATTTATCGCCGACTAGGTCCAGCGCTCGGGCATCCGGTGACCACTGGTCATAGGGATGTCGCTTCGGCGGTGGAACTTGGGGCATCTTGCGCCTCCATCCGGTCGAACTCATGTTGAGTCTACGCCTGTTGACAGTCGTCAGAAAGAAAATGCGATACGCACCGCCTACTGGCTGTTCGTGCTACCCCTGCGTTCCACCTGAAAAACGACTGCCCGCCCTGTGCTGGTTTTGTGTCGAGTTAGTTACGGAAGCTGAATTCCCCCAGGTTTCCTGCCGATACTGATGGGCATGGGGGACTTGATCCAACTCTCGGAACGGATAGCGGACCGTTCCCGTCCAAGCGGCGAGTACGCGCGCTTCTTCTTCGCGCTCGATGACCCGCTCTCATACCTGGCGGCGGAGCGCGTCGAGCGCGCGCTCGGGCCGATCGACTGGGTGCCCGTGCTCGGGCCGCTATCGCAGCGCTTGCCCACGGTCACACCAGATGAGCGTGAGCGGCTCGCGCGCGAGCGCATGGCGTTGGCCGAGCGCGAGGCGTCAGCACTCGGGCTGCCGCTGGTCGAGCCGCACCGTTTTCCGATGAACAGCCGCAAGGCCGCTCGCGCGGCATCCTTTGCTGCCGAGGCCGGCAGCGGTGCCGCCTTCGGCCTGGCGTTGATGCGGCTTGCCTTCTGCGGCGGTTTCGACATCGGCAGCGTGCCGGTGATCGAGGAGGCGGCCGCGGTCGCAGGTCTCGGCTCCTATGAGGCCGTGACCGCTGCCGGTGACTCGCGCCGCGATCTGGCGCTTGATGCGACCAGCCGTGGCCTCGCCTTCCGCGGGGTAAAGACGCCGCCTGCGATCAGCATCGGCGTGCACTGGTTCGACGGGCCGAACGCCGTCATCGCCGCGCTGGCCTTCAGCGCTGCGCACGGTCTCATGGACGAGCCCGTGCTGCCGGCCAGCTAGGCCGTCCCGGTTCGTGGGGTGACCGGCCCAGCGGGGCCGGTCGCGGCTACATCAGCGTGGTTAGAGCTGAGTCAGGCCGGCGAGGATCGATTCGTCGATCGTGTCCTCGTGGCTCTGGTCGGTGATCAGCCGGGTGTCGCGTCCGCCCGGGGTCAGCTCGGGCAGGTGCTCGTACTCCTCGAGGTTCGAGCACAGCGAGGCTGAAGCGGGTCTGATCGGTGCTGGTCTGAAGTGGCTGCTGTGTGAGCATGTTCAAAACCTACGCCCGGCCCGGAGTGGTGTCGGCGGCCCGGGAGGGCCAACCCCCCACGCGGGGGGTAGGATGCTGGCGCTAATGGAGGGCGCAGAAGAGTTCCACGGGGGGCGGCTGATCGCCAAGCGACTTGCCGCCCACGGCGTCAGCAAGCTGTTCACGCTCTCGGGCGGGCACCTGTTCTCGATCTACGACGGCTGCCGTGCCGAGGGCATCGAGATCGTCGATGTGCGCCACGAGCAGACCGCGGCGTTCGCGGCCGAGGGCTGGGCCAAGGTCACGCGCGAGCTCGGTGTGTGCGCGCTGACCGCAGGTCCGGGCGTGACCAACGGGATGAGCGCGCTCGGTTCGGCGCAGCAGAACAACTCGCCGCTGCTGGTGCTCGGCGGGCGGGCACCGGCCTGGCGCTGGGGGCAGGGGTCGCTGCAGGAGATCGACCATGTCCCGTTCGTGCGCCCGCTGGTCAAGCTCGCCGCGACGGCCGACTCCGCCGGTGAGATCCAGGAGCTCGTCGATGAGGCGATCTCTGTGGCGCTGGAGCCGCACTCGGGGCCGGTGTTCCTCGACTTTCCTTTGGACCACGTGTTCTCGCTTGCTGGCGATAGCGAGGCTCCGGCGCTGCGCGCGCGGAGCTGTCGTCGTCGCGGGCTGCGAGTGTCGACGCGCGGGCGCTCGAGCGGGCGGCGGCGCTGCTGCGCGAGGCCGAGCGGCCGGTGATCATGGCCGGTACCGGGCTCTACTGGGGGCGCGGGGAGGGCGCGCTGCGCGAGCTCGCCGAGGCGCTACAGGTCCCGGTGTTTCTGAACGGACTGGGCCGCGGGTGCCTGCCGGCTGACCACGAGCTGGCTTCTCACGCGCGCGCAGTGCCGGCCTGAAGGGTGCCGACGTCGCGCTCGTGATCGGCGTGCCGCTCGATTTCCGGCTCGGGTTCGGCGGCGTCGTTCGGTGAGGAGACCGACGTCGTGTTCGTGGACGCGGCCGAGCCGCTGCGGGCTTCCCGCGCGCGCTCGGCGGCGGAGCTCTACGGGGCGCTGCCGTCGGTGCTGGATGGCCTGCGGTTGGGGGCTCCGTTGGGCGATGGTTCGCTTGCGAGGACCGTGGCGAGTGGGTGGCGTCGCTGCGGGCGATTGAGATCGAGGCGCGCTCGGCCGAGCTGCGAGAGCTCTGACGGACGAGCGCTCGCCGCTGCATCCGGCGCGCGTGTACGGCGAGCTTGCGCCGCTGCTCGATCGCGACGCGATCGTGATCGGCGACGGCGGTGACTTCGTCTCGTTCGCCGGGCCGGCTGGTCGATTCGTTCGAGCCCGGCTGCTGGCTCGATCCCGGGCCGTTCGGCTGCCTCGGCTCCGGTCCCGGCTACGCGCTGGCGGCCAAGCTCGCGCACCCCGAGCGGCAGGTCGTGCTGCTCCAGGGCGACGGCGCCTTCGGCTTCTGCCGGGATGGAGTGGGACACGCTCGTGCGCCACGGGGTGGCGGTGATCGGCGTGATGGGCAACAACGGCATCTGGGCGCTCGAGAAGCACCCGATGGAGTTGGTCTACGGCTACTCGGTCGCCGCCGAGCTGCAGCCCGAGCTCCGCTACGACCAGGTGGTCTCGACGCTCGGTGGGCACGGCGAGCTGGTGCGCGCTCCGGGCGAGCTGCGCGGCGCGTTCGAGCGGGCGCTGGCGTCCGGGCAAGCCCGCGCTGATCAACGTGCTGACCGATCCGTCTGTGGCGTACCCGCGGCGCTCGAATCTCGCCTGAGCGTGCTCGGCGCTCGCGACCTTCGCCTCCGGGCCGCCTTAGTCAACTGAATTGGTGGAGATAGAACTAGAAGCGTGAAGCGCTTCTTCTCGTTCCCCAATCCGGTCAACGACAAGGCCGCGCGGACGGTCGCGGCGGTCGTGCTGATCGAGGTCATCGTGATCCTCGCCACCGGCTGGTACTGGCTGACGATCCCGCTCGCCTACGGCTTCTGGGCGCGCGTGCTCACCGGCCCGAAGCTCAGCCCACTGGGTTGGACCGCGATGAACGTGATCGCGCCGCGGCTGGGGGAGAAGGTCTACGTGCCCGGCCCGCCCAAGCGCTTCGCCCAGGGGATGGGCACCGTGATGGCCTCGCTGGCGCTGCTGTTCGGCCTGATCCTCGGCAACCACATGGCCGCCGACGTGGTGCTCGTGCTGTTCATCCCGGCGGCGGGCCTGGAGTCGATCTTCGGTTACTGCCTCGGCTGCAAGGCCTTTGCGCTGCTGATGCGCGTCGGGCTGATCCCGGAGACGGTCTGCGTCGAGTGCGCGGACATCTCCCGCCGGCTCGGTCTCGCCGAGTCCTGAGCGCCAGTCCTGAGCGGGCGCTTACGCGCGCGAGTAGTGAGCGCTGCGCCTCGGAGGATGTCGTGCTCCGAGACCTCGATCGCGTCGAGCTCGAACAGATCCATGACCTCGGTGAGGATCACGATGCCCGGGAGGATCGCGATCGCGCGGTCCGGGTGAAGGCCCTTGACCTGCGGCGCTGCTCGAGCGGCATCGCCACGAGGCGCTCGAAGATCGTGTCGCGCTCCTGTGCTGTGAGGCGGTAGCCATGGACTCTTTCCGGGTCGTATGGGTCGAGGTCCTGGGCGATCGCGGCCAGTGAGGTGGGCGTGCCGGCCACGCCCAGTGCGCGGCCCGGGTGGGAGCGGTAGTGGTCGGCACGGCCTCGATCGAGAAACTCGCGCACGTCTGCTGCGACCGCCTCGAGCTCGTCCGGCGTCGGCGGATCGGAGTGGATGTGGCGGTCGGCCTGGCGCACGACGCCGGCCTGGGTGGAGACGTGAAAGTCGACCCGGTCGCCGTGGCCGATCACGAGCTCGGTCGAGCCGCCGCCGATGTCGAAGACGAGCGTCGGCCCGGCGCGCCGGCCGGCGGTCGAGTTGCGTCGGTGGCGCCGAGGTAGGTCAGGTGCGCCTCCTCATCGCCACTGATCACGTGCACGTCGAGGCCGAAGCGGCTCGCGACGTCGTCGGCGAACTCCTTGCCGTTGGCGGCGTCGCGCACGGCGCTCGTCATCACCGCGACCGCCTTGTCCGGGTCTGGTCGCCTGGATCATGCCGGTGGTACTCGTCGAGCACCGCGTACTCGCGGGCGAGCGCGTCGGTTGCGAGCCTGCCGCTGGCGTCGACGCCGGCGCCGAGCCGGGTCACGCGGCTGATGCGCGTCAGCTCGGCGGTGACCTGGCCGTCTGCGACGTCGGCCAGATAGAGCCGCGTCGTGTTGGTCCCGACGTCGACTACGGCGATGCGCACGCTAGTCGAGTCGAAGAGCTGGGCCGGGACCTGGTAGGGGAGCGGCTTGCCGTCGAGGCCGGCGAGGACGTTCTCGACGGCGATCTCCGTCATGCGCTCGCGTGCTGACCAGGTCGCCGAGCCGATGTGCGGCACCACCAGCAGGTTCGGCGCCTGCCAAAGCGGATCGTCGGCGGGCAGCGGCTCGGGTGTCGTCACGTCGAGCGCGGCGCCGGCGATCTGGCCGGTGTGCAGCGCCTGCGCGAGCGCCTCGCGGTCGACGATCGGGCCGCGCGCGGTGTTGATCAGGATCGCGGTCGGCTTCATCAGCGCGAACGCCTCGGCGCCGATCAGGTTGCGGGTGCCGTCTGTCAGCGGCAGGTGGATCGAGACGAAGTCAGAGCGGCGCAGCAGGTGCTGGAGGTTGTGCTGCGTCGCGGGTCTCGGTCGTCAGGACCTCCATGCCGAAGCCGGATGCGCGACGCGCGACCGCCTGGCCGATCCGTCCGAGGCCGATGATCCCGAGTGTCGCGCCGGAGATGTCGGCGCCGAGGAAGCTGCCCGGGTCCCAGGTCTGCCACTGGCCGCTGTGGGCGAACGGCGCCGCCTCCGGGATCCGACGCGCGGCCGCCATCAGCAGCGCGAAGGCGAGGTCGGCGGTGGCCTCGGTCAGTGCGTCGGGCGTGTTGCCGACGGGGATGCCGCGCGCGGAGGCGGCATCGACATCGATGTTGTCGTAGCCGACCGCGTAGTTGGCGATCACCCGCAGCTGCGGTGATGCCGCGATCAGCTCCGCGTCGACGCGGTCAGTGAGCAGGCTCAGCAGCGCGCCGCCTCCGCCGCGTGCTCACGCAGCTGCTCATAGCTCGGGTGGGAGCCGCTCGGGCCAGACGGTCGTGTCGTGGACTTCTCTTAGTCGGGCGAGCGCCGGACCGGGCAACTCGCGCGTAACGAAAATGCGCGCCATGGCGCGCATTGTCCCTACATCTCGGTTACGACGGCTCCCTGAGCCTGAACGGCCGCCTCTCGGCGGGCGCTCGGCATCCCGAACAGCGCCACCAGCATGCCCACCGCCGCGATGCCTCCGGCGAACCAGAAGGCGACCTGGAAGCCGCTGACGAGCGCCTGGTTGGCCGTGTGCACGGCGGCCGTGGGATGGTGCAGCAGCGCGTTCGAGTGCGACGTGGCGATGGTCGCGAGGACCGCGAGCCCGAGCGCGCCACCGAACAGCCGCGCGCGTGTTGGCCACCGCCGATGCCAGCCCGGCCTCCTGCGGCTTCACGCCGGCGGTGGCGCAGATCACGCCGGGGACGAACGCGAACGGCATTGCGAACGAGGTGAGCAGGCCCGGGGCCAGCAGCTCACCGAGGTAGTCGGGGTGAACGCCGATGTCGCTCAGCCACGCCAGGCCGATCGCGAGCGCCCGCCATCCCGATGACCAGCAGGCGCTTGGCGCCGAAGCGCATCGTGACCTTTGAGGCGATCGTCGATCCGACGACGAGGGCGAGCGTCATCGGCAGGAACACGAGGCCGGTCTTGATCGCTGAGTACCCGAGCACGTCCTGCAGATACAGGGAGAGGAAGAACCACATCGCAAACGTCGACGCGCCGACCGCCGCCAGGATCGCGTTGGCCGCCGATAGCTGCCGCGAGCGGAAGAGCCGCAGCGGCATCAGCGGAGCCTTGGCGATCCGGCCCTCGAGCAACAGGAACACGAGCAGCAGCGCGACGCCGACGCCGATCGCCAGCAGCGTGGTCGGGTCGCCCCAGCCGGAGCTGTCGGTGCGCACGATTCCGAAGACGAGCGCCGAGAGGCCGAGGGTTGCCGTGAGCGCGCCGGCGAAGTCGAAGTTGCGGGTCGCGTGCTCGTTGCGGCCCTCGAGCAGCATCCGCTGTGAGAGGAACGCGGCGATCAGGCCGATCGGCAGGTTGATGAAGAAGATCCAACGCCAGCTCAGGGCGTCGGTGATGATGCCGCCGAGCAGCACGCCGGCCGCGCCGCCGGCGCCGCCCATGGCGCCCCAGATGCCGACCGCGCGGTGGCGTTCGGCGGGCTTCGTGAACGTGCTGGTGAGGATCGAGAGCGACGCCGGCGCAACCACCGCGCCGGCAAGGCCTTGCACGAGCCGCGCGACGATCAGCACGGCTCCGTTGAGTCCGCGAGACCGCAGGCGAGAGAGGCGAGAGAGAAGAGCACCAGGCCGAACACGAAGACCCTGCGGCGTCCGAGCAGGTCGGCGGCGCGGCCTCCGAGGAGCAGGAACCCGGCGAAGGTGACCGTGTAGGCGTTGACGACCCACTGCAGACCGTCCTCGGAGAAGTCCAGTGCGTGCTTGATCGAGGGCAGGGCGACGTTCACCACCGAGACGTCGAGAATCACCATGAACTGCGCAAGGCAGGCCAGGATCAGCGTGGCGGTGAGATGTGGCTTGGCGGGCTGCTTGAGGGCGTGCGTCATCGCGGTCCTCCGGTCGACGTTTCCGGGTCCCTCTCCTCGGTACGACGAGTATCGAAATATAACACATGGTTCGACGCCTCTCGTACTATCCTTGCGGCATGGCGGCGCTTACAGATAGAACGGATCCGGCGCCCGAGTTCTGTGAGGTCGGCGGAGACTTTTCCGCCGCTCGTGCTCGAGGGCGAGGCCGCCGTCGGCCTCGTGGTCGAGGGCGAGCAGTGGACGACGCCAGCGGTCGACCCGCTCGTGCCCACGAGCCTCGATGCTCTGCGCCTGCCGGCGATCCTCCATGCCTTGAGCGACCCGGTGCGGCTGCGGATCGTCTCCCTGCTCGCCGAGGGCGGCGAGCAGACCTGCGGCAGCGCTCGACCTTCCCGTGGCGAAGTCCACCTGCTCCCATCACTTCCGCGTTTTGCGTGAGGCGGGTGTCGTCGCCCAGCGGGTAGACGGCAAGTGCCGGTACAACCGGCTGCGCTCAGACGAGCTCGAGCAGCGCTTCCCAGGCCTGCTCGATTCGGTGCTGCGCGCACAGGGCCCGACGGACCCTGACGGCGCGTGACAGGCGAGCTCGTCGCCCGCACCCGGGCTCGAACGGGTCGCACAGATCGAGTCCCACAGCGTCCACGCCTGGCCCGCGACGGTGATCGAGGTCCTGGATGACGGGTGGGTGCTGCGTGCGACGCCCGGGCTGCTCGGCCGCGGGCGCTCCAACCACGCGCTGACGCCGGCTCGGCCGCTGGGTCGCGACGAGTACGACGGCGCGCTTGCGCGTGTGGCTTCGTTTGCGTCGGCGAATGGGATCGACTGCGGCGTCCAGGTCAGTCCGCTCGAGATCCACATTCCGCTGCTCGATGAGCTGTCGGTGCGGGGCTGGAACATCCAGCAGGCCGTGGTGGTGATGACTGGGGACACGCAAGAGGTTTCCGAGGGTTTTGATCCGGCGTTTCGAGCTCGTGGTTTCGGATGAAGCCACTCCGGAGTGGCTGGCGGCCTGGGCACATTGCGACCGGCGACCCGATGTCGAGGAGCACGTTCAGACGGTGTTCCCGCGGATGGCGGGCGCCGCGCGCTTCGTCCACGTTGGAGATCGTGCTTGTGGGATCAGCGTCGAGCTCGACGGGATCGTCGCGCTGTTCTGCATCGCGGTTGCGCCTGACGCGCGCCGCCAGGGCCTGGGCAAGAAGCTGGTGCAGGGCGATGCTCGCCGAGCACGACCGCGCCTCTGACCTACCTCCAGGTCTTCAGCGAGAACGCGGCCGGCATTGCGCTGTATTCGAGCCTCGGCTTCCAGGAGGAGTACCGCTACATCCATTGCGTCCTGCCCGGGTCGGGGCCTGCTTGCCGGCCGTACGGCGGGCGGCGCAGCCGCAGATGCCGGCCGGCAGGCTGCGCAGCCGCCGCCTGAGGCGACGGCTGCCAGCCAGCCTGGGGGTGAGGGGAGACCCCGTCGGGTGGGGTTGCGAGGCCGCGAGCTTCCTTGCTCACGCCGTCAAGCCCTCCCGCGTATAGCCGCCGTTGGCCTCGGCCTCTTCAAAGGTCTCGTCGAGGTCAACGACGACAGCAACCTTCCGATCGAGCCAGAGGAAGCGAACGCACGCGGCCCCGTATTCGACCTCGTCTGGTAGCGGCAGCCCGCTGTCCTCCAACAACGCCAACATCCGGCGTTCCGCGAGCTGCTTGCGATCGATTGGTTCCATGCTCGACAGAATGCGGCCGGCGTATGTGACGGAACAAGACACGTTTGTGGAGGGAGTGCGACGAATGTGTGCCGACTCTGTGACAAGCGCCCCAAGAAGGGTCAACTCATGCTCATCTACATAACCGGAGTCGCGGGGTCTGGCAAGAGCACTCTGCGCGAGGAACTGGAACAGAGGGGCCACCGAGCCGAGGACGCCGACGAGAGCTTCTGTGCGTGGTTTGACCAGGACGGCCGTCAGGTGCCGACCATGCCTCTGGCATCTGGCGCAGCCCGGACTGGTATGCGAACCATCGCTGGTGTCTGTTGACGGAACGCGTGAAGTGCCTATGCGGATGAATGCGCGAGCGACGTCGGCTTCCTTCTTGGCGTGGCCGCCAACGCTGATGAGATGGCACCGTACTTCGCCTCCGCGTTCTACCTGACGGCGGACACCGATGTGATCCGTGAACGCCTACGAAGCCGCGACGGAGAAGCTCACGCCACCCGGTTCGCCGCATTAGCGTCCGCCAGAGACTGGCAGGAGTCGGCCGAGCGGCACTGGAGGAACCAGGGTTTCGCGGCTCTTGACAGCTCCGGCACGCCGAGCGACGTCGCAGACACGCTCATCCAGCTCGTTGTCCCGAACTAGCACTTTTCGGCCTGTGAACGGGCGAAATGCGACGGGGCTGGGCCCCAGGAAACCCCGAAAACCACTGGCGATCTGCTATCACTAGATGTCCGCCGCGGGGTGGAGCAGTCTGGTAGCTCGTCGGGCTCATAACCCGAAGGTCGCAGGTTCGAATCCTGCCCCCGCTACTAAAAAAGGCCCTCATTTGCAGGGCCTTTTTCTTTTAATCTCGACCGGCCTGGTTGACAAAGACGCCGTGGTTAACACCCGCGTTAACACTTGACGGGCGGTTTGGCGACCTTCGGGTTGTTTCCCCGAACGTTCTGCGGCATCTCCATGAAGCAGAAATGCGTCGAGGAACGGCCGGATCACGACCCACTGGCCGCCCATCTTCTTGAGTGGGAAGATCGGGTTCTTCTTCTTCCAGTTCACGAGAGTCTGGCCGCTCCACGGGAGGGAGCCGCGGCCTCGGCCAGCGTGTTAATGTCGCGCGGCTCAAGCGGCCGCTCAAGACGGTAACCGCAATCTGCTCGTGGCCGTCGAGCTTGATCAGCACGTCGGGCACTGCACTTGGCACCCACCGACCTCTCGCGGAAGTGGCGTCGGAACGCTCACGCAAGCGCGCCTCTTTCCTGGGAGTTCACAGAGGCAGCAGGGCGAAACGCTGATGCCGTGCAGTGCTCCAGGCTCGGCTTCGATCCGTACACGTTTCTCACCTCTCATCATCCCGCGCCTCGCGGCGAAAAGGTCGCCTGCGGGGCCCAAGAATCGCTCATATCGGTCATAACGGGCTCGGCATGTTTTGCGACGTCTGATGTACGTCCAAAATCCGCGACCCATCGAGCGACAGCGGATGGGGGCTACCGCATCTCCAGCGCCAAATCGCGGGCGACGGCCGGGTCTGGCCGGCCACCGTCAACCACGAGCGGATCGTCGCCATAGGCGATCGTCATGTTCCCATGGGCGGGCGTGCAATAGCGATCGCGAAGCAGGCCCCTTCTCCCACGGTACTAGGACAGCAACTCACGGTTGGGGGACGACGTTGCTTTCATCTAGCAGTGATTGATCTTGTCCAATAGCCGCCCCATTATCTACATCCCGGGTTGGTATTCCACCAAGTCTGGCCTGGGTTTCCCGACAGCACGCTGGCGCCCCCGCGAGCTTTCCCCGCTGCCGCGCTGCCCAAGGAACTCCGTCCCGCGGCCGCCCCCGTGGTCATCTCGCGCGACGCGCTCCCAACCGGTCGAGATCAGGTTGGCGTGTATTTCGCTGAATCCGAGGCTGGATACGAGCCGAGCAGGCTACGGGATGCGCGTGCTCACCTTGAGTCTGTTCCTTTCGAGCCGGCCATGCTCGCCCTTGCACGGATCGCAGCACTCGCTTGGGCAGTTCGCCACGGCAGAGAGGCACAACTGCGTTTCGCCGAGCAGGTATTCGCAGGGAACCGAGTTCTGAACGAAATGCGCACGTTTATGGCACGCAACGACCGACGCGGCGCTCCTCGTTGAGCAGCACGCGTTCGTCGTGATGCGCTTGCTGTTTGAGCGCGCGCGCAAATGGGAGGTTGGGACGAAGGACTTACTCCCGACGAGATCTCCCACTTACAGAGCGCGCTACTCGGAGCGACATCGCTCACGGAGGGGCGCCGCGCAGAGCGACGAAGACCGCAACTGGCTAGAGGATCAAAGATGGAGCCGTTGCGTTCTTTGTTCAGAACGGTGCGTACAACGGCAAGCCTCAGCCGATGGGTGAGCTTGCTCGGGCGCGCACCCTTTACACCAATCTCGCCGTCGATCCAGTTCTGCGGGAGTCCGAGCACGACCGCCCTCTGGACGACTGGATGCAACACGACTACGGCTTCAACAACGATGAGCAACTCGCGTTTGGCTTCGCGCTGTCGGCGATGACGACGACGTGGAATAGTTGGGACGAGTCAGCCGGATCCCAGAGCCACATATTCGGCGAAAATGTCGACGACCTGTTCCTCAAACTCGGTTGGGGCGAACATCGCGAGAAGGCGCTTGATCTGCTGAGTGCCGACCGCGACTGGTACAACGCCGAGTTCTCCTCGCGCGGGGATATGCTGGAGCACATCGCCTGGGAGGTGAGGCCCTTCATGCAGCGCCCGTTTCTTCGGCTCGCATCAGGAGGGCTGTTACTACTATCGCCGAGAGCACTAGCTAGTTGGGTAACCGACGGATTCCACTACCGACTCTTGGACGCCGCGCAGCGGCATCAACGCTTCTAGCAGCCGGAAGACCAGCCGGGCATATACGGCCTTCGCCGGAGCTCTGTTGGAACAGCACTGCTTCCGCGTCGCGACAGAGGCCTTCGGCAAGAGTGGCGCTGGAGCCGTCTATCCGGAGCAACCCTACGGCAAGAAGGGCGCCGCCAAAACATCTGACATTGCAATCCTGGCTGGGACGGATCTCATCCTTGTCGAAGTGACGGCATCGCGGTTGCGCGCGGACACGCTGGTTCTTCGCGAATCAGCGGCTGTGCGAGGTGACCTGAACCGGCTTGTGATCAACAAGGCCAAGCAGTGGAATGGAACCAAGATCAATGCCCTCGCCAACGCCACAGCGCAAATTCCCGCCGGCGAAGCGGATGTTCTCTGGGATGGCATCGACCGCGTGTGGCCAATCGTGCTGACCGGCGGCGTCATTGTGCAAAACGAATATGTTTGGTCGTGGATACGCCGCGAAACGAGCACACTATTTACTGATCCCAAGGTGCAGCCTTTGGTGCTACTTGACGTCGAGGACTTTGAGGCGCTCATGGGGTTGGTTGAACACGGAGTGTCGCCAATCAAGCTGCTTGAACTGAAGACAAGCGAGCCCTACCGGGACTTGGAACTTGCCATTGCGCTACGCGACAGCTCGGATGTACCGCGCGACACTTCACGAGGGCAGCATCCATAGAACAAGAATTTGAAGATGCAATCACGCGGGCACAGGAATTCTTCGATCTGACGAAGGGTGCGGGGCCGTCAGCCGCAGATTCCTACCCTGTACCACCTGAGCTAATGAGCTGCTCAGCCTTGGACGGCGGAACTCGGCAAAAGTGCGAGCCCTGAGTCGTCAAGGATTTCCTTAGAAATGGCTCGAGAACATCCCCCGCAGGCTGAAGCGTTAACGACTGTCATGTCAAGAGCTTTCAGGCCTGCGGCCCAGCCGCAGCGTCGCTCACCTGGTCGGAATCATCGGCGAGTCCGAGCTTGTCCCAATCCCTGCGCGCGGCCGCTTCAACCAGGCGAGTACCAATGAGCGGCTCGTCTCCGCTCGGCCGCTCCGTCGACTCAGGCGGGGAGAGAGGGGGATCGCTCGTCCGGCGCTCCCTCTCAGTACCGTCCGCGTCGACGAACGTCAAATCTGGGTACGCAAGGATCCCCGCCAGTCTCGTAAACGCAGGCCGGTCTGATGCCTCGGGGACGACGACTTGGAGCGAACCGCGGCAGCGGTTCCGACTCTTGGTGTAGAACGCCCACCGGACCTCGAAGGTTCCTTCATGTGGCGCCTGCAGCAGAAGTGGCTCACCTAATTCGATCGTCCGTCCGTGGTGAACCTCGCCAATGTCTCGCTCCACTCCTCCCGTCGTCTCCCGCCATCCGGAGTTGCGTGGAGAAATCACACTGGCGAGGTCGAACGGAGTGAAGGCCCGACTTGGTACGAACGGACCGGGCATCTCCATCGGCCTGAACGGGTCAATGGTTTTCGGAGGCTTGTAGCTCGGGTCCGCTGGGAGCTGCCCCATCTCCGGTATCTCTTCCAACATGCGGAACCCATCGGGGAGCTTCAGTTCAAGTGTGACCGACTCCGCATACGCTCCACGAGCAGCACTTTCAACGACAAGCGCGAGATCAAAGGTTCGGACCCGCTCTTGTGCAAGCTCTGCGTAGGCCTCGAGCCAAGCGGAGAGATCGGCCGAATAGTCGGCCAGGCGTTTCTCGAAAGCCCCCACACGCGCGCGTATATGCCTGGTCTCCTGGTGGCATCGACCAAATGGACGAAGCCTGGCTTAGGCCTCCCAAAGCACCACTGCGCGCCAATGTCTCGTAGGCGCGTGCTTCCTCTGCACACCTCTGCAGCTCATTTGCTACGACGCGGTCCTGGTCGAAAGGCCATGGCGAGAGCCCAGACATCACCGTGTCGGTCAAGCCAGCGCCCTCACCGATA
>CAWFRF010000033.1:0-284094 GCA_963818135.1 uncultured Actinomycetota bacterium
CATTGATCGAGAAGGACGGCTACTTCTACGGGCGCGGGACGGGTGACGATAAGGCGCAGGCGGCGGTCTGGATCGCGAACTTGATTCGGTACAAGCGCGAAGGGTTCAAGCCGGATCGGGACATTATTGTCGCGCTCACGGCGGATGAAGAGGGCGGCGGCCCGTTCAACGGGGTCGATTGGCTGATCAAGAATCATCGCGAGCTGATTGATGCCGAACTCCGCTGAATGAAGGCGGATGGGGCGAGGTATCCGGCGGCCGGAAAATTTCAAACGATTTGCAGGTGAGCGAGAAGTACGTTATCAATTTTCGCTTGGAGGTGCATAACAAGGGCGGGCATAGCTCGCTGCCGGTGGCGGACAACGCGATCTATCATCTGGCTGGGGCACTGGAACGGCTTTCGCAGTTTGGTTTTCCGCTGAAGACGAATGATGTTACGGCGGCTTATTTCGCGCAGATGGCGAAGATTGAGACGGGGCCGATTTCTGCTGATTTGGCGAAGGTGACCTCGGGTTCGGAAGAGGCGATGCGGAAGGTGGCAGCGGCTTCTCCCGCGTGGAATGCTAGTTTGCGGACTACTTGTGTGGCCACGCAACTGGAGGGCGGTCATGCGATGAATGCGTTGCCGCAACTCGCCGCCGCCAATGTAAATTGCCGCGTGCTGCCGGAAGATTCGATCGAGTACGTGCAGGATACTTTGCGGAAGGTGGTGGCGGACGATCAGGTGTCGATTACGGTGCGCGGCGAACCGGGGAAGGGACCGGCGTCTCCGCTGCGGCCTGACGTCATGAATGCCGTGAAGAAGGCGACCGAGGCAGAATGGCCGGGCGTGCCGGTGGTGCCGATAATGGTGATGGGCGCGACGGATGGCCGGTCTCTGCGTGCGGCGGGGATTCCGACTTACGGCATTCAGGGATTTTTCTTTGATCGTGATGACATTCGGTTTCATGGGCGCGATGAGAGGATGGGCATCGCGGCATTTTATGAGGGGCAGACGTTTTTGTATGAGTTGGTGAAGATGCTGGCGGGCGGGAAGAGATAAACATCGCGCGGAATGCGGCTCGTTGCGCTGCGGGCGAAATGCCTGCATCCTAAACCGCGGAGGTCGCGGAGACGTCGCAGAGAACGCTGAGAGGTTCTTTGCGAAGCCTCTGCCGCTGGTCCGCGAGCTCTACGATTACTCAGCGCACTCTGCGGTTTAAGACTTTGGCTTCGTCTGCCCTCATAACGGCTGCAGGGGCGCTTATTTTCCTGCTTCCGGATTTGTCAGGAGGAGCATTGGGACGGCTTGCTGTTTGACCAAAGTGTTATAGCCTGCGACGTCCGTCGCGACGATCGTCTTCCACTTTCGCCAGTTGCTCGTCTATCGGCTTGCTTGGTCAGTACGTCGAAGACTTCGTAGGACTGAGCTGTTGGCGCGGAGTCGGCGCTTCCTACTACACCGCCGAGAGCGGCGAGATGATTATTCAGGCGAACCGGGAAGTTGAGAACGTCCTGGCCGCTTTTGGCTTTGGTCTGGATTAACGCTTCTTCTACTTCTGTCATTTTCTTGTCGAGCGATTTGCCGGCGTCAGCGATTGTCTTCTCACGCGGATCGTTCTTTAGGCGTTTGTTGACGGCGGTGATCTGGTCGCGGAGGTCGCGAATCTGGACGATAGCGACGTCGGTTTCGTTGAGCTTGTCGCGAATCTTGAGGAGCTAGGTCGAATTGCTTGGCGAGATCTTCGGGGACCGAGCTTGAGGCGGGGATCGGGCGCGATTTCGAGGGGCGCGGTGGAGGTCTTGCCTAGAACCGTCAGACGCACTTGATAGTTGCCAGGGAGAGCCTTCGGACCTTCGGTGCCGCCTCCCCAGAGCGGGGCGTGCTGGGACAGCGAGTCGCTCCTTCGTAGCGGAGATCCCAGACGAAGCGGTTGAGGCCGGCTTCGGCGGGAAGATCGGATACGGCGCCGCCATGGCTGAAGAAATCTTCTTCGTCGTCTGCGCCGGAGGCTGCTTCTTCTTTTTCTTTGGGAATTTGCGGATTACTTTGCCGCTGGAGTCGAGAATTTCGAGCGTGATCTTGGGGGCTTCGGTCTTGTCGGCGGATTTGTCTTCAGCTTTGTCTGCCGATTTTGCCGCTTCGGACTGCGCGGGTGCGGATGCTCCTGTACCTGCCGGCTGGCCAGCGCTGTTTTCTTTGCCCTGTGCTTCGGCTTTCGCACCCTCGGAGATGGTTGCGTCAGGCTCGGCGCTTTCTTTTCGCGGTTTCCGCTTTACCGGCATCTGCGGCTGGAGTCGGTTTCTTCTCCGGCTTCAGCGCGGTCTTAACCAATAATCGATGATGACTCCGGCAGGAGGATTGTGGCCTACACTGCCGCGCGCGCAAAGAATGAGCCGCCGAAGACGGTGTGATTTGCCGGCGCGGGCGTGAACAGGTGTGCTTCCTCATTAGGAATGGACTCTTGATATTGCTCGAGTACCGTGATGTCGTCGAGCACCCAGAAGCTGCGGCCGTGGGTGGCGACTACCAGATCGTTATTTTTGTCGGTGCTCTTCACCACCAGATCGTTTACGGGCGCCATCGGCAGATTAAGTTGCAGGGGCTTCCAGTTCGCGCCATCGTCGTAGGAGATGTAAACGCCCTGCTCGGTTCCGGCGAACAGCAGGCCGGGGTGGCGGGGATCGACCCGAACGGCGTGGACGTAGTCGTTCGCGGGCAGGCCGTTGGTAAGTTTCGTCCAGGACTTGCCGAAGTCGGAGGTCTTGAAGACGTAGGGGGCGAAGTCGTCGGACTTATGGCGCTCGACGGCTACGTAGACGGTTCCAGCGTCGCGCGGCGAGGCTTCGATCATGCTGACTGTGCCCCAGTCGGGCATGGCTTTGGGCGTCACATTTTCCCAGTGCTGGCCGGCATCGCGTGTGAGATGAATCAGGCCGTCGTCGGTGCCGGCCCAGATTAGATCTTTTTGGACCGGCGACTCGACGACCGAGAAGATCGTGTCGTAGACCTCGACGCCGGTGTTGTCTTTCGTGATTGGGCCTCCCGACGCGGCTTGCTTCGATTTGTCGTTGCGTGTCAGGTCGGGGCTGATGATGGTCCAGTGCATTCCGGAGTCGGTGGTTTTGAACAGCACTTGGCGCCTGCGTAGTAAAGCGTTTTGGGATCGTGCGGCGAAAAGACTATGGGCTCGGTCCATTGGAAGCGATGTTTGACGTCGGCTGGAGCCCAGCCGATGGGATTCACCGGCCATGGATTGACGGCTTGCTCTTCTCCGGTGCGGTGATCGTAGCGCGAGACCTCGCCGCCGTAGGATCCGGCGTAAACGATCTGCGGGTCGGTGGGATCGGGAGCGATGTAGCCGCTCTCGCCGCCGCCTACGTCGTACCAGTCGGGGCGATCGATGGCGCCGTTCGAACTCGCGCTGGCTATGGCTACCGTGGAGTTGTCCTGCTGCGCGCCGTACATGTAGTAGGGGAAACGATTGTCGGTGGTGACGTGATAGAACTGCGCGGTCGGTTGATTGTTTTCGCTTGACCAACTGGCGCCGCCATCGATGGAAATGGTTGCGCCACCGTCGTTGCCATTAATGATGCGCATCGGATTTGTGGGGTCGATCCAGAGTCCGTGATTGTCGCCGTGCGGGTGCGCCGATACTGGCGAACGTCTTGCCGCCATCGTTCGAGCGATAGGCCGTCGTGTTGAGGATGTAGACGATGTCGGCGGATTTGGGGTCGGCGAAGATGTGCGAGTAGTACCACGCGCGCTGGCGGAAGCGATGGTCGTCGGTGAGGATGTGCCAGGTTTCGCCGCGGTCGTCGGAGCGGAAGATGCCGCCTTTTTCGGCTTCGACTACGGCCCAGATGCGATTCGGGATTGCGGCGCGAGACGGTGACGCCGATGCGGCCGAGGAATGGTTTCGGGCAGGCCGTGAGCTTTGATTTGCTTCCAGGTGGTGCCGCCATCGGCGGAGCGATAGAGACCGCTGCCGGGGCCGCCGCTTTCGAGACTCCACGGAGTGCGGCGTATTTGCCAGAGCGCGGCATAGATGATGTTGGCATTGGTGGGATCGAAGGCCAGGTCGATGCCGCCGGTCTTCGCGTCTTTATAGAGAACTTTTTCCCAGGTCTTACCGCCGTCCTGTGGTGCGGAAGATGCCGCGCTCTTCATTATCGGCGAAGGGATGGCCGAGAGCGGCTACGAAGGCGATGTCGGGATTTTTGGGATTGACGATCAGTCGGCCGATGGCGTGCGAGTCGGCCAAGCCGGCGAACTTCCAGGTCGCGCCTGCGTCGATGGATTTGTAGACGCCGTTGCCGCCGACGATATTGCCGCGGACGCAGGCTTCTCCGGTGCCTACGTAGATTACATTCGGGTCGGACTCGGAGACGGCGATGGCGCCGATAGCGGGCGACGCGTCTTTTGTTTTGTCGAAGATGGGGCGCCAGTTGAGGCCACCGTCGGTGGTCTTCCAGACTCCGCCGGCAATCGCGCCCATGTAGTAGGTGTCGTTTTGTCCGACTACGCCGGAGACGGCGACTACGCGGCCTCCGCGGAAGGGGCCGATCAGGCGATATTGGAGGGCTTTCCAGAGGTCTTTATCTTTGGAGTCGTCGTCTGGTCGTGGTCGGCGTTGGCGTGGCGGATGTTTTTTGCGATTCGGTTTGCTTTTGCGCCGGCTCGGACTTCTTTTTTGATTGCTGTTTTTGAGCGAATGCCGCGGGAATACAAAACGTGAGGAGAAGGACGAGAGTGGACGTTCGCAAGGGGAAGCGCCTCCGAGAGCGTAACGATCAAAGCAACCAACAATACTAAACCTAAACGAGGGAGTGTAGTTGTCAGCGGACGGGATCTGGGGGATAACAGACGAACGTCAATTTATTGCAACGAAGCTACCGGCCACGACCCGGTTACGGCCTTCCTTCTTGGCCTGAAACATTCTTTCGTCAGCCAATGCGAACAACTCTGAGGCATCTTTCGCATCCTGCGGATAGCTGGATAAACCGGCGCTGACGGTCACGTGAACCTTTGCACCACGCTGAGGGAGCGCGATTGGAGTGCCGGCAATTGATTCTCTTAAGGATTCCAGTTTGCGCTGGGCGGTTTCAATGTCGGTCTCGGGCAGGATGACGACGAATTCTTCGCCGCCGTAGCGGCCGGCGGTGTCACTTTGACGGAAAGAGTTGCGAAGGGTCTCGCCGATTTTTTTCAGAACGAGATCGCCGGACGCATGGCCGTGCGTATCATTCAACAATTTGAAGTGGTCGGCGTCGATTACTGCGATGGTCAGCGGTTTGCCGTATCGCTGCGCGCGGCTTAGTTCGATGGCGAAGCGGTCGTCGAGAACGTGGAGCCGCGATTGCGCATGCCGGTGAGCGGGTCGGTGGTCGCGAGCTCAAGCAGTTTCTGGCTGCGGGCAACGAGGGCGAGGCTAAGCGCCGATGCGGTCGCCATGATGATCAATCGCGAAATTTGAACTGACCAGTCGAACTGGCCGTAGGGGTAGGGCGCGTAGGCGAGGCTATTGAGGTCCCAGTGAGTGGTGGCGAAATATACGATGCCGAGATATTCGACAAACGCCAGTAAGCCTGCCGTTACGCATACTCGCTTGTCATAGCGCAGGCTGGTGGCGGCGATGGCGAGGAAATAGCCTTCAAAGATCACCTTGCTATTGACCGCGGTGTGCGGCCGGTTCAGAAAGAGAAAGACGGCGAGCGCGGCGCTTACCAGAGTCACATCAAACGCACTGGTGGCGAAACTCAGCCACTTTGGATTGTATTCGCGCCAGACGAGGACGAAGACGAAGAGAGAAAGAAAGAAAGTTGCGAAGGTCAGACTGAGACCGACGATGCTTTCCTTCTCTTCAAACCGGAAAAATATCGTGTCGATCGCGGGGATGAGCAGCAGGAGGCAGGCTAGGCCGAGGCGGACTTTGGCGACCAGAAATTCGCCGGCTATACCAGCTTCGGCGAGGACCGCGTCCGGACGAGACCATACAGACCGGGAGAGATTTCTGAAGTTAAGGCTCATATTTTTGGATTTACGACTCGTGGCCGGGAGGCGCCCCAACGGAATCGAGGTCGGATTTACCCAAGCTTTGCGATCCAGCATAGAAGGCTTTGGGGTTGCGGGACAACAGGGATTCCAAAAGGCGCACCAGAAGACAAAACGCGTTTTTACAAGGATGTGGGGATCTTACTGGGCCCACGGGGTGAAGAGAGCCTTCACTGCGGGTTGAAAGTGAGAGACGTTGCGAGTCACGAGAGTCATCCCGTAGACTTCGGAGGTCGCCGCAATGAAGGCATCACGCGGTTCAATTGGGCGGCCTAGTGTTTCACACCGAGCTACCAGGTGCCCGCATTGGTCGGCGATCGCCAGGTCGACGGGCAGGACCCGGCCATCGAAGCGGACTAGCAATTCTTGCTGCAGCCAGTTGTCGATGCGCGTCTTTCGAGCGCTGGGGGCCATGCGCTCGATGCCGTAGCGCAGTTCAGTGATCGTGACCACGCTGAGGAAGGTCTCGTCCTCATCGACATCGGCCAACCACGAGACTACTGCAGGACTTGGGCGCGGCTTGAGCCATTCAGAGACGACGTTGGTGTCGAGCAGGAAGCTCACGGCTTCACCTTGCGCAGGCGAATATGTAAGGGTTCAATTCTGAGGCCAGAGCCGCGCAATGGGGATGCGGCGAAGAAATCGGCCAGTGTGCCTTTGCGCTTGATCTTCCGGTCCCACTCGTGCGCGGCAACGAGCACAGCCGCGCGGCGGCCGTGACGGGTGATGGTCTGCGGGCCCTCCGAGGCTGCCTTTTCGATTACTTCACTGAATCTGGCTTTGGCTTGGGCCACGCTCCAGGCGTGATCAGGCATTGGCGTCCCCTTTCGCTGCTCCTATAATAGTCACTATAGTCATTATAGTCATATTAAATTCTGCGAATCGCGAACGAGACATTGTCTTTGGGAATTTTCGTTCGAGCCTAAACTATCGAGATTCGGGCACCTGTGATGAGTGACATAGTACGATCAAAAAGTCAGGGCAGGTTCTAGCTTCCCGGCATCATTTCCGCGGGTGCGCCGCCGCCTACTTCCTCGCCGTTGAATACAGCATTCGCTCCCATGTGGGCTGGGGCTATGGCCAGCAACTGCTCTTTCCGATAAACGAGGCTGCTGGCGTTGAAGGTGGCGAGTTCGAAGCCGTGGCCGTGGGTGATGGCGTCGGTGGGGCAGGCTTCCACGCAGTATCCGCAGAAAATGCAGCGGTTGTAATCGATGTTGTAGACCTTGGCGTAGCGCTCGGCGCCGGAGATGCGGAGCTGCTCGGTGTTTTCGGCGGCCTCGATGTAGATGCAATTCGCCGGGCAGGAAGCCGCGCAGAGGAAACATGCCACGCACTTTTCCAGACCGTTTTCGTCGCGCTGGAGCACGTGCATGCCACGAAAGCGTTCCTGGAACTTCGCGCCTTTGAGCGGACCAGGGCCGTCGGGATAGTTCTCAACGATGGTCGGCTGGAACATCTCCTTGCCGGTGATGATCATTCCCTTGGCGATGGCGCCGATGTTCTTGATGACGGACATTACCTGTTAAGTATAGCGGAAGTGCGGATGAGGATGAACGAAGCGTGTGCGACCCTGCGACTCTCTTTGGAGCCGCCTCTTTGCGCGATCCCGCACCAGTCCTCAACGCAAAGCCCGGCATTATGGCAACATCTCTTAAGGAGAATGCCATGACTGATCTCGATCACATGTTGCAACGCAACAAAGATTTCGCGGCTCAGCAGTCGGCTGCCGGTACACTGATGCCCTCGCTTCCACAGTCGTTGCCGAATGTAAAGGCAATCATCATTGGCTGCGCCGATATGCGCGTCGATCCGGCCCATGTGCTTGGAATCAAGCCCGGCGAAGCCGTCGTGCTGCGTAACATCGGCGGTCGAATTACCCCAGGTTTATTGGAACAGTTGGGCTTGCTCGGGCGAATCGGTCAGGTGGCCGGAAAGACTCCCGGAGGCGGTGGGGAGTTTCACCTCATCGTGCTTCAGCACACCGATTGCGGCATTACTCGCCTTGCGGGTGAGCCCGTGATGCTGACGCAATATTTTCAAATACAGGCAGGGGAACTCAAGACCAAAGCGGTCACTGATCCTCGTGCGGCGGTTGCGGTCGACATTGCTGTGCTTCGCGCGATTCCCGCATTGCCGGGACAGTGGCTTCTCTCCGGCCTCGTCTATGATGTGGCAACTGGACTGATTGAGGTAGTCGTACCGCCGGCGCCGATTCGTACGGCGTAAATTTCAATGCGCCCAAGGTTCGGAGTGATAGCGGTTCTCGTGTTGCGGCTGCTGGAAGCGTCTTAGTCCGCTCGGCATGGTGGGAACTTACACCAGCCAGCCTCCGACAGTGTGTGATCCCAGGTTAGCGCCCAACCCCAGGGCGCGAACCTGGGGCACAAGCAGCATGCACCGGGCATGTAAATTCATTAATAGCACCGTAGTTGCAATGGGACGCGAGCGCCAACTCTAGGGTCATTCGCGGCGATGGCGACTTTGCGTCACTCTGTGATTGCAGGTACATTATTCTGGAATGACTTTCACCAATTTCGTTATTGCACTCGTGCTATTCGCTCTTCCTGCGTTTGCCCAGCATCGCGAATCCGCTAAGCCATCGGACGACACCAGCGCAACTCCTGCGGCGGCAAAATCCGGAGAACCGAAATCCGCCGAAGCAAAGTCCGCTGAACCAGTGAAGAATCCTCTGCCTGCGGACAAGTCTGTGGCGCAGACAATCACCGTGAACGGCAAGACACTTCACTACACCGCGACGGTCGGTACAATCACGCTGAAAAGCAAGGACGACAAGCCCACAGGCGTGGTGATGTACACCGCATATACGCTGGACTCACCAAAAAGCGACGAATCAAAAGGCAAGAACCGGGACTCGAAGCGGGATTCATAACGAAAGACAGCGACGGCGGTTCCCATCGGCCTGTCACGTTCGCGCTCAATGGTGGGCCGGGGGCCTCGTCCGTCTACTTGAACCTGGGCGCGATCGGGCCGAAGCATATTGCGTTTGCCAATGAGGGCAACTCGCCTTCCGACCCGGCGACGCTGACGGACAATCCTGGCACCTGGCTCGACTTTACGGACATGGTCTTTATCGACCCGATCGGCACGGGGTTTTCGCGTTCTCTGGTGGAGGAAGCGGAGACGAAGAAGCTTTTCTATGGACCGAAGCCGGACATCGAGTATCTCTCGCTCGTGATCTACAAGTGGCTGGTGCAGAACGATCGCTTGCTGGACAAAAAATATCTGGCTGGGGAGAGCTATGGCGGGTATCGCGGGCCACTGATCACGCACTATCTGCAATCAAGGCTGGGCGTTGCGATGAACGGCCTGGTGCTGGTGAGTCCTTATCTGAACCCGGAGGAAGGCGATGGGGACCTGTCGCCGATTCCCTGGCTGATCGACCTGCCGTCGATAACAGCCGCGCATCTGGAGTCCGAGGGCAAGCTGACGGACGCGGCCATGCAGCAGGTGATTGCGTACACGCGCGGAGACTATGCCGAGGCGCTGCTGAAAGGTCGCAGCGACGCAGCTGCTAACGACGCAATGATTGCGCACGTAACCGAAATGACGGGGCTTGATCCGAAGTTCGTGAAGTTTGCCGGTGGCCGGCTGAATATTCGAGCCTATCTCCGCGAGGTTCACCGGACGCAAGGATTAATCGGCAGTGTGTACGACTCGAACGTGACCGCTCCCGATCCGTTCCCCTACGCCCCGACGCAACAGGCTGGCGATCCGATTCTGGAGAGCATCATCGCGCCTACGACCACGGCCATGGTGGACTTCATCACGCGCACGGTTGGATGGAAAACCGATGCGCGCTATGAGGCCCTGTCGTATGACGTCAACCGGCAATGGGATCGCAATGACGACCTGCGTGCGGGTGCGGTGCGAGACCTGCGCGAGTCGATTGCTGCCGATCCCAAACTGCGCGTGCTGATCGTGCATGGATGGAACGACCTCTCGTGCCCGTTCATGGGATCAGTACTCAGCGTAGACCAGATGCCGGTCATGGGTGATGCTAACCGGGTACAGGTCCATGAGTTTCCTGGCGGCCATATGTTTTATACGCGTCCTGTGAATCAGGACTTGCTGCATAAGTTGGCGGAGACGATGGTTGAGACGCATTAAGTGGAGACCCATTAACGGGAGAGTCTGGGTCGCAAACGGACACCCCCGTCTCACTTGCCTATTACGAAGCTAAGCTTGGTTTCAATGTTTAGGCACTTGGCAGGACCGCCCGCCTACCGGGTACAGTTAATTTTCGTACTGAAATGAAATGATTTGCAGTTTGCTCGGCTTTGGCTGGGTGCTGCTGCCTCGTATCCCAGACAGAAGGCGCGGTTGCGGCGCAAAATTGGGCTCTTTCGGAAGGCTGGATGGAATCCAAATTGCACCGTCGCAAGAGGGGACGCCCGCTGGAAGACACGTCTTTGGCTTGACAGGAGACTCATCGTGACTCGATGCAAACCAGAATTTAGCAACTGCGCGCTCGCTGGCCTGGCAGGGATGGCGATCCTGTTCATGTTCTCCGCATCGCTGAACGGACAGGCGAATGGGCGTGTTTTGGCCAGCAATCTTCCGGTCGCAGGACCGGACCGGCCTGCGACGGTGCCGGCGGGTTATGTGATCACGCCGTTCGGCTACTTTCATCCATCTTGCGCGTTGAGGATCGGGGAGGCAGAGACGCTCATGGGCGATGGACGCGTCAAACATGCGAACGGCTACGTGGATGCGAAGGCTGCGGTTTGCGGTTACCCGCACTACACGCGAACGGGAGTGATGGCGCCGGCAGACGCGCGATCACAAAGCGGGGTCCCGAGCCCGCCATTAATGGCTGGCTTGAATCAATACAGGTCATCAGCGACACATGGTACGGCGGAATCACTGCCACGTGGACGGTGCCTCCGGAGCCGATGGTCACTCACAATGAGGCCGTATTTTTCTTTCCCGGTTTCGAGGACACGATCACTAACCTCAGCATCGTTCAGCCCGTGCTGCAGTGGTATTTTCCGGGACCCTGGACTCTGGCAAGCTGGAACTGCTGTGTGGCAGGCAACGTCTATGAGAGCCGGCCGCTGAAGGCGAAGCCGGGCGACTCGATTTATGGGGCGGTTGTTCCCATGTGCAAGAAGGTATCGGGTTACTGCCCCGACTGGAAGATAGTCACTGAGAATCAGACCACGGGCAGGAAGACATCAATACGCAACGTGCCCCTTGATGGGCAGGTTTGGAATTGGGCCTTCGGCGCCGTGTTGGAGGCTTATGGCGTGCAGGAATGCAGCGATTTGCCACCCAGTAGCAGTATGGTATTGACGGTTCAACTGTACGATCAGAATGGGAATTTAATTGCGGATCCGGGTTGGACCGGAGTTCCTGCGCCTCCCGGCACAACGCCGGATTGCGGCTATGGTCTTGGCATCACGCCGACACAGGAGACGTTGGAGTACTAGGTCGATCGGCTGATTGATTCAGCTTCTATTTCGCCCAGGTTAGCGTCCAAAGAACGGACGCGAACCTGGGGGCACCCAAGCAACCCACGTCCACTCCGGTACAACGTTAAACGGACAAAGTTAGACCGTTAGCGAGGCACGGAACGCTCTGCCGGCATAGTAAGATTCCGCACCATTGTGATACACGAAAACAGTGTCGAAACGGCGATCACAAAAGAGCGCGCCGCCGAGTTTTCTGACAGCAGAAGGTGTTTTCACCCAGCTCGAGGTTTTCGCATCGAAGTTTCCAAGTTTCTGCAATTCTCGATATTGTTCTTCGGTTAGAAGCTCAATGCCCATGGCGGCTGCCATGCCGATGGCGTTATCTTTAGGTTTGTGTTCTTTCCTTGAATCCAGGGCTTCACGGTCGTAGCACAGACTTCTGCGGTCTTTAGGGCTTTCCGGTGAACAATCATAAAAAATGTATTCGCCCGTTTTTTTATCGTGACCAACAACGTCCGGTTCGCCGCCAGTTCTTTCCATTTCGCTGAGTGACCACAGTTTTTCAGCATTCGCTTCCAGCTTTGCTTGTACTTTGGCCCATTCGAGACCTTTGTGGCGGCTCATGTTTTTCTCAAACCGGGCTTTCAGTACTCCGAGCAGCTCTTTACGTTGCTCCGGCGACAATTCTTTTTTGTTCCTCTTCGGTGGTTGATGCATGTTTTGCGATTCACCTCGATTTACGATTTTTGCGCCGCATTGGGCGGCCAGTTGGGCGTTTCGATGCCGAACTGCTTGGCGTACTCCGCGTTCAAGCGCTGCCAACCACCGAACTTCATGGCGTCCGGGCCGACCATGCGGCCGAGGGGAGTTCCGCTGAGCAGGTGATCGAGAACGTCGAAACAAATGTGCCACCCGGCAGCGCCCCATTGCGATGAAGCGGTGACCGATGTTAGTCCACAGGGTCAGGCGCGTGCCACCACCCCGGGCTTCGAGTTCCCACCGCATATCGAAGCTCCCCAGTTGTACTCAAGGCCTTGGGAGCATCGGCTCGGGTCACGGTTGTTTCGGTGACGCGCGGGACGGGTGCTCCCACGGTGGTTAGCTTTACCGTGTTTCCAGTCGTACCCAGATTCCCATTGGCGTCGAAAGGCGCCCACTCGCGCAGATGCGCTGGATCGGTAAGAGCCTGCCAGACTTTTTCCGGCGAGTGGCGGAGTTCACGGACTAGAATGAGCGTCCATTTTCTTCCGTTTTGTCCCGGTCCTTTCGTATCTGCGCCATGTTGGCGGGGCCCGGTGTGTAGTGCTCGCGGTCGGTCATCTTTTTCTCCTTCGGGCGTGGCGATTGAGCCTGCTTAAAGGCGCGTTTGACACTCGATACCTGAACGGTCCGAATGGTGACTTCGCAACGTGCGAATGCTTCCTGCCTATCAGCGCTGCCAGTTGGGTGAGCTGAATGAGGTTGCCGCAAGTGTCGTTCAGCATTGCAATGGTCGCGCCGGTCACGTCGGTGGGCGGCATCGTGAACTCGGCGCCACGGGTCTTGATCCGCTCGTAGTCGCCCTTGACGTCGTCGGTGAAAAAATTAATTGCGGGCTGGTTCTGTTGAAAGATCGCCTGCTGATACGCTTTGGCCGCGGGGTTGTCGTTCAGCGCGAGCTGCAGTTCGATGCCGTTCGGGTCCTCGGGCGAGGCCACGGTCAGCCAGCGAAATGGGCCCTGGCTGAAATCGGCCTTCTTGGCAAAGCCCAGCACCTCTGTATAGAAGCACAGCGCCTTGTTCTGGTCGTCCACATATACGCTGGTCAATTTGATTTTCATTTCGTTTTTCCTTTGTCACGTTCGCGGTTTGGACCGCGTCGTCTTCTCTTGTTTTGTTCTCGTTGGTTTGCTTTCTTGTTATTGACTGATCCATGCGGTCGAGATGGCGTTCGAGAGCATCGACGTGAGCGGACCAGAAGCGGCGGAACTGAGCCAGCCAGGCATCCAGTTCCTGAAGTGGTTCCGGTTTCAGGCGGTAGAGACGGCGCTGTGCGTCCACCGTGGATTCCACGAAACCGGCGTTGCGCAGCACTCGCAGGTGCTTGGACACGGCCGGCTGCGACATACGAAGTTGACGCTCGATCTCTCCCACCGACTGTTGGGACGAGACCAGAAGGCTCAGTATCGCGCGGCGGTTCGGCTCGGCAACAATTTCGAATACGGATTCCACTGCTCTTGATATACTCCATGGAGTATATACGTGTCAAGGCATATAATGTCGAGGGGGGGGAGTAGGGCCACAGGTTGGGACACACCCACATCGTAAGTAAGCGTGAACGCCTATTCGCCACTTCGGATGAGAGTACTTTCGTAGGCGCTGGTTCTGTTCTGGATCACATCTTTAGACACCAGGTTTTAGTACTTTCGCGCGTGGTGACTCCGCGCCATGCACAAATACCTTGCGACGACTTTGGTTTCTCGTTCTTATCGTTTCTCTTCGCCTGCTCCGCCATTTTTCTGTCCGGTCTGTGTCCTTGTCTGTTTTCTGTTCGCGCCTGCTCGGAATGTCTTCGCTCAAGGATCAAAGCCGGGGGCGGAGGAAGAAAGGTTCATGAGAAGGATAAGAACAGAGATAAGGGCACGAATAAAGACAAGAACAGGGAGCATCCCGATCAGCGCGATCATTGGATGATGCGCGGGCGGAGCGCGCCTCGAGGTAAATCAGCGGCGGCGATGCGATTGAAGGCGTATCGAAAGAAGTTGGCGATGCGCGAGGCCGCGCGGCGGAGGTCTCCAGAATCAGGGATGCTTTCAGTTGGTGGAATCCCTCAGGCATCCACGCCCTGGGTTGCTTTGGGACCTGCTCCGCTCATTTCGGATCAGAATGTTTATGGAGCGGTCGCGGGGCGCGTTACCGCGGTGGCGATCGATCCCTCGGATGCTAGTGGCAATACGGTTTATGTTCCGGGGCTGCCGGGGGAGTTTGGAAGTCTGTGAATGCTGCGAACTCTCCTGCGTCTGGAGTGACCTGGAGCGCGCTGACGGATCAGCAGGCGTCGCTGGTGAATGGCGCGGTGTCAGTAAAGCCGGATGGCACTGTGATTTTGGTGGGGACGGGCGAGCCTAATAATGCGATCGACAGTTATTACGGCGTGGGGATTCTGCGCTCGGCGAATCACGGTGCGACGTGGACATTGATTCCTTCCGGCGATTCCAATCCATTTGCCGGCCTGGGCTTTGCCAAGTTCGCGTGGGATACGGCGCCGACCGGCACGGGGGTCGTCGCGGCTACCGGTACTACTACGCAGGGATTCGACGACGGAGATATTACCGGCGCAACGAATCGGGGCTTGTATCTCTCGACCGACACGGGACAGAGCTGGGCATTTCAAGTTCCGCAGGACTCGGGCGTGGGGATCACCCCAGCTTCGGTTTCGGCGACGGACGTGGTTTACAACGCAGCGGCGGGGAAGTTTTTTGCGGCGATCCGCTATCACGGGGTGTACTCATCGACGAATGGGACGAATTGGACTCGGCTCGCGAACCAGCCGAATGCTGCGGCTTTGAGCACGGCGAATTGCCCGGCGGATATTCCGGCGGGCGGATCATGTGTCCGATTTATCGGGGGCAGCTGGCGGCGGTGCCGGGGCGGAACGAAATGTATTTCTGGTTCATAAGCCTGATAGCAATGGCGGCGGCGTGAATGTGACGGATGAGGGGATCTGGCGGTCGTTGAATGGTGGGAGCAGTTGGACACAGATCAATGAGGCGGGCATTGCGAACTGCGGCGATCCGGGCGGAAACGGATGCGGGTCGAGAACGGATATTACAACCTCGATCTCGCCGCTACGCCGGATGGGCAGGCTACTGATATCTATGCAGGGTGCAGTGAATCTTTTCAAGTGCCAGCTAACTAGCGGAGCGACTGCTTGCTCGACTCTGGACCCGAACTTTCCTAACGAATGGATCAACCTTACGCATGTGTATGGGTGCAGCAGCATTGCTGGCGTGCACCCCGACGAGCATGGTCTCGACTTCATGCTCGCGGGCGGCAAGGTGCTGATGTACTTCGGAAACGATGGCGGGATTTACCGGACGCTGGACGGGCTGACGCTGCTCGACAACGGAACTTGCGGAATGGCGAATGGGTTCGACAATCTGAATGCGTCGTCGGTGGCGGGCGGGACGATTGGGTCGTTGACGCAGTTTGTTTCGTTCTCGCTTAATCCGAGTGACCAAAACACGGTACTTGGCGGCACGCAGGGAAATGGATCGGCGGGAACGAGTTCGGCTACGGAGAGTCCGCAGTGGACGACGGTGAATGGCGGCGACGGCGGGTATAGCGCGATCAGTGCTTGGTCGCCGTTGCAATGGTACAGCGCGAACCCGTACGTCAATATTTATATGTGCCCTTTCGGGATCAGTTGCACGACTGATCAATTCTCTTTGACTGTGGACAACGAAGAGGTTGGTGGCGATGGCAGCGCATATTACACGCCGTACATTCTTGATCCGCAGGACCAGACTGAAATGCTGGTCGGGACTTGCCGCGTGTGGCGCGGAATGCCAGACGGTGCCTCCGAGTTCGTTCGATGCATTGAGCGCGGATTTCGACACGCTTGGATCGAATACGTGCACGGGAGACGAAATTAATCTTGTGGCCGCCATAGATGCGGGCGGGCCGACGGCGGATTTCATGTCGACTACCGTGTATGCGACTACTGAAGGGACCGGGCCGAATGCGACTGCGCCCGCGGGCGGCGAGGTTTGGGTGACTACGAATGCTGGGATCGCGACCATGACGCAGGTTACCGGGGCGATTAATCCGTCGAACTATACGGTGTCGTCGGTGTCGGTGGATGCGAGTGACGCGACGGGCGCAACCGCGTATGTCGGGATCATGGGATTCAACGCCTCGCATGTGTTCAAGACTACCAATGCGGGCGCGACCTGGAGCGATTGGTCTGGGAGCGGATCGACCGCGCTGCCGGATGCGCCGGTGAATGCTCTGCTGGTCGATGCGTCAGCACAGATGGTTTATGCATGCACGGATGTTGGCGTATTTGTTAGTTCGACCGCCAGCGCTGGCTGGACGGAAGTGGGCACGGCAGCTGCGCCGGGAGCGTCGGGATATTTGCCGAATGTGCCGGTGACGGCGATTCGGATCTATAGCCTAGGCGGGACCAAGAAACTGCGCGTGTCTACTTATGGGCGCGGCATTTGGGAGTACACGCTGGCGCTCGGGCCGGATTATACGAATGTGATTTCGAATACTCCGCAGACGACCTATCCGGGGCAGGCGGCGACCTTCAACGGAACTTTGACCGCGCTCAACGGATATGCGAGCAATGTCAATTTGAGTTGCACCGGGTCTGTGCCGGGAAATTGCAATCTAAGTCCCGTTCAGGAGACGCCAACGGCGACCTATACCGTGTCGGCGAGCGGCGCGGTTGGCGATTACAGTTTTAATGCGCACGCGGTGGGGACGGATTCGCTGAAAATTACGCATGATGCGGCGGTGACGCTGCATATCGTGGACTTCAATATTTCAGCGCCGAATCCCAATTCGCTCGCCGTAGCACAAGGTGGAACGTCGAATGCGAGCACATTTCAGGTGACGGCTTCGGGATCGTTTGCGGGGACGGTTGTTTTAAGTTGCGGGAACGGGCTGCCTTCGGGGGCGGCTGCCGTTGCTCTCGCCGTCGAGCTCGGTGAATCCTACGTTGGCCGCTCCGGTGACGGTGACGCTTACGGTGACGGCGGGAAGCGGCACGCCAGTGGGCGGACCAACAACAGTGACGCTGGCGGCGAATGTGGCGGGTGCTCGGCGGCGAAGACGCAGACGTTCACGCTGACGGTATCCGGCATTGCCGCGGATTTTGCATTGGCGGTCACGGCCTCGCCTGGCTTGACTGTTGTAGGGGCAGAACGTTTTCTGGAGTGGCACGCTTACGTCGTTGCATGGATACGGTTCCAGCGTGGCGTTGAGCTGTGTGGGAACGGCTCCGGGAACGTGTTTGGTGAGTCCGTCGTCGCTCATTCCGACATCAAGCGGCGCTGCTTTTACGGTGACTGTGGGGAATGCTACGACCGGGACGTTTAACTTCAGCGTTCAGGGTACGGATGGGACGCTAACGCATTCACAAGCGGCGAGCTTGACGGTAGGCACTGACGTTACATGGAGCGACACTGGAAGCACCACAGTGACGGTTGAGGCCGGGCAGACCGCGGCGTATAGCTTTTCGGCAGCGCCAGTGGGCGGAGGGACGTTCAGCGGTGCGGTGAGCTTTGCGTGCGCGAATCTGCCGGCACTGACGAGTTGCAGTTTTAGTCCTGCGTCGCTGGCGGCGGGAGCTGGAACTACTGTTGTGACGGCTACGATTTCGACGACGGGTCCGAACAGTGGGTCCGGATCGGATCGACGCAGGTCGATGCGGGTGGTAAGCAACTCTGCTCTGGGATTAGGGAAGCGGGGGCTCCGAGTAGCGTGGACGTGGTTTTTGATGATTCCCACTGCCGGTATTTTCCTGACTGGAATCACGCGTGGCAGAACTGATCGTGGAAGCAGGTTTTCTAAAAGATTAGCGTTGGGCTGCGGTGTGGCGTTCGCCGCGCTTTTTTTGCTCCTGGCAGGTTGCGGAGGGCTCGGCGGTGGTGGTGGCGGTCAAGGGCCTCCGCAGGTTACGGTGACAGTGAGTCCGGGCTCAGCGAGCGTATATGCGGATGAAGCCGGGAACACGTGGCCGGAGTCGGCGACGCAGGAACAATTTTCAGCGACCGTGAACAACGGAAGCAGCCAGAACGTGACCTGGGCCGTGACGGGCGGCGCTTCGAACGGGGCGATCAAATTCGAATGGACTGTATACGTCGCCGACGGTTACGCCGAGTCCGGCGTCGGTCACGGTTACGGCAACATCATCGGAGGCATCCGGGCCGGGTTCGGCTATCGTTAACATCAAGACGGCTACGGCGGTGGGGAGTTATTCGAATGTTCAGGTTTCAGCGATGGCGGCAGGCGGAGCGGGACATGCGGATGTGGTGACGCTGAACGTCGATTAAATCTGGGGTTGGTTCCTACGCGGGCAAAGGCGGGCCGTTTCTCCGGAACTTTGAGTGGTTGTTGAGCGCTACCCAGCGCCGAGGCGCTGGGCTAAGGTGGGTCGCCTCTCCGAGGCTCGGATCTGCTGACTTCCAATGGGACGCGGAGTCGTAAGAGACTCTTTCAGGTATTTGCGCTCTGCCATCGGATTTCGGCGCGGACTTGGTCCGCGCCTTTTCTTTTGTGAGTCACATTCAAGGGACTCCCGGGCGCGAAGGATCGCGTTAGAACGGTCGATTTCTAACTTTCGATCACTATGAACTCTGCTTCTTATGACATCGCGGTGGTTGGCGGCGGAATCGTAGGGATGTCGTTTGCCATGCAGGCGGCCGAAGCGTTTCCGAAAGTGCGCATCGTGGTGTTGGAAAAAGAGAATGCCCTGGCACGGCACCAGACCGGCCACAACAGCGGAGTCATTCATAGCGGCGTCTATTACAAGGCCGGGTCGCTGAAGGCCAAACTGTGCGTGGCCGGGGCGCGGGAGATGGTGGAATTCTGCGGGGAGCATGCGATTCCGCATGATGTTTGCGGAAAGTTGATTGTCGCGACGAATGCCGAGGAAGCGGCGCGTCTGGATGATTTGCGGGCGCGTGGCGAGGCGAATGGACTGAACGGACTTGAACTGCTGGACGCGGCTGCGATGCGCGAGATTGAGCCGCACGTTGGAGGAGTGCGTGCGCTCAAGGTTCCATCCACCGGAATCACTGACTATGCGATGGTGACGGCCAAGTATGCGGAGATCGCCGGGGCGCGCGGCGTGGAAATAAAAACGGGCGCGGGGGTGATTGGGTTCGGAAATGCGCGAGGGGAAGTTGTCGTGCGTACGCGAGCGGGAGAATTTGCCGCGCAGTATGTCGTGAATTGCGCGGGATTGTATAGCGATCGAATCGCGTGGTTAGCGGGGCATGATCCCGGGATGATGGTGATTCCGTTTCGCGGGGAGTATTACGATCTGGCGCCCGCGCGCGCTGCGCTGGTGCGGGCGCTGATTTATCCGCTGCCGGACCCGGCTTATCCATTTTTGGGGGTGCATTTCACGCGGCGGATTCATGGGAATGTCGATGCCGGTCCGAATGCGGTTTTGGCGTTTCGGCGCGAGGGATATCGGCGGACGGATTTTGATTTTGGAGAAACGATGGAAGTGGCGCAGTATTCCGGCTTTCGGGCGATGGCGCGGTTGCACTGGAAAAACGGGTTGGGCGAGATGCGGCGCTCGTGGTCGAAGCGGTTGTTTGTGCGGTCGTGCCAGCGACTGCTGCCGGAGGTGCGGATGGAAGATATGACTCCGGGCGGTTCGGGCGTGCGGGCGCAGGCTGTGGCCGCGGATGGGACGCTGGTCGACGATTTTCGTTTTTTGGCGCGGGAGAGATTTTTGCATGTGTTGAATGTGCCGTCTCCCGCGGCTACGGCGTCGTTGCCGATTGGACGGGAAATTGTGGGAATGGTGCGGAGAGTGCGGAAAAAGCTTAGACTTCTTTCCGCGGATTTGCACGGATTTACGCGGATCAAACCTTTCTTCTTTTTTCTTAATTTTTTTGGCTGCTTGGTTGGGGGTTTACTTGCGTCCGAACTTTTCAGGAGATGGTTATGGCAAAGAGAGCGGGTGGTGCGGTTGCTATTTTGGGGTCGGGGAAGATGGGATCGATCTTGCTGCAATCATTTTTGCGCGATGGACTGCTGAAAGCTGGCGAGACCTGGATCACTGTGGCGCATGCGGAGCGGGCGCGCGCACTCAAAGATAAATTGAAGGTCCATGCCGGAACCGATAATTGCAAGGCGATGCGCCATGCGGACATTATTTTTCTTGCGTGAAGCCGCAGGTGGTGGCCGATGTGGTGCGCGAGATTCGCACGCATGTCAGACATGATCAGCTGCTGATCTCGGTGGCTGCTTCGGTTCCGACTGACATGATCGAGCGCGGGTTGGAGAAAGATGTGGCCGTAGTGCGTGCCATGCCGAATACTCCGTGCGCGCAGGGCGTGGGAATGACGGCGTTGTGCAAGGGAAAGTTCGCGCGGAAAGAACATCTCGAGACAGCGACGAAGTTTTTTGCGGCTGTGGGGCGCACCGTGATCGTCGATGAAAAGCACATGGACGCTGTAACCGGGCTTTCGGCGAGCGGGCCAGCTTATATCTACATCATTCTTGAATCGCTGGCGGAGGCTGGGGTGAAGGTTGGGTTGCCGCGCGATATCGCGACGCTGCTTGCCGCGCAGACAACTATGGGCGCTGCAAAAGTTGTGCTCGAGACGGGTGATCATCCGGCGCTGTTGAAAGACGCGGTGACGACTCCGGCAGGATGCACGATCGACGGAATTCTTGAACTGGAAGAAGGCAAGCTGCGCGTGACCCTGATCAAGGCGGTGGTGAAGGCGGTGCAGCGGGCGAAGGAACTGGCGTACTCGTGAGGGAAGGTCAGAGGTAAGAGGTCGGATTGCAGAAATTAAGCCCAAGGCGTCCAGCGCGTTCTATTTGTCGATCCTTAAGTTTTCTTAGCGCTTAGTTCGGGAGCGAGAAGATAAGCGTGACGTCGGTCTGGAATTGAGCGGGCTGGTTATGGGCGCGGTAGGGCTGGTATCTCCAATTGCGGACGGCTTGTGCGGCTGCGGCGGCGAGGAGGGGATCTCCGCTGAGAGTGTTTATAGAGGAGACGGTTCCATCTTTGGCGACCTGGACTTCGAGGGTGACGTCGCCGGAGCGGTGCGCGGCCAGGGCGTCGGCGGGATATTGCGGCTCGGTGCGGGTAATTAGACGGTTCTCGGCCTCCGCGGGCGCTAGCCAGATTGACTTCGGCGGAGTTCCTGATGAGTGCTCGGCCGGAGCGGGCTGAGTGGCCGAGGATGCCCGACCATTCGCTATGCTGGGCTTCATGCGAAAAACGACTTTGCCATTGCTGTAGACGACGAGTTCGTCGGGGGGGCCCTGAGAGTTGTTGTGCGACCTTGATTTCGAGGAATCTTCGTTTTGCGGCACGGCGGAGCTTCTCTCAGAGTTCTTCCCGTGTGGGAATGATTTCGAAGTCCCCCCCGACGGTGATGCACCGTCTGCTGCAAGGCTGAAGAACATCGATGCTTTTAGCTTGTGGCGCCGCGATTGCTGAAGCCGGTTGCTGCGGGCGAAGCCATCCGACGCGCGATCCGATCATGAAGCTGAAAGCGGCGGCGGCCAGAATTACGAGCCCTCCTAATACCAGGGTCCAGATTTCATAAGGCTGGCGCAGCGGTGCGAGAAGCAGCCTGCGATTGGCTGTTATCGCCGGGTCAGAGGATGGGAGCGACTCGGGATCGGCAACTTGCGAGGCCCGCTCTTCATCGACCAAGAGCGATCGGATATCGGCATTGGCTTGGACTGCCGCTCGAACGACTGGCGGAGACGAGTCGACCGATCCTGCATCACTCGTTGCATCATCCGGGTCCGTCGCTAAATTTCCGGTCCCTAAGTCGCCGCTCGCTGGATCCCATGCGGCCGTTTCCAAGGCACTCGTCTCCTCGTCACTCATCTCCTCGTCACTCTTCATCGCATCTGTGTCGGACAGAATCAGATCGTCGTGGGGCTGAACGATCTCGGTGCGCGGCCGCGATTGCAGCTGGGTGGCCATGTTATGAATGCGCGCGCACTCGTCGGCGAAATCCGCGAGAAGGACTTGCGCTTGCTGGGTGAAGCTGTTGGGAAGAGGAGAGAAAACTTCGAGGACTCCGGTCAGTGGCGGATTGCGTTCAGTCGCCGTCTTCTTATAAGCGAATACCGGGACGACCAGCATGGAACGGATGCCGAGACGGCGGGAAATGGCCGGATCGACGCGCGGATCGGATTCGGTGTCGTCGGAAACCTGCGGCGAGCGCGAACGTGCGCAGGCTCCCGAGAGGCCGTCGCGGGTGTCGAGAGGAATGCCGAGGTCGGGAGCGTGGAATCCGGTTGCCGCGCGGCAAACCATCAGCTTTCCGCGCAGAAGAGCCAGAGCGGCGGCGCTGGCGTGGGTGGCGTCGGCGGCGCGGGCTACCAGCTCATTGAGAACGAGATCGAGCGCGAGGTCGGAAGGAAATCCGGCTACGACGTGCTGTTCGAGCAGCAGCGCGAGGTCGGGCAAGGGCGGCGACGGCGGAGGAGGAGCGTTGGCGCCCGGCGCGGATGTTGACGCGGACCTCGACGTAGGATGCGGGAGCATGGGACGTTCCTGCAGCCTGGATGACGCTACTTTCCTGACAGGCTATACACGCGAGTTTCCCGCGAAATGCGCGGGAAGTCAATTGCAGGGTAGTGCTCAATTCCTCAGGCATTAACCACTAAGGACACGAAGGTAAACGAAGGAAACCCGGACACCGGAAGCCTTTCGTGATGCTCGTGGCCTTGGCCGTTCATGGCTTCTCTGTGTTGGGCCGGCGTTTGGCATTCCTCCAGGGTCTTGCTTGCTATTCTTGGAGCCGGTCAAAATGGATCGTTGCTCGTCATGCTGTCCCTGTCCTCGAGCGGCTGGGCTTGGATCAGATCGGATCGTACGGAGAGCGGTGTGTCGGTATGGAAATACTTCTTGTAGGCCTTAATCCAGTCGGTCGCAATGTCGCGCTGTGCGGTGGAGAGATCGACTTTGCCGGCACAAACCATTTCGTGAAGATGCTCTTCCAGCGCATCTTTAACGTGCGCATTCCAGGTGCGGGAGGTCGAGGGCTCCGGCCATAGATTGTGGACGTCCTCTACTCCGCCCAATCCCGGAGCGATCAGGTAATCGATTTCGTAATCTTCGGGCCGCGCGTTCACGATTCCGTACTCGCGAAAGACCTGCTGCCGCAGGGACGGCGATACCTCGCTGACGACCTCTTCGTGCGGCATTGAGCATACATCTCCGATGGTGACGATGCGGGCGGCGCCTGGAGTGAGAGTGCGGTTGGGTTCGGCTCCACGCTCGACGGCTGAGGCGGACTCTGTGCGGTGCCGGGAATGGGTAAAAAGAAACCCTCCCACGATTGCGGCGATTAGAAGCGCGGTGGCAACAGCTGCCGCGCGCACCGGCGAGTTGAATTGAAATAGCCATCGCCAGGAGCGGGCTGGAGGTTGCGAAGCTAGTTCGGCTAACTGCGCGCGTAGAAGCGCGCGTGGGCCATCCATGGGCGGTAATTGACGGTCGAGATCGTGACGGTGGGCGCGGGCGAAGTCCGCAATGGTGCCTTCGATTTCAGCCATGCGGGCCCGGCAATCCCAGCAGGCGGCGAGATGGGCTTGCACCTCATGGGCGCGCCGGACGGGGAGTTCGCCGTCGGCGGCGCGGAGCAATTCCTGATCGGATAAATGCGCGCTTGCAACGTCCTGATTTTTACTCAACATATTCCTAGTCCTCAGTACTACTCCCTGCTATCCGCGCGAATTAATCTCGCCAGCGATCGTGTCAGAGAGATGGACACCGCTCCCAATGACATGCCAAGTACGGAGGCGATTTCGCGGTAACGAAGGCCCTCGGCGCGCAGACGCAGGCAGCTTTGATCGGCGGTCGGGAGAGCGATGACAACCGCCAGTAAAAGCTGGCGCCTTTGGAGGATCGACAGATGCTCCTCTGGATTCGGCGACGGATCGGGGTGCCTTTCGGCCGCGGTTTCCCCGGTCGCAGTTTGCGAATGGCGATCAGCGGAGCGTTGATTCACCGAGCGCTGATTGGCCGAACGCTGTTTCAGGGCCAGATTATAGTGACGCGGAAAATCCACCCGCGCAGATTTCTTGTCGATCCCCGTGACTGGAGATGCCGGAAGAGTGCCAGGAATACTTCCTGAATGATTTCTTCGGCGTCGTGCACGGGAACGCCAAAAGAAAGCGCATAACGTAACAGCGGGTTGCGAAATTGCTCGAAGAGCTCCATGACCACGCGCTCGTTCTCGGACGGCTTCGGCGACGAAGCGGCACCGGCTGCCGTCGTAAACGGCAGGCCAGCGGTCGAATCGGCGGGTTGGTCCATCGTCCGGTCCATAGTCTGGTCCATCGAGATTCCGAGTATCCACCCATATATATATTCCCATTCCTTCATGTTTGTTCAACGTTTTCGTGGAGGCGCAGTTTCGTGCATAGGCGAGAGAGCCATGGGAACCACCAAGGACACGAAGTATCAGAAAGGTCTCAAGTTTGAAGGATTTTCCTCGGGCAGGAGCTATGGAAATAAAGACTGAACAGGCGAGCCTCGAAAGGAATATTCAGGTTGATGGGCAAAGGCAAAGCCATGCCTACCCTCCCCAAGGTAACTATCTTGGTGGGGAATGGCCGCGAGCCTGCCTCTGGGCACCAGATAAACTCAGAAAAGGCCTGCCGTTCATGAAGAAAGCGACTGCGATTTTCGTCTTTTACGTGCTCTTATTTTTTGTTCAGAGCGCGCTGGTTCAAATCGTTCTGGTCGAGCGCGGGTTTGGGCAAAGCAATCGCGGCGAACTGCGATTGCGAGTGACCGATCCGGCGGGCCTCGGGGTAAAAACCCGGTTCGAATTTACCAGCGAGGCAAACGAGTATCGAAACACTCTGACCACCAATGATCAGGGCAGCCTGACGGTGCAGCGACTGCCTTATGGCACGATCCGGCGGAGATGGCGAATGAGATCCGCAACCTGCCGCTCAGCCGCCGCCGGCTGCTGGCCGAGGCGCTCGAGGACGAGCGGCTGGCCGACCTGCTCGAGGAGCTGCCCGAGGACGAGCAGGTACGCCTGATCGAGGGCCTCGACCCCGAGCGCGTCGGTCGTGTGCTTGACGAGATGGAGGCGGACGACGCCGCCGACCTGCTCGGCGAGATGTCGCTCAGCGAACAGGAGGAACTCCTCGCGGCGATGGACCCCGACGAGGCCGGAGCGTCCGTCGGCTACTGGTGTACAAGCCGGACACCGCCGGTGGCCTGATGACACCGGAGCCGATCATCCTCGCCCGACGCGACCGTCTCCGAGGCGCTTGCGCATATCCGCAACCCGGACCTGCCGGTGCCGCTTGCGACACAGGTGTTCGTCTGCCAGCCGCCGCTCGAGACCCCCACGGGCCGGTTCCTCGGCGTGGTCGGCGTACAGCGGCTGCTGCGTGAGTCGCCGTCGAAGCCGCTCGGCCGCTGCATCGACGAAGACTGGGATCCGGTCAAGCCAGTGTCTCGGACCGCGAGGTCGCGGGCAGACTCGCTGCCTACAACGTCGTCGCGATGCCGGTGACCGACGATGCAGGCCGCCTTGTCGGCGCCGTGACAATCGACGATGTGCTCGACCGCGTGCTGCCGCAGAGGCTGGCGCATCACCCATGCCACAATCTGAGTATCCGAAACCGAACCCTCGACCGAAACCTCCCTCATGGCGCGCAAGGACGACCTCAGCACCCCGAAGGGCTCCGGTGGCGGCACCGGCTATGACTCCGACGCGTTCGCGCGCTGGGCTGAGTCGGTCGCGCGCTTTCTCGGCACAGGCCGCTACCTGGCCGTGCAGACATGCTTCGTGGTCCTCTGGATCGCGCTCAACGCGTTCCTGGCGCTGAACCATCGGCAAGAAGCACGCCTTTGACCCCTATCCGTTCATCCTGCTCAACCTGCTGTTCTCGACCCAGGCCGCGTACGCGGCGCCGCTGATCCTGCTCGCGCAGAACCGCCAGGCCGACCGTGACAAGGAGGAGGTTGAGCGCGACCGGGAGACCAACGCGCGCGCGCTGGCGGAGACGGAGTTCCTGGCCCGGGAGCTCGCCGAAGTGCGGATCATGCTCGAGCAGAAGGCCGATCGCGAGGATCTGATCGCGCCCCTCGAGCAGCTCACGCATGCGATCGAGCGGCTACAGGGCGTAGCCTGGTCGAGGACGACGCCGACGACGTCGGACGCCGCACGACCCGCGCGACTACCCGGGCTCCTCGGCTGCCGCTCACTCAGCGCTGAGCAGCCACCAGTAGCTCTCCTGCCCGCCGACGGAGAGCTCGAGCTTCGACTCGCCGTCGACCAGCCTCCGCACCGCCTCATCGTCGAGCGGCGCCCGGCGCCGCGCAGGCAGGTGATCAGCTCGGCGTCATCGGCCAGCTGCGCGATCACGTCGCGCAGCGTCGCTCGGGGTCTCCCCAGACGATCAGCTCGTCGTCGACGAAGCCGACCGCATCACCCGCGCTGAAGCGCCCGCGGCGTCGTCGCGTGCGGCGCGGGCGACAGCTCCGGTGCGGAGCGCCTCGAGGATCTCGTTCATCGCCGCCGCGTTCTCTGCGCGTCCGCTCGCGGATCGAGCGCGACGGCGGCGGCGAGCCCTGCCTGCAGCGAGCGTGAGCGCACGACGACGACGTTCTTGTCGGAGAGTTCGGCTGCGCGCTCGGCGGCCATGAACACATTCGAACTGTTGGGCAGCACCACGACGTGCTCGGCCGGGACCGCGTGGATCGCGGCGAGCAGATCGTTGGTCGACGGGTTCAGCGTCGGACCGCCGTCGAGCGCAGCCACGCCGAGACCGACGAACAGCTGCCGGAAGCCCTCGCCAGTGACCACCGGCAATCGCCCGCAGACGGCGCCGCAGGCGCCGGCCCGAGAGACCGGGGACCGCCAGCCGCGCGTCGCGTCCTTGACCTGCTCGCTCATGTCGGCGATGTCGATCTGCGAGACCTCGTGCGGCTCGAACAGCGCCATCGCCGCATCCGGGGTGTCGGTGTGGACGTGGACCTTGAGCGTCGATGCGGTCGCCGACGACCAGCACGGAGTCGCCCAGCTGCTCGAGCTCGACGATGTAGCCGCGCTGGTCGAGGTCGCTCCCGGTGACGGCGAAGTTGGTGCAGTAGCGGAAGGTCGTCGACGCATGCTCGGGGTGCGTGACCTTGGCGGCGCGTGGTGCTCGATCTTCACGGTCTCGGTGCCGCGCAGGGCCCCGACCATGCCGGCGAGCACGACCGTCAGCCCATAACCGCCGGCGTCGACGACTCCCGCCTCGCGCAGCACCGGCAGCAGGTCCGGGCCGCGCTTGACGGACTGCTGTCCGGCATCCAGCGCGCGCTCCATCACCTCGGCGGCCAGCGCGTCCTGTTGCTCGTCGCTCGCGTCCGGGCCGAGCCGCGTCTCCGGCATATGCGCGAGCTCGGTGGCGACCTTGCGTCGCCATCTCCCGCACGACCGTCAGGATCGTGCCCTCCGCCGGGTCGCGCACCGAGCCATAAGCCTGGTCGGCGGCGCGCGCGAGCGCCGCGCCGATCAGGACCGGGTCGATCAGCTCCCCGGGCGACTGATCAGCTCCTCGGCGGCGCCGCGGATCAGCTGCGAGAGGATCACGCCCGAGTTGCCGCGGGCCCCGAGCAGCGCCGCGCGCGCGACCGAGTTGACGATCTGGTCGCGGCCGATCTCATCGAGCGTGTGCTGTCCCGGAGCGTCGAGGATGCGGTCGAGCTCCTCCAGCACCGCGCGCAGCGTCAGCACCATGTTGTCGCCCGTGTCGCCGTCGGCGACCGGGAACACGTTCAGGTCGTTGACCTCCTGGCGGCGCGCTTCGAGCGCGGCAAGACCAGCCTCCACGAGCGCGCGGAAGCGAAGGATCGCGGGATCGCTCACAGGCGACGAGTCCGCAGGCGACCCTAGCGGGCCTTGGTGACCTTGCCGGCCTTAAGGCAGCGCGTGCAGACGTACACACGACGCGGCGTGCCGCCGTCGTCGATCCGGACGCGCTGGAGGTTGGGATCGAAGCGGCGATTGGTGGCAACCATCGAGTGGCTGCGGGAGTGGCCGAAGGAAGGACCCTTGGCGCATACATGACAGATCTTTGACATACGGCGGTCGAGTATACGCAGTCGCGCGCGTTTGTTCGTAAAGCCGTGGCGGCGGTCCGCTGACCGCCGCCTACCGAACCCTCACCGAGTCTCGACGATCACGTTGGTCGCCTTGACCACCGCGGTGGCGCTCACGCCGGGCTTGAGCCCGAGGTCGTCCGCGGCCTCGCGCGACATCAGCGAGACCACCCGGAACGGCCCGCAGACCATGTCGATCTGGGCCATCACGTCGTCGCGCTTGACGGCGACGACCACGCCGCTGAAGTGGTTGCGGGCGCTCGAATGACCGCTGGCGCCACGCTCGTGCAGCAGCTTCGAGAGCTCGACCGAAGACATGTAGCGACGGTTTCCGCGCCGCTCGAAGCTCACGCGCCCCGAGCGTTCCCAGCGCCGGAGCGTGTCGATGCTGACCCCCAGCGCCGTGGCCGCCGCGCCGATCTGGATCAGATCCTCGATCCCCTGGTCGGCAGGCTGCGACGCTCACGGCTCCGCGCGCCTCATACCGAGAAGCCCGCCGCGTGGCCGTTCCGCGAGCTCGCGTTTGACCGCCAGCGAGGCGAGCGCCGCCTCGACCGCGTGGCGACCGGTGTCGCGCTTGCTGCCGCCCTTGACGCGCTCCCGCGCCTGCTCCGCGGTGTCGACGGTGAGCACGCCGAAGCCGACCGGCACGCCGGTGCGCAGCTGGACGTCCTGGAGCCCGCGGCGGTCTCACTGCAGACGTAGTCGTAGTGATCGGTCTCGCCGCGGATCACCGCGCCGAGCGCGACGATCGCGGCATAGCGCCCGCTCTCGGCGGCGTACGGCTGATCAGCGGCAGCTCGAAGGCGCCGGGCACGTCGAAGCGTCGATCTCGGTGATGCCGGCCTCCTCGAGCGCGTCGCGCGCGCCCTCCTCGAGCGCGTCGGCGAGCTCCGCGTAGAAGCGTGCGACGCACAGCGCGACCCGGTCGTCAGTCGCCATCGATGCGGCTCCCCGTGGTTCCTGCGCGCCTCGTCGGACCTGCTCGTCGTGGAACATCTCGTCGTCTAGCGCCAGGCCCTGATGGTGCAGGATATGGCCGAGCTTGTCGCGCTTGGCGCGCAGGTAGGCCTGGTTGTGAGGGTTGGCTCGTGGACGATCGGCACCTGGTCGGTGACCGACAGGCCATGCCCCGCCAGGCCCGAGATCTTCTTGGGGTTGTTGGTCAGGAGGCGGATGCTGGTCGAGCCCGAGGTCGACCAGGATCTGGGCGCCGATGCCGTAGTCACGCAGATCGGCCGGCAGCCCCAGCCGCAGGTTGGCCTCGACGGTGTCGAGCCCCTCCTCCTGCAGCTTGTAGGCGCGCAGCTTGTTGAGCAGGCCGATGCCGCGTCCCTCCTGGCTCAGGTAGAGCAGCACGCCCGCTCCCTCCTCCTCGATCATCGTCAGCGCCGACTCGAGCTGCTCGCCACAGTCGCAGCGCAGCGAGTGGAAGACGTCGCCGGTGAGGCACTCCGAGTGCACGCGCACGAGCACGTCGCTCTGCCCGTCGACGTCGCCCTTGACCAGCGCCACGTGGTGTTTGCCGTCGAGCATCGAGCGGTAGCCGACCGCGACGAAGTCGCCGAAGGCGGTCGGCAGGCGGGTCGAGACGACACGCTCGACCAGCTTCTCGGTCCGCCGCCGGTAGGCGACCAGATCCGCGACGGTGACCATCTTGAGCCCGTGCCGCGCGCAGTACTTGGCGAGGTCGGGAACGCGGGCCATCGTGCCGTCGTCGTTCATGACCTCGCAGATCACGCCTGCCGGGATCAGGCCCGCCAGGCGCGCGAGGTCGACGGCCGCCTCGGTCTGGCCGACGCGCTCGAGCGTGCCGCCGGGCCTGGCCTTGAGCGGGAACACGTGACCAGGCTGGACGAGCTCGCGCGGGCTGGTCTTCGGATCGATCGCAACCTGGATGGTGCGGGCACGGTCGGCCGCCGAGATGCCGGTGCTGACGCCCGTGCGGGCCTCGATCGAGACCGTGAACGGCGTCTCGAACGACGACTCGTTCTTCGCCGCCATCAGGTTCAGGCCGAGCTCGTCACAGCGCTCAGGGGTCAGCGCCAGGCAGATCAGCCCGCGCCCCTCCTTGGCCATGAAGTTGATCGCCTCGGGCGTCACGAACTGCGCGGCCATCGTCAGATCGCCCTCGTTCTCACGGTCCTCGTCGTCGCAGACAACGACCATCTTGCCCTCGCGGATGTCCTCGATCGCTTCCTCGATCGTGGCGAACGGAGCTCTTGACTGTGGTCACCGTGGCGTCCTTCCTGGCATCAGCCGCTCGACGTATTTCGCCAGCACGTCGACCTCCAGATTGACCGTGGTCCCTGGCTCGGCCTGTCCGAGATTCGTGCGTTCAAGCGTCTCCGGTATCAGTGAAACGGTAAATGATCGGTCGTCCAAGCCTGCAACGGTGAGCGACACGCCGTCCACGGTGATCGATCCCTTGTGGACCATGTAGCGCAGCACTTCGGGCGGCGCTCGACCGTCACGCGTGTGAGAAGCCGTCGGGACGACCGCTGTGACCCGTGCCGACGCCGTCGACATGACCCTGCACGATGTGCCCGCCGAGCCGGTCGTCGGCGCGCATCGCGAGCTCGAGGTTCACCGGGCGCGCCCGGCGCAACCTCTGCCAGCGAGCTCAGCTTCAGCGTCTCATTCATCACATCGGTGCTGAAGGCTGCCGTCGTCGACGACGTCGCGGTCAGGCACACGCCGTTGACAGCGATCGAGTCGCCCTCGCGCGATCTCGGCGACGAGCTCGCTCGCGACACGCAGCCGCACGCCGTCGGCGGAGGGATCGACACCGACGACCTCTCCGAGGTCGGCTACCAATCCAGTGAACAGCTCACCACTCCCTGATCCGCGCGGTCACGAGCAGATCGTCGCCGATCCGGTCGCAATCCAGCGTGAGCGACCGACAGCGTCGGAGATCGTCTCGACGCCCTCGCTCTCCAGCGGGTCGCGCGCACCACGGCCGCCGAGCACCAGCGGAGCGATGAACAGCCTGATCTCGTCGATCTCCCCGCGTCCAGGAACGCGCCCGCCAGTTCGGCCCGCCCTCGAGCAGCACCGAGGTGACGCCATCGGCGCCGAGCTGATCGAGCGCCGAGCGGACCCGTGCCGGCTCGTTCTCGCCGGTCGCGCACAGATCACGTCGACGCCACGCGCCTTCAGCGCGTCGGTGGCCGTTCGCGGAGCCGCCCGCGACACCACCACCGTGAGCGGCGACTTCGCCGGCGTCGTCGAGCAGCCTGGCGTTCAGCGGAAGCTGGGCAAGCGAGTCGAAGATCACGCGGCGCGGCTGGCGCTGGCGCGAACGTCTGCGAGTCAGAGCCGCCGACGCGCGCGGTGAGTGCCGGATCGTCGGCGAGCGCGGTGCCGATCCCGACGGCAACCGCGTCGCTGGCCGCGCGCCACTGGTGCACGAGCCGGCGGCTCGACTCGCCGGAGATCCACTTCGAGTCGCCGCTGCGGGTCGCGACCTTGCCATCGAGCGACATCGCAGACTTGAACAGCACCCACGGCCTGCCGGTACGCGCGTGCTTGCGGAACGGCTGGTTCAGCAGACGAGCGCGTGCCGCCAGATCACCATCGGCGACCACGACGTCGATGCCCTCGTCGCGCAGGATCCCGAGGCCGCGGCCGGAGGCGTGCGCCGACGGGTCATCGGAGGCAACCACCACGCGGCCGATCCCGGCCTCCCGGATCGCGTCCGTACAGGGCGGCGTGCGTCCCTGGTGGCAGCACGGCTCGAGCGAGACGTACATGGTCGCCCCGTCAGATCCTGCTCGCCCGCGTCGCGGATCGCCTCGACCTCGGCGTGAGGCCCACCACCTCCCGGTGGAAGCCCTCGCCAAGCACCTTGCCGTCGCGCACGATCACCGCTCCCACGTGCGGATTCGGGCTCACGCGATCGCCGCCGAGAGCCGCCAGCTCGATCGCGCGCTCCAGGTGACGCACATCGGATTCGGTGGTCACGGGCACCTATCAAGGATAGGCGGCTCAGGCTAGCCCGCCGGCCAGGCGGCCGCCGCGATCTGTTGGAAGGCGGCCCCGGATCGGCGGCTCCGAACACGGCCGTGCCGGCAACCAGCAGGTTCGCGCCCGCGTCGGCGACGCTCCTGGCCGTGTCGGCGTTGACGCCGCCATCGACCTCGACGCCGGTCGCGTCGGGCAGCATCGCGCGCAGCTCCTGCGAGCTTGCGGAACGAGTGCTGGATCAGCTTCTGGTTGCCCCAGCCCGGGTTGACGCTCATGCAGAGCGCCAGGTCGAGCACGCCATCGGCGGCCACGTCCGCGAGCGCCGCGACCGGCGTCGCCGGGCAGATCGCGGCGCCGGCGGTGCATCCGCCCTCACGCACCGCCTGCAGCGCGTAGTGGACGTGAGGCGTCGCCTCGACGTGGATCGTGATGCTGTCGGCGCCGGCCTTCGACGAACTCCGCCAACTGGCGCTCGGGGCGCTCGATCATCAGGTGCACGTCGATGATCGCGCCCGCGCCGTGCACCTGGTCGGCGATCGCCTCGACGACGTTCGGCCCGAACGTGAGCGGCGGCACGAAGTGCCCGTCCATGATGTCGACGTGGATCACCCGCGCGCCGGCCGCGAGCACCTCGGCCAGCTGCGAGCCAAGCCTGCGCGAAGTCCGCTGCCAGGATCGACGGCGCGACCTCGCGTGAGCGGATGCGCGCGGGTCGCTCATCGGCGCGTGCCGCTCATAGGGCTTGAGCATGCTGCCGTGGCAGTGGTTGCACTGCACGATCGCGGTCGTCGACATGCGCACGATCGTCGAATGCTCGCCGCAGTTCGGACAGACGGACTGCAGCTCGTAGCGGCTCATGCAGTACAGGCACCGGTACGGCCTGGCCGCGCGCTCGGACGCAGCCACGGCTCATGGCAGTTCGGGCACTCCGGCCCAAGTGATTGCCCGCACCTCGTCCACATTCCCAACTGTAACGGGCTGCCTCACCGGCACGCCGTAGCAGCCGGCAATGAAGAAGCCGTCGGTGCCGTCGGTCGCTGGGCAGCAGCTGCCAGCGCTGCTCGCAGGTGAAGTCCGCGTCGCTCCGCCAGGAAGCGTCGATCCACCACCGCGTCCCCCTCCTGACGGCTGATCGTGCAGACCGAGTACACCAGCGTGCCGCCCGGCTTCAGCTGCGCGCACCGGCGCGCAACAGCTCGGCCTGCCGTGCCGCGAGCTCGGCGATCTGCCGCGGCGCGGCTGCCAGCGCAGGTCGGGGCGTGCTTGCAGCGTGCCGAGGCCGCTGCACGGCGGATCGACCAGCACCCGATCGAACGGCTGCGCGTCGCTGAACTCGCGCGCGTCGACCTGCGCAACCCGCACGTTGTCGGCTCCCATCTGCCGGCAGGTCTCGGCCAGCGCTCGCGCCCGGCCGGGATGCACCTCGACCGCGACGAGCTCACCCTCCCCGCCCATCAGCGCCGCCAGGTGCGTGGTCTTTCCGCCCGGCGCCGCGCAGAGGTCGAGCACGCGCTCTCCGGCCTGCGGGGCCAACACCCGCGCCACCACCGCCGATGCGCGCGACTGCGGCATCAGCGCCCCTGCTTGAACAGCTCGGAGCCGAACGCGTCGAAGGCGCCATCGATCACCAGCACCTCCGGCAGCTCGGGCAGGTCCGGCTGGCCGTCCCATGCGGGGCCGAGCGGCCGCGCTGGGCGGGTCGGATCCGTCAGCGCGGCTTGCACCTGCTCGGGCGTGCTCGCAGCGTGTTCGACGCGGATCGCTGACTCGGCCGGCGTGTTGACGCTCGCGAGCAGTGCCCGGGCCCGTTCGGGCCCGAGCTCGTTCCACCACAGCTCGGCCAGCCAATCCGGCACCGAATGCAGCACCGCCGCGCGCTGCGGCGTGTCTTGTCGTCGAGCTTAGCGAAGCGCTTGCCGGCCCTCGCGGGTCGCGCGACGCAGCACCGCGTTGACCAGCTGGGCACCGCCCGACTCTCGCCTTGGCCAGCTCCACACTCTCGTTGACGGCGGCGTAGTCGCTGACGCCGCCGAGGAACACGATCTGAAAGATGCCCAGCCGCAGCGCCGCCAGCACCGGCGGCTCGAGCCTCTCGAGCGGGCGCGAGACGAAGCCGGCCAGCAGGTGGTCGAGCGTGCGCATGCGCTGCACGGTTCCGTATGCGAGTGCCATCGCCAGCGCGCGGTCGCGCGTGTCGAGATCAGCCGCCGCCGTGTGCAGCGCGCGGTCGGCGAAGGCGCCCTGCTCGAACACGCGACGGATGACCGTGTAGGCGCGCCGCGCGCGGGCGACGCTCACCGCCGGTGGCCCCGCTCGTAGTCGGCCCACGGCATCGGCCGCTTGCCCGGTGGCTGCACGGTGATAAGCTCGAGCCGTCCGTCAACCGCCCTGGCCTTCCAGACGCCGAGCCGGGTGCCGTCCGGCTGTTCCAGGTACGCGCCGATGTGCGGGCTCAGCGCCCGCACCCGACGCGCCTGGCCTCGGCGTGCTCGCGGGTCGAGGCGGCGGTCATCGGCGGTCAGCTTCTCCGCGTAGGTCACGCCGGCCTCGTCCTGCTCGACGCAGTGCCGGCTGCTCGTCGAGCGCCCGCACGAGCAGGTCGCCGCCGAGCGCCTCGAGCCGCGCCGCCAGCGTGCCGTAGTCGTCGTCAGGATCGATCGGACCCGCTCCTGCAGGCACATCGGGCCGCTGTCGAGCCCCGCGGTCAGCCGCATGATCGAGACACCGGTCTGCGTCGCCGGCGAGGATCGCGCGCTCGATCGGTGCGGCGCCCGCGCCAGCGCGGGAGCAGCGACGGGTGCACGTTCAGGATCGGATAGCGCGAGAGCAGCGGCTCCTTGATCAGGGCGCCGAAGGCGCACACGCACAGCGCTCCGGCTCGGCCGCCGCGATCCGCGCGAGCGCCTCGTCGGAGTTGACGGACTCCGGCTGGTAGACGTCGAACCCAGCTCCTGCGGCGACCACGACCGTCGGCGGCGGCGTCAGCTTGCGGCCCCGGCCCTGCGGGCTGTCCGGACGGCTGACGACCAGCGCCGGCCGATGCGGCGAGTCGATAGGCGCCGCAGCACCGCTGCGGCGAAGTCGGACGTGCCGAGATAGACGGTCCTCACGCGGAGCGCTGCCGCTCCTGCCACTCACGCAGGGTCCGCATGGCCTCCTTGCGCTGGTCGCGCGGCGTGCGGTCGAGGATCAGCACGCCGTCGAGGTGGTCCAGTCTCGTGCTGGATGACGCGCGCCTCGAGGCCGGAGGCCTCGATCAGGATCGGCTCGCCGTACTCATCCTGTGCGCTCACGCGCACGTGGACGGGCCGCTCGACCTCGACGTGTACCGAGGGCAGGCTGAGGCAGCCCTCCTCGGCGGTCTCCTCTTCCTTCGAGGACCACTCGATGACCGGGTTGGCCAGCGCCGCCAAGGGCGCGCCGGACTGCACCTTGTAGACGAGCAGCCGGTGCAGCACGCCGACCTGTGTCGCGGCCAGGCCGATACCCAGGGCGTCATCCATCAGCAGGCCCATGCGCCGCACCTCGTCGCGCAGCGCTTCGTCGAAGCGCTCGACGGGGCGCGCCTTGGTCTTGAGCACGGGGTCGCCGAACTTGCGGACATGGGCCAGCGCCGCGTCGCGCCGGGCTGACGACCTCCGGGATCGAGCTCGTGCTCAGCCTCCTCCGGGTCGCCCAGATCCTGCGGCTCGACCTCGGTATCGCGCCGGCGTGTCCAGCTCCTGCTCGTGTTGGCCTGATCGAGTGCGTCGCTCACGCCTTGAGTTTATTCGTCGTGGCCGCTTCGAAGTCGCTCCGGCCGGAGCAAACCGACGCTACTGCGGGTCGACGTCGACGCTGAGGGCCACCTCGCGGTGGCGACGGTCGGCGCTGACGCCGTCGACCGCGTCGCGGACAGCCGTGATGGCAGCAGCTCGTTCCGTGGCCTTCACCACCAGTTGGTAGCGGGCCTTGCCGCGCAGCATGAACAGCGGTGCCGGGCCGAGCACCGCCAGCCGGGTCGAGGCGTCGGTCACCGCCATGGTGGCCGAGGCCGCCGAGATCCGCTCGCACAAAGCATTCGCGGCGTTGTGGGCGGCGTCGCGGTCGACCGCGGCGCAGATCACTCGGATCAGCGTCGTGAACGGCGGGTAACCGAGGGCCTTGCGGCGTCGAAGCTCGCCGCGCGCGAATGTCTCGGAGTCGTGATCGGCGGCGAGCACGATCGGTCGTGCCGACGGCTCCATCGTCTGCACGAGCACGCGGCCGCTACCCGCCCCGTCCGGTGCGGCCGGCCAACTGCGTGACCAGGGCGAAGGTGCGCTCCTCGGCGCGGAAGTCGGGAAACCTGAGCGTCTGATCGGCATCGACGACGATGCCCAGACCGACATCGGCGAAGTCGTGGCCCTTGGCCACCATCTGGGTGCCGACGAGCACGCCGCTCGCGGCCGCATGGAAGCGCTCGAGCGTCTTCGCGCGCGCATCCAGGCCGGAGGCATCAGCGTCGAGCCGCAGGACCGGGAAGTTCGCGTCCGCGAGCGCCGTGATCAGCTCGTGCTCGAGTCGCTCAGTTCCGGCCCCATGGCGCGCGACCGAGACCGAGCCACAATCGGGACAGCTCGACGGAACGCGCTCGTGGTGGCCGCAGTGGTGGCAGGCCACGTATCCCCCGCCGCGGTGCAGCACCAGCGCGACCTCGCAGTTGGGGCACATCCAGACACGGCCGCACGAGCCGCAGGAGAGGAAGTTCGACCAGCCGCGGCGGTTCAGCAGGACGATCGCCTTCCCACCTTCGCGTCTGCAGTCCGCCAGCGCGAGCCGGGTGTCGGGATGCAGCGGATTGTGCAGTCCGCGCATGTCGAGGATCTCGACTGCAGGCAGCGGTCGGCCGTCGACGCGCTCGCGCATGATCAGACGGCGTGGCGCTGAATACCGACTCCGGTCGCGGCGTGGCGCTACCCAGCAACAGTACCGCTCCGTGGTCGTGAGCCCGCCGGCGTGCGACCGTCCTGGCGTCGTAGCGCGGATCGCTCTCGTGCTTGTAGGAGCTCTCATGTTCCTCGTCGACCACGATCAGGCCGATGTCGTCAAGCGGTGCGAATACGGCCGAGCGGGGGCCGACGCAAACCCTGGCCTCCCCCCTGGCCAGCCGCAGCCACTCGTCGTGCCGTTTCCCGGCGCTCATCCCCGAGTGCATCACGGCGACGATGTCTCCGAAGCGAGCCGAGAACCGGGCCAGCGCCTGTGGGGTCAGCGCGATCTCCGGCACCAGGATGATCACCGTTCTGCCCTGGTCGAGCGTGGCCTCTGCGCGGCCTGGAGGTAGACCTCCGTCTTCCCGGAGCCAGTGACGCCATGAAGGAGGAACTCAGCGACTGCCATCGGCGCCCAGACGCTCCTGGCGGCTGACGGCCGCAAGGGCCTCGTATATGGGCGCAAGGCGGCCTCTTGTTCGCCGTCAAGGTGGCGGGCTGAAGCGGAGGTGGATGAGACCGCGTGCGTGGACGGGCGGCGGGGTTGGACGGCCTGGTCGAGCGTCGACGAGGCCGCGTGACTCCAGGCGGCGTAGGAGCTGGCGTGCCGAGCAGTGGAGGCTGACGGTTGGACCGCGTCCAGGGCTTGAAGGGCCTGCCGTTGGCCGGCGGTGAGGCGGGTGCCGTCTGTGAAGCGGCAGCCGCCGGACTCGGTGATGGGTCGCGAGCAAGGACCTGCTTCTCGCGCGAGGCCCTGGGTGGCGCCGGCGGGCAGCAGGATCTGGAGCGCGCGAGCAGGGGTCGAGCAGTACTCGGAGGCCATCCAGACGGCCAGTTGACGAGGTCAGCCGGCAAGCGAGCAGGGAGCAGTTCGGCAGCGGTGGCGAGCTTCTCCGGGGGCACGTCGGACGTGGCAGCCATCTCCGCGACGACAGCGAGGATCGTGCGGCCGGAGAACGGCACGCGCAGCAAGCGAACCGACGCCCGCCTCAGCGAGCTCCAGCGGGAGCTCGTAATCCCAGAGGCCTTTGATCGCCCGCGTCTGCGTCAGCGGGATGACGCGGGCGATCAACGCCCTACGCGCTTCGACGGTGGCGTCCAGACCTGCAGCGTCACGCAGGGCCTGTGCCTTGTCGGTCAGCTCCCAGGTGAAGTCGGGCTCCTCGCGCCCGAAGTGGCCGTAGGCCGCGGTCTGCTGGTAGATCGGCCGATGCAGGCGGAGGTAGTGCCGGAACGCAGCCGGGCGCAGATCGAAGTGTTCCTGGATCAGTTCGAGGATCCGTCCGCGGCCGATCCTCTCTGTGCCGAAGGTCTCGATCATGACCGACACCGGGTGCGCGACGCCGATCGCGTAGGCAACCTGCACCTCGGCCCTGTCGGCAAGCCCGGCCGCGACGATGTTCTTGGCCACGTAACGCGCCGCGTAGGCGGCCGAGCGATCGACCTTCGACGGGTCCTTGCCTGAGAATGCGCCACCGCCGTGGCGCGCAAACCCGCCATAGGTGTCGACGATGATCTTGCGGCCGGTCAGGCCACAGTCACCCATCGGTCCGCCAATCACGAAGCGGCCGGTCGGGTTCACGAGGAAGTTCTCCCGAAGCTTGGCCGCGTCGTAGATCGTCGGCGGCAGCGTCGGCAGCACGACGTGCTCCCAGAGATCCTCGCGGATCAGCGATTCCGAGCCCTCGGCATGCTGGCTGGAAATCAGCAGCTTCTCCACCTCGACAGGCTTGCCATCGACGTAGCGCACCGTCACCTGGGTCTTGCCGTCGGGTCGGAGATACGGGACTTCGCCGCTCTTGCGGACCTCTGCAAGGCGCCTTGCTGAGCTTGTGTGCCAGTGAGATCGGTAGCGGCATCAACTCGGGCGTCTCGTTTGTCGCGTACCCGAACATCATTCCCTGGTCGCCGGCGCCCGCCAGGTCGAGCTCGTCGCCCGACTCGCCGCGCATCTCATAGGCCTCGTCGACGCCCTGCGCGATGTCCGGCGACTGCTTGTCGATCGTGTTGAGGACCGCGCAGGTCTTGTAGTCGAAGCCGAAGGCGGCATCCGTGTAGCCGATGCGCCGGATCGTGTCGCGAGCGACCTCCTGGATGTCGACGTAGGTGCTGGTGGTGATCTCGCCGGAGACGACCACAAGCCCAGTGTTCACAAGGGTCTCGCAGGCGACACGAGCGTCCGGGTCATCGCGGATCACGGCGTCCAGAACGCCGTCGGAGATCTGGTCGGCGATCTTGTCGGGATGCCCCTCGGTGACGGACTCGGAGGTGAACAGGAACTCGTTGTCAAGCATCGCGCGAAGCGTATCGGCCGCGCCGCTCGTTCCGTTCGACGAAGTCGATCATCAGCGGGATGCCCTCCATGCGGTAGCGCTCGCGCATGCGATTCTCGAGGTAGTAGGCGTAATCGCGCGTGACCAGCGCGTGCGAGTTCACCTGAATCGAGAACCGCGGCGGGCGCTCGCCTGTCTGCGTCATGTAGATCAGCTTGAGCCGCTGGTTGCCATGGCGGCGGTTGTTGCTCGACGGCGGCTGGCGCTGCGCGACGACATCGGAAATGAAGCGGTTGAGCTGTGAGGTCGGGATGCGCCTGCGGCTGCGGTCGGCGAGCCCGACGGCCTCGACCAGGATCCGCTCGACGTTGCGCCCTGTCTTGGCGCTGGCGGTCAGCACGCGCGGGCGCAGACGCAGCTTGCGGTTGACGCGGATGCGCTCGTGATCGAGCTCGTCGGGCCCGACCGCGCCCCCGCATCTCAGCCTGCAGATCCCACTTGTTCAGGACGAGCGCCGTCGCGCAGCCCGACTTCATCGCCATCTCGGCGACGCGGAAATCCTGAGAGGTCACACCGTCGGTCGCATCGCAGATCACGAGCGCCACGTCCGCACGCTCGGCAGCGCGCTGCGAGCGCAGCGCCGTGTAGTACTCGAGCGACTCGCCCACCTTCGCCTGACGTCGCATGCCGGCGGTGTCGACCAGCACGATCGCACCGATCCTCGAAGGTCATCGGCAGATCGATCGCGTCGCGGGTGGTGCCCGCGATGTCGGAGACGATCACGCGATCGGATCCGAGGAAGCGGTTGACCAGCGAGGACTTGCCGACGTTCGGGCCGGCCGATCAGCGCCAGGCGGATCGGGTCCTCCGGCGACGGCTCACGGTCGTGCTCGGGGCCGACCTCGACGATGCGGTCGAGCAGGTCGCCGGTGCCCAGACCCTGTGCCGCCGACACGGCGATCGGCTCGCCCAGGCCGAGCTGGTGGAACTCGTAGGCGAGCGACAGATCTTTCACCGAGTCGACCTTGTTGGCGGCGACGATCACCGGGATCGTTACCTTTCGCAGCAGTTCCGCCATGTCGAAGTCGCCAGGGCGGACGCCGGCCCTGGCGTCGACCACCAGCACGGCGACGTCGGCTTCCGCCAGCGCCTCACGCGACTGCTGCTGGATCTGCCGGGCCAGGTCGTCGCGCTCATCCAGGTCGACACCGCCGGTGTCGATCAGCGTCAGGGGACGCCCGTTCCAATCGGTGTCGAGCTCCTTGCGGTCTCGTGTGACGCCCGAAAGCTCGTGCACAACCGCCTCCCGCGACTCGGTGAGGCGGTTGACCAGCGACGATTTGCCGACGTTCGGGTATCCGACGATTGCGACCTTCATGGCCGATTCGAGCCTAGCGTGCGGCGCTAGCGCGCCGAACGGCGAGACCACACGCTCGACCACCTGCTCGAGCGTCAGCCCCGTCGTGTCGAGCTCGACGGCACCGTCGGCAGGGCGCAGCGGAGAATCCGCCCGGCTCGCGTCGCGCTCGTCGCGGATCGTCTGCTCCGCCATCACCATCTCGTGGTCGACCCCAAGCTCGGAGGCCCTTCGACGCGCGCGCTCGGCCGGATCGGCGGTCAGGAACACCTTGAGTTCTGCGTGGGGCGCGACCACGGTGCCGATGTCACGGCCCTCAGCAACCCAATCGCCGTCGCTCATAAGCCGCCGCTGCTGCGCGACCATCGCCCGGCGCACCCCCGGCTCAGCGGCCACCTGGGAGGCGCGCTCTGAGACCTCCGGCATGCGGATCGCGTCGGTGACGTCCTCGCCGTCCAGCAGCACGCGATCGCCCAGGCGAGAGCTCGATCCGAGCTGCCACGTCGGCGGGTGGCGCGCTGACGCCGCAGGCTCGCCAAGCGCCACGCAGCGATACATCGGCTCCGGTGTCGAGATAGGTAAAGCCGAGCGCGTCGGCGACAGCCCTGGCGACCGTCGACTTTCCCGCTCCGGCGGGTCCGTCGATCGCGATCACCATCAGCTGTCCCCCATGATCACCGTGGCACCGGTCGCGCGCCACAGATCGAAGAACTCCGGGCAGGTCTTGCTGACGACGCCCGGATCCTCGAGCGTCACAGCGTCGCGGGTCCCGATCAGCGAGAAGGCCATCGCGATGCGGTGGTCGTCATAGGTGGGCAGCCAGGTCCCCTGCGGCGCGCCGGGATGCACCCGCAGGTAGTCCGGGCCCTCGTCAACCTCGATCCCCAGCCGCCTGAGGTTCTCGGCGCACGCGGCGATGCGATCCGATTCCTTCACACGCGCGTGGCCGATCCCGGTGATCGTGGTGGGGCCCTCGGCGAAGACGGCCACGCAGGCGAGCGTCATGAACACATCGCGTGCTGTTGCCCATGTTGGCCTCGATGCCGTGCAGCTGGGCGGCCCGGTGAGCTCGAGCGCCTCGCCATCGTGCACCGTGCACCCCATCCGCTCCAGCAACTCGACGAGCTCGATGTCGCCCTGCGCTGTCCGCGCGGCGATCGAGCCCAGGCAGCCGCACAGTCGTCCCGGTGAGCGCAGCGCTCGCAAGGAAGTACGAGGCGGTCGAGACATCGGGCTCGACCGGGAACTCGGCGGCTCGGTAAGCCGCCGCGCGCGACAGAGATCGCGTCTGCTGTCGACCTCCGCCTCGACTCCGAATGCCCGCATCGCGTTCAGGGTCAGATCGAGGTAGGGCCTACTGACAAGCTTCTCGAACCGCAACCGCGTGTTGGCCCTGGCAAACGGCGCTGCCATCAGCAGCCCCGACAGGAACTGACTGGAGACGGAAGCGTCGACCTGCACCTCACCGCCCGACAGGCCAGAGGCCCCGATCACCAGCGGAAAGGCGTCACCGTCGATCGCCGCACCCTGCGCGCGCAGCGCCGCGAGCACCGGCCCGAGCGGGCGGCGTCGCAGTTGCGCGTGCGCGTCCACGGCAAAGCGCCCGCGTCCAGCCGCGAGCATCGGCACGAGGAAGCGGCCCACGGTGGCTCCCATCCCGCAGTAGACCTCTTCGGGTCCGGTCGGTGCGCCCCCCAGGCCTTCGACGGACCAGCGCAGCCGACCGTCGGCGTCGGCCTGCTCGTCGATGGCGACTCCGAGCGTTCGCAGTGCCGCTGCCATCGAGACTGTGTCGTCGGCCAGCGAGCGGATCCAGCAGCACCGACTGGCCGGAGGCGACACCCGCGAGCAGCAGGGCCCGGTTGGTGATGCTCTTCGACCCGGGAACGCGGACCACCCAGCGCGACGGTGGGTCACCGGGCGCGACGTGAACGCAGTCGCTCACTGCCTCAGCCTTTCACGCTCAGCCGCCGCGTTTTGGCACCACGCCAGGACCGCGGCTTCGTCGCCCTGCTCCAGGTGGTGGCGGAATTGCTCGAGCAGAGCAAGCGCGTCATCAATAGCCATTCCCACCTCGTCACGATTGTCCAGAAAGATCGCACTCCAGATGTTGGGATTGGCGCCGGCGACACGCGTTGCGTCACGGAAGCTTGGGCCCACCGCTCCGTGAACCCCGAACTTCAGCGCGTGCGACACGAGTACGTTGGCAAAAACGTGTGGCAGGTGGGAGACCGCTGCCATCAAGCGGTCGTGCTCAGCGGCGTCGAGCCAGGTCACGTCCGCCCCGACGCCGGTGATCAGTTGCGCTATCCGCGAGGTGGTGTCGGGGGCAGTGCGGGGGCCTGGAGTGAGATACCAGGTGCTGCCGTCGAACAGATCGGCGCGTGCATGGTCGATCCCGCTGGCCTCAGAACCCGCGAGCGGATGACCACCGACAAAGCGCGGATCTTCGATGGTGTTCACGATCGTGTGCTTGGTCGAGCCGACGTCCGTGACCACACAGTCCGAGTTGGTGTGCGCAAGGATCTCGCCTATGAGTTCGGGGAGCGCGCCCACCGGCGCGGCGGCGAACACGGCATCCGCTTCAGCGACGGCGCTGGCAAGCGAGCCAGCGCCGGAGGCGACCGCGCCGCGCTTGACGGCCGTTTCGATCACGCGCGGATCGGCGTCCCATCCGCTCACCTCAGCAGTCAGCAGCTCGCGCGCCGCCAGCGCGATGGAGCCACCGATCAGACCAAGGCCGATGACCGCGACGCGCAACGCTGCTTAGCTGTTCTTCGAGCGGCGGGCGCGGGCCGCCGCGGCGAGCTCGCCGAGCACCTGTGCGGTCGTCTCCCAACCGATGCATCCATCGGTGATCGACTGCCCATACGTGAGCGTCTCGAGCGGCCCGGCCGGCTGGTTGCCCTCGATCAGGAACGACTCGATCATCACGCCGTTGATCGTGCGGTCACCGGCGGCGACCTGCTCGGCCACCGCGCGCGCGACCTCGGGTTGACGCTCCGGGCGCTTGCCACTGTTGTCGTGCGAGAGGTCGATCACAATCCGCTCCGGGAGGCTCGACTTGCGCAAGAGCTCGGTCGCGTGGGCGACCGATTCCGGGCCGAAGTTGGGGCCCGACTTGCCGCCGCGGAGGATGATGTGGCAGTCGCTGTTACCGCGGGTGTGCAGGATCGCCGAGCGTCCGTCCGCGTCGATGCCCGGGAACGCGTGACGGGCGGCAGCAGCGCGGACGGCGTCGACTGCCACCTGCACGTTGCCGTCGGTTCCATTCTTGAAGCCGACAGGCATCGAGAGGCCCGACCCCAGCTGTCGATGGATCTGGCTCTCGGTCGTGCGGGCACCGATCGCGCCCCAGGAAACGAGATCCGAGATGTACTGCGGGGTGATCGGGTCGAGGAACTCGCAGCCGACAGGAACGCCGAGACCCAGCACCTCGAGCAGGAAGCGCCGCGCCAGCCGCAGGCCGGTGTTGACGTCGCCGGAGCCGTCCAGGTGCGGATCGTTGATCAGACCCTTCCAGCCGATCGTGGTGCGGGGCTTCTCGAAATAGACGCGCATCACGACGAGCAGATCGTCACCCAGGCGCTTTGCCTCTGCGCTGAGGCGCTCCGCGTACTCGCGGGCTGCGTCAAAATCGTGCACGCTGCAGGGACCGACGACGACCATCAGCCGGTCATCGTCGCCGTCGAGTACCGCGCGGGCAGCGGCGCGGCCGTTCAATAGAACCCCGACGCGATCATCATCCAGCGGGAGCTCGTCGAACAGCTCCTGCGGGGTGATCAGCGGGACGAGGCGCTCGATCCGCTGATCGCGGACCGCATCGACCTGGGTTGCGCGGATCACGGTCATCGCGCGTGGCTCTTGGTTTGGCGGTTCATCGTCTCGAATCCTCTTGAGTGCGTCATTGACTGTACGGAAACAGCCGTCGCGGGTTACGCGCATGGCATCGGCGCAGGACTGCCGGCGCTCGGCTCCGCTTCCGTCGTCCGCGCCTTGACCGGACGAAAAGGGGGTGTCTAGCCGAGCGCCTAGCTAAATCGCCAGGCGTAGTAGCGCGCGTAGAGGGACCAGCCGAAGGTGTTTGGGCGAAGGTCGTTCATGCGCGTCTGCACGCGAATCTAGCACGGCTGTCGAGGCCCGCCCGCCGCCCCGACGGCTGTGTTGATGCTCAGTGCTTTTTCTTCTTCAATGCGGGAGCGGCTCTCAAGGTCACGTGGCCGACCGTCTCCTTGACGCCGCTCACAGTCGCGATCAGCGTCGCCGGGAGCGGGCTGTGGCTCGCCAAAGCGCGCACGCCAGCCCCGTTCAACGACAGCTTCACCGTGCCCGTCTTGCCCTCGGCGACCGAGAAGTGCGCGCTGCCGATCACCACCGACTCGTTCTTGTGGACCCGCTTCTTGCCGTGCTTGACCGCCACAGTCTCGGTGATCTCGAGCTTCGCAATCCCCTCGCAGCCACCGAGCGAGCAGCCCACGCGCAACGTCACCCTGTTCTTCTGCACGACCGCCGATTTGGCCGTAAGGCGCAACTTGGACGCAGCCACCTTCAGCGACAGCGACTGCGTCGCGGTCTGAACCGGTGACCCGCTACTGGTCGCCTTCACCGAGAACGTGTCGGTGCCCGACGCCCTCGGCGCCCCGGAGATCACCCCTGTCTGGCTCAGGCTGAGCCCGGGCAGCAGGTGCCCCGTATTCAGGGACCACGTGTATGAGCCCCAAGCGCCAGTCGCCGATAGCGGCGCCTGATACGGCCGGCCCACGACATCACCAGGCAGGGTCGTCGTGGTGATCGAAACCGGCGCCCCCGCACTCACGACGTAAGGCACCAACACGCTGGACTGGTCCACTTCGTCACCGGCCGCGAGGCAGGACCCAGATGTGCCGCACCCAACGGCCTCGAGGTGGTCGAAGGGTGCCGTGGAGTTGTCCGGCGGTGCGGCCGCCTGCACGCCGGGACTGACGTTCGCTCCGGAGAAGCTGACGCTCAAGCCGTCGGCGTTGCCTGATGTGTCGGTGTACCAGCCGATCGCAAGACATGCCCCTGCCGGAGGACAGCTGACTGCGCTCAAGTCGGAGCCAGTCCCGTTCGCAGCCGCGTTCGACGGGAAGGAGATGGTCATGCCGGCGCCGACCGTTGCGTTCGTTATCGGCGTGACCATCGCGTATTGGCTATCCGCCGTATCGAAGTACGAGCCCACCGCAAGGCAGGCGCCGGTTGACTGGCAGGCGACGCCCGAGAGCCCCGGCGGGCCCATTGAGGAGTCGCTCCCGGGCGGCAGACTGACCTCTACTCCGGACTCGGGCATGCCGCCGACGATCGGGACGGCTAGCTCCTCGGTGTCGCCCGATGCGTCCTGGTAGCTGCCGACCGCTGCGCAGGATCCGGTAGACCAGCAGCTCACAAACTGGAGTGAGGCTTGGTTGGGGGTCAGCGAGTTGCCAGGTATCTGCACAGCGGCTGGGTTGCTCGGGGCAGCGTTGCTCACTGATTCGGTAAAAGGCAGAACATTTCCGGCAGCGGTGGTGTAAGAGCCAACCGCCAGACACGATCCGGAAGCGGTGCAGCTCAGCGCACCCAGACTCGCATACTGCGCGCCCGGACTGGTAGCGGCACCGTTGGGCAGCGGACCTTCCACAGCGACGCCGGCTATGCCGCTGGTGATGGGAACGACGAGCGGCAGCTGGCTGCCGGACGTATCGGTGTAGTCCCCGACCGCGACGCACGCACCTGCAGACGAGCAGGCTCACGCTGTTGAGCCCTGCTGTCTGGACAATGGAGCTGCTTGCGGCATCAGAGGGCAGGGCGACCTCGACACCATTGCCCACAGATCCGTTCGTGATCGACACCACAAGCGCCTGGTTGTTGAATGAGGCGTCCCTGTAGTAGCCAACCGCGACGCAGCCTCCCGACCAACAGCTCGCAGCCGACAGCTCAGACAACGGCAGGAAACTGGTCGCGTTTGAGGGCAATTGCACGCCAACACCGCCGCTCGGAATCCCGGATGTACTCGTGATCACCAGCGCCTGCGGGTAATGGGCGGGGTTGAAATCCTCGTAGGCCCCGACCGATGCGCAGTCAGCGGATCCGCAGGCCGACGCGTTGATGTAGTTGTAGTAACCGGGGCCCTGCGGAAGCGTCGTCGAGGCCGCCTGCTCCACGAAGCCGGACGTGGCCCGAGCAGTGTCGGCCCGCACCGCGAACGCCACCACTGCGGCGACTGCCACGAGCCCGCAGCGCAGCGCAAACGTGAAACGAAACCCATGCAGGCCAACCCGGTCAAGCCCCGGCGCCATTGCGGCCCCCTTGACTAGTTGCGACCCAAATCGGTCGGAGTCCGGGAGTCTATTCCCGGCGACTGTGCTGTAGGAGGACTTTTCCGGGCTACAGCTCGCCGAGCGCCGCGAGGAAGCGGGCGTTCTCGGCGTCGGTGCCGAGCGTCACGCGGGCGAAGCCCGGACCGCCGAGCGCGGTGCCGGACCGCACGATCACACCGCGCTCGCGCAGGGCGTCCACGACTGGGCCGTCCTCACCGTCTTCGGAGAGCTGGACCCAGATGAAGTTGGCGTCGCTCTCAGCCACCCAAAAGCCACGCTCGCGCAGCGCGTCGGTGACGGTGGTGCGCGCGGCCACCGTCGCAACCACACGGCGCTCCACCTCGTCCTGGTACTTCAGCGCCTCGGCGCCGGCAGCCTGGGCGGCGCTCGTCAGGTAGAACGGCTGGCGCACCTGGTCCACGGCGATCCGGAATGATTCGCTGCCGCAGAGGCCGTAGCCGACGCGTAGGCCGGCCAGGCCGTAAACCTTCGAGAACGTCCGCAGGATCACGAGGTTCGGGTGCTTGGCGAGCAGCGGCAGCGACGCGAACGGATCGCCCACGGTCAGTGAGAACTCGACGTAGGCCTCATCCAGGATCACGCAGACGTGATCGGGGACCTTCGCAAGGAACGCCTCAATGTCCTCGAGTGGAAGCGCCGTGCTTGTCGGGTTGTTCGGGTTGCAGATCAGCACGAGGCGCGTCGCGACCGTGACCTCGGCTGCGATCGCGTCAAGGTCGTGCACGGCGTCGGCCGTCAGCGGCACCTCGATGGCGCGCGCCCCGGAGGCGGCCGCCAGGTGCGGATACATGCTGAAGGCGGGCCAGGCGTACACGAGCTCGGCTCCCGGTTCGAGCAGCGCATCGCCGGCAGCCAGCAGCAGGTCGCATGAGCCCGAACCCAACGCCACCCGCTCCCATGGCACGCTGTACCGGTCCGACAATGCCCGTCGGAGCTGCGTGTAGGACGGGTCGGGGTAGCGGTTGGCACCGAGCACCGCGTGACGCGCCGCCTCGACGACCGGCTCCAGCGGCCCGAAGGCGGACTCGTTGGAGGCGAGCATTGCGACATCGTTTCCGAGGCTGTAGCCGGCGGCGACCGGGTAGACCGGGATGCGCCGGGTCTTGTCCGCGAACTCGAGTGACATCGCGTCGAGACTACTGTGCGGAATCGAGGTCGGACCTGAGCACTCGCGCCTCGTTGAGGTAGACGTGCTTGGGCACGTGGTCCTCGTCGGCGTAGTAGTGCATGAGCGTCCGTACAACGCGAGGAAGCGATCCTGGAACCGGAACCTCGCGCGTGCACAGCAGCGGCACCTGGCTCAGCCCGAGCTGGCGGGCGGCTACAGCTGGGAACTCGGCGTCGAGATCCTGAGTGAGGGTGAAGATGCAGCTCACCATCGTTTCGGGCGTGAGCTCGTTACGCGTGATCATCTCGCGCATCAGCTCGTCGGTGGCTGCGAGAATCGCAGGAGCGTCGTTGCGCTCCACGGAATTGGCGCCTCGGAGCGCGAACAATCGCTGCATGGGCAGGGGATTCTGTCAAAGCCGCAATCTTTAGCTCAGGCTGACATCCTGCCGCGCGTGCCCATCCTCCTGCTCACAGGACTTGGAGCGCTCCTGCGCTTCTACGCGATCGGGCGCCAAGGGTTCTGGTACGACGAGTCATATACGGCCCTGCTCGTGGGACGGGGTCCCGGAGAGATGCTTCGCCTGATTCCGCAACTGGAGTCGACCCCACCGCTCTACTACTGCATCGCCTGGCTCTGGGCCCGCATCTTCGGTTTCGGTCCGGCCGGCTTGAAGTCGCTCTCGGCCGTGTGTGGCACGCTCGCGATCCCCATTGCCTACGCCGCTGCACGCAAGCTGCTGCCGAGCCGGCGCGCGGCGCTGATCGTCGCCGCGCTGACCGCCTGCAATCCCTTTCTGATCTGGTATTCGCAGGAAGCGCGCGCCTACTCGATGCTCCTGTTGTTCTCGGCCGTCACCCTGCTCGCGTTCGCCTATGCCCGTGAGCGGCCGCGACCGCTCGCGTTGGCGCTGTGGGCGCTCGCGTGCTCGCTTGCCTTGCTCACGCATTACTACGCCGTGATCGTGATCGTCCCCCAGGCCGCGTGGCTGGTGTACGAGCACCGTCATGCTGCGTGCGGTCTACGCCGGGATCGCCCTGATCGTGGCCGTCGGAGCAGCACTCACACCGCTCGCCATCGCTCAGAACGGCACTCACAGCAACAACTGGATCGCGCACTCCTCGTATTGGCTGCGGCTCAAGCAGGTGCTGCCGCTGTTCCTGCTCGGGCCCGAGACCCATGTGCGCGTGCTGCTCAAGTTCCTGGCGTACGCAATGGTCGCGATCGGAATCGCCTTGCTGATCTGGCGCTCGCGTCGGCGTGAGCGCCAGGGCGCGCTGCTCCCAGGCGGCCTGGCCCTGGCCGGATTCCTGCTCAGCGCAATTCTGGGCCACAACACGCTGCTCGGGCGTAACCTGCTGCCCATCTGGTTGCCGGCGGCGGTGTTCCTGGCAGCCGGCCTGGGCGCGGCACGTGCGCGCCTCGTCGGAATCGGCGCAAGCGCGGTCCTGTGTGCGATCGGGATCACCGCCGTGGTCAGCGTCGACACCACCTACGCGTACCAGCGCCCGAACTGGCAACTCGTGGCCGCAGCCCTCGGACGCTGGCCCGCTGCCGGCGAGTCCGGCGGTGCCGGCCGGATCGTGGTCATCCAGGACAACCCGGGGCTATTGCCGCTCGGGCTGTATGTCACGGATCTGCACTACATCAAGCAGAAGCGGACCCTGCCTCGGATCGCTGAGATCGACGTGGTCGCGGCGCTGCCGCACAAGGGGCTCGGCGGATTCTGCTGGTGGGGCTCGGAGTGCAACCTGGTGCCTTCGCGTCTGGATCGCCGGTACGTCGTTCCGGGATTCAGGGTGGTGGCGCGCCGACGCATCCGCGACTTCGGAATCCTCGTGATGCGGGCATCCAGGCCGACCACCGTGCGCGTCAGCGATCTCCCGAAGCCGCTTCGTTACGAGAATCGCCATTTCATCCGCTCCGGGCATGAGACCGGACACGACGCGCAGCTTGTCGAGCAGACTTGAGCACTGTCTGACACGCTGGACCGCGTGCTGAGCCAGCTCCCGCAACCCTGCTTCCGCTGCGCGTCCAACTCCCACGCGTCCGGTCGTTGCGGCACTCGCCGCATTGACGTTCGTGGCCGCTCTCCTGCGCCTGTACGGGATCGGGCATCAGGGGCTCTGGTTCGACGAGGCCTACACGGTGATGCTCGTCAAGCTGCCGCTCGGGCGCATGCTGACCACGATCCCGAAGACCGAGTCGACGCCCTACCTCTACTACCTGCTCGCATGGGTGTGGACGCATATCTTCGGGCGCGGCGCCGCCGACCTGCGGGCTCTGTCAGCACTGTTCGGCATCGCCGTCGTGCCAGTCGCCTATCTGGCGACCACGCGCCTTTTGGGCAGCAGCCGGGCGGGACTGGTTGTGGCAGCGCTGGCTGCCTTCAATCCGTTACTCATCTGGTACTCGCAGGAGGCACGGGCGTATGAGCTGCTGGTGCTCATGGGCGCATGCACACTGCTGGCGTTCGCCTACGCGCGCGACCAGCCCAGCCCCAAGCGGCTGGGCGCATGGGCGGTGACGTCGGGCCTCGCGCTGGCAAGCCACTACGACGCCGCGCTGGTGGTCGTTCCCGAGGCGGTCTGGCTGCTGATCGTCCACCGGCGCCAGATCGGCGCCTGGCTGGCGGTGGCGTTCGTGGCCGCCTGCGGTGGCGGCCTGCTGCCACTGCTCATAGAGCAGAGCAACAAGGGCAACTCGTCCTGGATCAAGAAGGCGCCGCTCAATGACCGCCTCGCGCAGATCCTCCCCCAATTCCTGCTTGGCACCGGCTCGCACGCGCACGTCGTGCTGATGTGGATCGGATTCGCGCTAGCGGTCGCGGGCTTCGTGTTGTTGATCAGGCGCGGTTCCGTGAACGAGCGGCGTGGCGCGCTGGGTGCGGCCGTCATTGCGATCGCTGGGTTTGCGCTGGTGATGGCGGTGGTCGCTGCGGGCAGCGACACGGTGCTGACCCGCAACCTGCTGGCGCTCTGGCTTCCGGCGGCGATCGCGCTTGGCGCCGGCCTCGCCGCCACCCGCGCCGGCCGGCTGGGCGTGGCGATCACGGTGGCGCTCTGCAGTCTTGGTCTGGTGGCGACTGTGAGCGTCGCGACCGATTACACGCTGCAACGTCCCGACTGGCCGGCGCTCGCCAAGGCCCTGGGACCGTGGCCGGCACTGCACCAGCCAAGTGACGCCAAGCGGCTACTCGTGTTCCAGCGAAACTTCTGGCTCGAGTCGCTTACGCAGGTGTACATGGAGCGCACCCACAAGCTCGGATATCACCGCGCCGCTTCGGACATAACCGAGATCGACGTGATCGCTACCAGCTCGCCGCGCGGCGCGAACGAACACTGGCTGTGCTGGTGGGGCGCCGGCTGCAACCTGTACCGCTCGACCCTGCAGAGCAATTTCACGATCCCGGGCTTCCATGAGCTTGGCCGCTTCCGCGTCAAGCAGTTCACGGTCGTCAGGCTCGTCTCCGACAAGCCGCGAGCCGTAAGCAAACGCGAACTTCACCGAGAAATCAGGACGCCGTTCTTCGGCCTGCTTGTCCAGCACGCGCCGGCGGCCGGCCGGCGGCCCTGAGCAGACTCACCTCGTTGGCGCTCAGGCGCCGGCTGGCACCGGGTTTGAGATCGCCGAGCAGCAGCGGCCCGAAACGGATGCGCTGCAGCTCGATCACGCGGTGACCGACCTCCGTGCACATGCGCTTGATCTGGCGCTTGCGGCCCTCGTGGATCGTGATCTCCAGCGTGTCGGGCTTGACGCGTGTGACGCGGGCGGGCGCCGTCATCCCGTCCTCGAGCAACACCCCGGCCCGGAGCGCCCGCAGCGCCCGCTCACGCACCGGGCCGCCCGCGACGACCGCCCTGTAGGTCTTGTCGACCTCGAAGCTCGGGTGCGTCAGGCGGTGAGCGAGGTCGCCGTCGTTCGTCAGCAGGATCAGGCCGGTTGTGTCCGCATCGAGGCGTCCCACCGGATAAAGCCTTTGTGGGGTCTGGACGAGCGAGACGATCGTCGGGCGTCCCTGCGGGTCGCTGGCTGTCGAGACCACGCCGGCGGGCTTGTTGACGGCATACACGACGAGCTCCTGGATCTGGATTCCGATGGGCTCCCCGTCGAAGGCCACTCCGCTCGAGGAATCCACATCGCGCGCGGGATCGGTCACGACCGCGCCGGCGACGGTGACGCGCCCTGCGCGGATCAGCCCATCGGCCGCGCGACGCGAGGCGACCCCGGAGTTTGCGAGGAACTTGGCGAGTCGCATCGGCCTGTCACCATAAAGATTCAATGGATTTCGATCTGCTCTCACGCACGCTCAGCGAGCTCGGCGAACCGAGTTACCGCGCTTCACAGGTCTGGAAGTGGACGGCCAACGGTGCCTCCTCCTACGAGGAGATGTCCAATCTCCCCCGCGCGCTGAGGGACGCGCTGACCGAGACCGTGCCCTTCTCGACGCTGACCATCGAGCACGAGGCCCATGCCACTGACGGCACGATCAAGGCGCTGATGCGTACCGCCGACGGGCGACCCCTCGAGGGCGTCCTGATGCGCTACCGCGACGGCCGCCGTTCGCTCTGCGTCTCCTCGCAGTCCGGCTGCCCGCTCACGTGCTCCTTCTGCGCCACCGGCCAGATGAAGTTCGGCCGCAACCTGACAGCGTCGGAGATCCTCGACCAGGCGCTTCATTTTCGCCGCATCACCGAAGTCGACCACTGCGTGTTCATGGGCATGGGCGAGCCGCTGATGAACCTCGACAACGTCCTGGAGGCGTGCCGGCGCCTGCCGGATATCGGCATCACCAACCGCCGCACCGCCGTGTCGACTGTCGGCTGGATCCCCGGCATCGATCGCCTGACGGCGGACCCGATGCCACTACGCCTGGCGCTCTCGCTGCACGCCGCGAACCCGGCGCTGCGCTCGGAGCTGATGCCGGTCAACGACCGCTACCCGCTGCGCGACGTGCTCGCCGCCTGCGAGCGCTTCTACGAGCGCAAGCGGCGCATGGTGTTCGTCGAGTACGTGATGCTCGGCGGCATCAATGACTCCGTGGGCCAGGCCCGCGAGCTGGCGGAGATCCTTGATCCGAAGATCTACAAGGTCAACCTGATCCCCTACAACCCCACGGACGTGGGCATGCACGGGTCGACGCCGAAGGCGATCGAGGCGTTCCGAGCGGAGCTGGAGCGCCGCGGGCTCGGCGCAACCGTGCGCCTCACGCGCGGACGCGACATCGCCGCAGCCTGCGGGCAGCTGGCCGCCGGTGCGCTCAGCACCGAGGCGGCGGTGGCCGTCTCTTAGAGGCGGCGGTAACCGTCTTAGCCGGCTGTACGCGCCTCGCCGGCCCGCAGCAGCCGCTCGCGCAGCTCCTCCTCGAGCTCCGGTGAGGGATCGAACGCGCTGATCGGCGGCAGCTGTTCGAGGCTCTCCAGCCCGAACAGCCGCTGGAAGAGGTCAGTCGTGCGGTACAGCACGGCGCCGAACTGCGAGCGCCCGGACTCCTCGACCAGCCCGCGCTCGAGCAGCGTTGCGGCGGCCGATTCCGCGTTGACTCCGCGAATCCGAGCGATCTCCGGACGCGAGACCGGCTGTAGGTAGGCGATGATCGCGAGTGTCTCCGCCTGCGCCGGAGTGAGAGCGGGAGTGCGCGGGCGGGCGAACAGGTTGCGCGCCGCCTCCTCTGCCTCAGGATGCGACGAGAGCACCCAACCGCCGGCAAGCTCTCTGAGCACCAGACCGCGGCCCTGCTCGTCGTACTGCGTGGCCAGCTCGTCGAGTGCCGCACGGACCTCATCGATCTCGACCTCCGCCGCACCCGCGAGTGCGTCGGCGGTGAGCGGATCGGGCGACAGAAACAGCAGCGCCTCGACAGTTGCGCGCGAGCGTGAGGCTCATGCCGCCCACTCCGCGCGCTGGACCTCAGCGGTCGATACCTGGATCTCGCCGAAGGGCTGCTCCTGGGACCACGTCAGCTCACCCTGCTTGTAGAGCTCGAGCAGTGAGAACAGGGTGACCGCAACCGTGATGCGATCGGCGTCCTTGACCGCCTCGTCGAAGTTGAACGAGCCACGGCGCAGAAGCTTGCGCAGCAGCGCGAGCCGCTCGGCGACCGTGACCTTCGGTACCGGAATGTGACGGACATCGACCTCCGGCGGCAGCACGAGCAGCTGGCCGATCGCCTGCGCCAGACGGTTCGGGTCATATACGGCCGTGGCCTCGGGCAGCGCTGCCTTGCGCAGGCTCGCCGGCAGCGGGGCCGAGCGGAAGCGGTAGCCGCCCTGGTCGCGTAGCAGGCCGGCCAGGTGCTCGGCGGCGCCGCGATAGCGGTGGGCGTCGAGCAGCCGCTCGAGCAGCTCGGTGGCGGCCTCGCCCGGGTCGAACTCGAACTCCTCGATCTCCTCCCCCGGCAGCATCAGCCGCGACTTCAGCTCGAGCAGCGAGGTGATCAGCACCAGGAACTCGGTGGCGGCCTCGAGGTCGAGCTCGCCGCGCGAGTCGAGGTAGTCGATGTACGAGATCACAACGTCGGCGAGGTCTACCTCGAGCAGATCGACCTCCTCACGCAGGATCAGCGTGAGCAGCAGGTCGAAGGGGCCGTTGAAGACCTCGAGGTCGAGCTCCAGGTCGACCAGGCGCAGGGGCCTACGTGTGGCAGTGGGACTCACTGAGTGCGAGGGTACTGAGGGGGTCGGCTGCGACTTCTCGCGTCAATGTCGAAATACCGACATTTCCGCGAAGAGAATGCGGTGGGCTAACGCGCGGGGCCGACGGGTCCGACGCCCATCGCCGTGCGGACGTCGCGCATCGTCTGCTCCGCGATCGCGCGGGCCTTTTCGGCGCCCGTCCGCAACGTCGCTTCGAGGCCCGTCTCGTCGGCCCGCAGCGCGACGTAGCGCTCGCGCACTGGCGCGAGGTAGTCGACGACCGCCTCGCCGACGGCGAGCTTGAAGTCGCCGTATCCGGTGCCCTCGAACTCCTGCTCCAGCTGCGCGATCGAGACGCCACGCACCACCGACAGGATTTCCAGCAGATTCCCGATCCCGGGCTTGTCCTCGCTGTAGCGGATCTCACGGCCTGAATCCGTCACCGCGGACTTGAACTTCTTGATGATCGCGTCGGGCTCGTCGGTCACATAGACAGTCCCGGCCGGCGTGCCGCCGGTGGTCGACATCTTCTTCTCGGGGGTCTGCAGGTCCATGATCCGCGCGCCGACCTCTCGGATCACGACCTCGGGTACGACGAAGGTCTCGCCGAAGCGCGAGTTGAAGCGCTGGGCGACATCGCGGGTTAGCTCGACGTGCTGGCGCTGGTCGTCGCCCACCGGCACCTCGTCGGTGTTGTAGAGGAGGATGTCGGCGACCATCAGGATCGGGATAGTTGAAGATCCCGGCTGAGATGAACTCCTGCTGAGCGGACTTGTCCTTGAACTGGGTCATGCGCGAGAGCTCGCCGTAGCCGGTGACGCTGTTCAGCAGCCACTGCAGCTCGGAGTGCTCCATCACGTCGCTCTGGCGGAAGAGGATGCAACGCTCCGGATCGAGCCCCGCCGCCATCCAGACAGCCTGCAGGTCATACACGTCGCTGCGCAGCCTCGCGGGCTCGTAGGCGACGGTCGTCGCGTGCAGATCGACGATGCAGTAGATCCCCTCACCGCGCTCCTGGCTCGCGACGTGCGGGACAAAGGCGCCGATGTAGTTGCCCAGATGCTTACGGCCGGTCGGCTGGACTCCGGAAAAGATGCGCATTGACCCGCAGGCTAGCGGGCGGCGTCCTCGTCAGGAGTGCACCGGCTCGAGGACGTCAGGCCGACCCGGCTGAGCCTGCCGGTGGTCCTTCTGCGAGAGGCGCCAGGCCACGATCACCCCGGCGATACCCCCGCACAGATGGCCTTGCCAGGAAACCCCCGAGCGCGGAATCAGGCTCGAGAGCAGTACGGCTCCCCAGATCACGCCGACGAAGATGCCGACGCCGAGCTCCCAGATGCTGCGATCGAAGAAGCCCCGCGCGAGCAGGTATGTGGCGTAGCCGAAGACGATGCCGCTGGCGCCGATCGTGCTCGTATTCCCGGGTCCGATCAGCCACGTTCCGAGGCCACCGATGAGCACGATGGACGCGGTCACCACCAGCAGCCGGCGCGCTCCGTGCAGCGCGATGATCACGCCCAGGAAGATGAACGGCACGCTGTTGTCCAGCAGGTGCTGAAAGCTCGCGTGGATGAAGGGCGAGGTGAGGATCCCCCAGAACCGCGAGACGTTGCGCGAGTAGAGGCCGTCGTGGCTCAGGCGATTGCTGTCAAGCGAGTTGATCGCCTCCACCACCCACATCAGCAGCACGATCCCGGCGAGCACCAGCAGGCCCTCGCGCTGTGGCCGTGTTCGGTCGAATAGGCGCGGCCCTTGGCGGTCCGCAGAGCCCTCAGTCATGCCATAAGGATGGCAGCCCGAGCAACGGCCAGCGCGACCGCCACACGCTCGCTCAGCGACGGCAGGTGCACGAACTCCTCGGGAGTATGCGCACCGCCGCCACGCGGCCCCAGGCCATCGATCGTGAGCGGGATCCGGGGCGCGAAGTGGCTCGCGTCGCTGGCGCCGCCGCGCGCCCTCGGCACGATCGGACGCCCGAGCAGCGCGGCGGCGGCCGCAAGCAGCGGCGCTGCCGCCGCCTGCGAGTCCATCGCCGGCCAGACCCGCTCCATGACCGGCTCGAGCGTCGCGCCCCCGATCTCCAGCAGGCAGACTGTCGAGCACGCGTGAGAACGCGGCGGTGTCGTCGGCGCGCATGTCGAAGACGAGCTCGCCAGACGCGGGAACGACGTTGATCGCGTCACCGGATCTGACGATCGTGGGGACGACCGTCAGCCTGGTCTCGCCGTCAGGATCGGCGGCACCCGCCCCATGAATCGCCGCATGCGCGAGCGCCAGCAGGGCGTTGCGGCCGTGCTGCGGCGCAGAGCCCGAGTGCGAGGCGCGGCCGGTGGCGCGCACCCGCATCGTGCCCGCGCCCTTGCGGCGGACGATCACGCCATCGGCGCCGTCCTCGCTGATCTCACCGGCCTCGAAGCACAGGCAGGTGTCATAGCCGGCAAAGCGCTCGACATGGCTGAACGGCGCTACCCGCCACTCCTCGTCGCAGACCAGCAGCACTGCCAGCTCGGCGTACTGCTCGCTCAGCTCGGCGCAGGCCCGTGCGACCGCCAGCGACAGCGCGACGCCACCCTTCATATCGGCTGTGCCTGAGCCGTAGAGGCGGTCGCCATCCTCCTCCGCGGCGCGGTGCTCGCTGTGAGCGACGACAGTGTCCAGATGCCCCAGTAAAAGGAGCCTCTTGGTCCCGGTGCCGGTCACCGTCGCGAGCATGTCGGGAGCGCAACCGGCGGTCGAGCAAGGCGGGCGCTGCACCTGCCAGCCGGGCAGGAAGGAGACGCACAGCTCGATCGCGCGCTCGGTCCCCTCGAGGTCGCCCGACGGTGTAGAGATGTCGACGAGCTGGCGCATCTCGTCGTGCACGCGCGGTGTCAGGCGCTCGGCGAGCGGGCCAAGTTCACGATCCATGCCGCGAAGCTATCGTGCGACGGCGCCGGCTGCGGCATCATCGTCGGGCTCGGCCTCCAACGCGCCACTGTCTCGCAACTGGTGCAGCGCCCGGACTGCGGCGAACGTGAACTGCACTCCCGCCAGGGAGACGCACTCCTCGTAAGCCTCCTCGACGCTCTTGGTGCGGCTGTAGGTGCGTCCGGCGACCATCACATCCCAGGCGTCGGCGAGCGCCAGTAGCGCCGCTCCGTCCGAGATCTCCCGATCCTGGAGGCCGGCAGGATAACCGGTGCCGTCAGGCCGCTCGTGATGGCCGCGGATCCACCAGACCTGCTCATCGCTGAGGACGCTGCCCACGATTCGTACGGATAGCTCCACGTGCTCGCTCATCTGGATTCGTTCGCGCTCGGTGAGCTCGCCGGGCTTGGTCAGAAGCGCGTCAGGGACCGCAAGCTTGCCGACGTCGTGCACGAGCGCCGCCTCACGTAGACGCGCCACGCGCTCGATCTGGCCACCCGCTCGCCTGGGCGAGCAGGCCGACGAACTGCGCGACGCGTTCCGAGTGCTCGCTCGTGGCCGGGTCCTTGGCGTCGATCGCCCGCGCCAGCGCGCGCAGGCCGGCGAGCGCCTGCGAGCGCTCGAACCACGCATCGCGAGTCTCGGCGTCCAGCGCCTGCGCGACGTCCGTGTCATACAGCGTCACCTGGTTGCGACCCGAAGCCTTGCTGGCGTAGAGCGCCACGTCCGCCCGCCGCACCAGCTCCGCGGGTCCGAGGTCGAGCTCGTGTCGCAGATCCCCACCGATGTCGTAGCAACGTCGATGCTGCGTCCGCCGCGTGAGATCAGCTCGCGAGCGCGCTCCACCGCCTTGACCGCGTCGTGTGCGCCCGTGTCGGGCAGGATCCACATGAACTCGTCGCCGCCGAGGCGCCCGACCGTGTCGGAGGCCCGGAGAACCTGCTGCATGCAGTCGGCGACGAGGCGCAGAATCGCGTCGCCACGGTCGTGCCCGTGGCGATCGTTGACCTGCTTGAAGTTGTCGACGTCGATCATCGCCACGGAGAGCGGCGTCCCACGCCGCGCTGCCGCCGCCAGGTCGGCAGCCAACCGCTGATGTAGAGCACGGTGGTTGGGCAGGCCCGTGAGCTGATCGGTGAGCGCCTCGGCCTCGAGCCGCGCGCGTTCGCCGAGACTGATGACGATGCGCGCCAGCATCTCGGCGAAGACCACGATGCGCTGCTCGTCGGAGCGCTTGAACGCGTGCGGATCGACCGAGGCGAGCGAGATCACCCCCCAGGGAGCGTCGTCGATCATGATCGGCGCGATCAGTGTCGAATTGCAGCCGCGCGCACGTGCCAGCGAGGCCTCCGGCAGGACGTTGCGGCGAATCACCGAGCGGGTCGTGAGCACCCGTTCGAAGCCACCGTCGGGCTCGAAGTCGACCTGCTCCCCGCGAACGAATCCGCGCAAGCCCGGAACGCACCAGGTCCCGAGCACGGTCGCCGCGTCGTCGGAATCGAAGCGCGACACGTTGACCGAGCGAGCTTCCGAGCAGCTCGGCCAGATCGAAGCTGACCATCTCGAAGATGTGGGTCGCGTCCTCGCCGCGGATGACAGCGCTCGCAGCCCGCTGCAGCGCGCCCTGTTCGGCGGCGAGCGTCTCAGCCCGCAGGCGCAGGCGATCGATCACCCGCTTGCCGGTCGACACGCAGCCGCCAACGGCCATATAGCCGGTGCCGGCGACGATCAGCAGCGAAAGGAAGCCGTCGTCGACGGCGCGGGCGTCGTAGAGCAGCGGGAACGCCTGCACGAACACACAGGTGACGACGTAAACCATCGCCACGGGGCGCGCGTAGAAGTAGCACGCAAACAGCGCGATCCAGAACAGGTAGACCCAGGCGGCGGAGTGCGAGCCGCCCGTTGACGCCACCACCACCGCGACGCCGCCGAGAGCGAACGCCGTGGAGACGTGTGTGACGAACGGGATTCAACGACTCCCAGTCGATCACCAGGAACGAGAACAGTCCCCAGGCCAGCGACGTCGCCGCGATCAGGTAGAGCCAGACCAGGTGGCCGCCGAACGACCCCGGCAGCAACGGGTAGCAGGCGGATGAAAGGGCGGCGAAGATGTACAGCATCCCGCCGGCGCGACCACCCAGTGTCCGCTCGACCGGATCGATCGAGAGGATCTCCGAAAGTTGACGCGTCCAGGCCCTCCTGGCCTTCCAGGGCATGCCCTGGTAATCGGCACCGACATCCATGCGTTTAGGCGAAGCGCACTGCTTTAGACCGCTGTCCTACGGCTTCAGAGCTGCTGGCGGAGCACGGGCCGCCGAGCGGCGCCGGCCTCGTCGAGGCGACGCACGGGTGTGGAGTACGGGGCCCCGCGGGCGATCTCCGGGTCCTCGGCAGCCTCGCGCAGGATCTCGGCGACGATCATCGCGAAGCGGTCGAGCGTCTCCCGGGTCTCGGTCTCGGTCGGCTCGACCAGCAACGCCTCGTCGACGAGCAGCGGGAAGTAGACGGTCGGTGGGTGCACGCCATGGTCGAGCAGACGCTTTGCCAGGTCCAGCGTCCTGATCCCGAGCTCGCGCTTCATCGGCGCGCCCGAGAGCACGAACTCGTGCATGCACAGGCGCTCATATGCGGACGGCAGATACTCGAGCACGCCCTCCTGACGCAGGCGCGCGAGCAGGTAGTTGGCGTTGAGCACCGCCACCTCGGAAACCTCGCGCAGGCCCGGCGCGCCGAGCGAGCGGATGTACGCGTAGCTGCGGACGAACACGCCGTAGTTGCCCTGGAAGCCACGCAGCCGGCCGATCGACTTGGGCCGGTCCGCGTCGAGTGTGTAGAAATCGGTACCGCCCCGTACCTCTTTGACGACCTGCGGCCTCGGGAGGAACGGCTCGATGCGGTCCGAGACGGCGATCGGCCCGGCGCCGGGCCCGCCGCCGCCGTGCGGCTGCGTGAACGACTTGTGCAGGTTGAAATGCACGATGTCGAAGCCCATGTCGCCGGGGCGGCAGATGCCCATGATCGCGTTGAGGTTGGCGCCGTCGTAATAAAGCGTCGCGCCGACGCGGTGCACGATGCTGCGCGATCTCCTCGATCTGCGGCTCGAACAGACCGAGCGTCGAGGGGTTGGTCAGCATCAGGCAGGCGACGTCGTCGGTCGCCTTGGCGCGGAGATCCTCGATGTCGACGTTGCCGTTTGCGTCGGTCCCGATCTTGACGAGCTCGTAGCCGGCCATCGTCACCGTCGCGGGGTTGGTGCCGTGCGCGGTGTCGGGCGTCAACACCTTGGTGCGATGCTCGCCGCGATCCTCGTGGTAGGCGCGCGTCAGCAGCACCCCGGCAAGCTCGCCGTGGGAGCCGGCGCTCGGCTGCAGCGACACGTGCGGCAGTCCCGAGATCTCACCGAGCGCATGCTGCAGGCGCCACATCAGCTCCAGCGCCCCCTGTGCCCCCTCCGGTCGCTGGAGCGGATGCAGGCGCGCATGGCCAGGCAGCGCAGCGACGCGCTCATGCAGCTTCGGGTTGTGCTTCATCGTGCACGACCCGAGCGGGTAAAAGCCGGTGTCGAGGTCGAAGTTGCGCTTGCTCAGCCGGTTGTAATGCCTGACGATCTCAGGCTCTGAGACCTCCGGCATCCGCGCCGGCTCGGCCGGCGAAGCTCGGCCGGGATCAGCTCATCAAGCGGTCGTGCCGGCACGTCGAGCGGCGGCGGCGTGAACGCACGACGCCCCGGCCTGGAGCGATCGAAGATCGTCAGCTCGTCGTCGGCAGCCTCGATGAACGACTTCGGGCGGTGATCAGCGGTCGCGGTCACGCGAGCGCCTCCTCGATGCACTCGGCCAGCCCGTCAATCTGTGTACGCGAGCGTCTCTCAGTGATCGCGACCAGCAGATGTCTGCGTCGTTGACGCCGGTATCCGGGGTTGATCCCGGCACGCCTGCAGTGGGCGATGACGTCGTCTAACCGGTCGCCGTCGATCGTGATCGCGAACTCGCGGACCACCGGCTGGGTGTGGGCCAGCGACACACCGGGGATCGCCGCCAGCCGCTCGCGCGCATAGGCCGTCCGCTGAGCCAGCAGCTCCGCGAGCTCGACCAGGCCCTGCTGTCCAAGCCAACTCAGGTACACGATCCCGGCCAGCGCGTTCAGCGCCTGCGCAGTGCAGATGTTCGAGGTCGCCTTCTCGCGGCGGATGTGCTGCTCACGCGTCTGCAGCGTGAGCACATACCCGAGCTTGCCATCCAGATCATGGGTCTGACCGGCGATCCGTCCAGGAAGGCGCCTGGTGAGCTCCTCGGTGACGGCGAAGAAGCCGAACGACGGCCCGCCGAAGTCGAGCCGGTTGCCGAGTGTCTGGCCCTCGCCGACGACGATATCCACCCCCTGCGCGCCCGGGCGCCTGCAGCAGCCCGAGCGAGATCGGGTCAGCGCAGCAGATCACAAGTGCGCCCACATCATGGGCGGCATCGACGATCGGCTCCAAGCGCTCGACCGCGCCCAAGAAGTTCGGCTGCGCGACGATCAGGGCGCTGACATCCTCGTCGAGCGTCCCGGCGCGAGGCTCGCTCAGATCGGTGAGCCCGTCGAGCAGACCGATCACCTCGACCTCCATCCCCCAGCCACGCGCGAGCGTGACCAACGACTCGATCGCATGCGGATGGACGCCACTCGAGACGACAAAGCGCTTGCGGCCGTTGTGCAACTTCGCCAGATAACCCGCGGCCGCGACCGCGCTCGGGCCCTCATACACCGACGCGTTCGAGACCGGCAGCCCCGTCAGCTCGCTGATCGCCGTCTGATACTCGAACATCGCCTGCAGCCCACCCTGCGAGACCTCCGGCTGATACGGCGTATACGGAGTCAGGAACTCCGAACGGGAGATGATCGCGTCAACCAACGCCGGCACATACGTGTCATACATACCGGCACCCAGGAACGTGATCTCATCCTCGGCGCTGGTATTGCGGACCGCAAGCTCCTGGAGCTCGGCGAAGACCTCCTGCTCGGAGAGCCCGTCCTCGAGGGCCAGCGGGCCCTCGAGGCGCAGAGACGGCGGAACATCGGCGAACAACTCGTCGACCGAGGACACACCGATCGTCGCGAGCATCTCGCGCAGATCATCGTCAGTTACCGACGTGTAGCGGCTCACGAGCAGGGTGGCTACGTAGGCGGCAGCGTCCATCAGGCTGTCGACCTCGCTCGGGTCAGACAGCTTGACGCGTACCAGCCAACCCTCGCCGTAAGGGTCCTCGTTGATCTTCTGCGGGTCGGAACCGAGGTCGCCGTTGACCTCGATGACCTCACCCGAGAGCGGTGCGACCACGTCGGACACGGCCTTGACCGACTCGACCTCGGTGTAGTGCTCGTCCTTGGTCAGGCTCGAGCCGACCGCGGGCGGGGTGAAGAACACGACCTCACCGAGCGTGTCCTGCGCGTACCAGGTGATCCCGAAGGTCGCCTCATCGCCGTCGATGCGCGCCCAGTCGTGCTCAGAGTGGTACTTCAGGTCGTCCGGGTAATGCGGCTCGGCCATCTACTGATCCTTTCGGTACAGGGGCTTTGTCTCCACGATCGCATCGCGGAGCGTGCCGCGGACGTCGATCTGCAATCTGCTGCCCGGCTCGGCGCTGGCTGCCGGAACGTACGCCAAGCCTACGCCGCGCTCGAGACTCGGCGAGAACGAGCCGCTGGTGACGACCCCGCCGCCGACGATCGCGTTTCCCTGGCGGGCGATGCCGGGTCCTTCGATGGAAAAGGGGACAAGTCGTAGTGCGGGGAGGGCGGGATCAGATCGCACTACCGAGATCGCGTCGGCGCCGATGAATCCGGTCTGCTCGGCACAGGCCCAGCCGAGGCCGGCGGAGATCGGGTCGTGATCCTCATCGAGATCGTTGCCGTGAAGGTGGAAGCAGGCCTCCAACCGCAGCGTGTCGCGCGCGCCGAGCCCAACCGGCTGGGCTCCCCCCTCGACGAGCGCCGCCCACAGCGGCGACGCCTGATCGGGATCGCAGAGCAACTCGACCCCGTCTTCACCCGTGTAGCCCGTGCCGCAGACCAGCAACGGCACGCCGGCGACCGTGCGCTGACAGCAATGCAGCCGTGAGGGCAGCGAGCCGTCCGCCAGCGACTGCACGAGCGCTCGCGCGCGTGGCCCCTGCACGGCGAGCATCGCGAACGCGCTCTGACAGTCGCTGACCTCGGCATCGAACTCCTGGCCGTGCGACTGCATCCAGGCGACGTCACTCGTGTGGTTGGCCGCGTTGGTGACGATCAGGAACCGGTTGTCCCCGAGTCGATAGATGAAGAGGTCGTCCAACACACCGCCACGCTCGTTGGAGAGCAAGCTGTATTGGGCACCGCCTTCCGGTATCCGGCGCACGTCGCTCGACACGAGCCGCTGCACCCGCTCGAGCGCCTGCGGGCCGCTGATCACGACCTGCCCCATGTGCGAGACGTCGAACACGCCGACGTCGCTGCGCACAGCGAGGTGCTCCTCGCGGATCCCGGCGTACTGGATCGGCATCTCCCAGCCGGCAAACGGCACGAGCCTGGCGCCAGCCTCGAGGTGCGCCGCGTACAGCGGCGTGCGCAGCAGTGTCTCGGTCGTCGCGTCAGCCATTCACCGCCAGCGTAATACGCGGGCGGACGGCTTGCGAAAAGGCTTGCTCAGCGGTCCTTCAGGAACGACGGGATGTCGATCTCGTCGTCACGGATCTCGAGCGACGAGCGTTGACGGTCGTCGAACGTCACGTCGCGCCGGTTGGAGCGTGGCCTTGACGGCGATGAAGTACTCGGGCGGGCCGTGGCACCGCCCAGGCCGCGGCCGTGGTCAAAGCCGGTCGCGATCACGGTCACCCGCACCTCGTCGGACATCGAGTCGTCGATCACCGCGCCGAAGATGATGTTCGCGTTTGCGTCGGCCGCGCCGGACACGATCTCGGCTGCCTCGTTGACCTCGAAGAGACCGAGATCGGCGCCGCCGGTGATGTTCAGGAGAATGCCGTTGGCGCCCTCGACCGACTCCTCCAGCAGCGGCGAGGAGATCGCTTCCTTGGCAGCCTCACCCGCGCGGTTCTCACCGCTCGAGCTGCCGATGCCCATCAGTGCCGAGCCGGCGTCGTGCATGATCGTGCGCACGTCCGCGAAGTCGAGGTTGATCAGGCCGGGGATCGTGATCAGGTCGGTGATGCCCTGGACGCCCTGGCGCAGAACGTTGTCGGCCTCACGCAGCGCATCGGTCAGCGAAGCGCGCCGCTCGACGACGGACAGCAGCTTCTCATTCGGGATCACGATCAGCGTGTCGACGAACTCGCGCAGCCTGTCGATGCCCTCCTGGGCCTGACGCGCGCGCTGCGTGCCCTCGAAGCCGAACGGACGCGTGACCACGCCAACCGTAAGGGCGCCGATCTCGTTCTTGGCGATGTCAGCGATCACCGGCGCGGCGCCGGTACCGGTGCCACCGCCCTCGCCGGCGGTTACGAAAACCATGTCGGCGCCCTTCAGCGCCTCCTTGATGTCATCGCGCGACTCAGCGGCCGCGCCCTGCCCGATCTCCGGGTTGGCGCCTGCCCCGAGACCCTTTGTGAGCTCGGTCCCGATATTCAGCTTGATGTCGGCGTCGCACATCTGCAGCGCCTGTGCGTCCGTGTTGGCGGCGATGAATTCGACGCCGCGCAGGCCGGCGTCAACCATGCGGTTGACCGCATTGGTGCCTCCACCGCCGACGCCTACGACCTTGATGACTGCGAGATAACTGCCGCTTTCCATGATGATCCGTCCGACCCTCGATTCAGCATTGAGCGTTTACCCGCTCTCGCTTCCCTGCGGGAGTTTCGCACGTTACGGCCTTATCTTCGGCCAAGTCAACGGGAAAGCTCCTCGCGCAACGATCTTTGCAGATCCCGGAACTCTCGATCAGTGTCGGAGAGTCGGGCTGGAAAGGGCCTAACCCTCAAGTCGAGGTTTAGCCACCGACAGGAGACGTATTTCCGGTGGTTCCTGCGGTGCCGGTGGTTGTGGATGATCCGGGCACCGCCAGACCGAGCGCCGCGGCCTGCGACGGGGACACGCCGGCTCCCGAAGCAGGCCGCCCGGGATCGGTCACATCGATGTAGGAGGCGCCCACCGAATCGCTGTTCTGAAGCACGGCCACCGCCGCCGCCCACTTCTGCGCCAGCTGCACGCTCGGTCCGAAATACAGCTGCGGACCGTGGCGCAGCTGCACGATGACGCCGTGCATGGTGCTGGAGGTGGCGCTTGCGATATGCGAGAGCAGGGCGTAGGGCGCCGCCGCCAACACGGCGACCGCGGCGCGCGCGCCAGGCGCGCTGACGCTGCCGCTTCCCTGCGCGGAGCTCACGGGAACGACAGGCAGTGCCCCGCGGACGGGCGTGCTGTTCGACAGGAAGGCGCCGTCGGCATCGACCAGTCGCCTGCTCGAGCCGCTCTCCAGAAAAGCCACAGGCACGCGCTCGGCGACCTGGATCACGACGGCGTGTCTGCCACTGCTCGTGACCGTCAACGTGTGCACGTAGGAATACGCGGAGACGGAGGCCTCCAGCTTCGCCATGTCGACGTTGAGGGTTGTCATCTGCAGCGCAGCGGCTGTCAGGGCATCGCGGATCTGGGGCACGTCGGGTCCGCTCAGGCCTGTCACCTTCACGCTCTCCACCTTCACGAAGCTAGAGCTCTGGTACCACGTCCAGCCAAGCCAGCCGATCAACACGACCACCAGCACCAGCACGAGCGTGTGCAGCGAACGCAGCCGCCGTGGCAAGAGCCTGGGCAGCGCGAAGCGCCGTTCACGTGCCCAGCTGTCGCTGATCATGCGCATCCCCATTCGGTCATGCGTGCCTCCAGTCGGCCGGGAACTCGACCGGTCCGAGCGCCTGCACCTCAGGTTCGAGCTCGATCCCGAACTCCCGTTTGACCCGGTCGCGACCGGCCGCCATCAGTGCCACGACGTCAGCCGTCGTCGCGTTGCCGAGGTTCTCGACGAAGTTCGCATGCTTGTCGCTGAAGCCCGCGTCGCCGACCCGCAGCCCGCGGCAGCCGGCTGCCTCCAGCAGCTGTCCGGCTGTGCGACCCTCGGCGCGGGGGTCATCGGGGTTCTTGAACGTCGAGCCGAAGGTCTTGATCCCAGCGGGCTGTGCCTGCTTGCGACGCTCGCGCAGATCCGCGAGGGTGGCCTTCACGTCGGTCTCTTCAGCGGGATGCAGCTTGAAGCGTGCGCGGGCGACGATCTCGCCTTTGACCAGGTTCGAGCGCCGGTATTCGAAGCCGAGCTGATCGGGAGTTCGGCGCTCGGTGCCTGCCGCCGAGACCACGTCGATCCATTCGAGGACGTCCGCCAGCGCGCCGCCGTAGGCGTTGGCGTTCATGCGCACAGCGCCACCCACGGTTCCGGGGATGCTGACCCCGAACTCGATGCCGGCAAGGCCGGCTCTGGCGGCCGCGGCCGAGACGGCGGGCAGGCGCGCGCCTCCGCCGCAGGCAATGCGGTCGCCGGCAATCCCGTCGAGTTCGATCGTTGTCAATTCCTTGTCCAGCTTCAAGACCAATCCCCGGACGCCCACGTCCGCTACAAGGAGGTTCGACCCGGAGCCCACTACCCCTACCTCCAAGCCAGATTCCGACGCCCACGCGAGCAGCCGCTCGAGCTGGCCGATGGTTCCGGGCCGCGCGAAGAACTCGGCAGGCCCGCCGGTACGGATGGTCGTCAAGCGCGCCAGGGAGAAATCGCGCTGAACGCCGGGAGGGGCCTCAACCATCGCGCCAAGGGTAGAGCTGTGCAAGGACAGGCTTTTTGCGCCCGCGGGCAGCGACTCGCTGGCTGGCAGCGGCTCGCTGGTTGGCAGCGACTCGCTAGTTGGCACCGACTCGCTAGCTGGCGGCTACGAGCGTGCGACCGAGCGAGTCGATGTCGCCGGCGCCCATCAGCAGGCAGAGATCGCCGGCACGTAGGGTCGCTTCAAGCCAGCGCTGGGCATCGGCCAGGCTTGGCGTCCAGGCAACCTGGCGTCCGTCACCTGCGTCGGCCGCGGCCTCCGCGATCAGCCGGCCGGTGACCCCGGGAAAGTCCACGGCGAGCTCGCGCGCCGGATATACGTCCACGACGGCACAGAGATCGGCCTCCGCCAGGGCGACACCAAAGTCACGCGCGAGCGCGCGCGTGCGCGAGTAAAGATGCGGTTGCAGTACGGCGACAAGGCGGGCCGGACGCAGCGACCTGGCGGCCGCGATCGCGGCCGCCACCTTCATCGGGTGATGGGCATAGTCGTCGTAAACAGGTACGCCGCCGTACGCAGTACCGAGCAGTTCCATGCGGCGCCGCGCGCCCTTGAAGTCGGCTACCGCCGCGACCGCCTGCGCCGGGTCGGCTCCGGCGGCCACGCAGGCGCTCAGCGCGCCCGCAGCGTTGATCGCGTTATGGAGGCCCGGAACGGCCAACTGCACGTCGCGCTCCCGCCACCGGAAGCGCGCACCCTCCGGCGTGAGCTCGGCGCGCTCGGCGTCGTACGGGATCACCTCATCGGCCCCGGCCGCGATCGCCAGCAGCTGCGGTCGGTCCCACACCACAGCGGTGCGCGCCCGACCGGTGAACTCGGCAAACGTGGCCTCCAGGTCTAAACGTGAGCTGTAGGTTGAATGGTGATCCAACTCGGCATTCGTGAGCACGGCGATCTCCGGCTGGTAGTTGAGCAACGAACGGTCGGATTCGTCGGCCTCGATCACGATCCACTCCCCTGCCCCCCAGTCGGCGTTGAGACCAGTCGAGCTCAGTTCCCCACCAACGGCATACGCCGGGTCCATGTCGCAGCCTCGAAGTACGTGCACGACCATTGCCGTCGTGGTCGTCTTCCCGGCCGCCCCAGAGACCGCCAGGCAGCGCTTCAGCCGCGCGATCTGGGCCAGCAGCTCGGAGCGGTGGAGCTCCCGCCCGGCTTGGCGTTCCGGGTTATCGGGGCCAATTGCGCTTGAGTACACGACCTCCGCACCGGACGGTATGTTCGCTGCCGCATGGCCGATCGCCGGCTCGATTCCAAGCGCGCGCAGCGGTTCCATATACGGTGACGTACTTCTATCTGAACCGCTGACACTCGCACCCAACTTGTGAGCGATCAGGGCCAGGCCACTCATGCCGGCGCCGCCGATTCCGACAAAGTGCAGGACGCGCCCTGCCCATGGCTGATCCGTTCGCGCAACGTTTTCGAGACCGGAGTCGGACCCGGAGCTCCGCGCGAGGTCACTCATGCCTCAAGCTCACCTGCAGGTTCACCACTCATCACACTGGTATGGACGCCGGCGGCGGCGAGCACCTCTGAAGCGATCACCGCCGCGGCGTGCGGTCGCGCAAGCCCGAGCGCGGCTCGGCCCATGGCGGCCAGCCGTTGTGGGTCCGCCAGCAGTGCCTCAACTTCGGTACGTAAGCGTTCATGAGTTAGCTCGCTATCGGGGATCAGCACCGCAGCGCCGGCATCAGCCATGTAACGGGCGTTCACCGTCTGATGATCCGCCGTCGCGTGCGGATACGGGATCAATACCGACGGGCGACCGGCTGCGGCAAGCTCCCAGACCGACCCACCGGAACGGGCCACAGCCAGATCGCAGGCGACGATCGCGTCCATCAGTCCGGAGATATAGCCGCGCAGGTCATAGCCGGGCCGCGGCGCCTGCAGGCTCGGCAGGTCGCGCTCGCCGGCCGCGTGGAGCACACGGAAGTCGCTGTGCGCGAAGGCCTCGAGTCGCAGCCTCGTTGATCGACCGCGCCCCCTGGGATCCGCCGAAGACCAGCACCAGGGTCTCCTCCGGGGCAACGCCAAAACGGGCTCGCGCTGCCGCTCGGTCGGTCGGGACCGGCGGAATCGGGCGCCCGGTGATCACAAACTTCGGAGCCGTGTGCCCCGGCAGCGGCAGCGCCGTGCACACGCGCCGCGCGAGCGGCGCGAGCAACCTGTTGGTGAGTCCCAGATGCCCGTCGATCTCGGCGATCACGAGCGGCGTGCGCAGCACCGCGCAGGCCACGCCAACGGGACCGGCGACGTAGCCGCCGCCTCCGAACACCGCGCGCGGGCGTAGCCGCGCGACCAGAGCTGTGGCACCGGCAATGGCGCCAGCGTCGACCACCACCGCGCGCGCAGCTCCAACCGGCGAGCGGCGCGGCAGCGAGGCGACGTTGAGCTGGTGGAATTCGTAACCGGCAGCCGGCACGAGCTCGGCCTCGGCCCGATCGCCTCCGACGAAGTGGACGTCGGCGCCGTTAGCTCGCAGCGCGTCGGCTACGGCCAGTGCTGGCACCACGTGTCCCGCGGTGCCGCCGGTCGCGACCAGGATCAGAGGTGCCGTCATCGGCGACCGCCCATGTGCGTCGCTGCTCTTCCCGGTCGACAAGGCGCAACTCGCGCGCGGCGGGCCGCGCGATCCCGAGCAGGATTCCGATGGAGGCGAGCATCACAAGCAGGTTGGTGGGCGCGTAGGAAATGAATGGCAGCGGGACACCGGTCAACGGTGCGATCCCGAGCACGACGAAGATGTTGAGGATGCCTTGGCACAGAATCAGCGAGGTCAGTCCGCTTGCAAGCAGCTTTGTGTACCGCGTGGCAGCCCGCCTGGCGGTCCGCAACCCAGCGTAGGCGATCATTCCATAGAGGCTCACCACGACGAGGACCCCCAGCACGCCCAGCTCCTCGCCGATCACCGCGAGGATGAAGTCGGTCTGCGCCTCCGGCAGCCACATCGCCTTCCCCACGGACTGGCCGAGGCCGACGCCGCCGACCCCGCCCGAACCGATCGCCATCTGCGCCTGGGCCGACTGCCAGCCCGCGCTCGACTGCTGTGAGAACGGGTGCAGGAACGAGGTCAAGCGGGTGGCCTCGTACGGGTGCACCATCACCATGAGCACGACGCCGGCGGCGGCGATCAGGAAGATGCGCGTCAGCATATCCCCCGGGCACGCCGGCGACGACCAGCATCGCGACGATCGTCATGAAACACACGAGCGTCGTGCCGAGATCAGGCTCGACAGCGATCAGCAGGCAGGCAGGCCCCACCGCCACGGCGATCGGCGCGATCGCCGGCTTGAACCCGCGCTGCAGGCGACGCGGGTTATCAGCCAGATAGCGCGCCGCGTAGAGCACGAGCGCGAGCTTCGCGAGCTCCGAGGGCTGAAACTGGATCGGTCCGGCGGCGAACCAGCGGCGTGCGCCGTTGACGCTCCTGCCGACTCCAGGAACCAGCACGGCCAGCAGCAACGCACACGATCCGAGCAGCAGCCACCGCACCAGCTCGGGCGTCAGCCAGCGCAGCCCGTACTGCTCGCACAGCCGCATCGCGACCAGTCCGATGCCGGCCGCGAACAGATACATGAGGAACTCGCTGGTGCCGTACCCGCCGCCGTTGATCGCTCCCTCGGGCGATGAGGCGCTGTAGACCATGACCGCGCCAAAGGCGATCAGGCAGAGCGTCGCTGTCATCAGAATCCGATGCTCCAGCGGCGGCGCCACCCTCCTGGTGGCGCGGGCTTGAGCTGGGCGCGGCGGCATCCGGTACTACTTCGACGCGAGTCGCGTAATGCCTCCGGATCAGGCTGCGGATCGGGCTGTGCCGACCCACCCCGCTGGGCGGGGGTGCAGACCGACCCCGCTAAGCCGTCAGGGTGTCCTGGTGCTGGCGGCCTGGGCGCTCGTAGACGCCGCGCTGACCGCTGCGGCCGTCTGGGTCGGCGCGGGCGGGTGCTCAGGCTGTGAGATCTGGTAGAGCGTGAAGCCGATCGCCCCACAGGCAGCCGCCACGATCCAGAAGCGCAGCATGATCTTCGTCTCCGACCAGGCTTCGAGCTCGAAGTGATGGTGGAACGGCGCCATCTTGAACACGCGCTTGCGCCAGACGCGGAAGCTGAACACCTGGATCAGTACGGACAGCGCCTCCATCACGAAGATGCCTCCGATCACGATCAGCAGGATCTCAGTGTTGGTCATCACCGCCAGCCCAGCGATCGCACCGCCGATCGCGAGCGAACCTGTGTCGCCCATGAACACACTGGCCGGGAACGCGTTGAACCAGAGGAACCCGATGCAGGCACCGCAGATGCAGCCGGCGACCAGCTCGAGGTCGTGGTCGCTGGCTCCCGTTACGAAGGTGATCCCCATATAGGTGAGAAACGCGATCGCGCCGCAACCGGCCGCGAGCCCGTCGAGCCCGTCCGTCAGATTCACCGCATTGGTCGTACCGGCAAACACCAGGTAGATGAACAGGATGTAGATCGGGACGGGTAGGTTGATCTGCGCGTTGAACGGACGCAGAGAGACGGAATTGGACATGTGCGCCTTGTGTGTCGCGACCCACCAGAGCCCCACCGAGATCAGCAACAGCACGATCATCTTCGTGCGGCCGCGCAGACCGAGCGACCGTCGCTTCACGATCTGGGTGTAGTCGTCGGCGAAGCCGAGCAGAGCGCACGCGATCGTGGCGCCGAACACTCCCAGCGAAGCCCAGTCGTGGGTCGAGAGGCAGAGGTACGGCACCGCGAATGAGACCACGATGATGAGCCCGCCCATCGTGGGCGTGCCCGCCTTGACCTTGTGGCCCTCCGGACCCTCCTCGCGGATGTTCTTGCCCAGGCCGCGGTTCCGCAGGAACTCGATGAACTTGGGGCTCAGGAAAATGCACATGAGGAGGGCCGCGGACGCCGATATCAGTACGCGGCCGGCCTGCGAGTTCAGGGCGTGGGTGGCTGTTGCGAAGATCATGCCGGCGCCGCCGCCATCAGCCTCTCGCACACGAGCTTCAGGCCAACGCCGTTGGACGCCTTCACCAGTACGACGTCGCCGGGACGCACGATTTCCGCAAGCAGCGTCGCCGCCGCGGCGGCGTCGGGCGAATGGTGATGCTCAGCCTCGAACTCATCCGCCATCGTCGCCGCCAGGGGACCGACGGTCACCAGCACGTCTGCAACGCCGTCGGCGTAGGCCCCGATCTCGCGGTGATACCGCTCCGCCATCGGGCCCAGTTCGAGCATGTCGCCGAGGACGGCGATTCGCCGCCCGCCGCCCGCGTCCCCGTCCGCGGCGAGCGCGTCGAGCGCGGCCCGCATCGACATCGGATTTGCGTTGTAGGCATCATCGATCAGCGTCACGCCACCGTCGAGCGCGCGGCGCTGGCCGCGCCCCGGTGACAGCGCCAGCTCGAGCCGACCGCTCGGCCTGACCCCAACGGCACCGGCCGCGGCCACGGCCGCGAGCAGATCCTGGCGCAGATGCTTCTCGGTGAAGTCGATGTCCAGGTCGATGCGCTCCCCGGAGGCGTCGATCACGACGTGGGTTGAATCCTCGGCAGCGATCGTGACGTCGCCGCCCTGACCGAAGGTAATGGTGTGCACGTCGGTACGGAGATGCTGCTCCAGCAGTCGCTCACCGGCGGGGACAACGGCGGTCGCGCCCGGCGCCAGCGCAGCGATCAGCTCCGCCTTGGCAGCCGCGATCGCCTCGATCGTGCCGAGCAGTTCGAGGTGAACCGGGCCGATGCTGACGATCACACCGACGTCAGGTTCGGCGATCCGGGCGAGCTCCGTGATCTGATCGGGTCCACGCATCCCCATCTCCAGGACCAGCACCTCAGTTTCCATCGGTGCAGCGAGAATCTGCAGCGGGAGTCCGATCTCAGTGTTGAAGTTGGCCTGCGAGGCGACCGTCCGTCGCTGCGGTCCAAGCACGCCCAGCAGCAGGTCCTTGGTGGAGGTCTTGCCGGTCGAGCCTGTCACGCCGATCACCTTGGCACCCAACGCGTGGCGCCAGGCGTTGGCGAGCCGCTGGAGCGCTGCCAGCGGGTCGTCGGCAACGAGCACGGCTCCAGAGCCGGAGGCGAGTGCCTGCCCACCCCACTCCGCGGCGACCAGCACTCCCCAAGCGCCGGCGGTGAGCGCCGCGGCGGCGAAGCTGCCACCGTCAACGTGCTCGCCCGGCAGCCCTACGAACAGAACGCCTGGGCCCGCGACCCGCGAGTCGATCGTGACCCGCACGGGCCCGTCGCCCTTCGTGGACGTGTCGCGTATGAGCCGCGCGCCGGCGGCACGCGCGAGCTGATGAGCATCCCAGGGCCTCATCGAGCACCGAGGGTACCTGTGTCGCCCGACCGCACGAGTCGCCTCATTCAGGCCCGGCTCAGCTCACGCAGCGCCTCGCGCGCGACGCTGACGTCGTCAAATGGCAGCTTCTCGCCGTCCGCGAACTCCTGACCCTGTTCGTGGCCCTTGCCTGCGATCACGACGACGTCGCCGGCCTGCGCGTCCGCCACGGCGGCGAAGATCGCGGCGCGGCGGTCGGGATCGTGGTCGACAGACCGATCGATGCCGGTGAGGATCTCAGCGATGATCGCCTCAGGCTGCTCTGAGCGCGGGTTGTCGGACGTGACGATCACGCGATCGGCAAGCCGCGCCGCGATCTCCCCCATGAGCGGCCGCTTGCCGCGGTCACGATCGCCGCCACAGCCGAAGACGACATGCAGGCTGCCATCGGTGAGGCCACGGGCAGAGCTGAGCACGTTCTCGAGCGAGTCTGGGGTGTGGGCGTAGTCGACGAGCACCGCGAAGTCCTGTCCCTCATCGACAGTCTCGAATCGCCCCGGCACCTGACCGGCGCGCTCGATCGCGGCCGCAGCCGTGTCGAACGGAACATGGAGCGCGCGCGCCGCGGCGAAGGCCGCAAGGACGTTTGAGACATTGAAGCGACCGCGAAGCGGTGACCTCAGGTCGGCGACTCCGTCGAGCGAGTGCAATGTGAAGCGCGAACCCGAGAGGTCTGTGCGCAGATCGTCAGCGCGATACGTGGCCCCGGGTGGTCCAGGGCGAACGTGATCGGTGGTGGGATCTCCGGATCGGTGGCCAGCCGCTGGCCGTAGGGGTCATCGAGATTGATGACCGGTCGGCGTCGCTCTGACGTCCGTGAACAGCTTGCGCTTTGCCTGGAAGTAGGCCTCCATCGTTGGATGGAAGTCAAGATGATCCTGCGTGAGGTTCGTGAAGACTCCGACCGCGAATTCCGAGGCGTCGACGCGCCCGAGTTCGAGCGCGTGCGATGAGACCTCCATCACGCAGGCGACGTCGCCGCCATCGAGCATCGCGCGAAACGATCGCTGAAGATCGATCGCCTCAGGCGTCGTTCGCTGCACGTCGTACTCCCTGCCGCCGACCACGCTCTTGACCGTCCCCAGCAGACCTGTCTGGCGGCCATCCGCCTCGAGCAGCGCCCGCAACAGGTAGGCGGTTGTGGTCTTGCCATTCGTACCTGTGATGCCGGCCAGATCAAGGCTCTCAGTCGGGTTGCCGTAGAAGCGTGAGGCGGCGGGAGCCATGGCGCGCCGCACGTCGGCCACAACCACCTGCGGAATGTCGATGTCAAGCAGGTGATCGACCACCAGCGCGGCGGCGCCGCGCTCAACGGCGTCGGCGGCGAAGTCATGACCATCGCGGGTGAAGCCGCGCACACAGAAGAACAGGTCGCGGGGTTCGGCGGCCCGGTTGTCATAGGCCAGACCGGCGATGTCAACCGCTGGCGCGCCCGGAAAGAGAACGTCCAGATCCATCGGCGCCACAGGGTAGCTGGCCCCGTCCCGGCTAATGCCGTGGATCGCAAGTCCCGTAGCTCACGGCACTACGGGGTGGATGGCATCGCCGGGTGCAGTGCGGAAGCCGGGCAGGCCTTGGGCGGACACGGGTTGATTCCGAAGTGCGGCACGGCCCAACCGACGATCTTCTGGAACGCGGGCGCCGCGACCGAGCCACCGTAGTAGCCGTTGTGCGGCTCGTCGACAACGACCGCGACCACCAGCTTCGGGTTGCTGGCCGGCACCATGCCGATGAACGAGGCGACGAACTTGGTGTTCGAGTACTTGCCGTTCACGACCACCTGAGCCGTACCGGTCTTGCCCGCCATGTCGTAGCCGGGGATCGCGGCGCCGGACGCTGTCCCACCGTCGGCCAGCACACCGCGCAGCATCTTGCGCAGCTCCAAGGCGACCGTCGAGGAGATGATGCGCTTGCCCGCGGGTTCGGTCTGGCGCTTACCGCCGATCGACTCAACGATCTGCGGCGTGCGCAGGATGCCACCGTCTGCGATTGCGTCGTAGGCCTGGACCATCTGCATCGGCGTCACCTCCTCGCCCTGACCGAACGGGAGGTTGTACATCGACACGCCCGACCAGGCGAGCGTTCCCAGCCGCGGAACCACACCGGCCTGCTCGCCGGCAAGTTCGACGCCGGTCGGCTTCCCGAACCCGAACTGGTTGACCCAGTGGGCGAAGCTGGTCTGGCCCATCCGTGCGGCGATCTCATCGGCACCGATGTTGCTCGACACCTTGAGGATGTCACTGACCGTCAGGTATTCGTTGGGGTGTGATTCGGCGTCGTCGATGCGCCGCCCGTAGGGATCCAACGACGAGGGAACGTAAATCTCGGAACCCGGCGTGACCACATGATCCTCCAGAGCCCCCGCGACAGTCACCGCCTTGAACGTGGAACCAGGCTCGTAGGAGAAGTCCACCGCCTGGTCCTCGGCCACGGGCACGCGACCGCCGACCGGCTTTAGCGCTGTCGAGGGGATGCTGTCCAGGTTCAGAGATGGCCAGTTGGCCAACGCCAGTATCTGGTCAGTCTGCGGATCGGTGACGATCGCGGTTGCCCCCGCGGGGTCGTATTGGGCCCCGACTCCGGCCAGCACCTGCTCGACCTCGGACTGCAGCGGCGCCGAGATCGTCAGCCGGGTGTTCTGACCGGGGACCATGGTCTTCGTGGTTTGCACCGAGATCGCCTTACCCTGGGCATCGATCACTGTGCGACGCAGGCCGCTGACGCCTGCCAACCGCTTGTTGAGCTCCCACTCGAGGCCGTCAAGACCCTTGTCGCCGCCCACCCAGCCGAGCACCTGGGCGAGCTCATTGCCACGCGGGTAGACGCGACGCTCGGTGGGCACATCCCAGATGCCGTTGATCCCCGGCACCCCGTTGATACTCAGCTTCATGATCCGGCTGGCGATTACGGTGGTGACACCGCCTGCAAGCTTCACGTAGCCCGTGTTCGGCTTGGTGATCAGCTGCAGCGTGCGCGCCGGCGTCAGGCCGACCAGGCGGCGCGAGCTTGCTGCGCAACGTTCTGCGGGATCGCTATAGGTCTTGTTGATCAGGATCGGGTCGGCGTAGATCACGTCGGAGGGTTCGCTGATCGCATACACGACCCCGTTGCGATCCGTGATCTCACCGCGCACCGCGGGCTCTGGGACACGCTGCACCTGCTGGGCGTTGGCTGCTTGCGCAATGCGCCGGAGCGAACGTTCCCAGATATCCGGCGCGGACGATCGCCGATGACCAGCAGCAGCATGAACACCCCGAACATCAGCCCGACGCGCCGGTCGATCGTGTCGACGGTCCGGCGTGGGGCGCTGGTCGACACTGCGGCTACCCCGCGAGCCCGGGCCACCGTCGGCGGATGCCGTGCTCGGAGCGGTGCCGTCGAGGGTCGCCACGTCCGGTGCTGCCGGTGCCCAAGGACGCTGAACCGGTGCCGCTCGGTTCCGCCGTGTCGCAGGAACTGGTCGCCGTCGGCGGAGGTGACCGCGGTGTTGCTCGTGCCGGACTGTCCGCCGGACGCGGTGCGTGCCGCCGCTGGAAAGCCCGCCGGTGTTTCCGGAGTCGAGTGCTCGACGTTGACTGCGTCGCCGTGGTGACTCGGGCTGGTCGTGCTCGCGCTCGGCGTGCTGCTCGACCCCGCGGACAGATCCGGTGCTGGTGGACGCTGCGCACCGACGGCGCTGAGCGTCGCGCCCGCCTGCGCGCTCGGCTGATCGGTGTGCTCCTCAGTCGCCAACTGCGCAGGAACTGCTGCGGCGAGGGGCGCTGATGTTGCGGATCGCGGCGCCGACGTGGTCGTCCAGCTGAGGCCTGTAGGAAGTGGGGGTCGAGTGCATTGGGCATCGTGCATGCCATAGGAGGCGGCCAGCTCTCACGATGCGCTGGTTGTCAGAGAGCGCCGAGATCTGCGAGCGCAGCGCCGCGTTGCTGCTCTGGAGCGCGGTTGCCTGCTGAACCTCGCTGCCGACGCCGGCGCCGAGCTTGAGCACCTCCACTCGCAGGCCAACGATCGCGACAAGCAGCGCGCCCAGGACGGGAATCCAGGCGCGCCCGCGGACGATCCGGTCAAGCCTGGGGCCTGAAGCCGCAGCGCCAGACGCGGTGCGGAGTGGTCGCGTACACGCTGCCGGGTTGCGGGTCGCGTGGCGCGGCGGCGTCTGCGAGGAGCCCTGCGCGCCGGCGCAGTACGTGTCGGAGCCTCGGTGTACGCACGCGCCGGCGCGGACACGAGCTGTGCCTCGAGCGCCACTGCGGCCGCCGTGGCGCGGCCGGACGGCCGCACATCGGGCCGAGCGCGCTGACGGGTTTCGCTACGGCTCTCCGGACGCGAGCTCGGTCCCGAGACACGGCGCGGAGCCCGGGGAGCGTGAGTCGCCGAGCGGGGCGCGCGCGGCGGCCGGCGACTGTGGCGGCTGCTGGTGGCATGGCTATCTGACCTCGGCTAGAGCTTCCGTGCCGCGCGCAGATGCGCTGACTTTGATCGTGGGTTTGACGCGACCTCACCCGGAGTGGGTGCGATCGCCCGGCGCGTGAGCAGCTCGGCCTCGGGTTCGTGACCGCATACGCAGATCGGAAGGTCCGGCGGACAGATGCATCCGCGAGCCTTCTCGGAGAGGAAGCGCTTTACGCGCCGGTCCTCGAGCGAGTGGAAGGAGATGACCGCCAGGCGCCCGCCGACCGTGAGCAGGTCCCATGCCAGCGGCAAGCGCCTCATCGATCTGCGCCAGCTCGTCGTTGACGGCGATCCGCAGCGCCTGGAAGGTGCGCTTTGCCGGGTGGCCGCCGGCAAACTGCGCCGGCACCGGGATCGCGCCCTTGATCACGTCGACCAGCTCCTGGGTGGTGCTGAGCTCGGCGCGTGCGCGCGCCCTGACGATCGCGCGCGCGATCTGGCCGGCATAGCGCTCCTCGCCGTAATCGCGCAGCAGCCGCGCGATCCGACGCTCCTCCCAGCCGTTGACGATCTCCGCCGCCGTCAGCTCCTGCGTCGGGTCCATGCGCATGTCGAGTGGCGCCTCGTAGGAGTAGGAGAAGCCCCGCTCCCAGGTGTCGACCTGCATCGACGACATGCCGAGGTCCATGTAGATCAGGTCCGCCGCCAGACCCCTCTTCGCGGAGCAGCGCGAGCCCAGCGACGAAGTCCGCGCGGATGAAGCGCGTATCGCAGGCGACCTCGGCCGCGAGCTCGGCAAAGCGCTCTTCGGCGAGCGGATCGCGGTCGATGCCGATCAGGGTTCCGGACGCGCCGATGCGATCGGCGACGAGACGGGCGTGGCCGGCGCCGCCGACCGTGCAGTCGACGGCCACGGCGCCGGGAGCCGGGTCGAGGAACTCGATCAGCTCGCCGGCCAGGACGGGCACGTGCGGCGTGGTCATGTCAATCAGTGTGGTCAAAGCGCGCGGTGATTTCGGAGAAGCGGGACAGAGCGGTCGCGTTGTACTCGGCGAAGGCCTTGCGATCCCAGACCTGAAGGTGGTCCCCAGCGCCCGTGATCACGGCCTCCTTCTCGAGTCCGGCGAACTCCCTCGCCGGCTGCGGAATCACGAGCCTGTTCGCGGAATCCAACTCCTGGTCCCACGAGTTTGCGTAGAGCAGAATGCGCAGGTCGCGCGCCCGAGGGCCGAGCGGGTTGAGCTCGGCCAACGCCTGCTGCACGAAGGAGTCGTAGTCGTCCGGGCTCCAGATCGAGAGCGAACGGGCGGTCCCGACCTCTGTCTCCGGAGAGATGGCCAAGACGATGCCACCGCGCAGGACCTCGCGGTACTTCGCCGGAACCGTAAGCCGGTTCTTCGCGTCGAGCGCGTGTTCGAAGGTTCCGCGGAAGATCAAGGGTTCTCATGCGCCTGGCCGAAATTTGAGACCCGGGTGGCTGGGTGGGAGGAGCCCTGCCACCCGGGTCCCTGCATGCGTGGCCCACATTAACCCATCTTCCCCCACTTTGCAACCCAATCCACACACCAATCTCCCACAAACACCCCAAATCGCTCCACCGCGGGCGTGCGGCGCCCCACCGCGAGGGCCGAAGACTGCTGATGAAGCCCGTAAATCAGGGCTGTGAGGACCTCGCTGCCCTCCCCCACCTCGGCCGGTGGGGGCAAGTGGGGCGGTGGTGGAAAGTGGGAGCCCCCGGGTCGGGAAAGCTCATGGGCGTTTGGGGGCGAATGCGAAAGCCCGAGCTTCTCAACGACCCCGGAGCCTCAGTCAGAGCGCCCTCAGGCGGCGCAGCTTCCGGCTGGCGCGCCTCAGGCGGCCGACTGCCGGCTGGCGCCGTCAGGCGACCAGCTGCTCGCCGTCGGCGGGCGCGGTGGCCGGCACGTCCATCAGCCGGTAACCGACGCCCCAGACGTTGATCACGTAGCTGGCGCCGTGAGCGGAGAGCTTGCGGCGCAGTCGCGAGACGTGGGAGTCAAGCGTTCGCGTCCGTTGCGCTGAGGCACCGCCGTCGCTCCAGCCCCAGACGGTGGCCATCAGCTCTTCGCGCTTGAACACGCGGCCCGGCTCGCGCGCGAGCGTGAGCAGGAGGCTGAACTCCTTGCTGGCCAGTGGCACCGGACTGCCGTCCACCCAGACCTGGCGCGCGAGAGCATCGATCTCCAGCGAGCCGACCCTCAGGCGGGCGATGTTCGAGGCTCGCCGACGCGGCGGCGGAGCAGCGCGCCGATCCGGGCCCGCAGCTCCGTGTACAAGAGCTCGGCGTTGTCGAGGTAGTCGTCGCAGCCGCGCTCGAAGCCACGGATACGATCGAGCGGTGACGGGCTTGGCGAGGTGATGATCACGGGCAGATCGCAGTCGACGCCGCCGCCGGCCTGATCGGCCTCGCGCACGAAGCGCAGGAGCTCGAGCCCGTCGGCGTCCGGCAGGTCACGATCCACCACAATCAGGTCGACCAAGGTCTGGGCCAGCAGGTTCCGGGCGCTCGCGACCGCACCTGCCTCGAGGACCTCGTAGCCGTCGGCTGAGAGGTTGTCGCCGAGGCACGCCCGAGCCTCGCGATCGGCCCCGACGATCAGGACTGTATCTGTGGGGGTAATGAGCTTCACACTTAATAGAGGCATTGGCGGGCGCCGGTTAACCCCCCTGCTCAAGGACGCCCACACCGGAAAGCCGCAAATACCGGGGTTCCGTGCAACATCACGTTCAGGGGCTGCGCCGCGGGAGGACTCGGCCATAAGATGCCGACGGCATGTACCGACGCGGCAATTACTCGTCCGGTGAGGATTTCGTACTGGAGTACGGAGACCTCCGCTTCACGTTCAACGAGCGGGATTTCAGCGAGCGGTGTGAGCAGGCCGCCCGGCGCCTTGGCTTCATCGGTGATGCGATCGCCGAGGATGAGGCCGAGGACCTGATCAACCTGGTTGTCAACGGTGAGGTTACCGATCCGGCCTCGGCTCTGGGTGAGCACGTCAACGAGTGCTGGCCCGAGCTGGTCGGACCCTCTGACCGTTCTCTCGTGCACTGGTTGCGTCGTCTGATCTTCCGCAGCGCGTGGCTCGACCAGCGCGTCAAGGAGGGCGAGCTCGACGTCGTCTTCGACGACGACACCGGCGCCTTCGTCTACATCCAGCCCGACCGCGGTGGCGAACCGATCGAACTCGCCCCCGAACCGAGCTGGGGACGCGTCGCATACGTCCGACGCTAAGGCGATTCGCGACGGCTCGTCGACGCAGTGCTCCGGCGGCGTGCGCAGCCACGGCGCGCGCGGCTCGAGCCGGTACTCGGAGCTGGTAAGCCGCTTAATCCGCCTGCTTATTTCTGTACTAGGCCAGCTGAGCAACGCGCCCGATTTCCGATTACGCTGGCGACAATGAGTGCGCGAATCTGGCTCGTGATCCCGACCTACAACGAGGCCGAGAACGTTGGTCCCCTCGTTCGGGCGGTCGCCGAGGAGATGGCGAAGATCGCCCCCGGTGAGCATCGCATCCTGATCGTCGACGACAACTCGCCTGACGGCACGGGCAAGCTGGCCGACGAGCTGGCTCAGGAGCTGGATGTCGTCGAGGTGCTGCACCGACCCGTCAAGAGCGGGCTCGGCCGCGCCTACATCGCCGGATTCGGACACGCGCTCGCGGGAGGCGCGGAGCTCGTGGTCGAGATGGATGCCGACTTCTCCCACGACCCCAAGTACCTGGGCGACCTGATCGGCGCGGCTGAGGACGCCGACCTGGTGCTCGGTTCGCGTTACGTGCCGGGCGGCGCAGTCCGCAACTGGGGCGTGGTGCGGAAGCTGATCAGCCGCGGCGGCAGCCTCTACGCGCGCACCGTGCTGGGCATCAAGGTGCGTGACCTGACCGGCGGCTTCAAGTGCATCCGCCGCCCCGTGCTCGAGACGATCGACCTTGCCAGCCTGCGTGCAGACGGGTATGTGTTCCAGATCGAGGTCACCTACCGCGCGATCCGCTCGGGCTTTCGCGTCCGCGAGGTGCCGATTCTGTTCACGGACCGCGCCGCCGGGGCCAGCAAGATGTCGAGCATGATCGCGCTCGAGGCGATGCTGCTCGTGCCGAAGCTGCGGCGCTCGGATACCCGCCAGCTGACCAGATCATGAGCGATCTCCAAAAGTGACAACGCCGGAGCCGGGTAATCCTCCAGTCATGAGCCTGAACGCGCCGCTTGGGGCGACGCCTGAGGGCGGCGCCTTCGACGTCACCGCGTCCACGCTGGTCGAGCCAGGCGCACGTACTCCGCAGGTCACGTTCGCGCACGCGAGCCGAGCGCATCGGCATCACGAGCCACGGTCTCCGTGCCGGTGCTCGGGCTCTTCCTGTGCATGGCTGGGACGCGCACCGGGGACGCTGGTACCGCAGTCAATCGCGCTCTGGCCGCCGGCGTCGGCCATGGCGGGCCCGCTCGAGTTCATCGGCATCAGGCTGGGCGTCGGCGCGGTCGTCGCGTCACTGCTCGTGCTGCTGCGGGCGTACCTGGTGGCGATCAGGTTCACCGAGCACGTCCCACCGCGCCTCACGATCTGTGCGGTGGCGGCCTTCACCTTCATCGTGCTGATCGGGCCTCCGCTGTTTTCCACCGACGTCTTCAGCTACCAGGCTTACGCGAAGATGTTCGCCGTCTACCACATCAACCCGTACGTCCACGGGCCCTCCACGATCCTTCTCGATCCGATCTACAACTACATCGGCGCGAAGTGGATCAACGTCCCAGCGTCTACGGGCCGCTGTTCACCTTCCTGAGCGCGCCGTTCGCGAACACCTCGGTCGCCTTCAACGAGTTCGCGTTCAAGCTGATCGCGGCCGCCGCGAGCGGCGGCACGCTCTACCTGATCTGGAAGTGCGCGCAGCGGCGTGGCGTCAGCCCGGCGCGCGGCGTCGCGCTGTTCGGGCTGAACCCGCTGGTGACGCTCTACGGCGTCGGCGGCGGTCACAACGACCTCTTGATGTTGCTGCTGACAACCGGCGGCATCTACGCCGTGCTCTCCGCCGTGAGCGCTCGGCGGGCGTCCTGTTCGCCACCGGCATCGCTGTCAAGCTCACGGCCGCGATCGTGTTGCCGTTTGCAGTGCTGGGCGAGGCGGGACGCGACATCGGTCACCGGCGGCACCGCGTTACTGGTCGGCGTCGTTGTCACATCGTTGGCGGTGGCCGCAGCCAGCTACGCGGCGTTCGGCACCAGCATCCTGCACATGACGCACACACTCCGGACCGTCCAGGATCAAGGCGACTGGCAGAGCCTGCCCGGCTTCTTCTTCACGCTGACGCACGTGACCATCACGAGTCCGGTCCGCGACCCTTGACGACGTGGTGCTGGTCGGGATCGCTGCTGTGGCTGCTGCGCCGCGTCTGGCAGGGACGCATGGACTGGATCGACGGTGCGGCCTGGGCGACGTTCGCGGTACTCGCCACCGCCTGGCAACTGCTGCCCTGGTATGTCTGCTGGCTGATGCCGCTCGTCGCACTCAGCAACAGCAGGCGACTCTGGAACCTCGCCACGGTGGCGACGCTGATGGGCGGCGCGATCATGATCGCAACCTGCTTCCCCAGCTGGAACTGGCTCTGACGGAAGCTGTCGACTTCAGCTGGACATAGGATGGCGCCGTGAGCGTTGGCAGAGAGCTCGGGCTGCTCAGCGTGGTCGCGCCCGTCTACCAGGAGGAGGCGACGATCGAGCCGTTCTGCGCCGCTGTCACGGAGGCGCTCGCGGGCTGCCGTTCGAGCTCGTGCTCGTGGACGATGGCTCAACCGACCAGACGCCGGCAAAGCTTGCCGAGCTGGCCGCAGCCGACAGCCGTATCAAGACCGTGCTGCTGTCACGCAACTTCGGACACCAGGCGGCGCTGACGGCGGGACTTGACCATGCCAGCGGCGACGTCGCGGTGACGCTCGACTCCGACCTGCAGGACCCGCCTAGCCTGATACCCACGCTGCTCGAGCGCTGGCGCAGGGGCGCGGATGTCGTCTATGCAGTGCGCCGGCAGCGTAACGGGGAATCGCGCTTCAAGCTCGGCACCTCCAGCCTGTTCTACCGGCTCTTCGGCTCGCTGGCCTCGGTCCAGCCTCGAGCGCAACAGCGGGGACTTCCGGCTGGTCGACCGCCGCGCGCTCGACGCGCTGCTGTCGATGCGCGAGCGCTCCCGCTTCCTGCGCGGGATGAGCGTCTGGGTCGGCTTCACCCAGGACTCGGTCGTCTACGACCGTGACGCCCGCTACGCAGGAAAGACGAAGTTCACGCTCGGGAAGATGCTGCGATTCTCGTTCGACGCGATCGCGTCGTTCTCGTACCGGCCGCTGCAGATTGCGACCGCGCTCGGCTTCGTGATCTCGGTGGTCGCGTTCATCGCGATTCCGGTCGTGATCGTCCTCAAACTCACCGGCAACTACCTCTACGGCTTCAGCACGGTGGAGATCACGATCCTGCTGCTCGGTGGCATCCAGCTGATCACGATCGGCCTGATCGGCGAGTACGTCGGGCGGATCTTCGACGAGGTCAAGGGTCGGCCGCTGTACCTGGTGCGAAGCCGCGCAAACTTCGACACCGAGCGCGGGTCCGACCTCCGTCTACGAGGAAGAAGCGGCGGACTTCGACGCGGAGCGTCTAGCCACCGGTGGGGTTGGGGCCTGGCACGGTGCTTCCGGGCTCGGCGTGACTTCCGGCGGCGCTCGCCTGTCCTCCGCCGCGGTCAGCCGCTCCAGCACCTCGACCCGCCGCGCAAGCCCCTTGAGCGCGTCCGCGATCGGGTCCGGCAGATGCGCCCAGTCGGCATCCGGGCCCTCCGGCCGACGGCCTTCGATCCTGACCGGATGCCCGGGTATGCCGACGACGGTCGAGTTCGGCGGCACGTCGTGGATCACGACCGTGTTGGCACCGATCTTGGCGCCATGGCCGACGACGATCGGCCCGAGCAGCTTGGCGCCTGATCCGATCGTGACGCAGTCCTCCACGGTGGGGTGGCGCTTGCCCGTGGCAAAGCCGGTTCCTCCGAGCGTCACGCCCTGGTAGATCGTGACGTCCTGGCCGAGCTTGGCAGTCTCTCCGATCACCACGCCCATGCCGTGATCGATGAACAGTCCGGGGCCGATCTCCGCCGCCGGGTGGATCTCGATGCCGGTCAGGGAGCGCGTGAGCGTCGCGATCAGCCGCGCCGGCAGCGCCATCCCGGCGTTGAACAGGCGGCTGCGCCAGCCGATGCGCGAGCAGCGCCTGAACTCCCGGCCAGGTCAGAAGGATCTGAAGGGTGCCACACCCGCGGCCGCGGGATCGCGGCTCTGCGCCGCAGCCACGTCGCGCCTGATCTCGGCAAGGGTGGCGCCGATAACGCCGTCACCGCGCATGCTTCAAGGCTACCTAGCCGAGTTTCGGGGGCGAACCAGGGCAGCGAGACGTAACGCTCGCCGGAGTCCGGGAGGATCACCGCGATCCGGGCACGGGCGAACTCGGCACGGGCGGCCAGCTGCAGCGCGCCGGCCACGGCGGCACCGGCGGAAATCCCCACGAGCAAGCCCTCGCGCGCAGCAAGCCGTTGCGCGGTGTGAACGGCGTCGTCGTCGGTGATCGGCAGGATCTCGTCGATGATCTCGCGGTTCAGGACCTTCGGCACGAAGCCCGCGCCGATGCCCTGGATGCGATGAGGACCCGGCGCGCCCGCCGGAGAGAACCGGCGAGCTGGCCGGCTCGATGGCGACGACGTGCAGCTTGGGATTGCGCGCCTTGAGGTACTCCCCTACTCCTGTGATCGTTCCGCCGGTGCCGACCCCGGCGACGAACACGTCGATATCGCCGTCCAATGCTTCCCAGAGCTCGGGACCGGTCGTTCGCCGGTGAGCCTCTGGGTTGGCCGGATTGGAGAACTGGTCGGGCAGGAAGACATCGTCGCCCGTCGCCATCCGCTGAGCCGCCTCGACCGCCTCATGCATGCCACCGAGCGACTCGGTGATCTCGAAGCGGGCGCCGTAGAGCGCGAGCAGGCGTTCCCGCTCACGGCTCATCCCCTGCGGCAGCGTGAGGACGAGGTCATAGCCCTTGGCGGCGCACACGAACGCCAGCGCGATCCCGGTGTTGCCGCTGGTCGCCTCGACGATCGTCGTGCGCCCCGGCTCGATCTGCCCCTCGCGCTCGGCCGCCTCGATCATCGCCAGACCGATGCGATCCTTGACACTGCCGCCCGGATTGAACGCCTCGACCTTTGCGAACAGCGACGCCTCTGAGTCCGCGGGCGACAGCCGGGTCAGCTGCACGACCGGGGTCTTGCCCACATATGCGGAAATGTTGGTCGGAATCCCGGCCATACTCGCTGAATCTACTGGCTCGGCGAGCTCCCGGCGCGTCCGCTGCGAGCATCGTGTCCGCCGTCGCGACGGTCATTACCGCGATCAGATGAAGTACATCGGGCGTGTCGCCCGCCGTTATTGAGGCTCCCAGCGGTGGCGGGCTTTTTGCTCCGGTGGGGTCCGATTGAATCCGGCTGAATCAGACCTCGACTGGCGCGAGACTGGCGCGAGCAACGTCCTCACTGGCGCGAAGCCAGGTATGTGTCGAGCATTGCCGCGGCCTGCTCCTCGTTGCCGGGCATCAGGTGCCCGTAAAGGTCCAGCGTGATCGAGATGTTTGCGTGCCCCATGTACGTCGAGAGCGCCTTAGCGTTGACCCCTGCGGCAATCATCAGCGCTCGCGAACGTGTGCCTGCACTCGTGCAGCGTGATCGGGTCCATCGGCGTCGGTCTGACACCTTGAGCCACGCGCCCTGCGTCTCATCCTGGCCGCGGTTCCGTTTCCATCCCCAGGCCGCCATGGCCCGCTGCGCCGTCGAGTTCGACGCAAACGCATCGGATGACGTCGTCCCGAACACAAGCCCTTCCCGCCACGGTAGCGTCGAGAAGGTGCATCGACGAGGTAGTCACGCAGAGCACCGGCGATCGGCACTCGGCGCGGCTTGCGGCGATTTGACCTGGATCTCGCCCTCGATCGATGTCCCAGCCCGCGGCGCACGTGGATCACACCGGTAGCTAGGTCGACGTCCTCGACGCGGAGCGCCTGGAGCTCGCCGCGCCGCAGGCCCGCATACATGGCGGTCGCCCATAGCGGCCTGTCGCGGTCGTCGAGCGCCTCGAGCAGCCGCAGGCACTCCTCCGGTGAGGCAATCCGCTCGCGCCGGCCTCGCACTGCCTTGAGCTTGAGACCGGTCGTCGGGTTGATGGTGAAAGCACCTCGGGGATCTCCTCGAAGCCATCTGACAGCGCTTCCTTGAAGATCGCGCGGAGCGGCAGAAGCGTTACCTGGACTGTGCTCGGATTGAGCCCTTCAGCGTTGAGCTTGTTCACGAATCGCTGCAGGTTGATCGGGTGATGCAGGTAGCTCGCGCCCGGCCGAATTCGGGAAGCACGCGCAGCCGCAGCCCGGCCTCGTATGCGCGGATCGCGCTCGGCTTGTACGCGTCGCCGGAACGGTTGGTGTAGATGCCGCAGCGCGCACCCTCAAGCCACCGGTCGGCAGCCTCCGCCAGTGTGATCGGGACGGCCTCGCTCGCATCTTGCGCTGTCGCACCTGGCCGCGGCGTCGTCCCGCCAGATCTTCGCTGCGCTTTTGGTGGGGAACTGTTTCCGGATCTTCTGGCGTCCCGTGGTGAGTACACCGACGCTTCCCACGGACATTTGCACGCGGCTTGCCTGCGAGCACTCGTTGCCATGGCGTTGCCTGAGCCCCGTCTCGGCCGCCATCAGATATCCGCCCTGACGGTCCGCATCCGATTGACCGCCTGAGCTCGGGACCAACAACTCGGCCTCCTCGGTCTCGCTGTCGGTATAAACCCAGCGTCCAGGCTTGCCCGGATCGTCGTCTATCCATGAGATAGGCATGAACGGCTCTACGTCGTCCAACTCAAGAGTCGTCCCGGGCACTGCGTCTCGGACCAACCCGCAACTGACGGCGCGCTTCGATCAGGAAGGCGATGTCCTCATCGAGGTAGCCCAGGATCCTCGCTGGATATCGTCGCCCCTGAGAATCGCTCGATGTACTCGCTGATTCGATTGCCGTAAGGGTGATGCCCTCGGATCTTCGTTGCATAGACGAGTCCAGATGCCGGCATAGACGAGCATCGCGGTAGAGATCATTTTCAAGTGTGAAGCTCTCAAGGTGGCTGGTCATTGGACGGGTTCCCTGGTTGGTTGATAAGTCCCGGCCGCGACAACGGCCGGGACTTCATCTTCTTGCGCGGGCGACCGGATGACGAACCGCGCCCGGGGTTGTTTGACCTGCTTACGACCCATTTCTGGCTAGCCAGCCCTTCCTCTCGCTTCTGGTCGCGGAGCTCGTCCGGCATCATCGATGAGGCGGAAGGGCACCCCGTACTTGGCGGAGAAGTGCTGACATGGGCCTCTTGCCGCGCGATCACGTTCACCTGGTAGGTCGAGCAACGGCACGGTCTTGAAGAGTGGGAGCACTCAGTGAAGTTCCCATCAGGTGGTCGACGCTGCAGCCGAATAGCTGCGCAAGCTCAGAGCGGTATCCGCGCGGATCTGGACGATCGCCACGCTCCCAGCGGCCGATCGTCACACGGTCAACGCCTATCCGCTCGGCGAGCTCCATCTGCGCTGACGCCGCTCCTGCGCGCCACGCAATCTCTGGAGGCGCGGGAACGTGGTAGCTCCGAACTCGATTCACATGTGTGCCATCAGATCCGCAATCCTCTCTGAAGGACGGGGGTCTCTGGCGAGGAACGCAACCGCGACGGCGGGTAGGCTGCGAGGCGCGCTCGAAGGGTCTCTGTTCGGCGCAGCCCCGTTCGAGCTCTAACTCGGGCGGGGCCGCTTTGGCTGCCGCGCGCAGCCTACGCCCAGCCGAGGATGGCGTCAAACGCCCGCATGCGTTCACTGGTCAGCGCTCCCGCAGTTAGGCTCCTCGAAACTCACGTCTCTGCCGGGAGAGCCAAGTGACAATCCACCTACCGCGCGCGCTGCTCGCTGCGCTTTTGCTCGCCGTCATCGCGGCGGCCATCGCTGGCGCCTACGTCGTCGGGCGAAACAGCGTCAACCAACAGAGCGTCAGGCGGACGGCCTACGCGAGTGGCTATCACGACGGGCGTGCTGCAGCCTCCGCAAAGACGAATGCCGCGATCTACCGAGCTGTCACTCGCGGGCAAAACCTCGCGTTCCAGGGATTCAATGGTGGCTGGGTTGTCGGAAACTGGTATGTCGTCAAGATCGGCTCCGGAAGTGATCGGCGTCACGGGCCGGTACAGCATTTCCCACCCGCTATGTCCCGATGAAACCGGGGCAGACTTACCAACTCTGCACTGATGGCTCGAACCGCATGTGCGGCAATGCAAGCCAGTAACGATCATGTGCAGAGGGTCACTTTCGCGTCGGGTGACGAGCCTCGGGTGCCGACAGGATCACGACACCACCACCGTTCGTCCAGCTGCTCGTGTCCGAGTAATCCGTGTCGTTGCTCGTGTACGCGACCTCGAGCGTGAACGTGCTGGTGTCGGTGAACGTCACACCGAAATCGCCCATAGCCTGGCCGCCCGAACTGGCTCATCGCCGAGCCGTTGCCAGTGATCGGATCTCGAAGATGTTCTCGCCATCAAGGTTCCAATCGACATCGATGACGCCCGCGCTCGGCGTGACCATCGCTGCCAACGTGCCATATGGGTATTGGTCGATCGCGTAGAGGGTTTCGCCTGTCGTCAGGGCCTGTCCCGCGGGCATCGAGTAAATCGATGGATCGTTGATGACGTTGTACGCCCATGGCCCGTAACTGCCTCCGAGCACGATATACGGGCTCGAGGGCTCGTCGACATTGAGGATCATGATGCCCTGCTTGCAGGACACCGGGAGTCGCGCAGACCACCGGCATGCCGACCTTTAGATCGCTGAGATTCGAGGCCACCGAGAACTCGGAACTCCCAGCAGCACAGTCGCAGCTGAACGGGTAGACCGCGCTGGCTGAAGCCGCCGATAGCCAGTACTGCGCTTTGAGCCCGATCGCCGACGGCCATCGCTACCGCTGGCGGATTTCCTGGCATCAACTCGGGATTACTCCACTCGAACGACGTCGAGATGCTCGCCGAGTTCGCGGCTCGGAGGTTCTGCCAGGCCATTCCTGGTGTGGGGCTCATCGATCAGTTTCCTCGTCGGACGACCAGCTGCGCTGCGGTTGCATTTACTGTGTTCCGGGCCCTGTGTATTTGGAGCGGTCGACGTTGTCATGTCCGAGATCCCAGGCCTCGCCCGGCATGCATCAGCGACCGCAGCCTTCGCGATGGCACACGACGCCTCCTGCCGCGATCCGCTCCGCCCATTCCCGACGGAGCTTCTGGTGATCGGCGCCGTAGCCACGTTCGGTCGTCGTGCGCCCGCGCCTTGCCGCGCAGTCCACGCAGCGACTCGAGCCGTCCGTCAGCCGACCGCAGTCCAGGCACCGCTTACGCAGCCTCACCTGAAGGCTGCTTACGCAGCCTCACCTGAAGGCTGCTTACGCAGCCTCACCTGAAGGCCACCATCGGGACCATCGCTGGCTGTGAGCGGGACGCAGCCAGGGCCATCACGGACGCCACAGCAGCGTCGATCCGCCGCGGGCTGCTTTTCGAGGGCTTCGAGATGGCGCCATTCGGCTTGCGAACCGCGTTCCCGATGTGCGCGGCGAGATCCGGGTCATCGTTATGCGTGACCTGCCCAGCCATCACGGCTTGATAGAAGGTCGCGCACGCCGGCGCCATTCGAGAGGGCGACTGCGGCCATTCAACGACGGGGAAGCGCTCAGCGAGGGCCTGCAAAGATCGCTGCCACAACCACGGATCGGCGACGATCTCCTCAACCATAAAACGACCGCACAGCTCCGCGATCCGGGCCTCAACCGCATCGACAGGCACCGTCAGGCCCGTGTCAGCCGGCTTCCAGATGCCAACGAGCTCGACGTGCGGCGCTTTGCCGTCGGACTCGAGGCTGCACGCGACGATCACGGTCGAATCGCCGTTGTAGGACCCGTCGAACGCCAGCACAACCCGCTCACCATCCTCCAGGCGACGATCTGATCTGCATGCCGCCCATGCGTCAGACCGGATCCACGGCTCAATCGCGCTGTGGACCCACTGATTGGCATGGAAGCGCCGGAAAGCGCTCTCAGGGACCGCCTCGCGCTGCTCCGCCAGGCCCTCCGCGGTCACCCATGACCCAGGATTCGCCTCGACGGCGCGCTCAAGCGGCCAATCGGCCGGCAAGCTGTACTCGATCAGCGCTATGTGCTCCCCACGGGCCACGGTGAGTGTCCCGTCACGGTGAATATGGTCCTGGGACAGGCATCGCTCGCGCAGATCCCACAACGGGCCCTCGCCGTGAACCGCCGCGGTCGAGATGGTGACCATCCGCGCGTCCGGCACCTTCAACAGCGACGTGCGCAGCGCGACATAGAGATCGTCAGTCGGGTGACTGCCAAGTTCATCGCACACGATCCGCGACGGGATCAGCCCAAGCTGCCGCTCAGAGTCAGCGCTGATCACCTTCAAGATGCCGCCCCTGGTCCGCAGCTCGCGACGGGTGATCGTCACAGCGCGAGTCTGATCCACGGGTCGCCGATCGCGATCTTCCTTGCCTCGTCGAAGCAGATGGCCGCTTGATCCCGTGACGCTGCAGCAAGCACGATGTTCGCCGCCGGGTCGCGCAGCAGCTCGAAAACGCACAACGCCGCCTGCAGCGTCGTCTTTCCGTTTCCGCGCGGCATGGTGACGAGCGGACTCGCGGCGCGGCCCGAACACCTCCTCAAGAATGAGGTCCTGCCAGGCCTCAAGCCGCAGCCCGATCGTGTCGCAGAAGGCGTGGAACTCGGCTAACGCTCCCACGGCGGCACATCCTCACCAGACGCCTGCTCTGAGCGCAACGCGCGCTCCAAAGCCACCACCGCAGCCAACTTCCCGGCACGCGCCTGCTCCGACAGCAGCGTGAGCGCCTCCGTGCGATCAGCGACCGCGCCACGGTCGCCCTCCGCAGCCTTCCCGATCAACTGGCGCACGAACGCCGACCTAGACGCGCTGCCACGAGCGCCATCGAGCAAATCCGACTCCTCGGCGCTCAAGCGCACCTGCAAAACGGTCACCTTCCCTTCTGCGCTCATTGCATTACCTCCAAAACAGCGTGTATGTCAAAACGACGGGTTTGCATTACAAAACGGCATGAAAACGGTTTGCGCGCGCGACGGCCTGCGCGGTCATCGTCAACTCGAATCGTGCTTCGATCGACCCCCTACCCCGGTATGCGAAGTCACTTGCAACCTGACGTACGGCATGCCGTGGTGCTCCGGGCTCGGCTCCGAGAGCCGCTGAATAGGGTCGTGACATGCGTCAGACTCTGTGCTTGCTGCTCGTCTTGAGGCCGATGGCGCGGCCGAGCTGGTTGAGTTGTCGGATGGCAAGGTCGAGTTGCTGTGGATGAGCGCCGCTCTTGATGAGTGCTTCGACGTTCTGCGCCCGCTGGACGATTAGAGCGTCCGTCTTGTTCTGGCTGTCAGTCATTGGTTCGTTGCCTCCAAAGGGCTCAAGTGGTGTGCGAACCGAGCGACCGCAGCGCAACCCCGACGAAAGGACTGCGGCGCTCGGCCCGCTGACACGCGCCACGGCTGGCGCGCATCGGCGTCCAGTGAATGGCACTGGACACGGTTGTGAAGCGTCACGGCTTCGGTGCTCGACGGCCACCGTGGCGCCTCAGTAGCGCTGCTGGTGACACTGTCTCGGCATTGGTCGCCCGGCCGCGCTCGAGGCTGGCCGGGTAGTCGATCGCTAGCGGTACAAACGCGCCCGGCCAGTGCCTCACGGGCCAGCTGTTCGGCTCGGCGATCTGGCCTTGTGTGATCCACTCCTCGACGCCGTGAATGGTCGTCTGAAATGTGGTGGTCGCGATGAACAGACTCGGCGCACTCTGCGTTTCGCTCGTCATGCCAGTGGTCCTGTCAGGTCTGCGGTCCTAACTTCGAGGTCGTATCTTGAGTCGTCGGTGTCAGTGAGCATCCAGACTCGCGCTGTCGGGTGGAACCAGCTCGCTTCTGACGGGGTAGCGATCAGCTCAATCGGGTTCTTGATACGAGTCACCGTGCGGTTGTCGCTCATCGCCAGCATGTCGCTTCGGCTCGGTTCGGCGTCGGCAGTTGTGTGACTGTGCCAGCCGCCTACCACCTGTAAGCCAGGTGTCGCTTCGGCGAGTATCTCCGCGATCTTGGCTCGGTCGATGTGGCCGCTGATGCCGTGAAGGGTCATGTCAGCATTCGCGGCAGGCGGCAACGCCTGTGTCACACGGACAACATCAGTGAGCACAAAGCCCAGCAGCGCGCCGCCGACTTCCCGCTCGCCGGCTGCGTTCTGCACGAGTGCCTTGATCTCATCCCATGCCTTCCCGCCGACGCCGACCCTGATCGGTGCCGCAGCGAACGGCCTGAACTTGATCCTGGCTGGCCGCTCGACGGGCCCGTGCTCCGTGGCCAGATAGTCGCCGCGCACTCGCGCTAGACGATGCTGAGCCTCGCGGAATCTACGCTGGGCGAACGGAAAATCGGCAGCGTTGGACGGACCGTGCTTCGCGGCGTGCGTCGTTGGCTTTGTGGCCGCGGCCGGCGTCGCAGTTGCAGCCGGTATGGCTGCCTTTGGCTGCGCAGGGCGTGACGGAAAGGCAGCCTCAAGACGCTCGCGGTGGAACCCGAGATTACGACGGTTGCTGTTCCTCGCAATGCGACCGTTGCACCGCGCACCTTGATCGGCGCCACATTTCGGGCACGCCACGCTCACACACTCCGCGCGCTGTGCAGCATGAGACCTAGCTGCCCGATCGTCCTCCTGGATCTGTTCTCGTTGGCCATCGGTCAGCGCCGGCGACGACAAAAGACGTACCCGGATACCCGGTAGCGTCATCATCTTGCGTTCGAGATCGCTCAGGTACCACATCATCGATTGGGTCATCGCTCGACCTCGATTCCGATCCGCTTGAGCCACGCGCAGTCATCTGCACTGGTGTCAGGTGCCATCACAGTTGCGGCTGCCAGGGGTTCCACAAAGCCGGAGGCACGGAACAGCCGCGCCTTGCCAGTGCGCCAGCGGTCGGCTTGCTCGAGCGTGAGCTCCGCGATCTGGCACGTTTCGCCGTCTTGGGTTAGGTCAACCTCGACGAGATCGTCGACGGTGTCGTAGACGAACTGAAATCCCGTTCTGGCCGTATCTTCAAGCTCGATTAGCATGCCGTCCCTTTCGTTGTGCGCGGTTGCGCTGTGTTTGATCGCGGTCGTCGAGGCGCCATCCTCGGGCGAGCCGGTCTCGGCTGAGTGTCAGCAAGAACGGAAAGCCGTCGGTTTCGTCGACGACCGCCAAGAGGTTTCGCCCGACGCGCGTCCGGACCGTGTATTGGCGCCCTGCCGGGCAGGTGACAATCTCAGCCACGGTCCACCAGCTTCTGGTCGGCCTCGGCCTGGCGAAGCTGCTCGAGCACCACGACGAGTTCTGAGCGGACGTGCGCGTCGTCGCGGTCCGGCCATAGCCTCTTGGCGACAGCCCGCAGCTCGTCCGCATGTTGGAGCAAGTCCCGCTCGACCGCGAGGGCTTCGGCAAGCGGGTGTTCATCACGCTCACCCACTTCTGTTCGTTCGCTCGTGATGGTCATCAATGCTCCAGTGTCGTTTCAGCGGTTGTGTCCAGCCAGCGCTGGATCTCGGAGACGGGCACAAGCTTTTTGCGGCCGATACGGATCAGCTTCACGTTCGGCTCAATGTGCTGGTGCCAGGTATCCCAACTGACACTCAAGGCGGCGCATGCCTCGTTGATTTCGAGCGCGAGGCGCGGCACGGGCGCGAGGTTGAGATCAGTCACAACGCACCCCCGATCGACTTCATACGCTCCCGCCATGTTCCGACGTCCTCACCGGGAAGCGGGTCAGGCCCGGTCGGGTCACAGTCGGGACTAACACTTTGACTGTCCCGTGTGTCCTGTCTGTCCCAACTGGCGCTATCTAAGGGGATTGCACTCGGGACACTCGGGACAGTCGGGACATTGCTAACGCTTGTCCCGTGTGCGTCCTGAGTGAGCGGCCAGCGCCACTCCGTAGCCGCCGGAAACGTCGTCGTACGCCGATGCTCGACGCCGAGACGCTCCTTTGCTCGCTTCGCGGTGCGATCGTCTACGCCATCCGCCTCGCATGCTTCCTTGATCGGCTTAGCCGGATGCCAGTTGCCGTCTCGGGGTAGTAGCGCCTCGATCACTTCGCAGGCGTCAGCGACCTTGCTGTGCTCCTCGCGCACGGTGTCAGTGCCGAGCAGATCGTCGACCGTGAGTGCGCCGTTGACAAAGCCGGCTGCCAGCGGCACGGCGAAGTCGTGACCGTTGGCACTGAAGCGGTGTTCGTCGATCCGGAACTCGACCGAATCAGGCGCTTTTGACAGATTGCCCTTCCCGCGACAGAGCACGCGTAGCGTTTCGTCCTCTGGATGCTGCGCCAGGAGCATGCTCGAGCGGCTAACAGCGTTGAACGCTGCGGCGCCTGAGACGAGATGCCGGAAGCTGTCAGCCCGCTTGTTCGGGTGCAATGCCCCGAGCGTGACGATCTCTAGCTCGCGGGCTAGAGCTCTGATTGGTTGCAGCGCCTCGCGGACCGCTTTCTGGCGCCAGTCATCAGTGCCGGCGCCGAGGTTGTCGAGCAGCTGGTCGAAAAACAGCATGCCGAGCCTGTACTGCGCGATAGCGATCGTCAGCTTGTCGCGGTCCTCTGCGACGTTGACGAATCCGCCATCGGGACGCTCGATCTGAAAAACGCGATCGAGGTCAGCGCCAGCAGCATGCAGTCGAGGTGTCCAGACATCCGCAAAGCTGTCCTCATCACCTAGGACTCCGACGCCGATCGGCTTGCCGGCAAGATCGCCCGGAAGTTCACCTCGAGTAAGTCGCGCGATAGTCCAAGCCATCAGAGTGCCCTTGCCGACGCCCTCGTTTCCGATCAGCAGATTCAGGTAGCCGATCACCAGCCGGTCCTGCCACGCCCACCGCGGCGGCGCCGACTTGCTCAGGTCCGCCGCCCGGACCGCGAGCCCGGCCGACTCGCCATAGCTCGCGAGCCGGATCTCGGCCAGGTGCTCTGCGGCGCTCATCGAGCACCAGCCCGGAGGATCGTGCGCAAGGTGTCCAGGTCACGTTCGATCCGCGATGTTGCGACGCACAACGCCCAGAGATCGACGATGCCGTCGTGGTCATTGGCCTCGCCGATGACCGCCTTGAGCTCATCGGCGAGCCGCTCGGCACGAGCGAACCTGGCGGTCTGGACGGTCATCGTTCCACCGTCCCGCGGTCGCGGTTCGGCTTGGCCTGCTCGACGTCGATCCACGCGCCCGCGGCGAATGCTCGGACGGGTGAAGCTCCCTTCTCTGAGCTCAGCACGAGCAAGACACCCGCGTCCGATACTGCGATGCGAGGTCCTTCGACAATGATCGAGTCGCCCTCGGCGAGACGCACGCGCCACTTGCGGGGCGCGTGTTGCGTATTGATGTCCATCAATGCTCCTAGGAGCAGGGGAGCTACGGTGTTGGCTCCCGGTTTCGAGGCGAGGGTGATCGACCGCGCCAGGATCAAAGGCCGAGCGACGTGCCCGACATAAGTTGCAGCCCGTTGGGGGCTGCCTGTTGCCGCGTCGGCGGCAATGGTTGGGCTAGACGTCTAGGCCAGGGAAAAGTTCGTCGACAGCGCGCCCTAGCGCGCTGGCTACGGCTTGGGCTGTCCGCTCAGACACACCGGACTCGCCGGAGGCGGCCCGCGACAACATGCTGCGGCTAATGCCGGCGGCATCCGCGACCGCCCATTGCGGGCAGCCTGCGGCGCGTGCTTCGCTCAATGCTCGAGCGAGCGGGCTGAGCCTATTGGCCGCAGGGATCTGGTCGATCCTCAAGGGTTCATCACCTCCTCTCGACCAATCGTCAAACGACTAACTCAACGAGATTGAGTGAGTCGGGCCACAAAAAAGCCCGCTAGGGTCTGCGGGCTTAGGGACGAACTACGCGTGGTTCCGATTTAGGGCGCAGTAGGTCAACACCAAGTATATAGCGCGTGTTTGGTACTTGTCAAGGATGGGATTGGCCACGTTTGGCCACGCTGGACAAGCTCGCCGGTCATCTTCCGGTGAAGCGCTCTGTGAGGGTGCCATCCGCAGGGCTTTCGCGCATGAGGCTGTCGATGTCGTCGCCGCCGGCATGCTCGCCGGACCCTGCGGCGTAGTGACCTCTCCATGCCGCGTAAGTCTCTTCGGCGTCACGCGTCAGCCGTTCTCCGTGCCGCGGATCGCTTCTGGTCGGTCCCCGCCACTTCCTGCGGCTGACGATTCCCGCCTCACGCTCGAGCGCGCGTCCGACGGAACTGACAGCGCAGCCGAGTTCTGTCGCGATCTCCGCCTGCGTGTGGCCCGCCGCGTGCTGAGCCCGAAGCCACGCCGCGTCGTGCAGCTGCGGAATGGGCCGGGTGGTTCCAGAAGGCCTAGAGGCGATGCCCACGCGCTTGAGAGCGTCTCGGACGGTCACTGGAGCGCAGTAAGCCAGGGCGATGTCCCGTAGTGACCGGCCCCGCTGCTCGTATTCGCGTCGCAGCCAATCTTGATCTTCGAGTGGTTTCAAGATGCAATCCTCTTTTGGGCGTACCTCCGCAGCCCAAAATATAGCACGTGTTTGGTCGCGGCGGCAGAAGTTAGCGAGGTTCTACCCTCCCTACATTCCACATTAGGCACTCGCGGATTTATGCCTAAGCATGCGGCCAGTTGACGTTCGTCTCACTGTGTGCCGACTGAGTAGATACGGTGTGCGCCGTGCTACTCGTCGCGGATACAACCACGACCTGGATCGCCGCCGGGAGCATCGGCACATTTGTGCTAGCGCTAGCTACCGGCGGCGTGGCACTCCTGACCCGTTCCGTCGCGACCAGGACGAAAGAGCTCGCCACGGACACCAAGCGCCTCGCCGAAGCAACCGAAGTGACCGCTCAAGCCACCCGTGACTCAGTTGAGGCGATCGAGGAGCCGTTTGTCATCGCGGTCCCTACACCGCGAGAGGTGATCGCCCTTCAGGGCAGGCTCGAGACCGACGTCACACATGCCGAGCTCGCAGAGGTGATCAGGCAGATCAACCCGGAGATTCACCGCGCGGCGTCGCCGGCTACGGGCTCAGTGCTGCGACTGCGGCTGTGGAATATCGGGTCTGGACCCAGCATTGTGAAGAACGTGGTCCTCGAGCGAGCCAACGGGACCGACTACTGGCTCGGTGACTTGCCCGGAGGCTTCCACCCGATCGGGGCCAATCAATATGCCGACATCGAGATCCCGGCACCCGGCTGGCCCGAGGTCCTCGGTGACGGTCAGCTCCACGATCACCTACGCCCATGCGAGTGGCAGGCTTTATGAGACTCGCTCGCTCACCAGCATCGGCGACCCGGTTGTGAAGTGCCTGACGTACGACCGACACCGGTTGCCTGGGTAGTCCGTGACCGGTTAGGGTCGGCGCCATGACTGACAACACAGAACAGCCTGATCTCAAGCGCGCCGTGGAACTGCTTCGCGAGCAGGCCACGCGCATCGCGAGAAGCGAGCGCGACCGCCGCAGGAAGCAGCGCCAGCGAGGGTCTCGACCAGTCGGTTAGTCTGCGCGACAGACATGGGGTTCCTGCGCAAATCGATCATCATCGCGACCGGAGGGCTCGCCCCGATCAAGGCGCAGTCCTACCGGGAGCGCACAGCCAAGGCGACCGAACAGCTCGCCCGGCAGCAGCAAGCCGCGATGGCACCGAAGTACAGCGTTCACTGCCCGTATTGCAACCGACTGCTCACCGCTCCAGCGGGCGTGATCCACTGCACCAACTGCAAGGGCAGGGTCACCGTCAAGCCGTGACTCCGGGCCGAAGGGCTACGTGCTGATCGACCAGTGGCCGCCCGCGCCGCTCCAGACCATCGTCCAATTCTGGAGCAGGTTGCGTCCCAGCAGCGCGACTATGTCTTGAGGCGGCGTGGTGGCAACCTGTTGGCCGGTTAGATCCACCCCGGCAACGATTAGGTCGCTAGCCCACCCCAGCTGCGGGAATGTAACGCGGGCATAGTAGAGCGACTGCTGGACTCGCCCGTTTGCCGTGCCCGCCTCCATGGTTCCTGTCGGATGTAGCCCAAGCGCCTGGAGGAGCGGCTCATGCACGCACGTGAGCGATGCACCGGTATCAATCAGAGACGCGCCCGTCTCTGGAGCCGGTACGGCACCACCGTTGGCGACGTGGAGCGCCTCGACCGCCGGCGGCAAAGACACAACGACCGACGTGATCGCGCCGATGTTCCCGAGCACCGCCGCGCTTGGAAGCGGGTACGGCCCAGCGCCATGCTGGTTGCTGTCGTAGAGGTAGTTATGAAAGCTGGGCACTGATCAGTCCCAGCGTGAGTGCCGGGAACTGCTCAGGCGGCTCGTCGCCGGCGAACACCTGACGGATCAGGAACGGTTCGTTCCCGATGGTCTGGATGCCAGCTGTGAAGGCGTCATCGTATGACTGGTACCAGCCGACAAGGTTGTCTCCGTGGATCAGCATGAACTGGCCCTCGTGTTGAGCGACGAGCTCGCCACGATGGTCGTTGAAGTAAGTGTTTTCGCGTTCCAGCACCATGTCTCACCTTAGCCTACCCGCAGTAATCGGCAGTATTCCCGGCGAAGTTGAGCGCAGCCTATTCATGCGTGTGGAGACGGGTCAAGTCCCTCAGCCGATCTTTCACCGCGCAGCGTGAACCCGCGCGCAACGTGAATGGCGCGAATACTGGCGCGAGCTAGAGAAAAGCCCCGGCGCGTAAGGCGATCCGGGGCTTTTTCTCAGATGAAGTACATGCTGACGCCGCTCGCCTGCGCCGCGGCCTCGGCCACGTCGGCGATCGACTGTGCTCTGAGGACTGCCCGCGCTGCCTCGGCGGCATCGGCAAAGACGCCGGTCGCGCCGGCGCCGAGCGGACCGTCGAGCTGCTCGACCACCTCAAGCACGGTGATCTGCGAGGCCGGCTTGGCGAAGCTGTATCCGCCCTTCACACCGCGCTGCGACTTCAGCAGCCCGGCGCGGCGCAGCGTCGCGAACAGTTGCTCGAGGAACTGCGCCGGGATGTCACCCCGCTTCGCGAGCTCGCCGATTGGCACGGGGTCGTCGTCACCGATGCGCTGGAGCTCCACGAGGGCGCGGATCGCGTAGGGCGACTTGCTCGTGATCGAGAGCACGCCTCGATGTTAGATCCAGCCGCGCTCGGTCGCGATCAGGACGGCCTGTGCTCGATCCATCGCGCCGAGCTTGCCGTAGACGTTGTGCAGATGCGTGCGCACGGTGCTGGTGGACAACCCCAACTCAGAGGCGATCTGCTTGTAGACCATCCCCTTGGCGAGGCGCTTGAGCACGTCGACCTCGCGCGCGGACATCGGGCACGGATCGACCTGGCGGGGCCGGTCGGAGCCCATCGAAAGCGGCAGCTCGTACATGATCTGGCGCAGCTGCTCGCCCTTGAGGTTGATCGAGCGCCCGGCTGAGAGCATCTCAGAGGGGGTCACGGGGTTGCTCAGCAGATAGTGGGCGAGCATGTCCGCAAGGCGCACGATTGCAGCCTCGCCCTCGGAGTCGGCCGCGTGGTGTGCCTCTATCACCTGCGCGATCGTCGTGGGTAGGCCCCACCGCCTGGCGATGACGCCGCCGACCAGCGCATGGTCGACACCGAGCTCGCGGCGCTCACGTTGTACCCGCTCCTCTGGCGTGCGCGCATCTCCGTGCACCTGCTGCGGATAGCCCGGATAGGCGTGAACCAGGACCAGCTTGCCGAGGTCGTGCATCATCGCCGTGACCATCAGGCGATCGCGGGCCTCGTGGTCGACCGCGACCGCGATCCGCTCGACCGCGCGCTGTGTCGCGGTGCCGTGCAGGCGGAAGCGTTCCGGGATGTTCTGCCACACCGCCGTCCGCTCAAAGAAGTCATACGTCCGCGCACGGTCCGCGAGAGACAGGACCGTCCCAGCCGAAAGCACGTCGACCGCCTGTACGACGGTGTCGACGTTGCCGCGTCCGGAGCCCTCCCCCTTGTTGGCCATGCGCATCACCGCGATCGTGAGCGCAAGGTCGCCTTCGACGGCGCGGATCACGTCAGCCGTGGCCGGCTCCCCGTCCTCGAAGAGGCGCAGCACCTGGTTGCGCGTCGCCGCAAGCATCGGGAAGGCCTCGAGGGCCTCGAATGCCGCGGTGAGGCGCCGGCCCTGTCCCTCGTTGTGATGCCGCTCGCGGGAAACGTAAGGGTCGGTTGGACGATTGGTGGGTGTTGCGGTGGCCACTTTCCTCAGTTTTTGCGCAGGTTGAGGGGTCAGTGGTGGAGGCCCACCACTGAGTTGCTATCGGCAAATGTTCGATAACTGTTTAGCGTCGGTCGCTCTCATCACTTGGCAAGAGAGCCTGATCAATCAGCTCAATTGTGCGCTCACGCCCAAGCAGCGCAACGCTTTCGAAGATGCCAGGGGACACGGTGGTGCCGGCGATCGCCACACGCACCGGCTGGAACACCTGTCCAGGCTTCAGGCCTCTTTGCTCCACAATCTGGCGCAGCGCGTCCTCGATCCCCTCGACCGTGAACGGTTCGAGCTCAGCGAGCGCCACGCGGGCGTCCGCAAGCGCCTCGCGACCGCCGTCTGTGTCGATGACCTTGGAAAAGGCCTTGGGGTCGTCCACGGGCCCGTCGAACAGGAATCCTGCAAGTGGCCAGAAGTCGGCGAGTGTCTGAATCTTCTCGTGTGAAATCTCAACCGCCGGGCGCAGGCCTGCGCGGCCCGTGAAGCGCTCGAGCCGATCGGTCAGCTCCTCGATGCTCAGCGTGCGCAGGTGCTGTCCGTTGATGTGGCGCAGCTTCTGCTCATCGAACACTGCCGGGCTCTTCGACACGCGGTCGAGCCGGAAGCGTTCGGCCATCTCCGCCATGGTGAAGAACTCCTCGTCGGGGGCGAAGCCGGTGCCGAGGAGAGCGATGTAGTTGTTCACCGCCTCTGGAAGATACCCACGGTCGCGCAGCTCCTGCACGGATGCGGCGCCGTGTCGCTTTGAGAGCTTCTTGCCGTCGGGCCCGTGCAGCAGCGGCAGGTGGGCGTACCTGGGCGGCGTGGCTCCGAGCGCCTCGAAGACGAGCAGCTGCTTGGGCGTGTTGGAGATGTGGTCCTCCCCGCGAACGACGTGCGTGATTCGCGAGTCGAGGTCGTCGACCGCGACCGCGAAGTTGTAGAGCACGGAGCCGTCGGCGCGGGCGATCACCGGATCATCCATGTTGGCGTTGGGGAAGCTGACCTCGCCGCGCACCAGGTCCACGAAGCTGGTGCGGCCCTCGTCCGGCACATGTAGGCGAACCGCGCCCTCCGACTCGGGCTGGCCGCGGAAGCCGCGGTCCGCGCCGTGCTCCTGCTTGTAGGCCTTCACATCATCGCCCGTGGCGTTGGAGTGGTAGGCGTGCCCGTCGGCCACCAACTGGGCCAGCGCCTCCTGATGGCGCTGGGTGTTGCCGACCTGTGAGATCGGTCCCTCGTCCCAGTCCAGGCCGAGCCAGGTGAGCGCGTCGAGGATCTGCGCGACGTTCTCCTCGGTGGAGCGCTCGCGGTCGGTATCTTCGATCCGCAGCACGAATGAACCGCGCCCGCCCACCCCGCTGTCGCCTTCTTCCCCGGGCCCATGCGCGAGCAACCAGTTGTAGAGCGCGGCACGGGCGCCGCCGATGTGGAGCGCGCCCGTGGGCGATGGTGCAAAACGAACTCTCATCAAGAACCGAAAGGCCATGCTAGTGACACGACTGAGCGGAGTGCTGCGCCGGTGCTGATCGGCGCGCACGTCTCCCCCGCGGGCGGCCTCTACAAGTCGATCGAACGCGGTACAGAGCTGGACGCCGAGTCGATCCAGATCTTCAACCAGTCCCCACGCATGTGGCGCCCCACCAACTACAGCGAGGAGGACTTCGCCCGCTTCCGCGAGGCGCGCGACCAGAGCGCGATCGGCAGCGTGCTGATCCACGCGGTCTACCTGCTGAACTGCGCCTCCGAGGATCCCGAGATCCGCGAGAAGTCGCTCGCCTCGCTGACGCACTCGCTGCGTGTCGGCGATGCGATCGGTGCCACCGGCGTTGTGTTGCATCCCGGCTCAGCCAAGACCGGGCACGTGGGCGAGGCGATCGCGCGCGCCGGCGAGGTGATCGCCGAGGCGCTCTCCGAGTCGGATCGCTGCGCCCTGCACCTCGAGGACACGGCCGGGGCGGGCGGCACGCTCGGGCGTTCGTTCGAGGAGCTCGCCGCGCTGATCGAGGCCGCAGGCAGCAGTGAGCGCCTGGGAATGTGCCTGGATTCCTGCCACCTGCTCGCCTCCGGTTACGAGATCCGCACCGTCGAAGCCCTGGACGAGACGCTCGCCGAGTGCGACCGAATCGTGGGGCTCGAGCGACTGCACTCGATCCACCTGAACGACTCGATGACGCCGCTCGGATCCAATCGCGACCGGCATGCCGCACCCGGCGAGGGCGAGATCGGCGCGGACGGCCTGGCGGTCTTCCTCTCAGAGCCCCGGTTTGCCGACCTTCCGGTCGTCCTGGAAACGGGCACGGCCGATGGAGCCGTCGCCCCGGCCGATATCGTCTTCGTCCGCGACCTTCGCAAGCGCGGGCAGGCAACGCGTGACCGAGCCAAGACTGGATAGGGTGTGCGCCTTGACCGCGACCGACCATTCCGAGCAGGAGGCAGACGCGCTGGTGGTCTTCGGGATCACCGGGGATCTCGCGCGCAAGATGACGTTCAGATCGCTGTACCGGCTGGAGCGGCGCAAGCTGCTCAACCAACCGGTGATCGGCGTGGCAGGCGATGACTGGCAGGACGAGCAGCTTGTGGAGCGGGCGCGCGAGTCGATCGAGGCGACCGGCGAAGAGCTCGACGAGGCCGTGTTCAAGCGCTTCGCGAAGCGGCTGCACTATGTCGGCGGCGACTTCGGCGACGACGCGACCTACCAGCGCCTCAAGCACGAGCTTGGCGACCTCAGCAACCCGACCTTCTACCTGGAGGTGCCGCCGTCGCTGTTCGAGTTGGTGGTCGCCGGGCTGTACAAGGCCGGCCTGGTCAGCTCTGGACAGCGCGTCGTCGTAGAGAAGCCGTTCGGCCACGACCTCGCATCGGCACGGCAGCTGGCCCATGACCTGCACCAGTACATCGACGAGTCCCAGCTCTATCGCATCGACCATTTCCTCGGAAAGATGGGGCTACAGGAGATCCTCTTCCTGCGTTTTGCGAACACGACGCTCGAGCCGGTGTGGAACCGCAACTACGTCTCATCGGTACAGGTCACGATGTCCGAGTCGGTCGGCGTCGAGGATCGCGGTCATTTCTACGACCCGGTGGGCGCGTTGCGTGACGTCGTCGTCAACCACCTCCTGCAGGTGGTGGCGGCCGTGGCGATGGAGGCACCGGCGGGAGGCGACGCCGATACGCTGAAGAGCGCCAAGTACTCGGTGCTGCGCTCGATGGCGGACGCCGACCCCAGTCGCTACGTACGCGGCCAGTATGAGGGCTACCGCGCCATTGCCGGCTGCGACCCAACGTCGCAAACCGAGACCTTTGCCGCACTGAGACTCGAGATCGAGAACTGGCGCTGGGCCGGCGTACCGTTCTTCATCCGCACCGGCAAGCGCATGCCGAGCAAGCAGACGGAGGTGCGGCTCGTGTTCAAGCACGCTCCGAAGCTCGCGTTCATCCCGAACGGCACCCGCCACCCGGAGCCCAGTCAGATCGTGATCAAGATCGATCCGAGCACCGGCATCCAGATGGTGCTCGACGCGCAGCGCGCCGACCGCAAGCACACCTCCGGCATCCATCTCGACATGGAGTTCGCGAACGAGGGCGGCGAGGGGGCAACCCCCTACGAGGTGCTGCTGCACGCGGCAATCGTCGGCGACGCCAGCATGTTCACCCGCCAAGACAGCGTCGAGGAGAGCTGGCGCGTGGTGCAGCCGCTGCTCGACGATCCACCGCCGGTCATCCTCTATCCCCAGAATACGTGGGGGCCGCCCGAGGCTGACAAGCTTCTGAACGGCTACGGCGGCTGGCGCACGCCCTGGATCATGCCGACGGCTGCGCCGGGCCAGAGCACCGAGTAGCCGAACCGGCGCCCGCGGCGCGACCGCCGCTAGCCGGCCACTCGAGCAGCAGCGCTTGACCGGGCCAACACGGTCGCGCCAATTCCGGCCAGCAGCAGGCCCGCAGCAAGTACCGCGAGGCGGCCTGCGCCACCGCTCCAGACCTCGACGCCGGCAGCCAGCGCCATCAGCACCGGCAGCGGCTCCTGGATCGCGCCGATCACCGGCGCGACCTGGATTGCCGAGCGCCGTTGCAGCGCAGTGTTCTCCATCAGAAAGGCGATCGCGCCGAAGCCTCCAACTGCCAGCAGCCAGACGATCCCGGAAGCCGTATGACCGGCCGCGAACGCGTTGGAGACGAGCTTGTCTGCGAAGTCGACCCAGGCGTATCCGAGCCCCGCGGCGATGGCGACCACGAAGCCGAGGGCCGGCTTGGCCCGCCCGGTGGCAAAGGCCAGCAGTGCGCCGCCGCCGACCACCGCGAGCGGCAGTGCGATCCGCAGCGCCCCCGGGTGCGCGACGGTCCTGTGTGGCGCCGCGACGATGACCAGCGCCACGCCTGCGGTCACCGCCAGCGCTCCAAGCCACTCGCGGGCGCCGATCGGGGCCTTGTATTGAAAGCGCGCTATCGCCACGAGGATCAGCTGGAACGTTGCCAGCACCGGCTGCACGACCGTCAGCGGGGCAAACGACAGCGCCACGATCTGAAGCGGCCAGGCGAGCGCGAGCAGGGCGGTCCCGAACACCCAGCGTGGACGCTTGCTGAGCAGACGCAGCAGTGAGAAGCGACCCGCGTACTGCTCACTGGTGCCGCCGGCCTCCTGTGCCTGCAGCACGAGCGCGAAGGCGCTGGATGTCGCGGCTGCGAAAGCGAGAAGGATGCCGACTATGACCATCGCTGGATCGTCGCAGCCCCACCCGCCCCCCGCGATGGTGAGTCGCTATGCCGCGATCTGCGCTGCGCTATGCGGCGGCGGCGGTGCTCTCGGCCGGCAGCAGCGCCGAGCCCAGCATCTGTGCGAGTTCCGCGTAGAGCCCGGCGGTGCGCTGCACGCGGAACTCGGACCCGAGGCGGATGCGCCGCGGCGCCGCCGGCGCAGGCGAGCTCGACCACGACCTCCGACTCGCCGGGGAAGCCCGACAGCACGTCACGGAGATCGTCGAGCACGTCCGCCTGGACGACCTTGATGTCGAGCCGGATCTGCAGGACGTCAGGCACCACCTCGCGCGCCGCCTCCTCCTCGGCCCGCGCCAACTCCTCCTCGGTGGGCTCGAAGCGGTCGACCGACGAGACCACGACGCAGGTGCGCGACGCGTCCTTGTGATCGACCTTGCCCTTGATCAGCACGACCGCGTCCTGCTCTACGGCGCCGCCTGCCTCCTCGAGCGTGTCGGCGAAGATCACCAGCTCGACCGAGCCGTGGAGATCCTCGAGCGTGGCGAAGACCATCGGGTCGCCCTTTTTGGTGCGCAGCCGCTTGACCTGGTTGATCATGCCGCCGATCGTGACGCGCTCGCCGTCCTTGCACTCGCCGACCGCACCGAGGTTGACGTCGGTCTTGGTCGACATGGCGAGACTGAGCTGCTTCAAAGGATGTGCGGAGATGTAGAGCCCGATCGACTCCTTCTCCATCGCGAGCAGCTCGTTCTGCTCGAACTCCCCCGGTGGGATCGGGGCGTGGGTCGGCCTGGAGTTGCCCGCACCCTCCCCGCCGCCACCGAGATCGATGCCAAGGTCGAAGATCGAGCCCTGGCCGATCTGAGCGTCCTGCTGCGCCTTCTGGCCGGCGGCCTGGGCCTGCTCGAGCACCGCCAGCATGCCCATCCGGGTGGCGCCCGTTGAACCGAAGGCACCGCACTTGATCAGCGCCTCGATCGCCTTCTTGTTCACCGAGCGGCCGTCGACCCGCTCGCAGAAATCGAAGATGTCGGTGAAATCACCCTCCTCGCGTGCCTTCTTGATCGCCTCCACGGCGGCGTAACCGACGCCCTTAACGGCATCCAGCCCGAAGCGGATGTTGCCGTCGACGACGACGAAGCGATGGTCTGAGAGGTTCACGTCGGGCGGCAGGATCTCGATCCCCATCTGCTCGGCCTGCGCGACGAAGAACGGCACCTTGTCCTTGGTGTCCATCACCGAGGAGATCAGCGCCGCCATGTACTCAGCCGGATAGTTGGCGCGCAGCCATGCGGTGCGATAGGAGATCAGCGCGTAACAGGCGGCGTGCGACTTGTTGAACGAGTAGTCGGCGGACTTCTCGTTCGTGGTCCAGATCCAGTCGATCACGCTCTCACTCGTCCCTGAGGCGCGGCAGCCCTCGACGAACTCGGGCTTGAGCTTGGCCATCGCCTCGCGGTTCTTCTTGCCGATCGCCTTGCGCAGGTCGTCGGCCTTGGCGCCGCTGAACCCCGCGAGCTCGCGCGAGATGACCATCGCCTGCTCCTGGTAGATGATCACACCCTTGGTCGAAGCGAGAATCGGGCGCAGGCGCTCATCGTGAAAGTCGATCGTCTCCGGATCATGCTTGCCGCGAGCGTATGCCGGGATCGAGTCCATCGCGCCTGGGCGATAGAGCGCGCCGAGCGCCACCAGGTCGTCGAACTCGGTCGGGCGCACGCGCTTGAGCGCCTCGCGGAAGCCCTCGGATTCAAACTGGAAGACACCGATCGACTCGCCGCGGGAGAGCATCTTGTACGTCTTCTCATCGTCGAGCGGCAGCGTCGTCATGTCCGGACGCGTGCCGCTGGAGCGCTCGATGATGTCCAGCGCGTCCTCGATCACGTCGAGGTTGCGCAGCCCGAGGAAGTCCATCTTCAGCAGGCCCATCGCCTCGACCGGCTTCATCGAGAACTGCGTGACCGTGCGGTAGATCTTGTCGCCGTGCTCGTCGGTCTTGTTGGTGTCGGCGAGCTGCACCGGGACCAAATCCGTCAGCGGCTGCGGCGCGATGACCACGGCCGCGGCGTGGATCGAGGCGTTGCGGACGATGCCCTCGAGGCCCTTCGCGACCTCGACGATCTGGTGCGAGTCGGCGTTTGACTGCACCTCCTGAGCCAGCGGCTGTCCGGGCGCAAGGCAGTCGTCGAACTTGGGTGAGCGCCCCTGCTCGGGATCCGGGATCAGCTTGGCGAGCTTGTCGCCCAGCGCATACGGGAAGCCGAGCACGCGGGCGGCATCGCGCGTGGCCGCGCGCGGGAACATCTTGCCGAAGGTGATGATCTGCGCGACCGAGTCCTTGCCGTACTTCTCGGTCACATATTGGATCACCTGTTCACGGCCGCGGACCGAGAAGTCGATGTCGATGTCGGGCATCGACACGCGCTCCGGATTGAGGAAGCGCTCGAACAGCAGGTCGTACTCGAGCGGATCCAGGTCGGTGATGCGCGTCGCATAGGCCACCAGCGAGCCCGCTGCCGAGCCGCGCCCCGGGCCGACCGGGATGCCGTGATCGCGTGCCCACTTGATGAAGTCCCAGACGATCAGGAAATAACCGCTGTAGCCCATGCGATCGATCACGCCGAGCTCGTACTCAGCGCGCTCCAGCGCCGCCGCCGGAATCGGGTCGCCGAAGCGCCACGCTAGCCCCTCCATGACCAGCTGGCGCAGGTACTCGGACTCCACCAGGCCGCCAGGGCAGTCGAAGCGCGGGATCAGCTGCTTGCCGAGCTCGATCTCGACATCGCAGCGCTCGGCGATCTCCAGCGTTGTGGCCAGCGCCTCCGGCCACTCGGCGAACTTCTCGGCCATCTCGTCGCTCGAGCGCAGATAGAACTCGTTGGTGTCGAACGTCATCTTCGGCGCCGCCAACGTCGACTTGGTCTGCACGCAGAGCAGTGCCGTGTGGTTGTCGTAATCCTCGCGGCGCAGGTAATGCACGTCACCGGTGCCGACCAGGGGCCGCCCGACCTCGCGCGCGATCCTCACGATTCCGGCGTTGGCCTTCTCCTGATCGGCGATGCCGTTCTTCTGGACCTCGAAGAAGACGTTGTCGTGACCGTAGATCTGCAGCAGCTCGTCGGCCACCGCCCGCGCCTCGGCATCGCGGTCGCCCACGAGCGCCTGGCAGAAGCGCGAAGCCAGGCAGCCGGTGAGCGCGATCACGCCCTCCGAGTACTGCGCCATCAGCCCCGCGTCGACCGTCGGCTTGCCGCGTTGCAGCCCCTCGAGAAAGCCCGACGAGCAGAGCTTCACCAGGTTGCGATAGCCGACGGCGTTCTCCGCCATCAGCGTCAGATGGTGGCGCTTGCCGCGCTTGGTGTGGTCGTCGGTGACGTAGACCTCACAGCCCTGGATCGGCTTGATGCCGTGTTTCCTGCACGCCTGATAGAGCTCCACCGCGCCGTTCATTACGCCGTGGTCGGTGAGCGCCAGCGCCGGCTGGCCGAACGAAGCCGCGCGCTCGGCGAGCTTGTCGATCTTGGCGGCGCCGTCGAGCAGCGAGTACTCGGAGTGGACGTGCAGGTGAGCGCAGGAGTAACTCATCTCACGTCGAGAATAGGCGCCTACTCGGACGGTCCGGGGGGCCTCTCCTCGCTAGGTGCGGGAATCTCTTGGCGCAGCCGCTGAAGAGCGTTGTCGAGCCTTTCGGGTGATAGCGGCGCCGCCGGATCGAGCTCTTCAGGAGGCCTCCTGCGGCCCTGGATTTGGCTGCTCAGACTCCGTCGTTGGAGGTTCAGGCTCGGGCCGCCGGCGGCGAAACCAAGGGCTCATTCGGCCGGGCCCGGCCGGCCCCTGTTTCTGACCTGCCAGGCCATCCGCGACTGCAGCGACCAGAGCTCGATGAAGCCGGGCGAGGCCTCCTGGCTGAACAACCCTCCCGACTCCGAGAACGTCGCCAGCTGCGCGTCGTAGACCGCATACGGCGACTCGCGCGTGACGACCCGCGCCGAGCCCTTGTAGAGCTTGACGCCGATCTTGCCGGTGACCAGCGCGTTGGCGGCGTCCATGTACGCGTCGATGTCCGAGCGCAGCGGCTCCCACCAGAGTCCCGCGTAAACCAGATACGCCCACCTCTGGTCGAGCATCGACTTGAACTGGTTCTGGTGGATGGTGCCGACCAGGCGCTCGAGCTCGGCGTGGGCGGGCAGCAGGATCGCGGCCGCCGGAACCTCGTAGATGTCGCGCACCTTGAGGCCGACGATGCGGTCCTCGATGTGGTCGACGATGCCCACGCCGTGGCGCATGCCTGCCTCGGCCACGCGCTCGAGCAGCTCGACCAGGCCGAGTCGCTCACCGCCCAGCGCAACCGGAACGCCTGCCTCGAACTCGATCTCGAGCGTCTCCGCCTCATCGGGCGCGAGCTCCGGACGGGTGACGAGCTGAAAGACGTCGTCCTGGGGGGCCGTCTCCAGGTCCTCGATCCAGCGACCCTCGCTCGAACGCCCCCAGAGGTTGTCATCGATCGAGTACGGCGCGACCTCGCTCCCGCCCTTGACGGGGATGCCGTTCTCACGCGCGTAGGCGACCTCCTCGTCGCGCCCCATCTTCCAGGAGCGTACGGGCGCAATCACCTTGAGCTCGGGAGCAAGCGTGGCGACGGTCGACTCGATCCGCACCTGATCGTTGCCCTTGCCGGTGCAGCCGTGGGCGATCGTGTCGCAACCCGAGCTGCGCGCGTACTCGACCGCGAGCTTGGCGATCAGCGGCCGGCCCAGCGCCGTGAACAACGGGTAGCCGAGGCCGTAGATCGCGTTCGCCTTGATCGCCGGCGCGATGTAGTCGCGGGCGAACTCCTCGCGCGCGTCGACCACGAACGCGTCCACGGCGCCCAGCTGCGTCGCCTTGCCCTTGACGACGTCATAGTCCTCGCCGGGCTGGCCGAGGTTGACGGTCAGCGCCACAACCTCGGCGTGGTACTGATCCTGAATCCATTTGAGCATCACACTCGTGTCGAGCCCGCCGCTGTAGAGCAGCAGTACGCGATGCACGTCTTCTGGGTTGGCGAGATAGGTCGCGGTCTGATTGGTCACGCGCGCAAGGCTAACGCGGCGAAGTCGTTGCCGCGCTCCTCGAAGTTCGCGTACTGGTTGAAGCTTGGCGCCGCCGGTGAGAGCAGCACGACGCCGCCGGGCGCGACGAGCTTGCTGGCCAGTTGCGTTGCCTCCCGCATGTCTCCCGCTGTCGACATGCGGTCCGGACCGAAGCCGTGGGACGCCGCGGCTCGCCGATCGCAGCCCGGTATCGGGCAGGAGGATCAGATGCGTGTCGGCCGTGCGCGCCGGCCAGCATCGACCCGAGGCCGCCGTAATCCTGGTCGCGGTCGCTGCCGCCCGCGATCAGGACCAGCGAGCGGTCGGGGAACGCCTCGAGTGCCGCGATCGTCGACTCGGGCGTGGTCGAGATGCTGTCGTCGATCCACTCGGTGCCGCCGGCGTCGATGTGAACCGTCTGCAGGCGATGCGGAGCGGTTGCAGGCCGTTCCAGCGCCTCGGGCAGCGGCGGAACGTCGAACCCAGCCGCCTCGATCGCCGCCACGGCCGTTGCGACGTTCTGGGCGTTGTGCAGCCCGCGCAGCGGGATCTGGTCCGGCCTCACGACCAGAGGCCAGCCGTCGCGGTCGCCAAGCGGGCGAACCGCGGCGCGGACACCGGGTAGCTCGAAGAGCCGCAGCTTGTCGGCGCGGTACTGGGCCTCGCCTCCGTGCCAATCGGTGTGCTCGCGATAGAGGTTCGTGAGCACAGCCACCTCGGGACCGGTGGTGAGATCGGCGATCTGGTAGCTCGAGAGCTCGCACACGACCCAGGTCAAATCGTTCCCGCCTACCCCGGCATCGATTTCGAGCAGATCGATGACCGGGCGGCCGATGTTCCCCGCCAGTTCGGTCGGTGTGATCTGGCTCAGCAGGTGGGCGATGATCGTCGCGGTCGTGCTCTTGCCCTTGGTCCCGGTGACGCCGATCACGTGCTGTCCGGCGCGCTCCGCCATCCACAGGGCGGTGGCGGTGGTCACCGGCTTTCCCGCGGCGCGAGCGTCCTGGATCAGCGGCTTGTAGATCGAGACGCCGGGCGAGCGTACGAGCACATCTGCGAGCGCGATCGCAGCACGTGCCTCGTCCTCGGGGACGCTGTCGTCGATGACCGCGCTGATGCGCAGCGCCGGGCAGCCGCTGCTCGAGCTGATCGCGGAAGGCGCGGGTCTCGCGCCCGAGGCCCCAGAGCGCGATTCGCTTCCCGTCAAGCTCCGAGAACTTCACGGACGTGCAGCAGAAGCGCTTCGGGGATGTCGTGGTCCTCGCTCAGGGCGAAGTGAGCGTCCACGTCCTGGTCGCTCACAGGGCGCTGGGCGAGGACCTCCTCCGCCAGCCGCTTGACGTTGACGTGTTCCTGCCATTGCGGGTGCTTGGCAAGCAGGCTGATCGCGGCGAGGCACTCGTCGACCTCCCCCACGCACTCGAACGGTTTGTCGCCGCCGGTGGCGGTGAGCAGCGCGAAGCCGTCGTACTGCTCGGGATCCTCAAGCAGATCCTTGCCGAAGATCGCGGTCAGCTGTTCCGGCGTCCTGAACGGCGCGAGCACCAGATAGACGAAGCGGCACTTGTCACAGTCACAGCACCACGAGCCAAGCCGCTCGTTCGGATCGAGCTGGAAGACACGGTTGCAGCTGGTGAAGACATGGTGGTACCGATCGAGCAACGCGAACGCCCGCGCGATCCCGAGCTCGGAGGCCGGACGCAGGATCGAGAAGATCTGCGGTGCATCCTGGATCTCGGCGACCGCCTCGGCGAGCAGCCGCTCGGCGCGACGGCTCTTGGAGAACTGGTGGTTGACCTCGACGCCGTTCCACGTGAGGTTGCCGGCGGAGGCACTGCGCTCGTTCGCCATCAGCACCGCGTCGATCCCCTGCGTGGCGGCCGTCAGCAGCGCGATGCAACTGACGATCGCGGTGATCGGAATGTGGCCGTTGAGCGCTCCCCTGTCGTTCAGCTCGAGCAGGCGCGGATCGATCGTGCGCGTGACGAGGTGACGGACCAGCCCGGCCACGTTGGCGGTTCCGCTGATCGGCAGACGCATTGCCGACCGAGAAGAGCGTCGTCTCGAGTCCGCTGCGCCGCGCGATCTCGACCGCGACGGCCGAGTCCTTGCCACCGCCCACCGGCACGAGCAAGCTCTCGATCGGCCGCGTCCCACCGCGCGGGCTCCAAATCGGTCCCGCGTGGGAACTGCGGATGCGGCAGGCGGTCGAGCTCGTTGACCACCGCGAACTCCCCAAGTCCCTCGGAGTAGAGCGCGGAGAGCAGGCGCTCGGCCGCGGCGGGGGGTGCACCGGTCTCGCAGACCAGATGCTGCGGTATCGCTGCCTTGTAGTAGCTGATGCCGGCGACCCAGTGGAGCAGGTCGAGCAGGCCCTCGACCGCAGGCGAGTCCGGAACCGCGGCGCCGGCAGCTGCAATGTCTCCTCGAACTCGATGTCGTCGAGTGCGTATCCGAGCCGCACGAGCCCATCGGGCTGGAGGCTGCGGTACGTGAACTGAAAGGCTCTGATCGCCTTCGGATCGAAGTTGGCTTGCGAGGTGGTGGACACGCCCATAGCGTAGTCTCGCCGGGCGATGGGCGACGACGTGGCAATCATCGGGGCCGGGATAATCGGCTGCTCGACCGCATACTTCCTCGCCCGCGACGGCGTGAAGGTGACCGTGTACGACCCGTCGGGGATCGCGTCAGGGGCGTCGGGGCGCAACAACGGCCTGATCGAGCACCCGTACGACGCAGACTCGACGCCGCTGTTCGTGGAGACCGTCGAACTGCATGCGCGACCTGGTCGGGGACGCAATCCCGGCGCAGCCGGCAGGCGTGCTGCTGCTCGCCGACGACGAGCCCGGGGCACGCGATCTGGTGCGGCACTACGCCCAGTTTCCCGAGCTCCGCGCCGAGCTGCTCGATCCGTCAGCCGCCCGCGCCGAGGAGCCCCTGCTGGCCGACGGCCTCTGGGGCTGCTTGATGGACACGGGCTATTCGGTCAACCCGCTCGAGGCGACGACTGCGGTGGCCGATCGCGCACGCGCCGCCGGCGCCGAGTTCGTGCTCGGGCAGCCCATCGCGTTCGAGCAGTTGCGCGAGTCCGGGCAGGAGGTCGTGGTCGCAGCCGGAGCATGGAGCGCGGACGTGCTGGCCGGGGTCGTGCCACAGTCGGCCATCAGACCGCTGTGGGGGGTTATCGCGCTGGTCGATCTGCCGCAGCGTCCACGGCGCCCGGCGATCGAGGGCACGGTCGTGCGTGGTCTGACGAGCGGCAAGATTGAGAACGACTCGCCCTTCACGCTGCTTGACAGCCCGAGCTGGCTGGCAGTCGGCTCGACCCTGCTCGACGGAAGCGAACCGGACGGCAGTGTGTGGGCGCGCCGCCTGCTCGAACGCGGCACCCGTTTCGTGCCTTCGATCCGCGAGGCGCGCCTCCAGGGCACGCTGGTGTGCGCTCGGCCCAAATCCTTCGATAACCGCCCGATCCTTGGGCGTGTGCCGGGCGCTGAGCGACTGTGGCTGGCAAGCGGGCACGGAGGGCGCGGGATGTCGCTGGGCTGCGCCTCCGGACGGCTCATGGCCGACGCGATCGTCGCCGGCAGCGATGCTCCGATACCGCCGGCGCTGTGCGCCGCGCGCCTCAGTGGCTGAGCGTCACCTTGTCCGTACTCAGGTCGAGGGTGCCGGTTCCGCCGCTGGCGGTCACGAAGTGCAGGGTGGCCTGACCCGCAGCCTGAATGGTGTTGAAATCGGCGGGCCGCAGGAGCGTGAGCGCTCCGGCACCGGCGACCAGGATCGCCGCGTTCTGCTTCCTTTGCCCGTTGACGTTCACGACCGTGGACACAGCAGGCCGTTGCTGGGGTGGCCCGGCTGGCTGCCGGCGTAGACCGCGACTTTCTGGCGTCCCCGCCGCCGCGACCCAGCCGTTCGTGAGAACGTGAGCTTGTCCGGCGGAGGCTGCACGCGACGGCCCCGAAGCGCACGTGCACCGAGGCTGCTGGCGGACCCCACCGTGCTTCCCGGCGAGCAGCGCGGCCGCGATCACGGCCACCACCAGTGCACCGGCCACGACCAAGCTGCGCCGACGAACCAGCCAGCTGTCGTTGTGGCCTGGTTTCACGCGTCCTGTTTCGGCGGGTGCAGGCGCTGTCTCGATCTCCGACCAGAGGGCGGCGTAGGCAACGGTGGCCGCGCAGTCCGGAGCGAACACGGCTACCGGATTGCGCTCCTCCCCCATCTTCTCGACCTCATCGGAGGATGGGATTGCGACGCCGAGCACGGTAAGACGCTCGATCTTCCGCAGCCGTTCCATGATCTTCAGGTGCAGGCACTTGCTGACGTCGGCCATCGAGAAGAAGGCGAGGATCGAGGTCCCGCGTCGGCCGACCTTGCCGGCGCGGCTCAGCCCCTCCAGCTGCTCGTAGGCACGCGAGGAGAGCGTGGCGGGGATCACGGGCACGAGCAGCGCGTCCGATACCTCGAACACCGCCTCGGACACGAGTGAGATGCTCGGCGGGCAGTCGAGGAAGATGTAGTCGTACTCATCGCGCAGTGGAGCGAGCACCCTGCGCAGCCGCACGGCCGGTTTCTTGAACTGGTCCAGCGCCAGATCGAGGTGCCGGTAGGAGAAGTCTGCGGGTAGCAGTTCGAGGTTCGGGTGGTCGGTTGCCTTGATGTGGTCGCCGGCGTAGCTGCGTTTACGCAGCAGGCCGCGGCCGCCGCCCTTGACCTTGGGTCGGACGCGGAACAGATAGGTGCTGGCAGCCTGGGGATCGAGATCCCAGAGCAGCGTGGGATGACCGGCCTGTGCCGCCAGGTAGGCGAGGTTCACCGCAGCCGAGGTCTTCCCCACGCCGCCCTTGATGTTGTAGGTCGCGATGACCCTGGTGTTGCGCTTTGCCTTGCTCAATCTGGCTCCGGTCCCGTCAACTGAATGCTTGCGCGACGAGCTTGCACTGAGCATCGGAGGCAAACTCGGCAAACGCGCTGGCGAAGTGGTTGCGCGCGGTGTGCGCGTCGGCTTCGAGCCGATCCACGAGCGTACCGATCGCCATCAGAACCTCGGCGCCGCCGGGTCGCGAGACGAGTTCCCGGCCGAGCTCCTTCAGCATCTCGATCTGGACTTCGCGGTCCTGGTGCAGGCCGAGCACGTCCTGAAGGCTCTTGAGCGTCTTGATCGTCGGCTTGACGACGTCCTGGTCGAACAGCGCCGTGGCGAACAGCTCGAGCAGGTAGCGGAGCTCCTTGCCCTTCTTGCGAAGCTCGTGGTACTGCTCCGGTCGCGAGTCCGGGGTGATCGCCCGGCCCATCTTCACCATCTTGCTGTGCACCTTGCGGATCCGCGGCTCGCCACCTCGCTGATCGGCCGGGCGGCGTCAGGCCTGTCGCTCTCGCTCTCCAGCACAAGCACCTGCAGTATCTCAGCCACTCCGAGTGGAGTCCGCGCGCACGCTCGCTGGTCAGCGCCTGCTCCATTCGCGTGCGGGCGCGGCGATGCCGCTCCCTGAGCAGAGGCTCGAGTGGCGCGAGATCGTCCCGGACCGTGTCTGGGGCCATCGATCGGAGCTGCTCGAACTCCTCCAGATAGACATCGAGGTCGCGCGTCGCGCTGGTCTGGTCCTGAAGCCATTTGAACGAAGCCCGAACACGCTCGAGGTCGTCCGGGGTCGAACACCCCGCGCATCTCGCGCAGGACCGATCGCGTGCGACGGATCGCCACACGGAAGTCGTGCAGGAACTCCACGTCGCTGTCGGCGAGGGCCCCCGGCAGGTTCGCATCCTGGATCTCCAGGAGCCGCAACAGAACCCGCGCCACCACCACGTCTGAACGCTCGTCGGCGGCCATCGGGACCTGCGGGTCCTTCCAGGCGTCCTCGCTGAGGAAACCTGCCGCGAGCAGGCGACCCGGATCCGTTCGGCGTCACCGATGTATCCCCGCAGTGGCTCGAGCGTCAGCCAGAAACTGCCACCGGCTGCCGACAGCACGGCGATCCGGCAGACCAGCTTGTCGAGCTCGTCGCGCACCTCGATGTGCTCCGCTGCCTGCGATGGTCGCGGAGTACTCCCCGCTCAGCGCCGCGCTGATCCGCTCGAGCGGCGGGTCGAACGTGATCAGTTCGCCGCGACCGCTCACGGAACCAGGCGTTTCAGACGGGCCACAGCCTCATCGATCTGGTCTTCCGTGACGATCAGTGGCGGTTCCAGCCTGAGGCTGGAGGGGCCGGTGGCGTTGATCACGAGCCGTTCCTCGAGCAGTGCTCGCCGTGCCAACTCGATCGCGGATAGCTCGGGTATCACCTCGGCGCCGATCAGCAGGCCACGGCCCCGCACTGACGTTATGAACGGGACGTCGGCGAGCGCGGCCGCGAGGCGCTCGCCCATCGCGACCACGTGCGCCAGCAGCACCGGGTCCGAGCAGATCTGAAGGGCGACGAGGGCCGCGGCACACGCCACCGGACCGCCCGCGAAGGTCGAGCCGTGATCGCCCGGCTGGAAGGTGTCGGCGAGCTTCTCCCCGGTCACGAGGGCGCCGATCGGCAGCCCGCCGCCGAGGGCCTTGGCGCTGGTCAGTGCGTCGGGCACGACACCCGTCTGCTCGTACGCCCAGAGCGAGCCGGTGCGGCCCATTCCGGTCTGGATCTCGTCGAAGATGAGCACCGCGCCCTCACGATCGCAGGCTTCGCGCGCCGCCTGCAGGAGATCCTCGGAAAGCGGCAGCACACCGCTCTCGCCCTGAATCGGCTCGAGCATCACTGCGGCGGTCTGCGGACCGACGGCTGCGCTGAGTGATCCCGGCTCCTTCTCGCACACCACGAAACCCGGGACGAGCGGCGCGAATGGCGCCTGCTTGGACTCCTGAGGGGTCGCCGAGAGCGACCCGTACGTACGGCCGTGGAAGGCCTCGCGCAGAACGACGATCTCACCGCCTGGTCGGTGGCGGCGGGCGAGCTTGATCGCGGCCTCGTTGGCCTCGGTCCCCGAGTTGCAGAGGAAGACCTTGCCGCCCAGTGAGCTCTCCGCGAGCGCTTCTGAGAGGCGCATCGCCTGCTCGGTGTAGTAGAGGTTGGAGACGTGGGTGAGCCTGGCCGCCTGTTCCTGGATCGCGGCTACCACGCGCGGATGGCAGTGCCCGACGTTCAGCACCGAGATCCCCGCCAGAAAGTCCAGATATTCGTTGCCGTCCGCATCCCAGAGGCTGACGCCCTGACCGCGCACGAAATCTGCCGCGTTGCGGACGTAGGTCGGCATCGCATAGCGGCGCTCGAGCGCCTGCAGCTCCGACAGGCTCACGCGGCCCCGCCGTCCGGGACGATCATCGTGCCCTGACCCTCGTTGGTGAAAAGCTCGAGCAGCAGCGAGTGTGGGACGCGACCGTCGACGATCACCGCGCTGGGGACGCCGCCACGCACAGCGTGCAGGCATGCGGCGAGCTTTGGGCGCATGCCGCCTCCGACCCCGGGAAGCGCCTCCTCGAGCTCGGCCGCGGTGGCCTCGGCGACGAGCGTGGCGGGATCGTCGGCGTCGCGGAACCAGCCCGCGACGTCGGTAAGGAACATGGCCTTGTAGGCGCCGAGCGCAGCCGCCACTACGGCGGCCGCGTCGTCGGCGTTGATGTTGTAGGAGTTGCCCTCCTCGTCGGCGCCGACGCTGGCGATCACCGGGATGTAGTCGACCGCCACGTGCGTCAGTACGCCGATGTTCACCTGATCGATGCGGCCGACGAAGCCGATGTCCTGACCGCTCGGGGCGGCCCGGCGGCTGCAGCGAAACAGCATTCCGTCGTCACCGCTCAAGCCGACCGCGGGCTGGCCGTGCCGTCCCAGCAGCAACACGATGTCCTTGTTGACCTTGCCGACCAGCACCATCTTCGCGAGCTCGACGGTCTCGGCGTCCGAGACGCGCAGCCCGTCGACGAACTTCACCGGCAGGTCGAGGCGCTCCATGTAGGAGGTGATCTCCGGGCCGCCTCCGTGGACGATCACGGGGTTGATACCGACGTACTTGAGCAGCGCGACGTCGCGCGCGAACTCGTGCTTGAGCGCCGGATCGGTCATCGCCGCGCCGCCGTACTTGATCACCACCGTGCGGCCATGGAACTCACGGATGTAGGGCAGCGCCTCGAGCAGGGTGACGACGTCACGCTGGGTGCGCACCGGCTGCTCGGGCGCGATCGGCTCCGCGATCGCCTCGGGCGGCTCGCTGGTCTCGCTCATGTCGTGTAGTCCGCGTTGATCGTCACGTACTCGTGGCCGAGGTCTGAGAAGTAGCGCTCGGCCTCGGCGCCATCGCCGGGGAGCACGACCTCATACTCCACCTCGTCGCGCTGGACGGCCTGCTTCAGCGCGAGCTCGTCGTGTTCGACGTAGGCGCCGTTCACGCAGACGACGATGTCCTCGATCGAGATGTCGACCTGCAGCGGATGAGCACCCGTCAATGCAGCGCCCACCGCCTGGATCACTCTGCCCCAGTTCGGATCGCCTCCGTAGAGCGCGGTCTTCACGAGCGGCGAGTCCCCAACCGCGTGTGCGACCCGTTCCACCATGTGCTGATCACCGCCCTTGACGACGACACGACCGACGCGTCGCGCGCCCTCGCCGTCCTTTGCGACGAGCAGCGCCACCTGCCGCAACGCCGCGTCCAAAGCCTCGCCGAACAGGCGCTCGTCGTCGCTCTTGGGCTGGATCCGCACGCCCGAGGCTCCTGATGCCTGCAGCACGATCGTGTCGGAGGTCGACAGCTGACCGTCGACGCTGATCCGATCGAACGAACGCTTGATGCAGACCGATAGCAGCAGATCGGCCTCGTCCGCGTCGATCTCGGCGTCCGTCTGCACGAACACGAGCAGCGTGGCGAAGTTCGGAGAGATCATGCCCGCGCCCTTCGCCTGGACGCTCAGCCGCACGTTGCCCGCGGCCAGCTCGATGTCGAGCGTGACCTGCTTGGGAAAGGCGTCGGTGGTGCGAATCGCTTCGGCAAAGTCGCAGGCGCCCTCCTGGCGAAGCTCGCTCCCGATCCGCGCGATTCCGTCGCTGATCTTGGCGATCGGCAGCGGCACCCCGATCACGCCGGTGGAGGCGACCGCCACCAGGTTGGCATCGACCTCGGCCGCCGCCGCGGCCTCCGCGCACATGGTCGCGGCATGGTTCAGCCCCCGACTGCCGGTGGCGGCGTTGGCGTTGCCCGAATTCACCACAACCGCGCGCAGCTCCCAGAGCTTCGACTCCTGCTTGGTGTGCAGCACCGGCGCCGACAGCACGCCGGAGCGGCTGAAGCGGACGGCGCTGGTCGTGCCCGGTGTGTCGGAGACGATCAGTGCCAGGTCCTTGGCGCCGTCGGGCTTGATCCCACAGGCGGCACCGGCTGCGCGGAAGCCCTTTGGCAGCAGACCGTCACCGGCCTCGGTGACGTTCTCGGGGCGCTCGATCCAGCGCGAGGAGAAGAAGGAGCCGGCGCTCATGCACCGATCCCCGCGCCCTCGGGCAGGCCGAACATCAGGTTCAGGTTCTGCACAGCTTCGGACGCCGTGCCCTTCCACAGATTGTCGATCGCGCCGAAGACGATCGCCCTTCCAGTGCGCTCGTCGCGATGGCATGAGATCCGGCAGTAGTTCGTCTCGCGCACCGCGCGCACGCCCGGCGGCTCCGCCACCAGCTCGATGAACTGCTCAGCGTCGTAGGCATCGTGATAGAGCGACTCGAGCTCGCCGGTGCTGACGGTGGGGTCGCTCAGCGTCACGTAACACGAGACCAGCTCGCCCTGGTCGAGCGGCAGCAGATGCGGTGTGAAGGTGACCCGCGTGTCGCTTCCGAGGGCCGCGAGCTCCTGCTCGATCTCCGGCGTATGGCGGTGGCGCGGCACGCCGTAGGCGTTCACGTTCTCGTCGACGGTCGCGAAGTGCGTCTTGTCGGTTGCCGCGCGGCCGGCGCCCGACGCCCCCGACTTGGCGTCGATCACGGCATCAGCGATCAGTCCCGCTCGCGCCAGTGGCGCCAGCGCGAGGATCGTCGCAGTCGGGTAGCAGCCGGGGTTGGCGACCAGCTCTGCCTCTGCGATCTGGTCGCGATAGAGCTCGGGTAGGCCGTACACGGCCTGCCCGACCAGGTCCGGCTCAGGATGCGGCCTGTACCACTCCTCATAGGTCTCGACGTCGCGCAGGCGAAAGTCAGCGCTGAGATCGACGACCTTCACCCCCCGCGCTCGCAGCTGCGCAACGAACGGAGCAGATGCACCATGGGGATAGGCCACGACGGCCGCATCAACGTCGCCGTGGCGGTCGAGGTCGACCTCCTCCAGCACCAGCGGCACACGGTGCTGGGGGTAAACCTCGGCCAGCGGCTGCCCGACGTCGCTGCGTGCGGTCACGTGGCGCAGCTCGAAGCTCGGGTGGTTGTACAGCAGGCGCGCGGCGAGGGAGCCGGCATAGCCCGCGGCACCGAAGACCGCGACGCTGTGGCTGCTAGTCGCCGGCACGGATCGTTCCCTCGAACTCGTGGGCCAGCGCGTTGACGATAAACTGCCGCGGACGAGCCACCTCCTCGTCGGTGAGCGTCCGGTCATCGGCCCGGTAGCTGAGGCGCACCGCGACCGACTTCTTGCCGGCTCCGAGCCGCTGGTCGTCGCGATAGACGTCGAAGATCTGGACGTCCTGCACCAGCGGCGCCCCCGCATCGCGGATCACTCGCAACAGATCACTCGCGCTCACCGTCTCCGCAACCACGATCGCGAGGTCCTCATGCACGGCGGGGAAGCTGACGAGGTCCTGGAACTGCACCGGGTGTGGCGGCCTGATCGCAGAGAGATCGATTTCGAAGCCGGCGACGGTGTCCTCGAGGTCCCATCGGGCAGCGACATTCGGATGGATCTCCCCGAGCCAGCCGACGTGCTCGCCGCCGACGAGGACCGCGGCCGAGCGACCCGGATGCAGGAACCCGCCGATGGTCGTTGGCTGAACGTCCCAGGCGACGCCGATCGCGTCAAACAGTCCCGCGAGCACACCCTTGGCGGCGAAGAAATCCGCCTGCGATGGGTGCTGGTCGCGCCAGGTCGCGCCGCACCGGGCCGGCCAGCAGCACGCCGAGGTGATGGGGCTCGTCGGCGAGGTTCCCAGCGTCGAGCTGCTTTGCGCGGTACACGGCGCCGGACTCGAACAGCCGGACGGCGCTCGCACCGCGAGCGCGGTTGCGCTGCGCCACATCCAGCAGCGACCCGAGCAGCGTTGTACGCAGCTGTGACTGCTCCGATGACATCGGGTTGGCCAGCGTCAGCGGCGAGCCGGCCTCGATAGGCGCAGCTTCTCCGCCAGCTGGGGCGCGCAAAGCTCCAGCCCACGACCTCGTGCAGGCCCTGCGCCGCTAGCGCGTCCTCGGCGCGCCGCCGCAGCCTTTGCACAGGCGTCAGCCGACCGACGGCGGCATTCCGTGCGGGCAGCGTCGCCGGCAGGTTCTCGAGGCCGCCCAGTCGCGCAACCTCCTCGATCAGGTCGGCCTCCCGCGTGATGTCGGCGCGCCGGAAGTCCGGGACGGTGACGTCGAGTCCGTCGTCTGCGTCGACCGCGGTGAAGTCGATCGCCTGTAGCAGCTGCCTGCTGCGCTCACGTGGGATCGCCACGCCAGCAGCCCGGCGACGCGAGCGTCGCGCAGCCGGATCGTCGAGCGGCTCCGGGCCCGGCCCGCCGATATCGACGGTTCCCGGCCGCACGGTCGCGCCGCAGACCTCGATGAACAGCCTGGTGGCCACAGCCTGCGCCCACAGCGTCTGCTCGGGCTGCAACTGCTTCTCGTAACGGGACAGAGCTTCGCTGCGCAGGTTGAGCTTGAGTCCCGTGTCGTGGATGTTGGGGCCGTTCCAGGTAGCCACCTCGCTGAGCACCGAGTGGTCGAATCGGACACCTCTGAGCGGGCGCCACCCATGACGCCGGCCAGCGAAGTCGGCCCTCGGCGTCCTCGATCACGACGATCTCTGGGTCGAGCGTGCGGACCTGCTCATCGAGCGTCTGGATCTGCTCGCCGGTCGCGCCCTGCGAACGTTCAGGCGCCTGCCGGCAACCCGGTCGTAGTCGAAGGCGTGCATCGGCTGGCCGGTCAGCAGCATCACGTAGTTGGTGATGTCGACGACGTTGGAGATCGGGCGCTGGCCGCAAGCCATCAGCCTGGCCTTCATCCAGAGCGGGCTGGCTCCGATGTGATGCCGTCGAGGATGCGCGCGGTGAAGCGTGGGCATAGGTCGTGACCGGCCTGGTTGGTGATCTCGATGCCATCCAGGGACCGAAGCTCCCGGGTCCTGTCCCCAGGGCGGGGCCTTCAGCTGGGCGCCAGTGGTCGCGCCACCTCGCGCGCCACCCCGTAGATCCCCAGGCAATCAGGGCGATTGGGCGTGATCTCGAGCACGAGGACGTCCGTGGAGATCTGCACCGCCTCCTGCAGTGGCGTGCCCGGCGCGAGTCCGTCGTCGAGCACCATGATCCCGGTGTGCTCCTCGCTGATCTGCAGCTCACGCTCGGAGAGGATCATGCCCTGCGACTCGACGCCCCGTAGCTTCGCCTTCTTGAGCCTGGTCCCGTCGGGCATCACCGCGTCGGGCCGCGCGACGCCCACGGTCTGCCCGGCGGCCACGTTGGGGGCACCGCAGACGATCTGCGACGGCGTCGATCCGCCGATGTCGACCATGCAGACGTTCAGCCGGTCGGCGTCAGGGTGCTTCTTGCGCTCCAGCACGTGCCCGACGACGAAGTTCTCCAGAGCGGTGACGCCGTGATGCTCGACCCGTTCGACCTCCGTGCCGGTCAGCGCCAGCCGCTGGGCAAGCGTGTGCGCGTCCATGTGCGGCTCGCAGTAATCGTGCAGCCATTCCAGAGGCACTCTCATCTGTGACCCGCGCTCACGAGAACTGCTCCAGGAAGCGGATGTCATTGTCATAGAACAGCCGCAGATCGGTGACCCCGTGCTTGAGCATCGCGATCCGCTCGATCCCCATGCCGAAGGCGAAACCCTGCACGTGCTCGGGGTCGTAGCCGTTGTCCTTGACGTAGCCAGCACGTTGGGGTCGACCATCCCCGAGCCGAGGATCTCCAGCCAGCCGGTGCCTTTGCAGATTCCGCAGCGCTCACCGCTGGCGGTGATGCCGTCTATGCAGTTGAAGCACGAGACGTCGACCTCGACGCTCGGCTCGGTGAACGGGAAGTAGTGCGGCCGCAGCCGGATCTGACGGTCCGGCCCGAAGATCGCCCGCGCGAACTCGAGCAACGTGCCCTTGAGGTCGGTGAGCGTGATCCCCTCATCGACCGCCAGGCCCTCGATCTGGTGGAACTGCGGCGTGTGCGTGACGTCCGAGTCGCGGCGGTACACGCGGCCCGGAACGATGATGTAGATCGGCGGCTTCTGCAGCTCCATCGAACGGATCTGCATCGGGCTGGTGTGCGTGCGGAGCAGCACGTCGTCGGCCAGGTAGAAGGTGTCGGTCCAGGCGCGGGCCGGATGGGTCGCGTCGTGGTTGAGCGCGTCGAAGTTGTAGTAGACGTTCTCCACCTCGGGCCCCTCGGCGACGTTGAACCCGAGGCCGATGAACACGTCCTCGATCTCACGGCGAGTCTGCGTGATCAGGTGCAGGCGGCCGATCGCCGGCAACGGGTCGGCCGGCAGGGTCACGTCGACACGGTCCTGCTCCAGGCGCGCGTTCAGCTCGGCGACCGCCAGTTCGCCGGCACGGGCATCGAGTTTCGCCTCGAGTGCCTTGCGTGCCTCGTTCGCAGCCTTGCCAACCGCCCCACGCTGCTCGGGCGGGAGCTCGGCCACGCCGCGCAGCAGGTTGGGCAGCTCGGCCTTGCGCCCCAGGAACTGGACACGGACGTCCTCGAGGGCGGCGGTGGTCGCGGCGGCTGCGATCGCGGTCTCGCCGTCGCTTTGAAGTTCGGTGATTCGTGTCTCGACGCTCATTCGGGGGTGATCCTACGTACTAGTCAGTTTCGAGAGCTCGTACAGGGCGACGCTGGCGGCGATCGCGGCGTTCAACGACTCGGTGTGGATCGGGATGCGCGCGACGTGGTCGCAGGCGGCGAGGACTTCGGCGGGCAGACCCTGACGTTCGGCGCCGATCAGCACGCTGATCTCGGCCTGGGGCACGAGATCAGCTGCCACGGCGCTCAGCGACCGTTCGGCGCCGGCATCGAGCGCGATCGTGGCGCCGGGAAGCTGGGCAGGCATCGCGTGCGCGACCGGCACGGAGAAGATCGCGCCCATGCTCGCCCGTACCGCCTTGGGGCTGAAGGGGTCCGCGCTGCCGGAGCCGAGCGCAACGCAGCTTGCACCAAAGGCGGCAGCCGAACGCAGCACCGTGCCGACGTTGCCCGGGTCGCCGACCCCGTGCAGGTACACGCACAGAGGGCCGAGCGGCGCCGCCTCCCACCGCTCGTTGTAGATCGCCAGCGTGCGTGTGCCCGACGCGAGCTCCGTGACCGACTTCATCGCGGCGGCGTCGACCTCGATCCCAGGCAGGCCGCTGCCGCTCGCGGCAAAGCGCTCGACCGGCGTCCAGCCGGCGGCGTCGGCAGCAGCCAGCAGATCCTCGCCCTCGGCGACGAACTGGCCCAGACGATCGCGCTCACGCCGGCGCTGGCGGAGCTTGCGGACCGACTTCAGCTTCTCGTTGTGTGGGCTTGAGATCATCATCTTGCGGGTTCAGGAACGAAAAAAGGCGCCGTCCTTATCGGAGGGCGCCCTTTTGGCGGTGCTGGTGTCCGGCTTTTGCTCAGCCGGCAGCCAGCGCCTCACGGGCGCGCTCGGCAAAGCGTCGGAAGGTGTCGGCGTCGTGCACGGCCATGTCGGCCAGAATCTTGCGGTCCAGCTCGACGTTCGCCAGCTCCAGGCCATGTATGAACTGCGAGTAGGACAGGCCGTTGAGCCGCGCGGCGGCGTTGATACGCGTGATCCACAGGCGACGGAAGTCGCGCTTGCGGTTGCGGCGATCGCGATAGCGATAGGTGTCGGCCTTGATCAGGGCCTCTTTGGCGGACTTATAACGGCGGGATGCGTTTCCACGCATGCCCTTCGTCATAGCCAGGGTCTCGCGGCGCTTCTTGCGCGCGTGGACGGAACGCTTGACGCGACTCATGTCTTCTTCGCTCCCAGCAGGACCTTGACCCGCGGCGCGTCGTCTTTGGACAGGATCACCGGACGGCCAAGCTCGCGCTTGTACTTCGGTGATTTCTTCTCAAGGATGTGGCTGGAGAAGGCGTGGCGCGCCCTCACCTTTCCGTTGGCGGTCAGCTTGAACCGCTTCTTGGCGCCTGAGTGGGTCTTCATCTTCGGCATAGTCGGTCGTCCAGTAAAGCAGATTGATCTGGGGTGATCTCGCGGCCGCGACGAGCCCTTCGACTGCTCGGCAGAATGCGGGGTATACGTCGAGTCGACGGCGGACTGGGTCGGTCAGGCCGTGGCGGCGTCGTCGGAGGCCGTCTTGGCCGGCGACTTGGCGGGGGCTGCTGCGGGCGCGGCTGCGCGGAGCGGCTGCGGCTGGATCGGCTGCGGAGGCTTCGGACTCGTCAGGCTCGACGGCGGGTGCGTCTCGTCGGGCTCGACCTCGTCCTCCGGATCCTCTAGCTCAGGCTCGGAGTCCACGTGGGGCTCCTTGCCGTTGACGGCTGCGGCGGCCTCGCGCTGCTGGCGACGGGGCTTCTTCTCGGAGGCTTCGGCGTGATGATCGGTGTGGGCGTGTGCGTGCTCGCCGTGCTCGCCCTCCGCGAGGATCGCCTTGGAGGGGGCGAGCATCATCGTCATGTTGCGCCCGTCCTGGAGCGGTGTCTGCTCGACGACGGCGAATTCCGAGAGCTCGCCCGCGAGCTTCTGCAGCAGCGCTGTGCCACGCTCGGGGTGCGCCTGCTCGCGACCGCGGAACATGATCGTGACCTTGACCTTGTCCTTGCCCTTGAGGAAGCGCTCGACGTGACCCTTCTTGGTGTCGTAGTCGTTCTGCGCGATCTTCGGGCGGAACTTGATCTCTCGGATCGTGATCTGCTGCTGGTGCTTGCGGGCGGCCTTCAGCTTCTGTGCCTGCTCGTACTTGTACTTGGAGTAGTCGAGCACACGGCAGACAGGCGGACGCGCCTCGGGGGCGACCTCGACCAGGTCAAGATCGCGCTCCTCCGCGTACTTGAGGGCGTCGGGCGTCTTCATCACGCCGATCTGGTTCCCGTCTTCACCGATCAGGCGAACCTCGGGAACACGAATGCGGTCGTTGATCCGGGTCTGGTCGCGCTCCGGCAGTCGCCGGTCGAACCTACGTGGAACCGGCACTAGCTGTTTGTGCGGCGGTGCGTCAAGCGGCGCCGTGTCGGTTGGAATAAATCTGCTGGATCAACGAGAGGGAATTATAGCCAGGCTCGGCTCAAGTCAAACTGTCGCTCGACGAGCAGAGCTCGGGTCGCGATCAGATCGGAGATCCGCGCAAGGAAATCGTCGAGTGCGAAGGCCCCGCTGTCTCCCGCCCGGTGCTCGCGCACGCCGACCTCACCGGACTCCTGCTCGCGGTCACCGACCACGAGCATGAATGGGACCTTGCGCACCTCTGCGTCGCGTATCTTGCGGCCGACCGACTCCGTGCGATCGTCGAGCTCAACGCGCACGTTGGCCGCGGCCAAGCGATCCCGTATGGATTCTCCATACGCGTTGTGACGGTCGGCGATCGGCAACACGATCACCTGAAGCGGCGCCAGCCACAGCGGAAGCTCGCCGCCCAGGTGCTCGAGCAGGATCCCGATGAAGCGCTCATACGAGCCCATCAGCGCGCGGTGGATCATCACCGGCTGATGTTCGGCGTTGTCGGCGCCGGTGTAGGTCAGCTTGAAGCGCTCCGGGAAGTTGTAGTCGAGCTGACAGGTACCGAGCTGCCATGAGCGGCCGAGCGAGTCGGTCATGTGCATGTCGATCTTCGGCCCGTAGAAGGCGCCGTCGCCCTCGTTGATCGTGTACTCGAGGCCGTGTTGGTCGAGCGCGTTCTTGAGCGCCTGTTCGCTGTGGTCCCAGAGCTCGTCGGAGCCGATGCGGTTGTCCGGCCGGGTTGAAAGCTCGAGCTTCACATCGAGCCCGAACAGCTTGTAGGTATCGAAGGCGAACTGCAGCACACCGGCGACCTCGTCCTGGATCTGGTCCTCGGTGCAGAAGATGTGGCCGTCGTCCTGCGCGAAATGTCGGACGCGCAGCAAACCGTGCAGGGTGCCGCTCGGCTCGTTGCGATGCAGCAGGCCCGGCTCCGAGTACCGCACAGGCAGATCCCGATAGGAGTGCGGCTGCAACAGATACAGCTGGCAGTGCCCGGGGCAGTTCATCGGCTTGAGCGCGATCTGCCGGTCCTCGGACTCGGTGATGAACATGTCGTCGTGGTACTTGTCCCAGTGCCCGGAGGTCTTCCACAGCGAGCTGTCGAAGAGCTGCGGCGTCTTCACCTCGGTGTAGCCGCGCGGGCCCCCCATCTCACGGCTGAGTTTGACCAGCTCGTTCCACACGGCGGTACCAGGCGGGAACCAGAAGGCCGAACCCGGCGCCGTCTCCGAGAAGCCGAACATGCCGAGTAGCGGGCCGAGCCGGCGATGGTCGTTGGCGCGGGCGCGCTCGAGCCGCTCGAGGTACTCCTCGAGGTCCTTGTTCGAGAAGAACGCCGTTCCATACACGCGCGTGAGCATCTTGTTGTTGGAGTCCCCGCGCCAGTACGCGCCCGCAACCGACTGCAGCTTGAAGGCCTTGATGCGCTTGGTGGTCGGCGCGTGCGGGCCGCGGCAGAGGTCGACGAAGTCGCCGTTCGTGTACAGGCTGACGCTGGTCACGGGCGCGTCGGCCGGAGCGTTCTTGACGAGGTCCTCGATCAGCTCGACCTTGTAATCCTGGTGCTCGCGCACGTAGAGCTCGAGCGCATCGCCGACGGACACGTCCTCGCGTACGAACGGCTCGTCGGCGGCGATGTGCTCACGCATCCGCGCCTCGATCGCGGGGAAGTCGTCCTCGTTGAGCGTGACGCCATCGGGCAGATCGAGGTCGTAGTAGAAGCCGTTCTCGATCGCCGGACCGATCGAGATCTGCACACCGGGATAGAGCTCGAGCATCGACTCCGCGAACACGTGGGCAGCGTCGTGACGGATCAATTCGAGCGCCTCATCGCCACTCTTCTCGGTGATGATCTCGATCCTGCCCTCTCCGCCGGTCGGCAGCCGGCGGGAGAGATCGAGGGTGACGCCGTCGATCTTGATCGCCAGCGCCGCCTTGGCGAGCCCCGGGCCGATCGCTGCCGCGGCGTCCGCGCCGGTCGCGCCCTCCGGCAGGCTCAGCTTGTCGCCGTTTGGCAGGACGTAATCCATTGCTCTTGATCCTACGTTCCCAGCGCCGGACACGACGTGACGTTTCGATCTCGGCACCTATGGTCCATTTGTTAGCTGATTGCTAATGGGTTGAGCATGGCCGCCGATACCGCGCTCAGGATGCCCGTGATCGCCATCAGGCGCACAGCGATTGCAGTCACCAGCGCCGCTGTGATTGCAGCGGCGGTTGCCGGCTGCGGTGCGGGCTCGGAGACCTCCGCGTCCAGCAGCTCCGCCGTCGCCACGGTTCCGAGCTCGGCACTGGCGCGCGCAGCGGACGTCTCGGGCGCGGCCAAGGGCTATGCGTTCACGATGTCGATGGACGAGACGGTTCCTGGCGCGGGCAGGATCACGATCGGCGGCACAGGAACATATTCGAGGGGCAGCCGGAGCGGTGCTTTCACGATGACGATGCAGGGCGGCGGCCAGAGTCTGCAGATGCAGGAGCTCGTCGTCGGAACCACGATCTACATGAAGATGCCCGCGTCGCTGGCGCAGAAGCTTCCGGGGGGTAAGCCCTGGTGGGAGATGAATCTAAGCGAGCTCGGCAAGAGCACGTACCTGTCAAAGGTCTCGTCGCTGATGAACAGCTCGTCCGAGAGCAGCCCAACGATGTATCTCGCGTATCTCAAGGCTGACTCATCGAGCCTGCAGGACCTGGGCCAGGCAACAGTGGATGGGGTGTCGACGACCCACTATCAGGCGACACTCAACCTCGATAAGGCAGAGATGCATTATCCGGGCGCGAACCGCGCCGCTGTACGGGCAATGCTCAGGCAGACGCCCGGGAAGATCCTGGACGAGACCGATATGCCGGTGGACGTGTGGATCGACGGCTCGAACCTGGTCCGGCAGGTGACTATGAAGATGTGGCTCGTCCCGAAGGGAAGCTCGACCGTGATCAACGCCACGATCACGATGAACTTTCAAAGCTATGGCCCACAGGCGACACCAACGGCGCCTCCCGCGGACCAGACGCTCGACGTTCTCGCCCTCCTCAAGTCCGAGGGCAAGCTTTCCCAGGCTCGGCGGTTGAGCGAGGGCCGGCGCGCCGCGTCGCGCGTGTGTTTTCCCACTCCCCAACTCGCTTATGCAAGGCTGGGCCGACTTATTCGGCCATGACGGGCTTTCGGGGGCCTGCGGATGGGGATCGCAACATTGCGGCGCGATTCATGGATCGCGCTGGCGGCGACATCGACGTTCATCAGCGCCAGCTTGGTTGGCGCCGCTGCGGCTTCTGCGGACACCACGATCACGCGGATTACCAAGAAGGTCACGTTCGTCTACAAGCCGAAACGGAGCGCCTAGCTGGCTGGCAGTGTTCTCGCTACATTTACCGTTCCCAGGGCGATTAGCTCAGCTGGGAGAGCGCCACCTTGACATGGTGGAGGTCACTGGTTCGAGCCCAGTATCGCCCACTTTGAGGCCCGCGTTTGCGGGCCTTTTCCGCCGCTCGGGCCTTTGCGGAATTGATGGGTTTACTGTGCCCAGCGGCCCAACGTGGGGGCGGTGCCCACTAGGCATTCGACCTCGACCGGGAACCCCGCGAGCGCATGGGCTGTCAGTCGCAGGTTCCCTTCCAGACAAACCAGTTTGCTCCGCTCCACGCCGGCAAGGATCAGGGGCGGGAACCGCTCGCCCCGGGCGACGGCTGCCGCGGCAACACGGAACCGCGCGTTGGAAACACCAAACACCTGCACCCCTGCCTCGATCCGTCGAGCGGCGTCTGCGGGAAGACGGCTTCCGCCCGAGATCTCGATCCAGTACGAGTACTCGATGTAGCGCACCGCCGCCAGCTCATCAGGTGCCAGCAAAGCTCTGAGCCATTGAACACCGGCGGGAAAGAACTCAAAGAGCTCACGATCCTGGCCGTAGCCGCGTGTCATGGCCAGAACGTTGGCTCTCGCCTCGTTCTGCCGGGCGTCGGCCAGGTCCGGTTGCGTCAGCAGCTCTTGAGGCTCGCCGATCGCCGTCAGCTGATCGATGATCCCCGGACCGAACCGCTCGCTCGCCAGCTCGCCGCACAGGAAGCTCGCCACCATCTCGTCCTCCGTGCTTTCCCCAAGCAAACGCACCAGCGCAGAATGCCAGGAGGTGCTCGTTGCAGGCGGATCTACTGACGCCACTTGAGCCGCTCAAACAGATGCGGCTCGAGGGCCCGACCTAACCAGGCGGATTCTCTGCGAACTGCGGCGCGTCATCGCCGATCTGCTCCCAGGGTGCCTTGTACGCAACCTGAAGATGGAAGCTCGGACTGAGGTCCAGTTCGCGCATCAGCCCGGCTGCTACGAAGAATTTCTCGCCCAGATCGTCATACAGGCTCGAACCGCAGTTGCTGCAAAAGTGCCGGGGCGCGAACTCGCTCGTGTAGCGTGTTACGAACTCCTGACCTTTGGTGAACTCGAAGTTGTTTCGGTCCACCAGCACTCCGGTCAAGCTCGAGCCGGTCCACCTCTGGCAGCGCGTGCAGTGGCAAACTCCCATGCCCTCAGGATCTCGCGCTTCATACTCGACAGCACCGCATAAGCAGGCGCCCTTCAGGGTCTGAGTCACCGCGTGCCTCCCTCAAATCGCGTTCACTGACGCTCTGTTCTGCGAACGCTACCGCCCGGAGGAAGAAGATTTGGTGCGGAGTTATGTGCCCTGGGCGGTCCCCAGGGCAGCTGAGGACTAACCGCGTTTGCGGATCTCGCCCGGCGGGTTCTGGCCCTTCTCGATGTAGCCGATGAGCGCCTTATTCGGGCTATAGGGAGGCGGCACCGGGCGAGTGGGTGGCGCCGGCGATTGACCGTTGGGCTTGGGCTCGTTCTCAGACATGTCCAGGGGTGTTTCCTGTGGCTATCAGTGTACCGGCGACTATGAGCGCTGCCGCTAGCGCCAGCAGAGCTACGGCGACCGTGATGCGTCGACCTTTCTGCTTCACGAGGTCGGCGGTCTGTACCACCATGCTGATCTGAACGTCGAGCAAGGTGAGCTTGGTTTCGGCTTCCGGGGCCGTGAGGAACTCGCGCAGAGCCAGAACCTCGATCACCGGATACTTGCGAGGCAGGAAGGCGAAGGCAGCGGATACGGCTGAGAGCACGGCCACCACCAGGCCGATCTGGAACGCCAGGTTGGTAGAGACATCAGCCTGAGCTGTCGCGCCGAGCCCAACCAGGACGCCGGCGAAGCCAAGCACTACGCCCGCCTTGGTGTCGAGACTCTCGGCATGCGAATTCATCGTTTCGCGCTCGGTTGCCACCTGTGCGGCAACCAGCCCAAGCGATGGCAGAGGCGGTTGATTGCCCTGAGTTTCGACGCTCGCACTCACAACGGCGAGGCTAGGTCGAACTGCGGACAGAGCCGGGCCAGAGCGTGCTACGAGCCCCGTCGGCCGACTCGATCCCAGCGCGCGGATCAGAACCCAGTCCGATCACAAACCCCGGGCATGCTCGGACCCGGTCGCGCAGAACCGGTTTCGTCACAATTGGGTTTGCTCATCCGCGGTGTTCGGCACCCGGGACTGCGAGCGCGATCACACAACTTCAGATCGAGGAGTGGAAATGGCTCAAACCGAGACGGCGATCCTCGCGGGCGGATGCTTCTGGGGCGTCCAGGATCTGATCCGCAAGCTCGACGGAGTGACCAGCACCCGGGTCGGCTACAGCGGCGGCGACGTGGCCAACGCGACCTACCGCAATCACGGCTCACACGCGGAGGCGATCGAGATCACATTCGACCCTGAGCGCATCTCCTACCGCGACCTCCTGGAGTTCTTCTTCCAGATCCACGACCCGACAACCAAAGACCGTCAGGGCAACGATGTCGGGGCCAGCTACCGCTCGGCGATCTTCTACGTCGATGACGAGCAGCGTCGGATCGCGGAGGACACGATCGCCGATGTCGAAGCCTCAGGGCTCTGGCCGGGCAAGGTCGTTACGGAAGTTGCGCCCGCCGGGCCGTTCTGGGAGGCCGAGCCCGAACACCAGGATTACCTCGAGCGCTACCCCAACGGCTACACCTGCCACTACGTCCGCCCGGGCTGGAAGCTCCCGCGGCGTGCGCAGGAGGCGGCGCACTGACCCTCAGGCCACGGAGCCGCGCTCGGCGGCGGCCGCTCCGTCTCGCTGGCCGGCCCGCGTGGAAATTGCTCGTTTTGCAGGTCTTGGTGAATCGGGCACGTAACTGAAAGACTCCGAGTGGTGGATTCGCTGAGATGAGCACCGACACCGACACAACCAAGGGCAAGCCGCCGGCACCGATGCCGCACGACAAGCGGGGCTGGCGGGTTGCGCCTGCTCCTGACGGCCGCGGATTGCCGGATGAGCACAAGCCCACGCCTCCGCATCGGTGGCGCGGGCTGTGGATCTTCATCGGCATCCTGCTGGTGATCAACTGGCTGTCGGTGCTCGTCGCTGTCCCGAACGCGAAGCCGAGAGTCGAGGTTCCGTTCAGTCCCTACTTCCTCCAGCAGCTCGACGCCGGTCACGTGAAATCGATCACCTCCAAGACCGGCGCGATCGAGGGCACCTGGACCGTCGCACTGAAGTACCCATCAGGCGACAAGAAGGCAACGGCGACCCAGTACTTCTCGACTCAGATCCCGACCTTCTGGACCACTCAGCAGTTCACTCACGAGCTCGAGGCAAAGGGTGTGCAGGTCAACGCGAAGAACCCGAACCCCGGTACGTCAGTGCTGGCCGAGCTGCTCCTCGGATTCGGGCCGACGCTGCTGCTCGTGGGCTTGTTCGTGCTGCTCGCCCGACGGGCACAGGCCGCCGGCGGCGGCCTGGGAGGCCTCGGCAACTTCGGGCGCAGCCAGGCTCGACGCGTCGACCCGCAGAAGATCCGGGTCACCTTTGACGACGTGGCAGGGATCGACGAGGCCAAGAACGAGCTGACCGAGATCGTCGACTTCCTCAAGACGCCCGAGCGATACCAGCGGTTGGGCGGGCGAATGCCGCACGGCGTGCTGCTCTACGGGCCCCCGGGTACCGGCAAGACGCTGCTTGCTCGGGCGGTGGCCGGTGAGGCGCACGCAGCCTTCTTCTCGATCGCGGCCTCAGAGTTCATCGAGGCCATCGTCGGGGTCGGCGCCGCACGAGTCCGTGACCTTTTCGCCAAGGCCAAGGAGGCAGCGCCGGCGATCATCTTCATCGACGAACTCGACGCGATCGGTCGCTCCCGCCAGGGTTCTGCAGGCATCACTGGCGCCAACGACGAGCGCGAGCAGACCCTCGATCAGATCCTGACCGAGATGGACGGGTTTGACTCGACCGAGGCAGTGGTCGTGCTCGGCGCAACCAACCGCCCAGAGATCCTCGATCCAGCACTGCTGCGACCAGGGCGCTTCGACCGTCGCGTCGCGGTTCAGCCGCCTGACAAGGCGGGGCGCCGCAAGATCCTCGCGGTCCACAGTCGCTCGTTGCCGCTCGACAAGGACGTCGACCTGGAGGCGCTGGCGGCGACCACGCCAGGCATGGTCGGCGCAGATCTCGCGAATCTCTGTAACGAGGCGGCGCTGCTGGCGGCACGCCGCGACCACGACACGGTTCATATGGCCGATTTCACCGACTCGCTGGAGAAGATCCTGCTTGGCACCGAGCGCGGAATCGTCCTGTCCCCTGAAGACCGCGAGCGGACCGCCTACCACGAGTCCGGCCATGCGCTGGTCGGAATGCTCACACCGGGCGCGGACCCGGTCAGGAAGATCTCGATCATCCCCCGCGGCCAAGCGCTCGGCGTGACCCTGTCAACACCGGACGCGGACCGCGTTTCGTACTCGCGCGAGGAACTGGACGCGAAGATTCAGGTGGCTCTCGGCGGCCGTGTGGCCGAAGAGATCGTCTACGGCAAGATCACGACCGGCGCCGAGTCAGACATCCAACAGCTGACCAACATCGCCCGCCAGATGGTCGGCCGCTGGGGAATGAGCGACACACTCGGCCCGATCACACTGCTGCCATCCGAGGCCCAAAGCCCATTCCTGCCCGGCGCTTCTGAGACCTCGCCGCAGACGCAATGGCTCGTCGACCAAGCGGTACAGAACATCGTCGAGACTGCCCACGCGACCGTCACGCAACTACTCACAGCGCACCGCGCCCAACTCGACAGCCTCGCCCAGAAACTCCTTGCGGCGGAGACTCTCGACGGCGTCGACGCGTACGCCGCGGCCGGTGTCGCAACGCGGCCGCCGGCAGTGGAAGCCGCCGCCAGCGTGTGAAATCCCCACATCGAGGCTGCGCTCGAATAGGTTGGAGGTGCCGCGCGTAGGCGTGGCCTGTGCCCGCCATCGCCGGGGCTGGCGGACGGGGCAGAACTATTCGATACGAAGGGAGAGAGGCAAATGCTCTCTCGTCTTGTTCGCCTGGCCACCGCTGGCGCAGTGGCACTGGGCGTCTCGGGTGTGGTCGCAGCTACGGCAAGCGCGCAGCCGCCGCCCACCTCATCCAACGGAAACCCCGTGACGCTGGTCGCCTCCGGGCTCGGCACGCCGACCTCGTTTGCGTTCGGCGGTGGCGCCGTCTTCGAGGGCGACGGCGGCAATTCAACGACTGCGATACCCAACGGTGGGGTGTTCCTGCTGAGGGGCGGCACCGCCACCAAACTCGCGGATTCACCGCAGTTCGTGGCCGGATTGGCCTGGCACAACAATGCGCTCTACATCAGTGGTGGGAGCGTGACGGCCAACGGCCTGGTCTTCCAGCTCCTGCGCTGGAGCGGCTGGAATGGCAGCAGCTTCACCAACCGTCAGGCGCTCTACACGGCTCCGCCCGGCTTCGACGGCGCCAACGGTATCGCCTTTGGGGCGAACGGCCGGCTGTACGTCGGCGTCGATGTCGGACTGACTGACGGCAACGACCATGGGCCGGCCACCCTGTCGCCGGGTCTCTACGACATCTTCACGTTCAACGCCAACGGCCGTGACCTTCAGCTGTTCGCGACCGGGATCAGGCAGCCATGGCAGATGGCGTTCCTACCGGGCTCGAGCGACCCGTTCGTCTCGGACCTCGGTCAGGATTCAGGTCTGGCTGAACCTCGCGACTACCTGCTGCATGTGAGTCAGGGCCAGAACTATGGGTTCCCCGACGCGGTACCAGGGTCGCCGGGAACACCGATGCCGTTCCAGTCGTTTGCGCCTCATACCGACGTGATGGGCGTCGCCATTCTCGGCTCGCACATCTTCCTGTCGGAGTTTGGTGCCTTGCCACCCGTGCGGTCGCCGCAGGTGGTCATGATCCCACTGTCGGGGGGAACGCCGCAGACGCTGCTGTCGGGCTTCGTCGCGCCGATCGTCGGTCTGGGCATCCACGACGATCACCTGTATGTCGGCGAGCTGACGGGCGACGTGTACAGCGTGCCGGTCGCACCGTAGCCGCGCTACCGCACCAACAAGGATCAAATGGGGTCCCGGCGCATCGCCGGGACCCCATTTACCCTCTGCCCGCACATCGCCAGGAGCTAGCCGAAGAGCTGGTCAGTCTCGCCTGCCCGCCGTGAGCGGGAACAGTTGCGCGCTGGTCGTAAAAGTGATATCAATTTGAAATCACTTTTAGCGCCGTAGCGCAACTGGAGGGACCATGAGTCAGGCAGACCCACAAGCATCCGCCGACGCCAGGCCGGTGGGCCATCAGGGCGTGCGCGTCCAGATCCACGAACGGCGGGCCGCCTGGAGGCTCAACGGCTGGCTGGGAGTACTTGCTGTGCTGATCTGCATCGGCGTCTGCATCCTGATCACGACCGGCGGGACGACCGGCTGGGTGGCGATCCCGATTGTGGTCGCGATCATCATCCTCACCTCGCTGGTGATCGTGCAGCCCGGAGAGACCAAGGTCGTCAGGTTCTTCGGCAACTATGTCGGCACCGTGCGTCAGCCCGGCCTTTGGTGGGTCGCGCCTTTCGCGGATCGCCGGACGCTGAGCGTGCGGGTGCGGAACTTCGAGACCAATCACCTCAAGGTCAACGACGCGGATGGCAATCCCGTGGAGATCGCGGCGATCGTCGTCTGGCAGGTGGCAGATACCGCGCAGGCGGTCTTCGCCGTCGACAGCTACACGAACTTCGTCGAGGTCCAGGCCGAAGCAGCCCTACGGCACGTCACAACGACACTGCCTTACAACGATCCGAAGGGCCAGGGCATGTCGCTGCGCGGCTCGACGGACGTCGTGTCCGGACAGCTTGCGCAGGAGATGGCGGAGCGAGTCGCGATCGCCGGAGTCGAAATCGTCGAGGTTCGCATCAGCCACCTTGCATATGCCCCCGAGATCGCCCAGGCGATGCTCCGCAGCCAGCAGGCCAGCGCGGTGGTCGCGGCACGCTCACAGATCGTCGAGGGGGCTGTCGGCATGGTCGACATGGCCCTGGCCAGACTGGCCGAGCGCGGCATCGTCGAGCTCGACGAGGAACGCAAGGCCGCGATGGTGAGCAACCTGATGGTCGTGCTCTGCGGCGATCAGCCTGCATCCCCGATCGTCAACACGGGTTCCCTGTATACGTGAGCCGCGACCGCAAGCAGGTACCGCTGCGCCTCGACCCCGCGGTTCACGACGCGCTGGCGCACTGGGCTGCCGACGAGCTGCGCAGCCTGAACGCCCACATCGAGCTGCTGCTGCGACGGGCGCTGGAGGATGCGGGACGGATGCCGGCCCAGGCAAGGCCGATCCGTCCGCGCGGCCGCCCGTCCGCGGGCGGAGACTGAAGCGCCTGAACGGCGTGCCTCAGCCGAAGATCGCGATCGCAGCCGAGGCGAGCGTTGCCAGAACCAGGAGCACCCAGAAGGCAATCCGCCAAGTGTGCCCTAGATCGATGCCGTGAAACTGCATGGTTCCTCCTCCGTGAGGCCCTTCCGCGATCGCAAGAACCTAAGAAAGAACTTATCGACGGTATGCGAAGGCCCGATTAGGAGGTCGTGTTGCTGTCGTTTCCGTTAATCGTGGGGCCCGTCGCGAAGGTTTTTCGAAGACCTGTCGATCGCGGGACCCGCCAGTCGTCATGGCGGTGAGAGAATCCACTCCGACCGAAGGACGGCAGCGATGCGATACACCCTCCTGCTCCACTATCCGGAGCCCACAGCCGAAGAGCTCGGGCCCGAGAGGCTCGCCGCGGGCATGCAGGCGTTTCAGGCTTACGCCGACGCGCTCGATGAGGCCGGCGTCCTGCAGAGCGCCGAGGTCCTACAACGCTCCGACGCGACGACGACGATCAGCCAACGCGACGGCGAATATCTGATCCAGGACGGTCCGTTCGCCGACAGCAAGGAGCAGCTCGGCGGCACGTTCGTGATCGATGTATCCGACTTGGACGAGGCGCTCGATTGGGCCAAGCGCGCACCGACGGTGGCGTGGGGCCATGTCGAGATCAGGCCAGCCGCGACCCGGTACGTGGATGGCGCATGGCAGGGCACGCAGCCAGTCCGCTGACCGAGCCTGACTCCCGTGCGACCGCTGAGCGCGCCGCACGGGAGTCCTACGGCCGGCTGCTGGCGATAGTTGCCGCCTCGACCCGAGATCTCGCCCTCGCCGAGGATGCACTTGCAGATGCCTTTGAGAGCGCACTACGCACCTGGCCGTCGCGCGGCGTGCCTGCCAATCCACAGGGCTGGCTCGTGACCGTGGCACGCAACCGAATCCGCGATGTGCTGCGCTCGGCGGCGACGCGAACCGCGGCCCCGCTGGAAAACGACCTGATCGCCACGCTGAATGCACCCGATCCAGAGGCCATTCCGGACCGACGGCTCGAGATGCTGTTCGCCTGCGCCCATCCCGCGATCCATCCATCGGTCCGCACGCCGCTGGTGCTGCAGGTCGTGCTCGGCTTCGACGCGGCCCGCATCGCACAGGCGTTCGCGGTCGCTCCGACGACAATGGCCCAGCGTCTCGTGCGTGCCAAACAGCGGATCCGGGATACGGGGATCCCGTTCCGTACGCCGACCCGCGCCGATATGCCGGAACGGCTACCGACCGTTCTGGAGGCCATCTACGGGGCCTATGCGATCGACTGGCTCGACCAGCATGAACGCATCCGCGACTCGATCGCAGATGAGGCACGCTGGCTGGCAGTGCTCACTGCAAGCCTGCTGGACACAGAGCCGGAGGCCTGGGGCCTGGCGGCGCTGCTGACGCTGGCGCAGTCACGCGCTCCCGCGCGTGTCGCGAGACCGTGGCCGGCGCTTGATCAGCAGGACACGTCGCTCTGGGACGAGGCTCTGATCGCAGAGGGCGAGGCGTTGCTGCGCCGCGCGCACAGACTGGAAGCACCGCTTGGCCGCTTCCAGCTGGAAGCGGCGATCCAATCGGTCCACTGCGACCGAGCGCGGACCGGCGAGACCGACCGCGCCGCCTTGGTCAAGCTCTACCACGGGCTGATCGCGGTCGCGCCGACGAAGGGCGCGCGCGAGGCTCTGGCAGCATTGACAGACGACGACTGATGCCGCGCGAGTTTCCACAGCTCAACCATCCGATCGTGCAGGCGCCGATGGCGGGCGGCCCGTCGACGCCGGAGCTGGCGGCCGCAGTCGCCGGGGCCGGCGGCCTCGGATTCGTGGCGGCGGGATACAGAACCGCCGGTCAGCTGCGCACCGATATCGAAGCCACGCGGGCAATGAGCGATGGACTCGTCGGCGTGAACCTGTTTCTGGTGTCCGAGGCGGATGTGGACCTCGTGGCACTCGACGCCTACGTCCACGCTGTGCAACCGGTGGCGACGCGATACGGCGCCGACATGGGCGCACCGCGCTTCGACGATGACGAACTCGAGGCGAAGCTTGACGTGGTGCGCGAGCTCGCGGTGCCGATCGTGTCGTTCACATTCGGCTGCCCCACGCCGATGCTCGTGCGCGCGCTCCAGCAGGACGGGGTCGCAGTCTGGGTGACTGTGACAGAGCCGGATGAGGCGGTCGCCGCCGCGCTGGCCGGTGCCGACGCGGTGGTCTGTCAAGGCGTGGAAGCCGGCGGCCATCGGGGCACGTTCGCCGACGTCGACGGGCGCGGTGAGGTGGGTCTGCTCGCGCTATTGCGGTTGACGCGCGCCGTGACAGACCTTCCGCTTGTCGCCTCCGGCGGCATCGCCGACGGCGCCGGGGTCGCGGCCGTGTTGGCCGCGGGAGCATGTGCCGCTCAGATCGGCACGGCCTTCATGCTCTGCCCCGAGGCCGGCACGAGCGAGCCTCACCGCCAGGCGCTGATGCGGGCCGGCACGACCGCGCTCACGCGAGCGTTCAGCGGCCGGCGCGCACGCGGAATCGTCAACGCCTTCATGCGCGAGCACGAGGGGCGTGCCCTGTCGGCATATCCCCAGATTCACCACCTGACCTCTCCCCTGCGCGCCGCTGCACGCGCGGCCGGCGACCCCGACGCGATCAACCTGTGGGCGGGGCAGGCGTACGCGCTCGCGCAAGAACGACCTGCCGGCGAACTGGTGGAGCTCTGGAGCAGGGAGGCAGCGCGCGTGGTCAGGCCAGCTCAGCGAGGCGGTTGAGCTCCTCCTCGCTGGTCCAGGCACCGACGGAGGCACGAACCAGACCCGCGGACGGGATGCTGCGGACGATGATCCCCTGCGTTGCGAGGCGCGCCACGTCGCTGTCGGCGTCGTCCGACCGCCACGAGACCAGAGTCGAGCGGCCCCGGGGCGCGACCACACGACCGCGCGAGTTCAGCAGCTCGGCGAGCAACTCGGCGCCCGCGTTGGCATGCTCGTGCACCCAAGCCCAGCCTGCGCCGGCAAGGACGCCCATCGAAGCGAGCGCCCAGGTGCTGCGCAAGGCGCTCGGAAAGCCGTCGTCGAGCCGAGCGGTCGTCTCGGCGAGCGCCGAACCGAGCGGGTCGTCGTGATCGGCCACGGTTGCGTAGCCGGGGAAGGGCGGCTCGAGCTCGCCCAGACGGTCAGGCCGGACGTACAAGGCCCCGCTCCCCTCCGGCCCGCACATCCACTTCTGGCCCGACCCTGCGTAGAAGTCGACCCCGAGCTCGTGAACGTCGACAGGGATCGCACCAAGCGCCTGTGCCGCGTCGAGCAGGATCGGGACACCGGTGGCACGCAGCGCGGCGACATCCATAACCTCGCCGCCGAACCAGGAGACATGGGAGCAGGCGACCAGACGGGTGCCCTCGTGGACCTCGCCTGGAAGCTCGGCGAAGGGCACGACGCGTACGCTGACGCCGTACGTCGCCTGCGCTCGGCGGAGTGGCGCGAGCACCCCCGGGTGCTCCTGGTCGCTGGTGACGATGTCATCACCGGGAGCCAGCGAGAGCCCGGCCAGCACCGTGTTGACTCCGTACGTGGTGGAGTTCGTAAGCGCGACCTCTGAGGGGTCGGCGCCCATCGCGGTTGCGTAGCCGGCCCGCGCCCGCTCTGCGAGTCCGAGCACCTCCTCGAAGTACGCCTTTCCGGCCCGCCCCTCCGTGAGGTCGAGATGCACCCGGGCGCGGACGGCGTCTTCGGCGGCCTGCGGTACGGGACCCTCGGTACCGGCATTCAGATACTCATAACGCTCAAGCACCGGAAACTGTTCACGGAAGCTGGGAGCGGCTGCCGGTTCTGACATTCGCGCTCTAGTCCATCACATTCGCAGCCTCGGCGCACGCGCTGGTTCGCGCTCTGTTGACCCGTCAACTACACTTGTTCACATGGCAGTCGTATCTGAAAACTCGCGTCTTGAAGGCTCGGCCCTCGAGGCCTGGCGCAGCTACCTGCAGAGCCACGCCGGGATCGTGCGCGAGCTGGACGCGGATCTGATCGCCCAGCATGGTCTCACGGTCCGCGATTACGAGGTTCTTCTGTACCTCGCCCAGGCCGAGGACCACCGGCTGCCGATGTCGGCGCTCTCGGAGCGCACGATGCTGACGCGGTCGGGAATCACCAGGCTTGTCGACGGGCTCGTTTCGCAGGAGCTGATCGAACGTGTCTCGTGCCAGAGCGACGCCCGTATCTCCTACGCGCGGCTGACCAACACGGGCTACACAAAGCTCAAGGACGCCGGTTGCACGCACGTCGCCGGTATCGAGCGTCTGTTCCTGGCCCACTTCTCCCCCGCCGAGCTCGAACAGCTCGCCGGGCTCCTCGGCCGCCTCCCGGGCGCTCCCATAGCGGGCGCGTGCACGGCCACCGCCGGCGACACCGGCGACTCCTGCAGCGTCTCCTGACGGCGCTTCAGCGGGCGCCGAAGCAGCGGCGAGGCGCCCTGAGGCGAGCGAGCCGGGGGTGCGAAGCAGCGGCGAAGCACCCCGCAAGCGGACGACTATTGACAGGTCAATCATTTGTAGTATGCTGTTGGTTGCAAGCTCAACTATCGACTGCGCAACCAAGGAGACACAATGTCAACCACCACGCCAGAGGCCGTTCAGGCCGGCACCTACAACGTCGATCCCTCCCACTCCAACGTGGGCTTTGAGGTCCGTCACATGGGCATCGCCACCGTACGTGGCAGCTTCAAGAAGTTCGCCGGCACCGTTGAGGCCGCCGACGGCAAGCTGACTCTGTCCGGCACTGTCGATGCCGCGACGGTTGACACCGGCGATGAGAACCGCGATGGCCACCTCCAGTCGCCGGAATTCTTCGACGCCGCCCAGTTCCCGGAGATCACCTTCACCTCCACCGGCACCGAGCCGGCTGGCGATGGCAAGGTCAAGCTGACCGGCGACATCACCATCAAGGGCACCACCAAGCCGATCGAGCTGGTCGGGGAGATCGGTGAGAACGGCGAGGATCCGTGGGGCAACCAGCGCGTCGGCTTCGAGGTCGAGGGCAAGATCGACCGCCGCGAGTTCGGCCTCGAGTGGAACCAGACCCTCCCCAACGGCAACCTGCTTGTCGCCAACGAGGTCAAGCTGGTCGTCAGCGTCTCGGCCGTCAAGGCCGCCTAAGAGGCCCCAAGTGACCAAGATCCTTGCCATCTCCGGCAGCCTGCGCAGGCTCTCCTATAACAGGGGCCTGCTGCGGGCGGCCGCGGAGCACGCCCCCGAGGACGTAGAGGTCGAGATCTACGACGACCTCGAGTCGCTCGCGCCGTACAACGAGGATCGTGAGAACGATCCTCCAGAGACCGTCGAAGCGCTGATGGCAAAGATCAGAGAGGCCGACGCGCTGCTGATCGCCACGCCCGAGTTCAACACGACGCTCCCGGGCCAGCTCAAGCACCTCGTCGACTGGGGCTCACGGCCCTACGGTCCGGAGGCGGCGCTCTACGGCAAGCCGGTCGCCGTGATCGGCGCAAGCAAGACTGACTACGGCGCGATGTGGGCGCAGGACACGCTGCGCAAGTCGCTCGGCATCGCCGGCGCGCGGGTGTCCGACGCCGAGCTGTCGGTCGCGCGGGCCCACGAGAAGTTCGACGAGGACAGCAACCTCGCGGACGAGGAGACGTTCGAGCAGCTCGAGCACGTGTTGCGCACGCTCGCCGAGCATCATCGGGCGCTGGCTAGCCTCTGATGACAGCGATGGCGATTCCCACATCCACAGACGTCACTCCGTCGATCGCGGCGGGAACCGCCATCGGGCAGGTCGCAGCTCACCGTCCCGGAGCCTCGGGCGCTCGCTCTCCTTCTACGAGCGGCAGCTGGGGCTGAGCGGCACCGAGCAGCCAGACGGTTCAGTTCTGTTGGGAGGGGCGGCTGACGGCTCGCCCCTCCTCTCGCTCTTCGGCGACAGCTCGGCGCCACCCCGCGACCCGCGCCAGACCGGGCTCTTCCACGTTGCGGTCCTCGTACCGACACGGCGCGACCTGGCGGTTGCGCTCGTGCGCTTGGCCCAGGGCGGCTGGCAGCTGGATGGTGCCTCCGATCACCTCGTGAGCGAGGCGCTGTACCTGAGCGATCCCGATGGCAATGGGATCGAGATCTATCGCGACCGCGATCGCGCCGAATGGCCTCACGATGAAGCGGGCCGACTACAGATGGCGACCCTGCCGCTCGACTTCGACGGGCTGCTCGCCGAGCTTCAGGACGCCCCCTTTGACCCGGATGCTGATTCGCAGATGCCCGAGGGCACACGCATCGGTCACGTGCATCTCCAGGTTGCCGAGCTCGATCAGATCGAGCGGTTCTACTCCGGCATCCTCGGCTTCGACGTGATGGTGCGCGGATATCCCGGCGCGCTCTTCGTCGCTGCCGGCGGCTATCACCACCACATCGGGCTCAACACCTGGAACAGTCGCGGCGGCGCCACTCCTCCGCGTGGCGCTGTAGGGCTGCGCGCCTATGAGCTCAAGCTCGGGAGCCCGGCCGCGCTGGACGACGTTCTCGCCAGGGTTGGGGCGGCCGGCATCGCGACTGAGGCGGCCGCAGACGGCGCGACACTGGTGCGCGATCCAAGCGGCAACGGCGTGCTGCTGACGGTCTGACGAGGGGCTCCGAGCGGTCGGAGCGGCCGCACCGAGACTCCCTGGAAGTGATCAGCAGCACTGCGTATGCTGCGGCTACGCAACAGTGACCGTCGAACGGCTCCGCAACAGGGACCTGCGCGCCCTGATCGCAGGTGCACAGGCGCTGGAGGACATCGTCGACAGCGCTGGGTTCTTCGCGGCCATTCTGCCGTTGCTGAACCAGCTCGTGCGATCAGACATCACGTCGTTCAACATCGTCGACCTCGCCGCACAGAGCTCTGAGGTCCCGATCATCGACCCGCCAGACGCGTTTTTCGAGTCGGCCGAAGACGTGCTCGGCGTCTACGGCCACCAGAACCCGCTGATCACCGCCCACCGCTCGGACGCGATCAAGTTCTCCGACTACATGACGCGCCGCGAGCTGCACCGGCTCGACATCTATCACCTGATCTATGCGCGGATCTCGATCGAATACCAGATGGCCTTCAGGGTGCCTGCGCCGGAGGGGAAGGTGTTCGGCTTCGCGCTGAGCCGCTCGCGCTCGGACTACTCCGAGCGCGACCGCGCGGTCATCAACGCGTTCCGGCCCTTCGTCGAGCACGCCTACGCCCGCGTCGTGGCGCCGCCGCAGCCGTTGCCACCCGAGGTCCTCGGGCTCACTCAGCGCCAGTCCGAGGTGCTGAGCCATCTCTCCCGCGGACGATCCAACCTGCAGATCGCCCAGGCCATGGAGATCAGCGAGCGGACCGTGCACAAGCACCTCGAGAACATCTACGAGCGGCTCGACGTCCCCAGCCGCTCCGCCGCGGTCGCCCGCGGGCTCGGGATCAGCTAGGCGCCGGTCTCCGAACTCCGCCCGCCCGCTAACCTTGCGGTCCTCCTGGCGACGTGGGAGAGCGGCTATCCAGCGGCCTGCAAAGCCGTTTACACCGGTTCGAGTCCGGTCGTCGCCTTCATTCTCGCCGTGAGCGAGTGCCCAGTGGGCGAGACGGCGTGTAAGCCATCCCGCCCACCCAGCATTCCTAGCCCCCAAGGAGTCACCGCGTCGAGAAGGAGGTGCCTTCTGTGGCTGAGCAAGCCCGGTCCCATCCGGTCTGTCTTCCACGCTTGGGTCGGGTAGCACACCCGTTGGTTACGCTACGGCCACCGGGTGGCGAGGTAAATACGCAAAGCTGCGTATGCGCGGTGTGGCTTAGAACGACCGGAGGCCCCACCAAGCGGCAGGGCCTCCGGCGTGACGCGTCTCTAACCCATTGCGCCGCGTCAAGTCAAAGCGGTTATGCGTGACGTACGTGACCGCCGGACCGGTGTTGCGTGACAACGAGGCCACCGCCGACGACCAGGATCGCGATCGCGATGCCGGCCGCAGCTCCGATGGCAGCGTCACCCCAGCTGAAGCCGCTGGCTGCGGTCACGTGAACGATCGTGGGCCCGGCGGGCTGACCCGAGCTGGCGAAGGTCTGTCCGCTGGCCGGCGGTACCTCGACGTAAGAGCCCTTGCCGTTCTCATTGAACTGTGCCGCCAGTGCCGTGCCGGTGCTGGCAGCGAGTGCGATCACCGTAGAGACGAGGATCACGATGCGACGGATGCTGGTCATGGCCTGCTCCCTCTTCTGGATCGCGGCCGCCCGGTGCGACCGATCGCCGAAGAAGCTGAAGCATGCCGGTGGACAGCGCGGTTTACGGCGGTATACGTCCGGTAAACGCCGCGAGGGTCAGCGTTGCGCTGAGGTCTTGCTGCGTACGCAGAGCGCGGCGATATCAGCGGCATAGATCGGCGAGTAGACCTGACATCCGATCCGAGCTGAGAACAGCTCGTGAGTGGCGGAATCGCCGAACGCGACCCATGGAGCGGCCTTGGCGGCAAGTTCGTCGTCTAGCTTCGCGTAGGTGAGATAGCGGTCGACGCCGGTGAGCAGAGCAGCGGCGGCGAGCTTTCTGGCGTAGACCGGATCCTTGAACGTCGGAAGGACCTGGCCGCCATCGAGCAGCAGGTTCGTGAAGTCGTAGGGGTCGGGGTAATCGGCGCAGCCACCACGCGAGGCCCATGTCGTAGTGCTCGCCGGGCACGTTGTAGAGCGTGTAGATCTCCGGCACGGAGAACGTCTTGACGACGACATGGAGGCCGATCGCGGCCAGGTCGGTCTTGATGACCTGGGCTTGGTCACCGCATGCGTCGCGATCGCAGGTATAGAGGACCACGGTCGATCCGGCAAAGCCCTTCGCGAGTCGCCTGGCCATGGACAGATCGGGAGTTGACGGATAGAGCTTGATGTCGCGGTACCCCGGGATCCCGGGCGGCAGATAGTGGTCGATCGGCTGATCCGGGAACGTGGAGGGCATGTCCCCCAAGCGTGCGAGCGCCTGGCGGTTGATCGCGTAGTTCACGGCCAGACGGAGGCGCCGATGGGAGAACAGCGGCCGATGTGTGTTGAGCATGTAGAAGTCCAACTGCGGCTGAGCGTTGACGAAGTACTGCTGGTGCCCACGTTTCGCTGCCGGACTGCCAGCGCCGTAGCGAGCCGCGAGCTCCGGCGCCTCTGCTGCCTGCACCTCGCCGTCGTAGGCGTAGTCGGCCTTACCGGCCTCGACCTGGGCCACGGCCCGGGCGCCGGGGATGTTCACGGCAACCTCGATCCGCGCGAAATGGTGCGGGCGCGGCCCGTGGTAGTTCGGGTTGCGGACCAGAACGACCCCCTGTCCCGGCGTATAGGACGCCGTCGTGTACGGCCCGGCTGAGGGGATCACGCGCACGCCACTGGGGTTCCGCGGCGTGTCCGGCGGCACAGCACAGAAGAACGGCTCGGCGAGCACGTTCAGAGAGTACGGGATCCGGAGCGCTCAGGTGGATGACGAGCCTGTCGCCCTGCACCACGACGCCGGTGATGTGCCTTGGCCTTCCCGGCGATATACGCGCGCGCGCCGACGACGTCGAAGAGCTCGCTGTCCGCGGGGCTCTTCATGACCGGGCTCAGCGTGCGCTCGATCGTGTCCTTGAACGTCTGGGCGGTGACCGCCTGGTTTGACGGCGGCGCGAAACGGAAGCCCTTGCGGATCGTGAACGTGTAGGTGCGGCCTCGTCGGTGACACGGGGCATTGACTTGGCAACCTCGGGCACAACCTCCGTGGCGGCCGGCCCGGACCTGTCTGGATAGTTCACGAGCATCGCGCAGCTCGCGTACAGCAACGATGCGGACAGCGGCTCGTAGGCCAGCGCCGGATCCATGTAGTCGACGTCGTACGACGCATCGATACGCAGCGTCCCCCCGGACGCTGCGATCGTGCGCGGCAAGGCCGATGGGTCGATCGTCACCCATGCCCGCCCACCAGCCACCGCTATGGCCTGCGGACTGCCTCCGACCCTGATCGTCGCGGTGACCTGGTCGGTCTGGGGATCGATCCGGCTGACGGTGCCGTCGCCGCTGTTGGCGACCCAGACCGAGCCGGCACCCACGGTGACGCCCATCGGGTCGTCGCCGACCCGGATCGTCGTCGTCACGGCCTCAGTGCTCGGATTGATCCGGATGACCGAGTCGTCGCCGGTGTCGGCCACCCACACTCCCCCGTCGCCGATCGCGATCCCGTTGGGTTGATGGCCAACGTCGATCGTGGTCGTCAGCCCGGTCGGATCGACGCGGACCACGGCATCGGCCTCGCTGTCGGTCATCCACTTCGCACCCGCGCCTACCGCCAGGCCCGCGGGCGCGGTGCTCGGATCGATTCGCTGCACCACGGCACCGGTTGAGGCGTTGAGCCGCGTGAGGTCGCCTGAGAAGGGCGCCACCCAGAGCTGGCGGCCATCAGCTGCGAGCGCCGCGGGGCTGGTCGGATCCACGTTGCCGACGCGCACAGTGCGGGTCACCGTGTCGAATTGCGGATTGATCTGGCTGGCGCTCACGTAGTTCTGCGTCGCGCTGGAGGTCACCGTCCAAACGGCGCCGCCGGCGGCAGCGATCCCCGTGGGAGGCTGCTTGAGCGGGATCGTTCGCAGCGTCTGCAGGGTCTGTGGATCGACGCGGGACACGGTCTGGTCGTCGACGTTGGCCACCCACAGCGAACCGGAGCTGTAGGTGATCGCGCTCGGCTGTGCTCCCACGCCGATCGCCGCGTCGACCTGATTTGAACGGACGTTGATCCCCGCGATCGAGTTCGGTGCGACACGCACAGTGGGGCCCTGTCCGCTTGCCATCTCGGTGACGGCAGCGGCAATGGCGGCGACCAGCAGCAGTGCACCGGCGCCGAGGATCAGGCGGCTTCCGTGGCGAGCCCGTCCGGAGCTCGGGCCACCAGGCTCGGCGATCGGATGCCCGCGTCCTCTGCGGGCGAGGACTGGCGGGCAGAGCCAGTGCCGGATCCTGGTCGAGGATCCGCTGCTCGAGCTCGCGTAACGCCGGGCCCGGTTCGAGGCCCAGCTCGTCGCGCAGCGCCTGCCTGCCACGCCGGTATGCGTCCAGCGCGTCGGCCTGCCTGCCGCTGCGGTAGAGCGCGAGCATCAGTTGCCCCAGCAGGCGCTCGCGAGTTGGGTAACGCCGCGCCAGCGCCTCCACCTCGGCAACCAAATCGTGATCGGCGCCGAGTTGGAGATCCGCGTCGATCCGGTCCTCGATGGCGGCGATGCGCTCTTCTGCCAGCCGCGAGCTCTCGTCCTGAGCGAACGGTTCATATGCCAGATCGGCGAGCGCATCTCCCCGCCACAGCGCGAGGGCGACGGTGAACCGCTCGCGCGCGCGGGCTGCGTCGCTGTCGGCGAGCGCTTGGCGGCCGTCGGCGACCAGGCGCTCGAACCGCTCAGCGTCCACCTGATCCGCGGTCGCCACGAGCAGATAGCCGCCTGCGCGCGTGAGAAGCACCTCGTCGCCGAGCGCCTTGCGCAACTGCGACACGTAACCCTGAATGATCTTGGCTGCGGTCGCGGGCGGTCGTCCTCCCCACAGCTCCTCGATCAGGCGATCACTCGAAACGACCTCGCCACGACGGAGCACGAGCACCGCGAGCAATGCCCGCTGCTGTGGCTTACCCAGCGGAACCTGGCGGTCACCGTCGACCACCTCGAACGGCCCCAGAATCCGGAAATCAAGCATGATCTCGCAGCCCCGCCGAGCGCAAACGCTACACCGACGGTCGGCTGCGCGCAGCTAATCGTCGGTCGACCCCCCTCGGCGGATGGTCACCATCGACTGGGCGCGTACGATGGGCTCGTGCTCGAGACGCGCCCGGGTGTGTACTTCTGGCAGGCGCGGCACCCCGCCTGGGTGCCGGACGACGGCTGGGGCGAGGTGGTCACCTCCTACGCCCTTGACGACGGGACGTCCCTGATCGTGATCGATCCGCTCGCGCCCCCGCCGGAGCTCGAGGAGCTCGCGGCCAAGCGTGAGACGGCGATCGTGCTGACCTGTCAGTGGCACCGGCGTGATGCCGAGCAATTGGCTGAGCGCCTCGGCGCGCCGCTGTACGTGCCAGCCCCCAATCCGGACGATTCGGACGAGCCGGTGGACGGCCACCGCTACGGCCCCGGTGACCGGCTCCCGGGAGGGCTCGAGGCGCTTCGCGGGCTCGATGAAACCGACATCGTGCTGTGGTCCGCGCAACACGCGGCCGTGATTGCGGGAGACGCGCTGCTCGACCGCGGCGAGGGGCTGGTCCTGCCGCTTGACTGGGCCGCCAAGCGTGGCGGCCCAGAGGGAATTCGACAGTCGCTGACGCCACTGTTGGACCGTGGGGTCGAGGCGGTGCTGCCCACTCACGGGCTGCCGACGGATCGCGGGGCGCTAGAGCGAGCGCTTGGCCCCAGCTGAAGGCGTCACCCGACTGCAACCAGCGGGAGCTGCTCGCCACAACCGGTCAGGTCATAGCCGCCCAGTCGCGCCACTCTCTCGGCGAAGGCGCTGCTGGTTAGCAGGTTGCCGAGGGCGTCGTGACCCCGATGCCCCTCCCAACGACGGTCGACCCAGATCTCGACTGTGTGGAGCTCGAGCGGAACGAACCTGAGCCCGCTCATCAATGCGGCGCCTTCCGTGGTGATGGCCGCGCAGCCGATGGCGGCGGCCACCCTGGCTGCCTCTAGATGTCCCGAGGCGACGATGCCCGGCGGCAGATCCCGGCCGAGCGCCTTCACGGCCCGTCGAAGGGCCTGCTGACTGGCGGCGCCCTCCTGTCGTTGCACAATCGGCACACTCCGCTCCAGACACGACGTCAACGTTCGGTGCTTCAGGCGCGGAGCCACCCCGAGTCCAACCTGCCAGTGGGCCAGCTGCAAGCGGTTGACCTCGACGGTTGTTCGCTTCAGCCGGCCTGGACGACCGTGCACAACTGCGGCGTGCACACAGCCGCTGCGCAATGAGCGCAGGGCCGTTCCGGTAGTTGCATCCAGAGCGAGCACAGCCGCCGACCCCTCGCCGCGAAGCATCGCCTCTGCGATGGCGAGCGCGGGATCGCAGCCAGCCACAACAAAGGCCCCATCCTCCGGCAACTTCCCCGCGCCTGTTTGGGCGCTGCTGCGAGGTGACCCAGGCGCGGCGTCCTCGAAGAGCTCCTCGACCGGGCATTCGAGCGCCCGCGCAAGGCGCATCGCAGCATCGACCGCAGGTGTGTTGACGCCAGCCTCCAGCGCCGCCACGAGCTGGCGACTGACTCCCGCGGAGGTCGCGAGTTCCCCCTGGGTCAGGCCGAGCTCCTTGCGCCGCAGGCGAACCTGGTCTGCCTTCGCCATCGGGCGAATTCTGCCAGGATCCTGGCATCGGGGGTTCTGGCCCTACCTTCTCCCAGCTTCAGGAGGAACCATGAGATCAAGACTGTGGCGCTCGGCGCCGGTGCGCTGCGCGACGGCGGGCAGTTGCCTTGTCGGCGCCGCGATCGTGGCAGCGAGCTTGGCCGACGGCGACGCCGGCGGCGTCGGCTGCGGCCACGCACTCCGGTGACGTCGATGTGATCTCGGCGGGGTCACTTGACACGTTGATGACCAAGACCGTCGGACCGGCGTTCCACAAGGCGACCGGCTACACGCTCGTCGACACCTCAGGTGGATCCTCGAGCGATGCCGCCGACATCAAGAACAAAGTTGACGTGGAAGACGTGTTCGTCAGCGCCTCGCCGGCGGTCGACACGACGCTCGAAGGCGCCAAGAACGGCAACTGGGTCTCGTGGTACGCGTCGTTTGCCGCATCACCCGAGGTGCTCGGCTATTACCCCAAGAGCAAGTTCGCGAAGGACTTCAAGACGATGCCCTGGTACAAGGTGATCACGATGCCGGGATTCCGCCTCGGGCGGACCAATCCAAGCCAGGATCCAGGTGGGGTGCTGGCTCGCAAGGCGCTCTTGCAGACAGCGAGCAAACAGCATCTCCCGGCGCTGAAGAAGCTCGCGAACGAGTCCTCCGACGAGTACTCCGAGGACACCGAGCAGGCCGGGATCCAGAACGGCCAGCTCGACGCGTCATTCATGTACGAGGCTGACGCCAACTCCCAGAGCAGTCCGTTCGTGAAGCTGACCGGTGTGAACCTCGCAGGCGACTACACGATCACGCTGGTCAACCATGCCCCGCACACGGCGGCTGCCGAAGCGTTCATCAAGTTCCTACTCGGCCCAGTCGGTCAGAAGGAAATGAAGGCCGATCACTTCGAGATCGTTTCGCCGGCCAAGGTCAGCGGCTCCGGTGTGCCAAGCGCACTGAACAGCGTCATTAAGCAAGACTGCACTGATGAACGGCAGGTCGCCGCGCTCGCTTCGCTGGCTCGGCGCCCTGCTGGTCATCTACCTCGGGTTCCCGCTGGCGGCGTTCGTCGTACGCGTCGTCGGCGGAACCAACGAGGGCTGGAACACTCCGGGGCTCTGGTCCGCGCTCGGGGTCTCAGTTGTGGGCGCGACCGCCTCGCTGCTGATCGGAGTGCTGACGGGCGTGCCGCTCGCGTATGTCCTCGCGCATCGCGACAGCTGGCTGAGCAGGGCAGTCGGCGTGCTCGTGCAACTGCCGCTCGCCGTGCCGCCGCTGATCACCGGAATCATCCTGATCTACATCGTCGGTCCGTACTCGTTCTTGGGCCAGCTATCCGGAGAACGGCTCACCGAGACCATCTGGGGACTCATCATCGCCCAGTCATTCGTATCGATCCCGTTTCTGGTGGTTGTGGCGCGCAGCGCCTTCAGAGCCGTGGATCCGTCACTCGGGGAGGTTGGCGCAACGCTGGGCCATGGACCAGTCGCTAGGTTCCTGCGAGTCGACGTTCCGGCCGCGTCCGACGGCATCCGCACCGGGATGATCCTCATGTGGCTCAGGGCGTTTGGCGAGTACGGGACCGTCGTGATCCTCGCCTACCACCCGTACAGCTTGCCGGTCTACGTCGACAACCTGTTCTCGTCCGCGCCGCTTTCGCAGGCGGAAGCACCGACGGTGCTGGCATTCGTGGTAGCCGGGCTCGCGATCGCGCTGAGCACGGTCACGCGTCTGCACCCGCCCCGCCGTGTGCGCATGCCCACCCCGATCGCGCCGTCACCGACACCGCCGACCCCCGTCGGCTTCGACATCCTGGCGACCGCCGGGACCTTCAGCTTGCAGGTGGCGCATCGCGAGAGCAGCCACAAACTGGCAGTGGTCGGGCCGTCCGGATCGGGCAAGTCGCTGACATTGCGGACCCTTGCCGGCTTGCTGCAACCGGACGCCGCGGCGATCAGCTATGGCGGCGTCGACGTGACCGATGTGCCGGCGCAAAACCGGCACGTCGGCTATGTGCCACAGGGGCTTGGCCTGATCCCCGGGAAGACGGTCTGGCAACAGGTGATGTTCGGCGCTCGGGCCGATGCCTCTCGAGCCGCGTGGTGGCTCGACAAGCTGCACCTCGACGAGCTGACCGAGCGTTACCCGGAGCAGCTCTCAGGTGGGCAACGCCAGCGCGTGAGCCTTGCCCGCGCACTGGCGCCCGACCCGAGGCTCGTGCTGCTCGACGAGCCGTTCTCCGCGCTCGATGCGCCGGTGCGCCACGAGCTGCGGCGGGAGCTGCGGACGCTCCAGCGCGAGGCAGGGCTGTCGACCGTGCTCGTGACGCACGACCCCGAGGAGGCGGCCTTCCTCGCCGATGAGATCCTCGTCCTCAACCAGGGAGTGGTCCTCCAGTCGGGTCGGGTCGCAGACGTCTATAGGCGCCCGGCCTCCCTTCACGTAGCGCGGCTGTTGGGACTGCGCAACGTCGCCGACGGGGTCATCACCGCAGATGGGTCAAGGCTTGCTTCGGGATCGCTGTCGTTGACGCTGCCGGAGCGACTCCCGGCGGGAATGGCGGTTCTGTGGAGCGTTCCTCCGCAGCAGGTCACGGTCATGGGACCCGGCAGCGACGCTTCCAGGCACCGTGCGCTGGTGACGGACGTGATCGACCTCGGCACGAGCGTCGAGGTCGTCGTGAAGATGGAGAGCGGCCTCGAGCTGATCTCCCGCAGCCCTTCCGCAGCCGTGACCCGGGCTGGTGAAGCTTGCCTCGTCCATCTTGATCCCGACGCGATCAGCGTCTGGCCGGCCCCCGTGGGCCACCGCGGAGCTCTCGTGACGGCATGAGCGGCGGTGTCTCGTTGGCGACCTCAACCCGTTCCACGCGGCCGCCTCAACCGGTTCCTCGCGGCTATACTGGGCCACCCTGCGGCTGTAGCTCAGTTGGCTAGAGCGTCTGCTTGCCATGCAGAAGGTCGAGAGTTCGAGTCTCTTCAGCCGCTTGATAGGAAAGCCCTCGCATTTGGGGCTGTTGCACAAAGGTCGCCGGAGGGTGATCTTTGTCGTTGAAGATGGGGATTGTGGGGCGGCCCGGCCAGGAGTGAGCGGAACCGATTCGGGTCCGCTCAGGCGGCGGTCATTGCGGGGTGGAGCTTCCGAAGGTTGTGGGTGGCTGCGATCAGCTGCCACTCCGCCTTGCAGGCGGCTAACCCGCGTCTGTTGAACCGGCGGATCTCGCGGTTGAACTTCGTGTTCGCGAAGACGGTCTCGATCATGTGCCGGCGGCGGGTGTAGAGCGCCTTGCCTTCCGGTGTTTCTAAGAGCCGGTCGATCCGCTCAGCCTCAGGACCCTGCTTGGGGGACAGCTTCCTGGCCTTCGTTTGGTCGCTGAGCGGGTCGGAACGATCACCTGCATCCCCTCGTGACCCAGCGCGACGATGTGGGCGTTGTTCCAGTAGCCGCCATCGGCCAGCACCGTCCCGATCGGTCTTGGCAGCCGGCCGCAGCGAGCATCTCGACTGCCTGTCGGATCATCGGCTGAAGCTGGCCGGAGTCGTTGGACTGCTGCGTGATATCGGCGGCGAGAATGATCTGCTTTCTCGTTCGCGACCGCCTGGGCGTTGTAGCCCTGCACCGGCTGGCGTGTCTCACGCGCGATCACCCTGGAGTCGCGGTCAGTCACGTTGATCGTGCGCTTGCCCAAACCATCAGGATCAGGCGGGAACGGCTTGCGGCCTGTGATCTTGTGGCCATGCTCGGCCTCCCACTCAGCACGCCACCGCAGGTTCTCCTGATAGGCAGCTTCAGCTTTGGCCTGCTCGGCCTCGAGCTCCTCCCGGCAGCGACGCAACCGCTCAAGCCTGGAGCGGCGATCGATCACCTCGGCCGGCAGCTCATCACCGCGCGCATCGCCATAGAGCTCGTCCTCGCGGGCGTCGACCTCCGCCGCCTCACCAAGCATCCGCTCGACCTCCTGGCGGATCGAGTCATGCGAACGGGTCGCCTCCCGTGAAGCATTCGCGCTGATCGCGGTGCCATCAAGCGCGACAACCCCGACAGACACCAAACCGCCCGGGCGCACAGCCCAAGGATCTGCGTGAACAACCGGGCAAGCGCCTGCTCATGCCGAACCCGGAACCTCGCGATCGTGGTGTGATCCGGCGCCCGGTTCGCGCAGATCACCCGGGTCGGGACATCCTCCCGGCAACGCCGCTCGATCACCCGCGCCGACCGCTCCCCGCACGCGTAGCTGTAGAGCAAAAGCGCGACCATCATCCCCGGATCGTGCGCCGCCCGCCCATGCCCATCCGCCCGATAGGCGGCATAAAACTCCGACAGGTCCATCGTCTCCACGACGTCCAGCACGAACCAGACGACGTGATCCCCGCCAAGCCAATCCGACAGACTCGGCGGCAACAACAACTCCTGCTACGGTCACACGGCAAGAAGTTCTGAGCCATGCCCCAGCAGTCTTAACCCCACCCCGGACACAACAAAGCCCGCTCACGCGGGCTTTGTGCAACAGCCCCATACCCGGGGGTTTCTTTTGGGATGGGTTGACGAGTTGGTCAATTTGCCCGCCGCTACCACTCGCCGCTACCAATCTGCGCGTTGGAGCTCACGACATCGCCTCCTGCAAACGCCACCTTTTGATGGGCAATTCTCTCATCGCGCTCGGGTACTCGGTCTACGAGGTCGCGCCGGCGACGCTCGCAGCGACATTCCTGACCTCGGTCGCTGGGATCGTCACCTACCAGATCCTGCACAGTTCGTACACGGTGGAGCGATCGCCCAGAATGGATCGTTGGGGCATTCATGGGCATGGGCGGCTTTGCGGGCAGCTACTGCGGTGCCCGGCTGCAGTCGTAACCGCCGGAGCGCACGCTACGGCGATTGCTCGGAGCTATCGCGACTCTCGTGGGTGGGCGCTACGTGCAAGAAGGTGTCTGAGCTCGAGCTGTGGTATGCACCCCGGACGCTCCTACGCTGCCAGACCGATAGCCGGACTCTGCACAGCTTGAGAGGCGCACGTTCCGCGCATACGAGGTGTCTCCCGGGGAGCGGCAACTTGCGCGTTGCACGCGAAGAGCAGGTGCCAGCCACGTGATCCTGATCGTGGCGCTCCACGCGCTGCGGTCTCACGTCGGTCCCGAGTGGATCGCGACGGTATGCGACGGTCGACAGGGCAAGTTAGCCTGTGCTCGCATTACATCGCGACCCACGATGAAGGTGCGGCAATACGTGAAGTTCGGAGTGTGAAGTGACACGCTCGATTCCGGGCAACTTCAGGCGAGGATCGGTGTTGAGCCTGACGAGGTTGCGGGTTATGGGAAGCAGGCACCAGCTTCCGAAGCCTGTTCCTCGCAGTCACTGGTGGATCGTCCGCTGCGATACCGCAAGGTCAACGTTGGTGCTCAGGTCGCGGATGTGATGGCGCGTGTCACCCCGGCACGTGGAGCGCTGCGGGAGCTACTCTTTTGGGGACGACGACGGCGACGAAGAGGTCGCCGCGAGAGTAGTGCACCTCGATCATTCCAGCACTCTCAGCTGCGCCGATCAGCGTGCTGGCTCCTCGGTCTTCGCCCTCTTGTGAGGTGGAGGCTGGTGTTCGGCTGGTCCCGCGCGGTGGGCTTTGCGTTTGGCATCAGGGATTAGGTTCGGTTGTTGTTTGGGGACTTGGACTGACGAACCTGGTCTCATATGCGAGGACGACTGCTTGGACGCGGTCGCGAACGCCGAGCTTCATGAGGATGCGGGTCACGTGCGTTTTGACGGTGGTCTCGCCGATGATGAGCTCGGCTGCGATCTCGCCGTTTGTTTTGCCGGTCGCGAGCAGGCGGAACACCTCGAGTTCGCGAGGGGTGAGCTCAGCGAGTTCGGGTGATGGGGCTGCGGGGGTCCGGGAGGTGGAGAATTCCTCGATCAGGCGGCGTGTGATGCTGGGTGAGAGGAGGGCGTCGCCCTCCCCGACTGTGCGGATCGCGGCGACGAGCTGGCGGGCGGGCACGTCTTTGAGGAGGAACCCGCTCGCTCCGGCTCGGAGTGCGTCGTACACGTACTCGTCGAGATCGAAGGTGGTGAGGATCAGCACGCTCGTCTTGGGCTCGTGGTTCTGGGCGAGGATCCGGCGGGTGGCTTCGATTCCGTCGAGGTCGGGCATGCGGATGTCCATCAGCGCCACGTCGGGGCGCAGCTCGCGGGTCAAGGACACGGCTTCAGCACCGTTGCTTGCCTCGCCCACGATCTCGATGTCTGTCGCGGCCGCGAGGATCATCCGGAAGCCATCGCGGATTAGTTGCTGATCGTCGGCGATCAGGACACGCACGCTCACGTGAGGGCTCCTTGCAGGCCACGGGGCATGCGGGCGACGAGCTGCCAGCCATCCTTGTTGAGTGGCTCGTCTTCGAGTGCGCCGTCACACAGTGAGATCCGCTCGCGCATCGCGTCGGTGGGCCATGCGTTCGGTCCGTGGCAGGGGGCGGTGAGCCGCAGCTCGAGATCCTCCTCGCCGAAACCGCAGCGTGACCGCGACAGTGGATGCTGGGTGGTGGCGGGCGCTCTCGAGGCGCGTCCTCGAGGATCCGGTAGAGACCGAGGTCGACTCCGGCAGCCAACGTTCCTGGCTCGCCTTCCACGTGCAGCTCGACCGGTTGACCGCGCTCGCGTGCTCGTTCGATCAATGAGTAGACCTGGGCGACGCCCGGTTGCGGCTCGCGCCCTCCTCGAGCATTGCTGTGCCGCAGAACTCCGAGGAGGCGGCGCATCTCCGTGAGCGTCGGCGGCCGGTGTCCTCGATCGCGCCCATCGCGACGTCGGCTCGCTCGAGGTCGTCGGCGAGCATGCCGCGTGCTCCCTCGGCCTGAACGACCATCCCCGCGACGCTCCGCGCCACAATCGCATGCAGCTCGCTTGCGATTCGGGAACGCTCGCCGGCGACGGCGAGCTGCGCTCGGTCCTCGCGTTCGGCCTTCAGCCGAGATGAGGTGGCTTGCAGCTCGGCGGTCAGTGCTCGGCGCGCGCGGATCGCTCGGCCGGCGACCCACGCGGCGCTGATCGTGAAGGCCGCGCCGGCCAGGTTCCCGAGCGGCTGATGGTGTGCGATCAGGTCACTGATGGTTGCGATACCCAGCAGAAATCCGAGCCCGAGCAGGGCCTCGGCGGCGTCCAGATAAGCCGCGACCGTGTACGCCGGAACGAGCAGGAAATACGCCGCCAGCAACGGCGCGTGGTCGAGCGTCGTGAGGTACACGTTCATCACGACGGCGAGCGCTCCGACGACGACCAGGAACCACGGTGGCGAGCGTCGGCGCCAGACGGCTGCCAGCGTGACTGCGGCCACGGCCACCATGTTCAGGGCGAGCGGGCCGTGGCGGTCGCTATCGGCGAGTACGCCGATCTCAAGCGCGACCAGCAACACTGCGGCGCACGCCGGGTCAAGCCAGCGATGGCTCATGCTCTTAGCCGGCGCTCTTACGAGGCGCTCGCCGCTTGTCGGCGAGGTCGACGGGAGTGAGGACGGCGCGAGGCCATCAAGCGGGATTGCGCACGAACTTCGAAGCCGTGCGTGTCGGTCCGCCGCCCGGTGTACAGCTCGCCACCGTATAGCCTGACCCGCTCGTTCATTCCGACGAGACCGTGCCCGGGTCCCGGTGGTTGCTGCGGTCGGGTGTCGCGCTATGCCCGTTGTCGGAGACTTCGAGCTCGAGGCAGTCGGTCGCGACCGTCACGTTCACGCGTGCGCGCGCGGGCCCGGCGTGCTTGATCACGTTAGTCAGAGCCTCCTGCACAACGCGGTAGGCGACCAGATCCAGACCCGGCGATAAGCCCTGAAGGCGACCGTCTACGCGCACGTCTACCGGCAGGCCTGCGGCGCGTGCGCGGTCGACGAGCGCGTCCAGCTGCGAGAGGCCGGGAGCAGACGCGGTTGCCAGCGCGTCGCTACCGCGGGGCAGAACGCCGACGATCCGGCGCAGCTCCACCAGAGCGTCGCGGCCCGCGCTCTCGACAACCTGCAACGCGGCTCGAGCCCGCTCGACATCGCCGGCCGCGATGCCGCGCGCACCACTGCTCTGCAACACCATCACGCTCACGTCGTGTGCGATCACGTCGTGCAGCTCGCGAGCCATCCGGTTTCGCTCCTCGGCCGCGGCGCGACCCACCCGGGCTTCCTGGGTCGTCCGCCAGCCGCGCCGTGCTCTCCCCGAGCCCTCCGTAGCGCCCTGCGCGTCTCCAGCGTCCGCCCTACCGCGAACGGCAAACCACCCACCAACGCCCAAGCCCCGAGTACCGCGCCGACCGAACCACCAGGTTGGGAGTAGGCGATCACCACGACCCCTGCCAGCCAGTAGGCGAACACCAGCATCGCGCCGAGCATCCGCTCACTGCCCCTCATGCGACGGCCGAGCACATAGAAGTTCAGGCGATCGCCGCCACCTCGAATGCGCCGCCCCCTGTGTAACCGCTCGCAACCTGGAATGTCGCGAAGGCGGTGACCGCCAGCGTCGTCGTCAGCCACGGGTTCAGTCGCCGCAAGGCCACGCTGCCCGTGAGCAGAACAAGGGGCACTATCGCCAGTTCGCCAGGCCCTCGCTGAAACTGGGAGGCGGCGTCCACAAGCGCGCCGGCCGTAAGCAGCAACGCCGCACCGCATCGATCACGATCGGATCGACCGTTCGTGCCCGCGCGATCAGGCTGCGCCCATGCCCACATGCGCACGCTAGCGCCACGGTCAGGGCTGCGCATCCCCCCAGGCGACGACTCGGGTCCTACGCGAGTAGGACCCGAGCACCGTAGATCGACGCCCAGGCCACACCAAGTCCTACCGCCGGCCGACGACAGCCGAGCAGACCGCTGACACGCTTTCGCCAACCAAATAGGAGGCCAGCATGTCGAACACTGCAAATTCACTGACAGCTCCCAGTCGCCGGACCTGGATCGGCCTGGTCCTGGCCGACGTGGCGCTGTTCGTCCTCGCCAACCTCACGGCCAAGAACAGCAGCCATCCCGGCACCGCGAGCAACGTCATCTTCATCGCCTTCGTGATCGGCGCCGTGCTGCTAATCACGCTCGCGATCGCCACCGTGGTCAGCCACGCCGGGCAGCGTCACGATGAACCCGATCGGCAGAGCCATAGCCATCCTCGGGCGATCGCATTGCTCGTCGGTGTCGCCGTCACATCGGTGAGCAGCGCCGCCAGCTCGGGTCTGCCGAGGCTGACGCTCGCTCTAAACGGAAGGTCAGTGGCCGTCAGCGGTGCGCTCCAGTCCGGGGCGGTGAACGTCGTCTCACGCGTGAGCGTCCAGCACACCGAACCGGTGCTGATCCGCCTCAACCCGGGAGTGCCGTTCTCAGCCTTCGCCCAGGCCGGAGCGGCAATCAACGCTCACCACGGCGATCTCAATTACCTCGCCCCGTACGGCTCGATCGTGTTCGACGTCAGCGCCGACAAGGGAACCACCAGCGCACAGACGACTCTACGGCCGGGCAACTACCTGGCGGTCGACCTGAGCAGCAGCAACACCGACCCCCCGCACACCACTTTCGTGATCGGTCAGTCCCCGCAACCGAGATCCCTCCCCAGGCCGGGCGCAACAATCACCACAGTCGACTTCGCCTTCCGCGGCCCGAGCACCCTTCACGACGGTGAGCTCGTGCGATTCCAGAACAGCGGCTTCCTCGTACACCCAGTCCAAGGGATCGGCGTCAAGAATGCAAGAACGCCAGACGGCTCACCGCCCTGCTTCGTGCCGCCAACGACAAGGAGGCCCCAAAGCTCGCAATGACGCCCCGGAGTTCGCCCGCCCCCTTTCACGAGGCGGCGTCCAGCAAGAACTGATCACCGAGCCGCCAGGCATCTACGTCCTAGCCGCATCGTGCCCACCCAGGACGGCCGCGAACAGACCCAGCTCGGCATGGAACGCACAATCCAAATCGTCAAGTAGTGCCCGACCGTCATCCAAACCACGCGCACGTACGTTGCCCCAAGCCGTAGCACCTCGGACTCGCCGACGGCAAAATGACGGGAGTGTCCGCCCTAACTGTGCAGGCATCGATCTAAAGGAGGATCGATGTCCAGCTTCGGCCGCGTTCGAATCAGGAAACGGGGCGAGGACGCTGAGGACGCGGCCAGGGGGATCTGATTCCGACGAGGCTCAGCGTGCCGTCCTCGCTCGTCAGGGCCGATCGAGGTGTGCTCATCTTTGCCGCTCAGTCGGATCGCGGGACCGTGTCTACCCGTACCCCTGAATTCGGGAGCCTTCACGGTGGACCAGTGCCTCGTTCGGTGCGACGATCAACGCGGTTGACGACCAAGGGTGGTCGGCAAGAACATCAAAGGGAGGCAGTCCCTATGTACAACCCGACTGAGCATCAGCAGTCGCCAGGGTGGCTGAATCAGCTGCCAGGGGTACATGTCACGGCATTCGGGGCGCGTCATGTGAAGGGCGTGGCGGTCAGCCGATGGGTTGCCGCGGTCTGTTTCGTGATCGCGGCGGCGTTGCTGTTGGCGTTCGGTCACTGGTGGGGGCGCGTTTTCTTCCTCGTAGCGGCCGGGCTGAACGGCTACGCTCGCCTACCTGGTCCCGCGCTGGAACCTGCTGCGGGATGCTCCGAAGAACGCCAAGCTCTCGGCGTAGTCTCGATATGACGGGGGTGACTCCATCGCCCGGCAAGGGTACGTTCACGGCGTTCGGGGCGCGTCATGTGAAGGGCGTGGCGGTCAGCCGATGGGTTGCCGCGGTCTGTTTCGTGATCGCGGGCGCGTTGGTGATGGCGTTCGGTCACTGGTGGGGGCTGGTTTTCTTTCGTCGCGGCCGGGCTGAACGGCTCGCTCAGGCTTGCCTGGGCCCCGCGATGCCGAACCTTTTGCGGGATGCCTCGAAGAACGTCGAGCGCGTCCGTGAGCTGCAACGATCCCGGGCTCTCTTGATGGATGACGCGGCAACCCGGCTGCGCCGTATCGAGCAGGACCTGCACGACGGAGCGCAGGCCCAGATGGTCGCCGTCGTGATGAAGCTTGGGCTCGCTCGGGACCAGCAGCCCCAGCACCCCGGCTGCCGAGCTTCAGGGCCCCGATTGCGGCCGGGCCCTGGAACTGGTCGACGCTGCCCACCGCGGCGCGATGGAGGCGATCACGGAACTGCGTAACCTGGCCCGGGGGATCCATCCCTGATGGCCGAAGGCAGAACCAACGGCGCCATCGCCAGCACCCTCGTGATCTCAGAGCGAGCGGTGGAGAAGAACGTCGCCAATATCTTCACCAAGCTCGGCTTGGCCCCCTCGCACGCAGACCACCGACGGGTGCTCGCCGTCCTCCGCTATCTGGAGTCCTGACCCAGGCTGTGCTCTAACCCGGAGGGCCCGCTCGCGCGAACCGCGGAGGCAGGGACACCAGGTGAGCACGACCCCGATCGAGACTGCGAACGCTCCAGCGGGGCGCGGTCCCGTCCGTTTGGTCGCCCCGGAAACATCCCCGCAATGAGATGGAGGCGGAACTGATCTCGCTTGGAGGCCACAGTCTCGCAACTCGCCCCGCAACTCACGTCGAGTGACGTTTGGTCGCCGGCGCGAGCGTCTGGGTCGTGCCGCTCGGGGATGGCAAAAGCGCTCGCCAAACGATGTTGCTTCTTGCCGTGCGACCGGTGCGCCAGGTCCACTCGCCTGAACCAGCCGGTGGCGACGAGTTCCGTTGTCGCTCGCATGGCGCGATGACGGTCGACTCGACGGCATGTCCTCCCGCGCCGGCAAGGGCAGCTCGCCGCGCCAGCTGTCTCGTCGCCATTCGCGCCAGCGCGGTCCGCGCCGCCTGAAACGCAGAGGCAATCGTCAGCGTCGCCCGAGGTCCGCGGAACGCTAGTCTCTCGCAGACGACGGCGAGATACGCCGTCGCAGGTAGGAGCACATGCCGGGCACGTGAGCGCGATCGTGGCCATGCAATCGTCCCGCCATGCGTGGGCCTGGCGAGTGCAACCGGCCCGAATCCACTGGCCAGGCGCGAGCTTTTATGCGGGTGCCGCGAGCTCGCAGGCCACGGACCGTGGGTGCTCAGCGGAACCGCGAGTCGCGATCGGGCGGGATGTTGTTGGCGCCGGTGTGGCGCCGCGCTGTGGCCGAGTCGATCGACGTTTCAATCGCTTCGGCAGTTCTCGGTTTGGTGGAGGGAGTCGCGCTCGCGGCCCGGCAGTCACGTCTTTCCAAGGGAGCGGCCAGTTGCGCGCTTGCGCCCGAGATCAAACCTCTGGAGCAACGACAGCCGCTCGTTCGAGCCAGGCTACGAGCGCGCCGCGGTCTGGGCATCCACTCGCCTTCCGAATTCCGGGAGGCGAGCGGACGGTTCAGGTGTGTAGGACGGGTGTCGGGGGCGCGTCGCGAGATGCCCTCTGGCAATCCGGAGGTGCTCGAAGGAGCACAAGCCCTCACCGGTGGTTAGACGGAGATCGACCTTCTTGAACTCAAATCTGGCTGTCGCGCCCGCGCCGCCGTCTCGCTCGGATGGGCGCTCGCTCGAGCACCGGGACCGATACCTGCAGGCCGTTTTCCCAGGTGCGCATGTAGCGTCCGCTCGACGCTGAGCCGGCGGCGCCCCGTCCGGGCAGCCGGTTCTCGATGGCGGTCAGGACCGCGAACGACATTTCGCCGAGAGCGCGCAGCGGCTGGTGGCGGTTCTGGCGGGTGCCGAGGTGGCACTCGGCGAGCGCGTCGAGTCCGCGGCGGCTCGCAGGGCGTCGATCGAGCATCGCGATCTCGACCCCGTAGCCGACGGGGAACGGGAGCTGCCTCGAGCAGATCGCGGCGGCGCCGCTAACTCGCCGGCCAAGGGCTGCGAGAAGCCGGCCAGCAGCGGCTCGTGCAGGTTGAGCAGCGGCCGCGCCATCAGCTCTGTCACGCGGCCGCCCTCGTTGGGCAGCGCTGATCGCCCCGGCTGGTGAGCGGTCGCTCGAAAGCTCCCTTGACCAGCTGCCACCGACTCGTCGCTGAGGATTGGCCCAAGCAGGCCGACGCAGATGGCCGGAGTGCGGATCCGGCGGTGTCGCCGTCGAGGAAGCAGACGACGTCGCCCTCGGTCGCGCTGCAGCGCTCGCCACATCGCATCGCCCTTGCCCAGCGCCGGTCCGAGCTGCGGCTACGCAGCTCGATCCTGCTGGAGCACGCGCGGCGCCCGCGCGTGCTGCCACCTCGGCGGTGCCGTCCGCCGAGGCCGCGTCGACGACCAACACATCATCGACCAGACCAACAGCGCGGAGCGGCTTGACCGCGTCGCGGAGCACGCCGCCGATCGGCTGGCGGCACAGTTCTTGGTCGGGCACGATCACGCGTGACCGTCGTTGAGCCCCTTGCGGGCGCAGAGCTCGTCGACGCTGAAGTCGCCGGCGCGGTATCGGCGCCGCGCAAACCAGCTTGACAGGGCGAGGTCGACCGACAGTCCGCGGGACACGCGACCGTCGGCGCGGGCCGAGGTCACCACGCGCACGTCGGATGGGCGAAGCGAGCGGGATCCCGATGCTGGGCCAGGCGCTCGGCGAAGCCCGCGTCCTCGAGCACCGGCAATGGCTCGATCCCTCCCACCTCGCGATAGGTCGCCGGCGGTCACCGCGAGCGAAGCGCCGGCGGCGTGATGGTGCGCCGCGCCCGGGCTCGACGGCACGCACACGCCGCAGCCGGTAGGCGGCGTCGAGCTGCACGCCGCTCCAAGCACGCCCGGCGGCAGCTGCTCAGCCTCGTCGGCGTCGAGCTCGATCATGCCGGCTATCGCCTGCGCGCCTGCCGCCACATGCGCGATCTGCCGCTCGAGCCAATCGGGAGCCGGGCGCGAGTCAGCGTCCGTGCAGGCAATCAGGCCGTCCGGCCGTCCGTGCGCGAGCAGCAGCGTCACAGGCCGCGTCCATCCCGATCGCGCCGTGCCGCGCCCGGGCCGGCACCCGGGCCTTCAAGCGTTGAGACCGCGCAGATCGACGTTCGGCCGCGACTCGGCCGACGACCTCCGCGGTCGCGTCGCGGCAGCCGATCGAGCACGATGATCGTCGTGAATCGGTCCGTTGCCAGCGTCTGCGCGGCCAAGCGCTCGCAGGCAGCGCTCGATGCGCTGCTCCTCGTCACGCGCGGGGACCACGACGACCGCTTCTACGCGCCATCGGGCCCCCTCGGCGATGAGTCGCATGCCGCGCTCGTACTGCTCGTCGGCCTCATGGGTGAGCACGCCGACAATCCGCCCGTCGCGCCCGTACCAGGCGACGAAGCCTGCCCTCGGGCGCGCGCTCGAACGAGCTGACGTCATAGCCGTCTCCCCAGGCGGCGTGCTTCAGGGTGCGGCTGCCGATCGTCGACCAGAAGCCCGGGACAGCGTCCCACTCAGATCGTCGGCCTGCAGCGTTGCAGCCGGCGATCTCACCCTGCGCCAGCGCGTCGCCCCAGTGCTCGACGCGCAGGCTTCGTCCGGCGGTGGTGTTGTATGCCTTGCAGACGTCGCCGGCGGCGAGTACGCCGGGGATCGCGCTCCGCATTCCGGCGTCAACCGGGATCGCTCCGTCGTCCAGCTGCGTCCCGAGCGCCACCGACCAACTCACTGCGTGGCGCGACACCCGCCGCCATCACAATCAGACTCGCGCCTGCGACGTGTCGAGCCGGCGGTCACCTCGCAGCCGGTCGCCGTGTACGCTCGATCGCGTCCGACTGCGGTTCCGAGCTCCAAGCGGACGCCTTCTTCACGCAGCCATCGTGCGATCTCGGCTCCGGCCTGCGCCCCGAGCCGTGCCTCGTTCGGCGTGCGCTCGTCGGAGATCAGCGTCACGGCGACGCTGCGACGACGGAGCGACGCTGCGATCTCGCAGCCGATGAAACCGGAGCCGATCACGACGACCTCGGTGTCGCTCGGACAGACGCGCGATGCAGCTCGCGCACATGGTCGAGCGAGCGCACGACCCGGACGGCCGGGTCGTCGGCGCCAGGCACGGGCAAGCGGGTCGGTTCGGCCCCGGTGGCGATCACGCAGTGCGTGAACTCGAGCCTTCGGCCGCCTGAAAGCGCCACCTCGTGTGCGGAGGGGTCGAGCGCGACCGCGCGACCGGAGATCAGCGTCACGGCAGTTCTCCTCAAGCCAGGTTTCGTCCTCCAGCGGAAGCTCGTCCTCTTCGATCTCGCCGCGCATCAGCTCCTTGGTCAGCGGCGGCCGGCGGTAGGGCATGCGGTGCTCGTCGGTGACGATCGCGACACCGTCCGTCACCGCCTGCGTCGCGGTAGCCGCGTGCGGCGGAGAGCCCCGCCGGCCCGCCGCCGATCACGAGCAGCTCGTGGTCAGGCATCGGCTGCGCGCTCCAGAACGTCGAGAAGGTAGTCAGGCGTGCTGTCACTGTGCACCGGACTGCAGCCACGGCTGCTCGTGCAGGCGGGCGTGAACCTCGTCGGCAGAGAGACGGACGCTCCGGACCTGGTGGGACGCCAGTGCACCGCAACCAGTCGGCCGCCTGTGACGAGACAACCGCTAAGCCGCTCGAGCGTCCGGTCGAGTACCTCCGGGGCGCAGGTAGTACAGGATCTCCGACGCGATCACCAGGTCGTAGGCCGCCGGCGGGATCGCGTCGGGTATCCGGCCGAGCAACACAGTCACATGCGGGTAGCCGGCAAGCCGCCGGCGGGCGATCGCGACCGCAGTGGGGGCGGCGTCCACGGTCGTCAGCGAACGGCAGCGCGGCGCCAGCAGCTCGCGTGAACACGCCGATCGAAGCGCCGAGTTCCAGCGCACTGGCAGCCGGACCTCGGCACCGCAGGCCTCCAGCGTTGCCGCGTACTTGCCGCGTTCGTAGTCGCTGCTCTCGTAGGACCACGGATCAGGATCGGCGCGGTAGCGAGCCTCGAAGTCCTCGATGGTCATGTCGGCTCATCCGCTCTCGGCCTCCCGAGCTGAGGTCTGCCCAAGCTCATCCAGGGCCGCATGTCCCGCCCGCGCAAGCATCGGATCCAGCCGGTGCTGCAGCAGAAACAGCTCCAGGTCGCGGCGCGCTCGATCCAGCGCGCTCGGCACGGGCGAAGGGCCTCGAGCCACAGGCTTGCGCTGCCTCGGCAAGCAGCTCGCGGCAGGCCGCGGCGATCGCGACCCGGCCATGCAGCGCCGTGGCGGCAAGATCCGGGCCGCCCCGGTCCATCGCGAGAGCGGCGGACGACAGCCAAACGTCGATCGTGCTCTGCGCGGTCAGGATGCGGCCCGCTGCCAGCGCCTCCAGCTGATCGCGGTCGAGACGTCCCGCCAGGCTCTCGAGCGCGGACCGCACGGCGGTGTCGGCCATACCCGCCCAGCTTGCGGCGGTGCGCAGCGCGTCCCGACCGAACCACGGCTGAGCGCTGATCGCCGCGGGCGCTCCCGACGCGCGCAATCACGGGTGCGTCGTGGAAGACCACGCGATGCGAGACCGATGCCACCAGGCCACGCGCCCGGTACCAGCGTTGGTCGATCTCGACTCGACTGTGATCAGCGATGTCGATCCAGACCGAGATCGGCGGCCCGCCTTCAGGATCGCGACCCAGCACGAGCGCTCGCTGCAGCCCGCCGGCGCCCGAGCAGAACGTCTTGACACCGCGCAGCACCTCGCCGTCCCCGGCGGTGATCACTGTCGCGGCCGGCCCCTCGTCGCCGCACCGGATCGCCGCCCCAGACTCCCGCCAGGAGCTCCCCCGCTCTGACCGCGCCGAGCTCACGCTCGCGCAGCCAGTCTGGCGCCTGTACCGCAAGCCGCTCAACCGCATTCAGATGCCCATCGAAGATCCGTCCCACCGAGCCATCGGCGGCAGCAACGCGCCGGACGAGTGAGAGCTCGGCATCGGCCGGGGGGCGCGATTCACCGGGCTGGGCGTTGAAGCTGAGTACCCCGGCACGCTCGAGCATCGCGAAAGCTTCAGCCGGGAACTCGGGCCGGTGCGCGGCATCGCGGGCCGATGCCCCGGCAGCGATGTCGGCCAGGGCCGTCTCGAGCTCGTCTGTGCGTACCCGGCCCCGATCTGACGCTTCAGCGCTGCTGCTGGTCAGCGGACCAGCAGCAGCGAAGGGACCTTTGCCAAGGATGCTCACGCCAGCGCCTGCAGCTCGAGTCCCCGCGGCTCGGCGTGGTTGGCCATCAACCTCACGAGCGTCGACCGTCTCACGTGCGTCATCGCGCCGCGCGCCTGGTCCGATGCCATCGTGCGCGAGCACGACGGCTCCAGGGAGTAACCGGCTCCGGGTCGCCGCGAACATCGTGGCGGCGTCGTCGCCGCGCCAGTCGTGGGTGTCGACGGTCCAATGGATCAGCTGCAGCCCGTGTGACTCCGCAATGTCCTCGGTCCAGGGCGCCGTGTCACCCCAGGGTGTCCGCCACAGACTTGGTGAGACACCGAGCGCCCGCAGACGCGACAGCGCCCGTTCGGTGTCGGCCTCGAGCCACGAGCGGTCGCGCTGCGAATGGCGCACGTGCCTGTCGCAGTGCAGACCGACACAGTGTCCCTCGGCAAGCATGCGCTCGATCAGTTCGGGGTGCGCAGCGGCGCGTGGCGCGATCACGAAGAAAGTCGCGCGAGCCTCGCATTCGCGCGAGCGCCTCGAGGAGCACGGGCGTCGTGCGCTCGTCGGGACCGTCGTCGAAAGTGAGCGCCAGGGTATCCATGCCCGCTTGCTACCCACCTGAGCATCGCTTTTGCGCACCGCGGCGAACTGCGGCCGCCTACGGCCGCGTCGGCGCAGCGTGCCGACTCGCCGATTAGGGGTAGCTCGTCAGCAAGCAGACGTTACGAAAAGAGACGCAGAGCGATGAGTGATCGTGCACAGCGGGTCGAGGGTAAGGCCGAGGAGATCAAGGGCCGCGCCAAGCGCGGAGCCGGGGCCACCACCGGGAACCGGGGAACCGAGGCTGAGGGAGCCGTGGAGGAAGTGAAGGGCAAGGCGAAGAACGCGGTCGGCAAGGCGCGAAGCGCTATGAAGAAGGCCACCCGCTGACCGCGGCGGGCTGAGCCCCGTCTCAGCGCTCAGCCGCCGATCGACCGCCGAAAGGCGTGCGCAGGACGCGAGTCGGCGTGGACAGCCGACTCGCGCTAGCCAATCGTTTGTCGGCGTGCGGCTACCGGGCAGATGTCCACTACGCATACGTAGACCAAGGAGACTGCACATGGCTGACCTGACCTCGCTGGATGAGAAGCTTGCTGAAGTGCTGGGCCTCGCGCAGGCAGCGCAAGATGCGACGACGAAAGTTGCCGGGATGGAGGGCGCCGAGCAATTCAAGGGACGCTTGCGCGACATGAGTCACGAGGCGGCGGAGACGGAACGTCGCACCGATGCGCACATCGACAATCTCGATGGTCGCAAGACGGCGATTCGCGAGATGGCTGCCGAGACAAAGGCGGAGGCCAAAGAGATGATGGCCACCTACCTGGCCGATGAGACCGAGGCACTCGACGGTTTTGAGTTTCTGACGATGGCAGAGGCGGGCGAGCTCGGCCACTGGGAGATCGTGGACGATGGCTGACACGCTGGGAGAGCCAGAGGCGAGCTCACTGACCGAGTGGGCGGTCGGAGTGCAGGGCAAGCATTTCGAGATCCGTGCGCCGGAGCAGCCTCGAGCTCGCCGCCGCCGAAGCCAGCGGGTAGGCGTCGCTCTCCTCCATCCTGCTGGCCGTCGATTTGCTACCGAACTGTCGCGACGGAAGGAGCCGCATGGCTCACAAGGCGATCGATGTCTACCTCAACGATCACCTCGCGGGAGCGACCCTTGGTACCGATCTGGCACAGCAGATCCAGTCCCGTAATGCCGGCACGCTTCTGGGGGAGCTGATGCAGACTCTCGCCCCGCAGATAGAGGAGGATCGCCGAGCCCTGCTCGCACTGATGGAGCGGATGGGAACCTCAAGAAACCCGGTCAAGCAGGCCAGCGCATGGGTCACCGAGAAGGCCACCCGGGCCAAGTTCGCGGGCATCACTTCAGGTGAAGCTGAACTCGGCACGTTCATGGCGCTCGAGAGCCTCACACTCGGCGTGAAAGGCAAGCTCGGCCTATGGCGCACCCTGGCCGAGGTATCCGACCAGCATCCTGCAATTGCCTCGGTTGGCCTCAAAGAACTGATCGACCGTGCCCGAACCCAGTACGAGCTGCTGGAATGCGAACGGCTCCGGGCCGGCGCCCGCGTTCTCAGCCATGCTCACGCCGGGGCATGAGCAAGCTCAAACGCGTCGTTCATACCTGATCACTAGGGATCGACGCCCGGCCGAACTAGTCGATGGCCCCTTAGCTCGACTCTCGCATCCGTCGTCGCTGCTGATCAAACGTGCGAGAACTCGTATCTGCCGGGTGTTCGCACCGGTTGCCTCCTAGTCGGCAGAGCAGGAGCAAACCTGCTGTAGCCGAATAGGAGAACTGATGGAGCAGCGCCTTCCGGATGGGTTGACCGTGGAGCACAACCTCGACCTGCACGGCCGTCGGGGCCGGGTGTGGTATCGGCGGGCGTTGCTCTGCATGATCGCGGCATTCCCGGTACTTGCCTTGCTGAATGTGTTTGGACAGCGCCCAACTGTCAGCATCGCCAAATCCTCGGTGGCAAGTTTGAAGATCACGGCGCCGGCGCGCTTGCGCGGCGGGCTGATCTTCCAGGTTCGCGCACAGATAGCTGCGCACAGAACGATCGCGAAGCCGCAGCTCGTCTTCAGTCCCGGGATGGTGGGAGTCGATGAGTGTCAACTCGATCGAGCCTAATCCCGCCAGCGAGAGCACACGGAACGGGAGTGTCGTGCTCTCCTACGGCAAGCTACCTGCAGGGCGCACTCTGATCGTCTGGATCTACTTCCAGGTCAACCCGACCAACGTTGGAAAGCGGCGCGAGGATGTCGAGCTGGATGACGGCTCCATCGCGATAGCTCGAGTTCACCGATCCCTGACGATCTTCCCCTGACGCCATGGACCTGGTCATCCGCGCCACAGTCGTTTTCTTCTTCATCTTTCTGGTCACCAGGATCGCGGGACGACGTGAGCTCAGCTCGCTACAACCGTTTGACCTGATCTTGCTCGTCGTCCTTGGTGATCTCGTCCAACAGGGCATCACCCAGAGTGACGACTCGGTCACCGGCACCCTGATCGTCATCTCGACCATCACGCTGCTCTCCGTGGCAGTCAGCTGGTTGTCGTTTCGATCCGGACGAGTCCGGCTGGTCACCGAAGGCCAGTCCATCATCCTCGTTGAGGACGGGCGCCTGATCGAGGGGAACCTCCGCCGGGAACGCCTTACCCATGGCGATGTCGAAGAAGAGGCACGCCGGCAGCAGGTCGCCTCGATCAGTGACATCCGCTGGGCGATCCTCGAACGAGACGGCTCCATAAGCGTCATCCCCAAGTCCTGACTGAGGGCCGTCACCGCTGAGCCGGTCGCGCCGCTGGTGAGGATTCAGTCGAGGAGGTCGAGCACGGCTAGCTCGAGTTTGCGCCGCCGCTTATCGCCGAGATTCTCGAGCGAGTCTTGCGGACCGAGCTTTGGAGCGATGGTGCTGCCGCTGAGGAATCGGTCAAACACCCGCGGATCGATGTAGGAACTTCGAGCGACCGCCGGCGTGTTGCCGAGCAGCTCGGCGACCTCACCGGTCACCCGACGGATGATTCGCTGGCGATTGGGCCGCTCGGAACTGCGTCGAGGCGAGTCGCGCGGCCGCGAACACGGTGGCGTTCCATGTCCGGAAGTCCTTGGCGCTGAAGTCGGGCCCAGCCGTCCTCTTGATGTAGTCGTTGACGGCATCGCCGCCTAGCCCATGCCAGCGTCGATGCTCGCGGTAGGCGAGTACCTCCTCGGGGCCAGCCCGCCGGCTGCGAAGCTGCCTCAGCAGCGCGACACTCGCTGGGTCGGAGATCGCGATCACGCGTCGAACGCCGCTCTTGGCCGGGTAATCGAAGACTGCCTTGCCATCTCGTAGCTTGAGGTGCTCTGGGGTAAGTGTCACGAGCCCGAAATGTCCGAACTCCTCGGCGGACTCATCGCCACCGATCCGGAACAGCCCGACGTCGAGCAGGCGAACGGCGCCAGCTGCGACGCGCTCTCTCGTGGGCTCGTCGCTCTGGCGAAGATCCCTGTCGACCTCCCTACGCAAGCGTGGAAGTCGCCTTGCGAACCTCGCCATGTCACTGAATTTATGACGGTCCTGCTGCTCACGCCAAACCGGGTGGTACAGGTACTGCTTGCGGCCCGCGGCGTCTGTCCCCGTTGCCTGCAGATGGCCGCGGTCGTCTGTGCAGATCCAGACCTCCTGCCACGCCGGCGGGATCGCCGATGACTCGATCCGGTCCAGGGTCTCCGAATCTGCAACGTGCTTCCCATCGGGGCCGCGGTATGAGAACCCGCGTCCGCGTCGAACCCGCGTGATCCCGGGCGACGAGCAATCGGCGTGCCGAAGTCTCATCGTGCTCGCCTAACAGGCGGCCCGCCGAGCGCCGCCCCGACAGCGGCGCTCAGCAGCTTCGCCATCATCCACCGCCGGAGCGCACCGGCCGCGAGTCGGTCTGGAACCGCGGCAGGATGTGCTGTCGGTAGGCGTCCAGAAACTCATCCTGATTCGGGCCGACCTGCTGTATGTAGACCTCGTCGAAGCCCGCCTCCTCGTAAGCCTGGAGTGCGGCGATGTGACGGTCCAGATCGGGCCCGCAGGGGATCTGCTCGGCTATCACCTCCTCGGTGACGAGCTCAACTGCCTGCTCGAAGTGCGATGGGGTCGGCAGGATCTGTGCGAGTTCTCCGGGTAGTCCGTCGTTTGGCCAGAGCCGGTACGCCGTCTCGCGCGCACGAGCCTCGTCGGAGTCGAAGCAGACCTTCAGTCCGCCCTGCACCAAGCGCCCCCGTTGCGCATTGCGAACGAAACTGCTCGACCGAGTCCGCGTCCGGCTGAACGGTGGCGAAGCCGTCACCGATCTGCGCCGCGAGGTCGACTGCCGCAGGCCCGAACCCTGATACGACGATCTTCGGTGGCTCGGACGGGAGATCGTAGATCCGGGCATGATCAACCGTGTAGTAACGACCATGGTGACTCTTCACGCCGCCGCTCCACAGTTCGCGAATCACCCCGACGGCCTCCTCGAGCATCTCCCTGCGCTCCGGCGCGAAGGGCCAGCGGTCGCCGAGGATGTGCTCGTTGAGCGCCTCCCCGGTTCCAACGCCGAGCGTGAAGCGTCCGCCGAGCAGTACCGAGGATGTGGCCGCGGCCTGGGCGATGACCGCGGGATGTACACGCGTTGTAGGACACGTCACCGCGGTGGTCACCGGCATCCCGGGCGCGGCCTGAGCAAGTGCACCAATCACGGCCCAGACGAAGGGGCTATGACCCTGTTCGTCGTTCCAGGGGTGGAAATGGTCAGAGATCCAGTAGCCCGCAAAGCCGGCCTGCTGTGCCTTCTTGGCGTGCTCCACCAGGTCGTTTGGGCCCCACTCTTCACACGAAAGGAAATAGCCGATCTGCACAGAGTCCTCCTACTTGCGCGCGTCGACGGCGCGCTGCAGCTCGGATTTGTTCATCTTCGAGCGACCCTCGATCCCAAGCTTGCGGGCTTCCTCGTACAACTGGTCGCGCGTCCGTCCCTTGGGTCGTGCCGTGCCCGAGCGCAAGCCCTCCGCGCCTCGAGGACGACATGTCCTCCGTCGAGGTCCGTGAGCGGGTACGCGATTCACCGGCAGCGCGCTCGCTCTTTGTTGACGGTGCGCGCCGCGATCTCCTCGGCACGGTCATTGCTCGCGCCCTGATCCTTCTCGCTCTGCTTGATGTGCTCGTACTGGCGTGCACGCTTGGTGCCGGGCTTCACTCCTCGTGGTGGCATGACTAACTCGCTCCTGCAATCGCGTCGTTTGACATTCATGCGCTCACTCGGCCGTTCGCGGCGGTCGCGCTGTGTCTCGTTGTATTACCCGTGTGACTCGGGGTTGATGCCGGCGGCCAGGTTGCTCGTCGCGGTCGGTCGTCACGCGCCGACCAGGTAGCGCTCGGCAGCTTCCTCTCGGACCGCCGAGTCCCATGCCGGGAGCGTCGTCGCTGGGGACCAGCGCGCCGTCCTGGAGAAGATCGGAACCGGTGAAGAGCTGCTCCTCGATCCGGCTGTGGTCGTGGAAGTACTCAACATGCGCCAGCGGCTGGATCGCAGCTCCGACGTGCGCGTGAATCGCGGGGCTTGTGTGTGCAGAGAGCTTCATCCCGTGAGCTGCGCAGAGCGCCGCCACCTGCAGCATCTGGGTGATTCCGCCGCAGCGTGTCGACGTCTGCCTGCAGCACGTCTACCGCGCCGGCATCGAGCATCCTGCGGAAGTAGAAGAGGTCATATCCGTATTCGCCTGCGGCGATGTCCATACCCGCCGGCGCGCGGTCCCGCAGGAGCCGAAGGCCCTCGAGGTCGTCCGAAGAAACCGGCTCCTCGAACCAGGTCACCCCAGCCTCGGTGCTGAAGAGCTCGGCGAAGGCGAGCGCCTGCTTGCGTGTGTAGGCACCGTTGGCGTCGACATACAGGCTCGTATCCGGCCCGATCACGCTGCGGGCGTGCACGACTCGCTGCAGATCGCTGTCAGGCTCGGCGCCGACCTTGATCTTCACCGCTGTGATCCCCTGCGAAACCCAGCCATTCAGCTGTGCCTGCATCTGATCTGGGCGTGTAGGTGGTGAACCCTCCGCTGCCGTACACGGGTACGCGGTCGCGCACGCGACCGAGCAGCGTCGATAAGGCGACTCCGTGCAACCGCGCCTTGAGGTCCCACAGGGCAACGTCGACTGCCGAGATCGCACTCGACCCGATCCCGGGATAGCCGACATTGCGCACCTGACGGCGCATCTTCAGCCACGCAGCCGGTGGTGAGAGCGCGTCCCCTCCCACCACCACGCCGGCCAACAACTCCGAAATCACCTGTGCGGACGCGCCGGCCGCGTAGCTGTAACCGATGCCGGTGTGCCCACCAGCCGTCGCTTCGGCGACGACGACGGTGGTCGAGTCCCAGGTGAAGGTGCCGTCGCCCTCCGGGCCGTCGGTCGGAATCTCGAACGCACGAGCGACGAGGCGCTCGACAACCGGGGCCGTCACTGTGTCACCTGCGCCGCCGCTTGAGTCAGCGCAAGCATCGCTGTGACATGCGAAAGGTGGGTGAGCGTCTGTGGGTAATTGCCCAGCAGGTCTCCGGTGGCGGGATCGATCTCCTCCGAGAACAGCCCAAGCGGACTGGCGGCGCCAACCGCTCGGTCGTACACCTCGCGTGCCTGGGAGAGCCGTCCCTGACGGGCATAGCACTCCGCAAGCCAGAACGAGCAGGCCAGGAACGCCCCTTCCTTGCCCGGCAGCTCATCATCCTCGAGGTAGCGGTACAGGAAGCCGTTCGCGTCAAGCTCTTCACGGACCGCGTCCGTGGTCCGCAGCATCCGCTGATCATCGAAGTCGACGAACCCAACCACAGGCAGCAGCAGCAACGCGGCGTCCAGTCGCTGTCTCGTCGAAACACTGCACGAAGACTGCCGCGCTGCTCGTCGTAGCCGTGTGCCTCTATCGCCTCGCGCATCTCCCGGCGAGCGTGCCGCCAGCGCCGGGTCGGCGCTTGACGGGCGCATTCGTCGGCGATGGTGAGGCCGCGATCGACAGCCGCCCAGCAGCACGCCTTGGAATGAACGAAATGCCGTGGGTCTCCGCGCCATTCCCAGATCCCCCGGTCGGGCTCAGACCAGCGCTCTATGGCGGTATCGACAAGGTCTGCGAAGAATCGCCACTCATCATCGTCGGGTGAATGGCCTCGCTGGTGCCAGCGCCAGGCGAGGTTCAGGATCTCGCCGTAGGCATCCAGCTGCAGCTGTCCGACGGCGCCGTTGCCGACTCGCACCGGCCGAGATCCGCGGTAGCCGTGCAGGTCGAGCTCCTGCTCGAGGAGGCGGCGCTCTCCCCCGATCCCGAAGACGATCTGAAGATCCTCGGCGTGACCGGCGGCGCTGCGCACGATGAAACGGCGAAAGCCGTCCGCCTCGCGCTCGCAGCCCAACTCGGCCAACGCCCGTGCACTCATGCTCGAGTCGCGCACCCAGCTGTAGCGGTAGTCCCAGTTGCGCTCCCCGCCAAGCGTCTCCGGCAGTGATGTCGTCACGGCTGCCACGTAGGCTCCCGTCGGGGCATAGGTCAGCGCCTTCAGGATCAGCGCCGATCGGATCGCTGCCTCCTGATCTGGACCGTCGATCTTCATGCGGCCACGCCAGCGTCTCCACCAGGCGAGCGTCTCCTCGAGGCGGGCGTCGACTGTCGCTGCTGTCGACGCTCGTGGTCTCCCCTTCCAGCAGATGCGGACGAACGAATCGGATCAGCAACCTCAACTGACCGCCGGTTCCAAGATGTTTCCGCGTGACCAGGCTGTCGCGCTCGGTCTCCAGAGGTGCGTCGCTCCAGACCACCAGTCCGTCATCGCCTCCGATCGCGGTGAACGCTTGAGCCGTCGAGCGTCGCAACCATGGTCGGACCGCCCCATAGTCGAATCGCGGCGTGACCTCGACATTGACCTCGGCACTGCCGTTCACGCACTCGACGATCCGGATCAGCTCGCGTCGCGGGTCGAGCGCGCCACCATCGCGCATCGCAAAGAAGTCGGTGACCTTGATGGTCCCCTCCGCCCCCTCCAGCCGCGTGTCAAGCACGAGCGTGTCGTCGACGTAGCGGCTGGTTCGGGATCGTGTCCCGCCGTCCATCGTTATCGCACAGAAGCCGCCGCGATCCCGGTCCAGTAGCCGCCCGAAGCAGCTTGCACTGTCGAATCGGGGCAGGCAGCACCAGTCGATCGAGCCGTCCGATGAGACGAGCGCGGCAGACTGGCAGTCTCCGATCAGCCCGTAGTCGGCTATCGACGGCGCCAGCTCGGTCATCGGCGGCGCGCGATCACGCCGGCCGCCGCTGCCACCGTCGCCGCTCCCGCGGCAGCGGCGAGCAGTCGGCGATGGCGGGTCGCCAGCCATTGGACACTCCGTGCCTTGGCCTTCTGGTCGAAGTCCCCGCGGGTCGCGCCGGGGCCGGGGACCGGCTCGAACAGGTTGTCTGGACGGTCTTTACCGACCGGTTTGTCTGTCTGTTGCGCGTCGATCCCGGTTCTGGCCAGATACCGGTCCCCGAGACCAGGGGCGATCGCGTTGCCGAGTAGCGTGACCATGGTCGAGCCTCCAACCCACCATTCGCGTCTCAGGGGTTGGGCGGCTGCGGTGACGATCGCCCGCGCCGCCACCTCCGGCTGGTAGATCGGCGGTACCGGCTGCGCGTGACGCGGAAGTCGGCTGCGGACGGTGTCGAACTGCGGGGTGTTGAGCGCCGGCAGTTGCACCATGGTCACCCTCACGCCGCTGCTCTCGTGCATCAGCTCGCAGCGCAGTGACTCGGTGAAGCCCTGAATCGCGTGCTTGCAGGCGCAGTATGGGCTCTGGAGCGGAATGCCACGGTAGGCGAGCGCGGACCCAACCTGCACGATGACTCCGCTGTCGCGAGGCCGCATCCGGGATAGCGCACTCAAGGTGCCATTCACCACACCGAGGTAGGTGACCTCGGTTACGCGCTTGAACTCTTCGGGAGTGATCTCCCAGGTTGGAGCGAACACGCTCGCCATCGCGTTGTTGACCCAGACATCGATGTTGCCGTGCTGCTCGAGCTCGGCGGCGGCGGCCTCAACGGCACCCGCGTCGGCGACGTCACACATCAACACGACCGGCCTGCCGCCGAGAGTCGTCACCTCGGCGGCCGCTGCCTCCAACGCCTCTCTGCTGCGTGCCATGAGGCCGACGGTCGCGCCGTTTCGGGCGAACGCGTGTGCTGTAGCGCGCCCGACTCCGGAGCTCGCTCCCGTGATGGCGACCACCTGCGATCCCATGGGTGGTCTAGATCCCGTTGACCGTCATCGGAACGGGCAGGGTGAGAGCGACGGGCAGCTGAGAGTGGGCTGGATGCATAGGCGCCGTCTACCCGACGGCCGAAACCAGCAACCCCGGCCCACGCCCACCTGGGGGGAGCGTAGAGCGAGTCGTTTCGGGTCTCGAAGCGGCCGGGTAGGGACAGGCTCAAGAGTGCCCGACCAGAGGACCGTGATGAGCGAGACCGTTGCCGATTACCTACTTCACCGGCTATCCACCGAGTGGGGCGTGAAGCGCATCTACGGATACCCAGGCGACGGGATCAACGGGATCATCGGTGCGTTCGGCCGCGCTGACGGTCGACCGGAGTTCATCCAGGTACGGCACGAGGAGATGGCCGCCTTCATGGCCTGCGCGCACGCGAAGTTCACCGGCGAGGCCGGCGTATGCCTCGCGACCTCGGGACCTGGCGCGATACACCTCCTTAACGGGCTCTATGACGCCAAGCTCGACCACCAGCCGGTGGTGGCGATCGTCGGACAGCAGGCGAGACTGGGACTCGGCGGCAATTACCAGCAGGAGGTCGATTTGACCACCCTGTTCAAGGACGTCGCTCATGAGTACGTTCAGATGGCGACTGAGCCGGGACAGGTGCGGCACCTGATTGACCGTGCGATGCGGATTGCACTCTCCGAGCGGACCGTCACGTGCGTGATCGTCCCGAACGACCTGCAGATGGAGCCCGCTGTCCCCGCTCCCCCACGCGCACACGGCACCGTGCACTCGGGTCCGGGGTTCGAGACGCCGCGGATCACTCCGCCCGAGGATCAGCTCAGGCGGGCGGCCGAGGTGCTGAACGCCGGCGAGAGGGTAGCGATGCTGGTCGGTGCCGGCGCGTTGCATGCGACCGACGAGGTCATTGAGGTCGCGGACATGCTCGGCGCGGGCGTGGCAAAGGCGCTGCTTGGCAAGGCCGCGGTGCCAGATGACCTGCCGTTTGTCACCGGGTCGATCGGTCTGCTTGGTACGCGCCCAAGCTGGGACCTGATGAACGACTGCGACACGTTGTTGATGGTGGGCTCGAGCTTCCCCTATTCGGAGTTCCTGCCCGAGGAGGGCAAGGCCCGTGGCGTTCAGATCGACCACGACGGCAAGATGATCGGCATCCGCTATCCGATGGAGGCCAACCTCGTCGGCGACAGCGCACTCACGCTGCGGGCATTACTGCCACTCCTCAAACACAAGGAAGACCGCTCCTGGCGCGAGACGATCGAGCAGAACGTCAGCGATTGGTGGCGGGTAATCGAGGAGCGGGCGCACGAGCCAGCTGAGCCGATCAACCCGCAGCTGATCTTTCACGAGCTCTCAAAGCGGCTGCCGAACGGCGCGATTCTGAGTTGCGACTCCGGTTCTGCAGCGAACTGGTATGCCCGTGACGTCCGGTTGCGCAGCGGGATGATGGCTTCATTGTCCGGCACGCTGGCGACGATGGGTCCGGGCGTTCCGTACGCGATCGCCGCGAAGTTCGCGCATCCTGAGCGACCGGTGATTGCGCTGGTCGGCGATGGCGCAATGCAGATGAACGGCCTTGCGGAGCTGATCACCGTCGCCAAGTACCGCGACCGTTGGAGCGACCAGCGTCTGATCGTGGTGGTGCTCAACAATCGTGACCTCAATCAGGTCACCTGGGAGCAGCGAGCGATGTCCGGCGACCCGAAGTTCCTCGGATCTCAGCAGTTGCCGGACGTCCCATATTCGCGCTGGGCGGAGATGCTCGGATTGAAGGGAATCCGCGTGGACGAACCGGGTGAGATCGGTCCCGCGTGGGATGAGGCGCTGAGCAGCGATCGACCGACGGTATTGGAGGTGGTCTGTGATCCCGAGGTGCCGCCGCTGCCCCCGCACATCACGCTCGAGCAGGCGCGCTCGTTCGCCTCGGCTATCCGGCACGGCGACTCGGGAAGCAGGCGCATCGTCGCGCAGTCGTTGCGCCAGAAGCTTCCCGAGTTCTTGCACGGCCGATGAGCCGGACACTGGCGAATCTGAGGCGTGGTCGTGCGCAACGGACGTTGGCGGCACTGACTGCGGCCAGCGCTCTGCCGCTCGGGCTTGAGATCTACTTGGAGCACTTCCGCGGCTCGTTCGGAGACAAATGGATGTGGACGCCCGTGGTGCTCTCACCGCTGCTTGCTGCCTCCGGCCTCGCCGCGGTTGCGTCCCCGCGAGCCGCGAAGACCGCTTTGCCGCTGGTGTCGGCGCTGTATTGCCTCGACGGGCTGATCGGTGTCTACACGCACCTTCAAGGAGTTCGCAAGCGTCCGGGCGGGTTCTCGGAGCCGCTCTACAACTTGGTCATGGGACCGCCTCTGCTCGCCCCCGGCTCGCTAGCGCTCGTCGGTGGAATGGGGCTCGCCGCTGCGTTCGCCGACCGCGAGCAATAGCGCGATGGGTACGCCAGATCGCGCAGCGGACCCGAGCCATCTGCCCAAGCGTGGCGGCGATGTCGGACCCGGCCCACCGGCGCAACTGCCGACGCAACGACGTGGCACCACACCACAGATGCGTGGCCGTTATCCGGATTACGACGTCCTTGCTGCCAGCGATCACTGGGACCCGGTCACCCGCCGCGTCGTGCTCGAGCGTGTCGCCAAGGTCCCCGACATCCGGTTCTTCACACCAGGTGAGGAACGTGCGCTCCGGGCATTCTGTGACGTGGTGATGGGCCAGGACTCTGATCCGCGGATCCCAGTGCTTGAAATGATTGACGCCAAGCTCCACTCCGGGCAACTCGACGGATACCACTACGCCGACATGCCGCCCGACCCTGAGACCTGGCGTCAGGTGGCAGCCAACCTCGACAAGACGGCGCAGCAGCGAGGCTTCGGCGCCGGTTTCGCTGACGCCTCCAGTGAGGAGCAGCATGAGATCGTCGAGCTCTTCTCCAAAGGCGAGCTCGATTGGGAGACTCCCGGTCCCAGGGCCTGGGCAGTGGTGATGCGGGGCGTGCTCAGCGCGTTTTATTCGCATCCCTGGGCCTGGAACGAGATCGGGTTTGGCGGCCCCGCCTACCCGCGGGGATATGCGCGCCTGGGTCCGGGGCAGCGCGAGCACTGGGAGGCGCCGCCCGAGTTTGCCGTGGATCCTGTCAGGGACGTGCCGGAGCGAGGCCTCGAGTGAAAGCGCAGCTCAGAGTCGCGCTCAAAGGTGCGCTGCGGCCGCCGGAGAACGACTCGGCGTTCCTGCTCGATCGCCACCGTCGCGGGGTTCCAGGGCGCGAGCGCATGCGCCGCTTCGAGTCTGATGACCCGGTCGACATGCTGATCATCGGCGCCGGGGCTGGCGGCGCGACCCTTGCTCAGCGCCTGGCACGCCGTGGCTGGAGCGTGCTGGTGCTGGAAGCCGGACCGTTCTGGGATCCCGACGAGGACTGGGTCTCCGACGAGGCCGGAGCGCACTCGCTCTACTGGACAGAGGAGCGGATCATCGGGGGCGAGGATCCCGTCGAGCTCGGCAAGAACAACTCTGGCCGCGGGGTCGGCGGCTCGATGATCCACTACGCCGGTTACACACCGAGATTCCATCCCTCTGATTTCGAGGTGCGGAGCGCGCGGACGGTGTCGGCGCCGACTGGCCGATCAGCTACCGGGACCTCAAGCCGCACTACGAACGACTCGAGCGCGAACTGCCTGTCGCCGGCGAGTTCTGGCCGTGGGGGGATCCGCACGGCTACCCGCACGGACCACATCCGGTCGGCGCGGGCGCGCAGCGCGCATGGGATGGCGCCAAGCGCCTGGGGATAGAAATGCGGGTCGGCCCCGTCGGGATAGCCAACGGTTCGTTCGGCCACCGACCCCACTGCATCTACCGCGGGTTCTGCCTGCAGGGGTGCAAGGTGGGCGCAAAGGCCTCCCCGCTGGTCACGCACATCCCAGACGCCCTGGAGCACGGAGTGGAGGTGCGCGCCGACTGCATGGTCACCCGGATCGAGACCGACCCGAACGGGAAGTGCACAGGCGTCACCTACTTTCACGAGGGACACGAGCGCTTCCAAGCTGCCGACGCCGTCACCGTCGCCGGCTACTCGATCGAGACACCGCGACTGCTGTTGCACTCACACAGTGCCAAGTTTCCCAACGGGCTGGCGAACGAGAATGACCTCGTCGGCCGGGGAATCATGGTCCAGGGCGCACCTCAGGTCGCCGGCCGCTTCCCGGAGGAGATGCGGATGTACAAGGCACCTCCTCCGGAGATCAGCTCCGAGCAGTTCTACGAGACCGACCCCGGACGAGGGTTCGCGCGCGGATTCTCGATCCAGACGGTCGGGCCACTGCCGATCGGCTGGGCGGAACACGTCCATGCGGACGGGCACTGGGGACAGGCGCTCCGTGAGTACATGCGCGACTACAACCACTGGGCCACGATCGGCGTCCTCTGCGAACTGCTGCCAAGGCCCGAGAACCGCGTCACCCTCGCCGACCCGGTCGACCGCAACGGCATGCCGGTCGCGCGGCTGGACTACACGCAGTGCGACAACGATCGCGCCAACGTCGCCTACGCAAAGCAGAAGGTTCGCGCGATTCTGCAGGCGGCAGACGCGCAGGACATCCTGACCATCGACCGCTACGCACACCTCGTCGGTGGCTGTGCCATGTCAACGAGCCCCAGCACCGGGGTCATCGACAGCGACCACCGGGTCTGGGGCGTCCCGAATCTGTTCGTTTGCGACGGCAGCGTGATGCCCACGCAGGGGTCGGCGAACCCGGCGCTCACGATCATGGCTCTGGCCAGCCGGCTCGCCGAGCGACTTGGCGACAAACGCATCGCACCATCCCGCCGAGCGCGGGCGACCAGCCATTCCTAGGAGCTCATGCCAAAGCACAACGCAAACGAGACCCGCAGCACGCCCGACGCCGAAGCGGCCAGAGCACGGCTCTCTCATTTCGCACTACGCGCCAGGCAAGGACCGCCCGCTTGCCTCCTATGCGGTGCTCACCGGCGCCTACGCGACGGTGTTCGGCGGATCAATCATCGTGCTGCGCCTGCGTGGCCACGAGATGCCCACCCGCCCAGCCGTCGGCGACATCCTGTTGATCGGGATCGCCTCGCACAAACTCAGCCGATTGATCGCCAAGGACAAAGTCACCAGCTTTGCTCGCGCTCCGTTCACCCGATTCCAGAAGCCCGGCGGCCCGGGCGAGGTTGAGGAGGAGCCCTACGGCCACGGACTGCGCTTCGCTGTCGGGGAGTTACTCGTCTGCCCCTACTGTCTCGCTCAGTGGGCCGCGACCGGTCTGACGCTCGGCCTGGTCGGCGCGCCACGGTTCACCAGGTTGTTCAGCTCCATGCTCGTCGCACACACGATCTCCGACTTCCTGCAGGTCGCGTACCGGGCGGCCGAGGACCAAGTCTGAGGATCGCGTCCCCTTTAGCCAGCCGACCTCGGTTTGGATCAGCCGACCCGCAAGCGCACCCTCGCCGTCCTTGCTGGGATGCAGGCTCCATACGCTGTGCGCTCGCTCTGCGAATCACGCGAACGGTATGTGATGCCGGGCGAGCGATGTGAGAGCCGCACATTGTTTTGCGGTCGCCTTGGTGGGAAGGGGATCCTCTGTGAGCACTAAGACGCAGGAGCCCGACGATCCTCGCGATGAATCGCAGGGTCAGCGCCTGGACCGCAACACGATCGAGTTGCTAAACGAATTGCGGGTGGCCGGGACCGGCATCCAGGTGATGTTCGCGTTCCTGCTCGTAGTGCCGTTCAACAAGGGCTGGCAGGAAGTCGACGGTTTCGAGCGCACCGTGTATTTCGTGACGCTCCTGTTGGTCGCCTCCGCGGCTTTCCTGTTGATGGCCCCGGCGATCCATCACCGGATCCTGTTCAGGCAGGGACAGAAGTCGTTCCTGGTGCACATCGCCAACGACCTTGCGATCGCCGGTATGGCGTTGCTCGCGCTTGGCTTCGTCGGGATCCTTGTGCTCCTGTCGGACTTCGTCCTCGGGGGTGCCGCTCCGCTGATCGTTGGCGCGCTGGCGGGAGCGTTCGTGGGCGGGCTGTGGTTCCTGCTGCCGATCGTGCGTCGCGACGAGGACTGACGCCCCGGCAGGGTCAGTGCATGACCCCGCCTCACCCGGGATGCCGCCGAACCGGCGCAGCGTGAGCCCTTTGATCCGGGCGGGCGGGGGCTTCAGATCATCGAGCGGCGGCCGTGCGGTGGGGCTCCGAGCGACCCGACGGGTACCGTCTTCGGGCCGAACTGCCCGTCCGCGGGCCGGGGTGCTGATCGCGTAACACCGACGAAGAACTCGCGCTTAAGAGTTGGGTTGCAAGCCGCTTTGTGAGTGCTAGGATCGCGCCCGCTCGCCCCGCCTGGGCCACCGCGGACCAGAAGGGCGGCTCACGATCTAACGAGGGAATGCCTGGGATCGGAATGGTCGAGGATAGGCCCTCGCGTAAATCCCAGTCTTTCAAGGGGATGATCTGATGCCTGATTTCCAGAAAAGTGTCCGGGACGATCTCGCGGACGGCACTGGTGCGGTTACGCTCGAATACGATCCTGAGGGCGTGAGGGTCCGGGTGGTGGGAGAACTAGACATCTCGACCGTGCCGGAACTCGAGCGCGTGCTCGGCCGACTCGCGTTTCCTGCACATGGTCGCCTGCTGCTAGATCTAGACGGCGTGGAGTTCATGGACAGCACTGGACTCGCTGCGATCGTCCGTGCTCAGAACTCGGCCGACCTCAATGGCCACCGCCTTACGGTCCGTGCCAGCTCCACTCAAGTCCAGCGACTGTTCGAGCTGACCGGCATGCTCGAACAGTTCACCCTCGAGAAATGAATGCCGAAGAAGTCGAACGGCTAGACGGGGCCATCAGATCGGTCCGTTGAGCAGAGCACGTCGAGTGCTACCGCGCCGCACCCCAAGCACCCCGGCCACAAACGCTAAGCCGAGAACGCAGCAGATGCTCGCGCCAGGGCGCGGGCAGGTCTCGACCAGCTTGAGTCGACTTTCGTTTCGCGCCAATTCGGAACATGTCGGGGCCGCGTCTCGCTGCCATTCCAATCGTCGCGGTCGTGATGGTGCTAACGATCGCCTCCGCGAAGCAGTGATGGGCGACCGACGGGCGGCCAAGACTCGGCCGAGGCGAACCGCGCTCACCACCACCTCGGCTCTCCTCGTCTTGGACACCAGACGGTCTGTCGCTCGGATGACCGGGCTTGGGCGAGGTAGGCACTGATTTGGCGCCCCAAAGACAGCCGGAGGGCAACCGCCGGAGGAGTAGCTCGCGGTGTCGCCGATCACCGAAAGCGTGGCTGCCGCTACGACCGCATTCCTGCTGGAAAGCGGCCGTCGGCCACCTTCGCCCCGGCGATGCCTATGGCGGCAGAGCAGCAGCGCGATGTCGTAGGGGTATCGCGCTCCGCTACGAGAGAGAGCGGGGCGCGATCACTCGCGCTGTGCGGGCAGCCGCTCGGGACGGCCGCCTCACTAACGATCCAGCCCGGGTCCACTGTCGCGGCCTGGTCCGAACGACCTGTGCTGTGCCGGTGCGAGCACCGGCAGCTGGTCGAGCAACCATGCCTCAAGCGTGTCGTCCGCACGGAGCTCTGATGTCGCGCGCGCGCTGTTCTTGTGCGGCGAGCATGTGCATCTGGGTGAGCTGGTCACCATGAAACTGACTTGTTCCAGGAGATCCCTTGAGGTTCTCGCGGGACTCTGCGCCATTACTGCTCTCTGCTGCGCTTTGCGACGCTGCTCGTCCGAGCCAGCGGCGCCGGTCGCCGACCGTTCTGTTGATCGTCGCGGAAGCGGCGACCGAGTGTGCGGCAGCAGCAAGTGGGCCGGGTTCGGGTTCCGTCCGGAGTGAGATTGCGTTGAGCATCTTTTTTTTTTTTTTTTTTTTTTTTTTTTTTTTTTAAAAAAAAAAAAAAAAAAAAAAAAAAAAAAAAAAAAAAAAAAAAAAAAAAAAAAAAAAAAAAAAAAAAAAAAAAAAAAAAAAAAAAAAAAAAAAAAAAAAAAAAAAAAAAAAAAAAAAAAAAAAAAAAAAAAAAAAAAAAAAAAAAACCCGGCCGCGCGTAGCGCCGGCAGCGTGAGGTCTTTGGCGACGTGCCCGCCCCCATACCACCGCTCCCTCGCTGTTGCCGCCGAGCCTTACTCGATAGCCCGGTCACGCGTCCTCGTCTGCGGCCGCGGTCATAGGTCACTGCCTTGCTACCTCGACGCGCCTTCGTGGCGGAGGCGTCGCACGAAGTCGAGCTCGTCGCCCAGCAGCAACCCCGCATGCCCGAACGGTCCGCTCTGGGGAGTCGCTTCGCGCCTTCTCTCGGGGGGCGCGCTCGTCTTGTCGACGTACTGCGTCCCAGCGCGTGCGGTTGCCTATTCGCCGACGTCGCGACCATGCGCTTGTCGTGCTCGAGCTCAGTCGTGAGCATGAAGAACGACTGGGCAACCGTCTTCTAAGGGGGGCAGTCGAACGAGCGATCTGACCGCGATTGACATTCTCGTCAACCCCTCAGATGGCGCTACGCTCGAGCGCGCCCGGGAAGCTCGATGCTTGCCTGCGCGACAGCGTGCCGGACGGGTTCGCGACCCACCAGCCTCACACATCACCACGCTACAGCGCTACGTGCTCACAGCCGAGCTCGACAACGTCTACGACGCCGTTGAGAAGGCGATCGCGGATACCGAGATCACCTCGCTGTCCTATGAGGCCGTCGCGATCCGTCACGCCGACTGGGGCGTCCCCGGCCAAGGGCTCACCGTCTTTGTGATCAAGCCCAGCCCGGAGGTACTCGGCTTCCAGGCCAAACTCCTAGCCGCGGTCACGCTGTTCCTCGGGTCCACTGGCACAAGTGCGGCGTTCGTGAGGAACGAGGGCGAGACGATCAGCCACAGCACGATGGACTGGGTCGACGGCTACGTTCCCAACCAGATCGGCGAGAAGTACATCGCCCACGTCACCGTCGGGTTCGCGACCCTGGAGGATCTCAAGGGCATCGAAGCCGAACCGTTCGAACGTCTTCCCCGTCCACCCCGCAAGCATCGCCGTCTACCACCTCGGCAACAACGGCACCGCTCGCGTGGAGCTGAAGTCCTGGCAGTCTTAGCGCGGGAGATCGACGAGAGAGCCGGACCGGATTCCGTTGACATATTCGTAGCCCGAAAAGTAGGCTGTTGGCGTGTCATTCACAGGGCCGGGGAGGCCGGGCTTTGAGCTCAACGGAGACATCGACAGACTCGCAGCGGGAACAGCGGGAACGAAAGGCCGAGGAGTGGGTGCGGGAACACCCCGATGGGCCGCCGCCCAAGAGTCACCCGATTCGCAGACTGTGGAACACGTTGAGTGGACGCCGGCGCGATAGCAGCGACTAGCCTGAACCCGACCGTTGGACGTCACGGCTCGGTCCCCGCTGGGCGAGTGCTCTTCGGTCAGAGCAGCGCTCTGCCGCAACGCCTTCTGTCTGGCACTTCGGGACAGCGGTTGATACAAGTGCGCAGTGTCGATTCTTCCTTTCGATGAGCATGCACCGTGATGGTTATCGAGTGGTAGCGGCCGCAGGCGGCTGATCTCGATCGTGTCGATCAGCTGCACGCTGCTGCTGATCCCCCCTGGGCTGATCGGGGCGGCCGGCGGGTCGACCCCCCGAACCGCGACACACGGACTGCCGTCCGGTTTCTACCGGGCCGTTGAGAAGACACTCGTGGTGAGCTTGTCGCTGGATTCTGGGGTTAGACCGGCATGGCGCAAGGCTTACCGTGCTTCGTGTCAGAAGTTGAGCCGCCACGACTCCTGCTCTCCGCTTACCGTCATGCCTGCCTGGACTCCGCGGCCATCTATGACGCGGAGGCGGCCAACGAGGCATGTGGAGAGCTGTCACCCACGAACGTCAACCAGCTGACTCAGCCCCAGATCAACAACCGCTGCCAAGCCCGTGCCGACGACAAGATGGCGACCGCCAATGGCTGGCTGGCGGCAGCCTTCCTCAGGATCGATCAGGTTCTCGTTCATGACGGCGTGTCGAAGCAGTGTCGGTCGTCGTTCGGCGACACCGGCGGCGATCAGCTACTACACAAAGATGGTGCCCGTCCTTCGTTTGATGGCCACCAGCCTCGCCACCGATTCGCCACAGAAGACCGTCACGGCAGAAAACCGCGCCCAACAACTCGCTGCCCAGTACGTCTTGCCGACCAATCATCAGCAACTCTCCGAGTTCCAGCGCAGTTGCGGCTAGCGGCTGAGCTCAGCGCCGCAACGATCTAAAGGGACGACCGCAAGTGGCAGAGCCTCGCGGGGGCTTTCTGTTGGGGTGGCGCACGGTAGGGCAGGTTTGTTGTGCTGGTGCAACCCGCCGCGCGGTAAACAGGCGGACATGGTGGGTTCCGCGGGAGATATGGACCGTTCGCGTTCAGACCGCCGACGGCTGCGGGATTCCGGTCGCGGGTTGCCTGGCTCTGGTGGTCGCGGCGTGCGGCGGCGGCTCGCCATCTGCCGGATTCAGCAGCGCGCCGTATGCGCGCTCGTCAGCTGGTGCCCAATCGGCAATCGCCGCTGCCCGCTGCATGCGCTCCCACGGCGTGGAGCATTGGCCTGACCCAGATCGAAACGGCCGCTTCGCCAAATCCGAGCTCACGTTGCAGCAATTGGGCGTCACTGGCAGTGAGTTAGGAGCCGCACAGAAGGCCTGCCAGCACATTTTCCCAAATACGGGGCAGTCCTCGTCCACACAGGATCAGCAGATGATGAACGCGATGTGGAAGTTCGCACGCTGCGTGCGTGCCCGCGGCGTAACGAGCTGGCCTGATCCGCTTGCCGAGTCCGACCCGGGACAGCCAAACACACCAGGCTTCCCCCGGAACATGTCCGGCGTCGACCAAAACGCACCGAAGGTCAAGGCTGCGATGAAGGCATGCCAGCACCTCATGGCCGGTATCGGCTACGCGTCAGGCAGCTATCCGTAGTAGCTGACGCAAGCTCTCCTGTCCGCGACGCGGGTGGTACGTTGTGCGAAGGCGTGTGAGGGCGCCGCCGGGTCCGCGGGCAGAACTGAGTTCACCTCTCGATCGGAGGTCGCAGGCCGTGACCATCTCCAGGCTTGGAACGCGGACCGCCGAGCGATGGGGAGATGTGATGGCACTACTTCCGGAGCACCCAGACCTCGATCAGGCGCGGCGCCGGGCGAAGGAGCTGTTGCGCGAAGCCCAGGGCGGTAACGCCCAGGCGCTTGCCCGGCTGCAGCCGTCTCAGCGCCGTTGACCCTTTCAGGGGCGCAACTGACGCTTGCGCGAGAACTCGGTCAGCCGAGCTGGATAGCGTTGGTGCGCGAGATCGAAGCGCGAAACGCGTCGATCTCGGAGCACGTGATCCTGTTTCTGCGCCGCAGTGTCAACATGCAGATCGGCGCGGCGGCCAGGATGATTCATGAGAACCCGTCGCTGGCCGAGTCCGGTTTCCCGGCTGCTGTCGTTCTGGGCGACGCGCCCCGGGTGGAGTCCGAGCTCCTACGCGATCCCGGCGCAGCGACACGTGTGGATCCGGAAGCGGCTGGAGCGCGCTGCACCTGGCTTGTGCGTCGCGCTTTCACCTCGACACGGCACGGGCTCCGGGCTCGACCGAGGTCGTTCGTCTGTTGCTCGATGCCGGCGCTGAGATCGACGTCGAAAGCGCAGGGAGGCGGTGCTGGAGGCCGCTTGAGTGTGCCGTCACGAGTGCCAACTCGAGCCGCAACAATGAGCCGATCATCCGTTTGATGCTGGAGAGGGGCGCGCCGGTGCGGTCCGAGACACTCGGTGGCCTCCCTATACGCCGCGGGTGGCACGTGGTGTCTAGAGCTACTCACCAAGGCTGCGACTGGCCCCCCTGAATTGTTCACCGACGCATTGGCCGAGGCGGTGGCCGGAGCTCAAGTTGATGCCGCGAAAATCCTGCTGGCGGCCGGCGCGGACCCGGACGCCTCAGACGCGAATGGCTGCACGGCCCGCCGACGGGCGCTACGGACCGGAGGTGCTGGTGTCCGCGGCGGAGCACGGCAACCTCGCGGCAGTTGGCTTGATGCTCGACCTGGGGTTCCCGGTCGACGCTCGGCGCGACGCGGAAGACGACGACGGAGCGACCGCACTTCACGCTGCCTCATGGGCTGGGAGCGCCGAGACGGTCGCGCTGCTGCTCGAACGCGGTGCGGACCTCAGCTCGCGGGACGGACGCTGGCAAAGCCAACCGCTGGAATGGGCGTTCGTCGGGAGCGGCGAGGCTCCGGAATCCGTCCCGGCGCCCGATTGGGTTGCAACGGTCGTGCTCCTGCTCGATGCCGGAGCCTCGGTCGACGGGATCGTCTGAACCCGGATGAGCCCAAACAGCCGAGTGCCGCGGTCATCAAGCTGCTCAACTCCCGAGGGTTGTTCGGTGCGCCAGGGTCTCAGTGAACGTCGTAGACGAGTGGATGGCCGTTGCGGTCAAGGAAGTAGATCGTTGCGGCGAGGTCCGAGCTCGCGGATTTGCCAACTGTGACGGCGATCGAATCGCGGATCAACTCGGCACCGCATGCCTGTGCGAGGCCAGCCGCCCTGGGGCTGCCGGAGGTTGGCCGTTCGCCGGTGACCGTGTGATTCCCGCCGACGTTGCCCTCGGCGTACTGGTTGAAGTCGGATGTCCACCACGAGCGGTCGGTGACGGCGATGTCCGACGCGAACTGGGTTGAGCGGTAGGTTTGCGCGATCTTCTGAGCGTTTGCCGCGGCTCCCGGTGTGAAGGGCTCGAGGCCGTGGTCGCTCGGGCAGGATCGCAGCGCTGGCCCACGGGAGCTGCGGGTGGCGGGAAACAACGAAACCGGGAATCCGGGCGCGCCCATCTTCGGCAAGGTCGCAGCCAACGGAGTTTGGATCGGGACGAGCGCGGTGTGCTTGTGTGGGCTGATGCGAACGAGCACGGTCCCGTCGCCGTAGCCGTTGCCCTCGGCGTTGTCGACGTAGATGGTCCCGGTCTTCGTGACGGCGATGCCGTCCTCCTGGAATCCTTGGTCGCGACCCCATTGGATACCGGCTACCCGCTTCGGAACCACGTCGTAGAGGGGGCGGACCCGGACGGAGGTGATGTCTTGAATCTCGCCGTCCTGGGTGCCAGCAAGTATCTGCCCGCTCGGGGCGAGCGTGAGTTGGTGGGCGTAGCTCACGCCGGCGAGCTGCCTCAGCTTGCCGGTCGGCGTTAGCTCGAAGATGACCTTCGGGGAGGAGTTCCAGATGTAGAGATCGCCAGCCTTGCTGAATGCCAGAGCGCCGGGGAAGAAGGCGACATCCGAGGGAGTGAGGTAAGCCCCCGCGCCGTGCGCGCCTGCGACCCAGACTCGCTGCCCGTTTGTAGATGCACGTTCGATCTCGGAGTTGATCGCCAGGTACAACCGACCGGAGAGAGAAACCGCGATGGCCGCAACCGGGCAGGCGGTCCCGCGCGGATAAACGGGCACCAGTGGCACGCGCAAGATCGTCCGAATGGCGCCCGCGGGGTTGATCTGACGGACACTGCAGCTGCCGCCCTCGAGGACGTCAACGGTCCCATTCGGCTTGACCGCCATTCCCGCCACCGACGATGTGAAATCAAGCTCGGCGTCTCGAGCGGGGCCACCGTCACCCGAATCCCCCAAACGGCCATCCCCGGCAAAGATCGAGAGCCGCCCACCGGGCTTGAGCTCGAGGATCTGATCGCGCGAGCTGTCGAGGATCAGCAGATCCCGACCGAAAAGGGTCGCGAGGGTCGTTGGCTCGATTAAGTCAGGTGAGCGAGTCGGCACTAGCTCGCGCCCAGCGACCACCGATGAAGGGCCGGGGGCACCGGAACCGTTGACACCACCGTGCTGTGCGCCTGACGGAGGTGCGGAGGCGACGAGAAAGCCGCCGACCCCTGCGCCGAGCGCGAGTGCCGCGAGCGAGGAACCGAGGATCCACCGCCTACGCCGCAGGCGACGAGCCTCTTTGATCAGGGCCTCTTCCCCGTCGTCCTTGATGCCGACGGCGGGATCCCCCTCACGCTCGAGCACCGTCACGATACAGACTCGATCATCGCGATCAGCTCGTCTTGGCGATAGCCGTTCTTTCGGGCAAACGCCACCAGATCCCTGGCGCGTGCCAACACCGCACCACGCTCGGGCGTCCCGGCAACGGTGATACCGCGCCCCTGACGAATCTCGAGAAGGCCCTCATCACGCAACTGATGCAACGCCCGCAACACTGTGTTGCGATTGACACCGAGCACTGTCGCGAGATCCTTCGCGAGCGGCATCCGCTCGCCAGGCTTCACCTCGCCCTCCGCGATCGCGCGCCGAATCTCGGCGGCGGCCTGTTCCCAGAGCGGCCTTCGATCGAGCGGATCAAGGCTTGGCTGCATAGATCTAATCTAACTAGATCAATTGGACTCACACAAGAGAAATGTCACGTGCGCGGCGCAGGTAGCGAGAAGGGCGCCGGTGTTCGTTATCGCATACAAGCGTTCACGGCGACGATTCCGCGGAATCGTCGAACCTTTGGCTAGCGCATCGGCGCTTCGATCTGACTACCGCAAGGAGTCCACGAATCCCTATGAGGTATCGGGGTCCGTGCGGCGCAACCTCAGGGCTTCGTTGAGTTCGTCGACGCTCTTTTGAGGAGCTCGACCTCCTCCCCATCGTCCGCCGGTCAGAGCGACGATCGGTATCGCCCGCGGTCCCCGGTGCGGACGAGATCGCGCCATGCCGGTACTGGGCCAACGGCGCGATCTCAAATCGCTCCACGTCGTCCCAGGCCACGGTCTCAGCCGAATGGAAATTGACGATCCTGACGCCGTCGCTGCGCAGATAGACGCCCATCATCCATATCCGGACGCCCACAGCGAGGTTGACCACTGCGAAGACTGGACCGATCACATGCAACTTGGGAGAGGCGACGCCGGCTATCAAGAGGGCGATCGCCAGAACCAAAGACGAGGCAAGGATTCGGTTGGCCGCAGGCGATTTGAATGCCTTCGGCGTGTCATCGGTTTCTCTCCTTGGAAGCACCGGCACTACTGGATCAGGGAGTGGCCAGTCACGTAGGGGCCGTTACCGACCTGGACGGTCACCGTCACTCGCCCCGATGGGAGCGTTCCTGACACCTGCCCCGACGAGAGTGTGTCCGAGACTCCGATTGTCCTGGTCCCGGTAATCACCTCGTGCGCCGTCCATGTGCCCTGCCTGCCGTCGACCGCATGTTTGAGGCTCACCGATACCTCGGTGGGACAAGACAGGTCGCAATGAACAGTCGCGACTAGCACGTGTCGGCCGTGCCGGCGCGGGCTCGAGAGGAAGTGGACTTTCGGGGCCGGCGGTCCGGTGACGGGCCCGTAGGGCTGGGACCGGGCGATGGTTGCGTTCTTGGGCCACGGTTTGATCGCTGCGGGCGACGAATACCCGATGATGAGCGATGTGGGGTTGCCGAGATGCGCGTCAAGCGCGAACAGGTACCACCCGGCGTACCAGCTCCCGACGCGTGCGTAGGTTGGCGTTGTCGGCTCCCGGACGACGCCGCCAAGCTCTCCACAACCGGCTGCAGAACAGTCCAGCGCCGCGCCTGCGAGCGTCACGCAGTGGGTTCCACGAGCGGTGCGGCAGGCCTCAATGCCGAGGTCGTCGTGTTCCGTGCCCCATCCGCCAGCCCAGCGCGCGGCGCCCACGTGGACCGTCGCGCCGACACGCGCGGCGCCGGTGAGCGTCGCGGCTCTCTCGACGCGGAGCGCTCCGCGCCACCTGAAGCTCCTCGAATACGTCTCGCCACCCGAGGTCGAAGTGACTTTGAAGACCGTGCCTGCGGGTTCCGGGCCAGGATCAGCCACGCCGTGAGTGGCTGCGAGTGGCCTGCACTTGCTGCCGCCGGGCCCGCACATCGACCAGTCGATCGGACCTATACCACCTGGGTACCCAAAGACAGTCGGCTCGGGATTCCCCGCAGCGTCCAAGGAGCCCCCCACCAAGAACGCAGCGAACCGGGCGCCATTGGTCGTGCGTGTCCCATCGCTACCCGTCCCGCAAGCCGAAACCACAGCTGCACAGCCGACCGCCGCGAGCACGGGCTGCCACCGATGACCGAACTCCCTCACGTGGCACAACCTACACGTGCCTGCAGATCGGAACCTCTCGGATCTGATGAAGCCGACCCTACGGCGCGTCGGAGATCATTTGCACGAGTTCCGCGCGGGTGTACCCCTGCCGGCGCGCGAGTTGCAGTAGCTCGGCGACACGGCTGCGGACTTCGCTCTGGGCCGGCGTGCCGACGACACGGATCCCGCGTTTCGGCGCCATCTCGAGCAGCCCCTCATCTCGCAATGCGCGCAATGCCTTGAACACCGTGTTGGTGTTCACGCCCATAACCGCGGCGAGGTGTCGCGCAGGCGGAAGACGCTCGCCGGGATTGGCTTCACCGTCGGCAATCGCTCGGCGGATCTCCGCTGCGACCTGTTCGTGGAGGTGTGCGGCATCGCTTCTGTCCAGCTTGGCATTCAGCAATGTGCCACTCAGGGTAGCGGAAAGGTAGCCCTCCTTCGCGCGAGCGAGTCCCGTTCGAACAGTTATAGGCTTAGCTCAATGCTTGGCGCACGCCATCGGGACAGGGCGGGTGCCGCTGGAGTGCCGTGGCTGATGTCGCGGAACCACCGGTGGCTGCCGGCTCGCGTCGCAGCCGCGGTTCTGATCGGAGCGCTGGTCGTCGGCGGCGGCGTGGCGCTGCTGTTGCGCAACACGCTGACGCTGCGCAGTCGTGCCGACACGACGATCCGCCAGGATTCCTACCTGTTGCGGGTGGTCGACGTCGAGAGTCTCGTCATTGACGCCGAGACCGGCCTGCGAGGTGACGTCATCACCGGCCGTTCGCTCTTCCTGCAACCGCTGCACCGGGCGACCTCGGAGTTGCCGGGCGCGGAGCGGCAGCTCGAGCGCTCGGCGTCGGCCACCGGAGTGGATCAGCCGCAGGTCCGGGCGCTGGTGGCAGATGTGAACGCCTACATGTCCCGGTACGTCCCCGGTGTGCTGGCGCTGGTGACCAAGAATCCCGCCGCGGCGAGGTCCTACGCGGTCACCCTCGAGGGCAAGCGCGAGGTGGATGCGATTCGCAAGCTCTCCGGAGATCTCGAACTTGCGCTCTCCAACAGCGATGCCCTTAGACAGCGCGAAGCCCGCGCCACAGCAAATCACTCGGTGGATGAAGCCATCGCTGTGCTAATCGTGCTGACGCTGCTGACCGCCGCCCTCGGCGGCTATCTCGGGCGCCTTGCCGTCAGCCGCGACCGCGCGCGCGAGCAGAGCGAGGAGACGGCCCGCACGCTCCAGGAGAGCATCCTCCCTGCGGCGATGCCGACGATCCCCGGGTGCGAGCTGGCGGTTCGGTTCATACCCGGCGCGGGTCCGATCAGCGGAGACTTCTACGACGGTTTCATGGTGGCGCCGGATGCGTGGGCGCTGGTGATCGGCGACGTCTGCGGCAAGGGTGCCGCGGCGGCGGCGGCCACCGCGATGGCACGCTGGACGCTGCGCAGCGCACTCGGGCAAGGTGCCCCGCCGGCCGAGGCGCTGCGCCAGCTCAATGACGTGATGCTCGGACATCCCGAGGACCACCGCTTCATCACCGCGTTATGCATGACGGTCACGCTCGAGCCGGATCGCGCTGTCGTCGACCTCGCCTGCGCCGGACACCCTCCCGCGATCCTCGTTCCCGCGGCCGGAGATCCAGTTCCGGTAGCCGCCCGCGGCGACCTGCTCGGCGTGTTCCCCACCATCCGCCTCGAACGGCCGAGTTCGAGTTGCAGCCGGGTGACAGCGTCGTCGTCTACACCGATGGCGTCACCGACCAGGGACCCGAGACGACGGCCGGCTCCCGAGCAAGCGCTCCGCGACCGCGTCGGTGGTGGCGCCGATCAGCTCGCGTCGGCGCTGGAGCACCTGGCTCAGCGACCGGTCGGCCGCCACCCGACGACATCGCGATCATGGCGTTCCGCTTCCTCGGTGGCGAGCCGGCAGAGCCTCGCTCGAGCGACAACCTCAAGCACGGCCGCGTAGCGCACTCCCCGCTCAGGCGCTGGCAGTCAGCAGCTGACCGCCATCCTCATCAAGAACGGCGGCATCGCTCAAGCAAGCGCGGGGATGACATCGGTGAACAGGAAGCCGTCGCGCTCCACCGTCTCGCCGATGGTGACCGGGACGGCCTCCGAGAAGCCCGGACCATCGACCACCACCGTGTGGAATTCGCCGTTCTCACCGCACGGGTCCACGCCCGGCGGAAGCTCGTCGAGCAGCGCGCGGTCATACCGGCGGCCCGCCAGCGCGGCGGGCGCCTGCGAGGTGTCGACACAGCTCACGACCGCGGAGACGCCTAGCTCCAGCAGCTCGCTCGCAACGGCCGGCGTCGGGCGCTCCCAGAGTGGAAACAGCGGACGCAGGCCGGTTCCCTCTAGCGCGCGCTCGCGGTAGCGCGCGAACGTCCTCGCAGGAACAGGTCGCCGAAGACCATCGCCTCCACGCCCGCCTCCAGGGCAACGTCGACGGCCGCAGCCATCCGCTGCTCGTAGACCTCATTGCTGCACGGCCACGGCAGCTCCACCACGTGAAGCGGCAGGCCAAGGGCAGACGCCTGCGCCTCGAGCAACGCTCGCCGCACCCCGTGCATCGCCACCCGATCGAACGCGGCATTGACAGTGGTCAGCAGACCCACGACCTCGACCTCCGCGCTCGCGACGCGCGTGATGCAGCGCCAGCGCGCTGTCCTTGCCGGAGGACCAGCTGACCCATGCATTCGAGCGAACCGCCACGGGCGACGAGCCTACGCGGCGAAGGGCCGCAGCGCGGCGCTACCTTGATGGCGATGGTCGCCTCCCACCGTGCGCATGTCGAGGAGCTGCTGGCCGAAGCGCAGGCCGCCCACAGCGCCCTGCTCGAGAGCGTTCCTGCGGATGTCCGGGCGTCGCTGCCGGTTGACGCCCAGGGCATCACACGCGCGATCGATCACATCGCCGGCGCCGCTGGGTTCTCGGCGATCGAGCGGCGCCGGCTCGTCAGCTCCGCATGCCGTCAACCCGGCGGTACTGCACGCGCGCGTGTTCGGTGCCGCGCCGCTGACCGACGAGACAGTCGTCGGGGCGTTCGTCGAGGGCGCTCGCGTCAGGGCTGAGGCGCTGGTCACGCTTGCCGACTCGGTGGGCGACGAGGAACTGGTTCAGCACGTGCACGCGCTGCTGATCGACCACCCGCTTCCGACCGCCGACGGGCACGAGACGACCACGGACCCGGCGATGTCGTTGCGCGACGCCTACGCGGCCCAGGAGCAAGCGACGCTCCTGATCGCCGCCTCCCTGGACTAGCGCGAGGCTCAGCTGACGAGCTGCTGTCCGAGCTCGCCGATCGCGCGTTGCAGTTCGGATCGAGCGCGACTGATCGCGTCGGGGCTCGCGCCCATGGTGTCGAGCCCCAGGATCGCGGCGCCGACGATCGGACCCTCCTGCGCGATGACGAGCGTCGCGCTTGCCGACGTCGCGGAGACGCCCTCGCTGATCCGCTCGATCATCCATGGTGGCGCCGCCCGCATCAGGCCACCACCGAGAACCACGTCAGCACCCGCATCGCGGAGCCGCAGTCTGGTCAGCGCCGCCCTGGCGAGCGCGACGACCTCGTCAGCCACGCGCTCGAGGATCGCGCGCGCCGCGGCATCGACCTCGGCCTGCTCGTAGACGACCGGCGTGAGCTGCGCGAGCGCCTCCAGCGAGATCTCCTTGAAGTGGAACGCACGAGCGACCTCGTAAGGCGTGCGCAACCCGAAGTGCTCGGGCACCGCCTGCCTCGAGCGTCGAGCGCGGGCCCCGGCCGTCGGCGCTCCGTGCCGCGGCGCCCAGACCGGCAACGCCGACGTCATGTCCACCGCCCCAGTCACCGGTGATCGGGCCGAGTGCCGGAAAGCGGACCGCGCAGGCCGTCCGGAGCGATCCCCACCGCGTTGATCCCGCCACCGCAGACGACGGCCACCCCCCAGCCACGGTCGGTGCCGGTGCGCAGCAGTGCAAGCGTGTCGTTTTCGACCACCAGCTGTGGCGCCCAACCAAGCGCGCCGAGCGCCGTCTGCAGTTCCACGACCTCCTCCGGCAGGTCGGCACCCGCGAGCAGCACTCGAGCGATGTCGGCGATCGGTTCAAGCGCCGGCCCGGTGTCACCGGCTTGCTGGCCGGTGACACCGTCTGACGCCTCCGGTCCGTCGCGGCCCGCCACCGCGGCCGCATGAGCCCTGGCGACGAGGCCGGAGAGGAGTTCGACGGACGGATGGAAGCCGAGCAGATGAGGCGAGCTGGTACCGCCGCGGATCAGCGACAGCAGACGACCGTCGTCGGCGACCAGCGCGACGTCGGTCTTGATGTTGCCCCCGTCGATCGCGAGGACGATGCGCTGCGTGCCCGCGTCGCTCATGTTCCGCGCAGCTGCCCGAGCAGCTCTCCCGCCAGCGCGTACTCACGCACCAGCGGGTTAGTCATCAGCGCCATGCGCGCAAGGTCGTTATCGCCGCTGGCGGCTGCGCGCGCAGCGATCCGCTCGTAGGCGGCGACGTGTTGCACCAGGCCGAGCAGCTCCGGCGCAAGTGGCCGCTGTGGGAGCGGGGTGGCACCTGAGGAATCGACCCGCGCGGGCAACTCGACGACGTCGTCATCGGCAAGCCCCGCAATGGTGCCGCCGTTGCGCGTGTCGACGACCAGCGGCTCGCCGCTGTCGGACCAGAGCGCCGCGAGCAGCTGCGTCGCCGCCTCGCTGTAAAACGCGCCGCCGCGCTGCTCGAGCAGCTCCGGTTTGGTGTCGACGGTCGGGTCGCGGTAGAGGTCGAGCAGACCTCGCTCGATCTCGGCCACGACCGCAGCGCGAGGCTGCTTCGTAGCGCTGCTTCTCGACCACGGCGCGCTCCGCGTAGAAGTACCGCAGGTAGTAGGAGGGGATCGCACCGAGGTCGTCGAGCAGCTGCCGCGGCAGACCGATCTCCTGCGCCAGGTGGTCGCCGAAGCTGTCGAGCACGTCACCCAACACGTCACGCCCGTCGACCCAGACCGAACGGATCCAGGTCAGGTGATTGAGGCCGACCTGATCGACCAGCACACGCTCAGGGGCGACTCCAAGGTGGGCCGCGATCTGGCGCTGGAAGTTGATCGCCACGTTGCAGAGGCCGATCGCGCGGTGCCCGTCGTCGAGCAGTGCTCGCGTCACGATCCCAACGGGATTGGTGAAGTCGACGATCCATGCATCCTCGGCGGCCAACTGCCGTGCTCGGCGCGCAATGTCGAGCACGACGGGAACCGTGCGCATTGCCTTTGCCAGCCCTCCGGCGCCGGTCGTCTCCTGGCCGACGCACCCGCACAAGCGCGGGCGTCTGCTCGTCGTGGAGCCGGGCTGCCTGGCCACCGACACGGATCTGAAGCAGGATCCCGTCGGCCCCATCGAGCGCCACGTCGAGGTCCTCTGCCAACTCGAACGCTCCGGAATAGCCCTGACGCGCCAGCATCCGCTGCGCCATCCCACCCACGATCTGCAGGCGTTCGGGCATCGATGTCATGCAGACGAGCCGGTCGATCGCGATGCGCTCGCGTTCGCGCATAAGCCCCGAGACGAGCTCCGGCGTGTAGGTTGAACCCGCGCCGATGACCGCGAGTTTCATCTGCGGAACCGCGTCCCGTTGCTCGTCAAGCTCGTCACCAGCAGCCTCCCCTGCGCCGCGGTCCTCATGGTTCGGCGCGAATTTGGAAAATCTCCTACCTACGGTACCATCGTAACCCGAAATAACCCCCGGAAACAAGCTGCGGTGGCAGAACATGGCACCCCATGTTTGGTAATTCCACTTACGAAAGCGGAGCCTGAAGCCCGATGTCCTCCTCCAGCCAGGACGGCAACGTACCGAACGAGTCGCGCCTCAGCCTGCTGCGCGAACTCGGGGAGCAGGCGGTGCTCGAGGCGATCTTCCGCAGGGGTCCGATCACTCGGCCTGAGATCGCGTCGGCCACCGAGCTGTCCAAGCCCACAGTGTCGGCCGCGGTCGGGCGCCTGGAACAGGGCGGGCTGATCAGGGCGACCGGACGCCGAACCGGGCAGCGCGGTCGCAGCCCGGTGGCCTACATGGTCAGCAAGCAGGTCGGCTTCGTGGTCGGCAGCGACATCGGCGGCAGCAACCTTCGCGTCGCGGCCGCCGATCTGTTCGGCGAGCCGATCTGCGACCTCAAGCAGCCGACCACAAAGGCCGGAAACAGAGCCCTGGGGATGCAGGTGCTGGAGATGGTCACCGAGGTGATCGACCGCGCCAGTGCCACCCACGGCCGTCCGCTGGCACTGGCGATTTCGACCCCCGGGATCATCGACCAGAGCACGGGGCGGGTCACCTCGCTCGCCTACAACGTCGCGCCCGAGGGCGGGTTCGACCCGGTCGAGGTCATCCGCGACCGCCTTGAGATGCCCGTCCTGGTTGAGAACAACGTCAATCTGGCGGCCGTCGGCGAGAAGTGGTTCGGCCTGGCACGCGGCGTCTCGACGATGGTCTTCATCTCAGTCGGCGCCGGAATCGGCATGGGCATCGTGATCGACGATCAGGTTGTCCGCGGGGCCCACGGTGCGGCCGGTGAGATCGGCTTATCTGCCGTCGGCGGGCGACCCTTTCGACCCGCGCCACCGGCTGCATGGCGGGCTCGAGGATGAGATCGGCGCGGCCGGAATCGTCGCCGCGTTCAATGCGCGTCCGCGCGGTCAACGATCCTGAACTGTCGGCCGCCCACGAGGTGTTCGAGCTCGCAGCCAAGGGAACTGGCCCGGCGCGCGCGGTCGTCGACGACGTTGCCAGGCGGCTCGGCACAGCAATCGCCGCCGTATGCGCGATGCTCGATCCCGAGCTGGTCGTGCTCGGCGGCGGGATCGGCTCGAACCCACTGCTGCTCTCCCCCGTGCGCGGCGCAGCCGCCTCGCTTGTCCCGATCACGGCCCGCATCGAGACGAGCCTGCTGGGGGACCGAGCCGCCCTTCAGGGAGCCGTTGCCGTGGCCCTGCACACCGCCCGCACGTCACTGCTGTCTGCTGGAGGCGCTCCCGCGGCGCGGACCCAGCCGGTGCTCGCCGCGCCGCGCCTCGCCTGACGGGACGGGCTTCGGTCTTCCATTTGGGAAGGGATGGCCACAGCATTGCAGGCATCCTTGCGCTCCGCTTACCGGCGCGATACAGTGATTTTGTTTAGAGCTTTTCCAAATAGTCCTGCATACGACCCACATGCGTTCTGGAGCCTGTGGGGTTGACCTGGCCAAGCTTGGTCGCGGATGCTCGGAGAGGGGAAACGGAGGGTGTCGATGAAGCGCTTTGTGAGGGTGGGCTTACCCACCCTGGTCGGGCTTATCGCGACGGTGCTGGTCAGCGCCTCCGCGGCGTCAAGCGCCGCGGCTGCAAGCCACGCGTCGGGCAAGCTCGTGATTGACAACGAGAGCGGGGCCACCTGGACCTGCCAGTTCAACCCATTCAACCCGGCGGTGTCACTTACCTCGTTCGGCTTCGTCTACGAGCCGCTCGAGTACGTCGACATCCTCGCGAAGTCGACGAGCAGTCAGGTGACGCCGTGGCTGGCAGCCTCGTCGAAGTGGTCGAACGGCTACAAGACGCTGACCTTCACGATGCGCAGTGGCGTCAAGTGGAGCGACGGTACGCCGCTCACGGCCGCTGACGTCGCGTACACCTTCAACGCGATGAAGAGCGACAAGGCGATCGACCTCAACGCGCTGTGGACAGCCGACGGTGGACCGCTCACGGCCGTCTCCGCCAAGGGCTCAACGGTCACCTTCAAGTTCAAGTCGGCGTCGCAGCCGTACTTCTACTACGTGGCCGACCAGACGCCGATCGTGCCGATGCACATCTGGTCGAAGCTCAGCCAGAGCAAGCTGCACTCCTACACGGACACCGCGCCGGTGGGCAGCGGGCCCTACAAGGTCTCCGGCTGCACCGGGCAGAACATCAAGTACCTGGCCAACACCAGCTACTGGCAGAGCAAGCCGGGCCACGTCGTGCCGGCGGTCGAGGAAGTCGACTACCCGTCGTTCCTGAGCAACACCTCGGCGAACCTGGAGCTGGCCAACGGACAGGCGCAGTGGGGCGGCCAGTACGTGCCGAACATCCAGTCGTTCTACGTCAACAAGGACAAGGCGGCCAACCACTACTGGTTCCCGCCGGTTCTGAACGTGTCGCTGGTTCCGAACCTGACCAACCCGCTGCTCAAGCAGCTCGCGGTTCGCAAGGCGATCTCACTGGCGATCGACCGCACCAAGGTCTCGCAGCTGGGTGAGTCCGGGTATCAGCAGGCCGCCAATCAGACGGGCGTGATCCTGCCGACCTACTCGGCCTGGTTCGACAAGTCCCTGCCGAAGGTCAACTACAACCCGAGCGCGGCCGTCAAGGCGCTCGAGGCGGCCGGCTTCAAGAAGGGCTCGAACGGGATCTTCAAGAGCAAGAGCGGTCAGCCGCTCTCGTTCACGATCCAGACGATCAGCGGCTACTCCGACTGGGACGCCTCACTGCAGATCATCACGCAGGAGCTGAAGCAGGTCGGCATCGCGGTCACGGTCCAGGATGAGAACTCCGGGCCATACACGACCAACCTCCAGGGCGGCAAGTTCCAGCTGGCGTACGCCGGCAGCGGCGGACCCGCTCCGAGCCCAGGCCCAAGCCCGTACTACGAGCTGCGTGGCCTGCTGTACAGCGGCGACATCGGATCGACCAACTACTCGCGGTTCGATTCGAAGTCGACGGACGCACTGTTCAACCAGTACCCGGCCGACAACACCGCCCAGCAGCACCAGGTCGTGAACAAGATCGAGAAGGTCATGGACACGCAGTTCCCGGTGATCCCGGTGACTGAGGGCGTTGACTGGTTCCAGTACAACAGCGTCGCGTTCACCGGCTGGCCGACGGCGGCTGATCCGTACGCACAGCCGTCGCCGTACCAGAGCCCCGATATGGGCGTGGTGCTGACGCACCTCCAGCCCAAGGGCTAGTCAGGAATCAGCGATGCAACTTGACGGTGGCTGGGCGTGTCCGGGAAGCCCGCTTCGCAAGGCAGGTACCGAGAGTGCCTGCCGCGAGGCGAGCGCACCGAGGCGCGTCCAGACCCCGTCAAGCAGGGTTGTCCGGTGAGGTTTCACGGTAATTAGATGAGGTACCTCGCCAAACGCGGCGGACTGTTCCTGATCACGCTGTGGGCAGCACTGACCGTCAACTTCGCAATTCCGCGCCTGATGCCCGGGAACGAAGCTGACGCAGTGCTGGCCACATTCCGCGGAATCAATCCGGCTGCCGCGCACGCGCTGGCATTGGAGTTCGGTCTCAACGTCCATCAGTCGTTGATCACGAGCTACCTGCAGTACCTGGGGCACTGCCTGACCGGCAACTTCGGGATCACAGCACAGGGCGAGCCGGTCAAGACGGCGATCGTCTCAGCGATGCCGTGGACACTCGGGTTGGTGGGCGTGACCACGATCATCGCCTTCCTGATCGGCACAGGCGTCGGCATCCTCAGCGCCTGGCGGCGTGGCGGCAAGCTCGACGGGCTGCTGCCGCCCTTCCTGTTCATCGTTTCGACGTTGCCGGTGTTCGTCATCGGACTGCTGTTGCTCTACCTGTTCGCCGGGGTGCTCGGCTGGCTGCCGGAAAGCGGGAACTACGACATCGGCGTCACCCCCGGATTCAACCTCTCCTTCATCTGGGACGTGTTCAAGCACTCGCTGCTCCCGGGCCTGAGCCTGGTGATCGTCACGGCCGGGCTCTGGGTCTACTCGATGCGCAACAACATGGTCACGACGATCGCCGAGGACTACGTGAAGATGGCGCGCGCCAAGGGCCTCTCCAGCGCGCGGGTCATGTACGACTACGCGGCGCGCAACGCGATCCTGCCGAACCTCACGGGCTTCGCGATGCAGCTTGGCTACGTGCTCGGTGGCGCGATCCTGGTCGAGTACCTGTTCTCCTACCCCGGCCTCGGCTACCAGTTCTACACGGCCACCACCGACCACGACCTGCCGTTGATGCAGGGCCTCTTCCTCTTCTACACGGTCGCCGTGCTGGTGTGTGTCCTGCTGGCCGACATCATCACGGCGATCATCGACCCGCGCACGCGGGAGGCCTGAGGTGAGCAGTCCGCGCATTTCAGGTGGGCGCCGCTTCTTGCGCGCCCTCACACGCAACCGCAAGGCCACCGTCGGCGCGGCGATCCTGCTGCTGATCATCTTCGTCGCCTGCTTCCCCGGGCTCATCGCGCCCGACGATCCGTCAGCTACGAACTATGCACCGAACCTCGGCGTGTCGGGCTCGCACCTCTTGGGCACCACCTCGATCGGGCAGGACGTCTTCTCACAGCTCGTCTGGAGCACACGCCAGACACTCGAGGTGACGTTGCTGGTGAGCGTGATCGCGACCTTCCTCTCGGCGTTCATCGGGGTCACGGCCGCCTACGCGGGCGGCGGGCTCGACCGGGTACTGACCGTCGTGATCGACGTCTTCCTGATCCTGCCTGTACTGCCGCTGCTGATCCTGCTGGCGTCCTATCTGCCGCCGGGCGTGGCCTCGCTGACCGTCGTCCTGTGCGTCACCAGCTGGGCCTTCCAGGCGCGGCAGCTGCGATCCCAGGGCCTGTCGTTGCGCAACCGTGACTTCCTCGTCTCGGCCAAGGTCCGCGGCGAGCGCTCCCTCTACATCATCTTCGTGGAGATCATCCCGACGATGACCTCGTTGCTGGCCGCCTCGTTCCTGTCGCTGGCGGTGTACGTGGTCGGCTTCGCTGCAAGCCTCCAGTTCCTGGGACTCGGCAACAGCAGTCAGCTGATGTGGGGCACGATGCTCTACAACGCGCAGCAGCAGGCGGCGATTCAGGCCGGCGGCAACGCGTGGTGGGAGATCGGGCCCGCTGTGGCAGTGGCGCTGCTCGGCGCCGGCTTTGCCCTGGTGAACTATGCCTTTGATGAGATCGGCAACCCGGCGCTGAGGCCGGCGAGGAGGAGGCGGCGTGTCCGAAGCGCTGCTTGAGGTCGAAGGACTGACGATCGAGTACGTGACCGAGACGGCGGATGTACGCGCCGTTGAGAACGTCAGCTTCTCCGTGCAGGCCGGTGAGTTCGTCGGAATCGTCGGTGAATCGGGCTGCGGCAAGTCGACGATGCTGTTCGGGATCGCGCAGCTGCTCTCCCCTCCCGGTGAGATCGCCGCCGGCAGCGTGATCTTCCGCGGCAAGGACATGGTCCGCCTGAGCGCCGGCGAGTTACGCCACATGCGCTGGCGCGACTACTCGGTTGTGATGCAGAGCGCGATGAACGCGCTCAACCCGATGAAGAGCATCGGGGCGCAGTTCAAGGACGCGTTGAGAGCGCACGAGCGGATGTCCAACGACCGGATCGCGGAACGCTCGGCCGAGGTCCTGCGCACTCGTGGGCATCGATCCGGCCCACCTGAAGAGCTATCCCGCACCAGCTCAGCGGCGGTATGCGGCAGCGCGCGATGATCGCGATGGCATTGCTGTTCACCCCGCAGCTTGTTGTCATGGACGAGCCGACCTCGGCCCTGGATGTCGTGGCGCAGCGTTCACTGATGACGAAGATTCGCGAACTCCAGGAGCAACTCGGCTTCGCAGTGATCTTCGTCACCCACGATATGCACGTCGTCAGCCGCTACTCGGATCGCGTGCTCGTGATGTACGCCGGCCAGATCGTTGAGTCGGCGGCCACCGAGCAGATCTTCGCGCGCCCGCAGCATCCGTACAGCCGCGGCCTGATCGAGGCATTCCCTTCCGTCACCGGGCCGCGCAGGCAGCTGGTGGGGATACCCGGATCTCCGCCCGACCTGGCGGATCCGCCCAGCGGATGCCGCTTCCAGCCACGCTGCCCGGTGGCGATGGAGATCTGCGTCGACCACAAGCCGGAGCTCTACGACGTTGATGAGGCACAGGTCAGGTGTCTGCTCTACGCGGAGAGCGGCGACTCGGCGCAGGCAAGTCCCAGCGCGGTGGCGAGCGATGGCTGATCAGCCCGAGCCGACCGGCCCGACGAACGCGGACAAGCCGCCCCTGCTCCAGGCAAAGGCGTTGACCCGGCACTTCGGTGTCGGCGGAATGCTCTCCAAGGAGACGCTCCACGCCGTCGACGACGTCGACCTGACGATCAACGAACGTGAGATCGTCGCGCTCGTCGGCGAGAGCGGCAGCGGCAAGAGCACGATCGCTCGACTGCTGGCCCGCATCTACAAGCCGACCAGCGGCGAGATCTACTACCGCGGACGTCCGCTGAGCCATCTGCGCTCGCGTAAGGATCTGCAGTGGTACCGCGGGGAGGTACCAATGGTCTTCCAGGATCCGTTCAGCGCGTTCAACCCCGTGCACCGGATCTCCCACGGAATCATGCGCAACCTGGTGCTGCATCGGCCCGAGCTCAGTGCCGCCGAGCGCCGCGCCGAAGCGGAGCGGGTCAGCGAGAGCGTCGGCATCGCCACGCGGCTGCTGTCGCGCTTTCCCCACGAGATGAGCGGCGGCGAGCGCCAGCGGATCGGCTTCGCCCAGGCGCTTGCGCTGCGACCGAAGCTGATCCTCGCGGACGAGCCGGTGTCGATGCTCGACGTCTCGATCCGCGCCGGGATCCTCAACATGATGGTCGACCTGCGCGACAGGGAAGAGGTCTCGCTGCTCTACATCACCCATGACCTGGCGAGTGCCCGTTATGTTGCGGACCGGATCGTGGTGATGTACGCCGGGCAGATCGCGGAGTCGGGGCCGGCTGAGACGGTGCTGTCGGAGCCCCAGCACCCGTATACGCGCCTGTTGCTCTCAGCCGTCGCAGATCCGCGGGAAGCCGACGCCAGTTTCACCGGGGACACGGGCGAGCCACCGCGCGTGATCAATCCCGGTGAGGGCTGCCGTTTCCGCTGGCGCTGCCCCTTTGCCATCGCGGAGTGCGAGACAGTGACCCCGCTGCCCCGTCCGATCGGCGCGGCTCAGGTTGCCTGCCATGTCGCAGGCCGGTCTGACGTGTTGAGGGCACGCCCGGCCAGCAGCAGCGCTCCAGCCGCCTCCTGAGCGACACCCAGCCGACCCCGCCAGAAGCGGCCGCGTGACTACGTGGTGACGGTTAGGCGAAGATCTCGAGTGCGCCCGGAGCGGTGACGCTCGAGCTCACCACGGGAGCGGCGGTTCCACCCGACGTCTGACTGAGTGCCTCTTGCACTGCAGCCGCCCCCGCCTGTGTCGCCTGCACCACTGAAAGTGCGGCCACGGCGGAGAGGTCGCCGAATGATCCACTGATTGGCTGTGCGCTCATACACCGATTCTCGGAGCGCCTCAGCGGCTAATCAAGCGCGCTGGACGAAAAGGCAGGCGGGCGTTCGCGGTTGCTGCGCAACTCGTAAGCGGCGAAGCCGGCGCCGGCGAGGAGGACGGCAGAGAGCGTCCAACCGAGCGCGGTCGTGCTCAGGCCGACGTATTTCAGACCGGAGGCGAGGATCACGAATGCGATCACCGGGCGGATGTAGCGATCGGGCACGCTCGATGAGAGCAGCGAGCCGATGAACACCGCGGGAACCGACCCGATGATCAGCGAGGCAGTCAGGCCGAACTCCACCTTGCCGAAGATGACCGCCCCGACGGCTGCGGCGAGCGTCAACGGCACCGCCTGCGTCAGGTCCGTGCCGACGAGCTGCTTGGCGCTGATCGAGGGATACACGAACAGCAGCAGCACGATCATCAGCGAGCCGGCGCCGACGGACGTCATGCCGACGATCACACCGCCGACGATCCCGATCAGCACGGTCGGGAGCGGGCGCGGCACGATCGCATGGATCTGATCGTTGCGGGCTGCGCCGGAGCGGCGATCTAGCGCGTAGCGCAGCACCATCGCGGCCGCGCCGATCAGCAGCGCCGCGCCGAGGATCAGCTCGATGTTCTTGACATCGTTCTTCGAGTTTCCCAGCAGGTGAAGCAGGTAGGAGCCGAGAATTGCCGCCGGTACGGAGCCGGATGCCATCAGCAGCACGAGCTTGCGGTTCACGGTGCCCGCACGCAGATGAACCCCTGCGCCGATCGGTCGCATAACGACCGAAGCCACGAGGTCGCTTGAGATCGCCGCGGCTGGCGTCACACCGAATAGCAGGATCAGCATCGGCGTCATCAGCGCGCCGCCTCCGGCACCGGTCATGCCGACCAGGAGCCCGATGATGGCGCCTCCAAGAACGATGTAAGGGTCGATGTGCATGCCTCGCTACCTCTCCCGGGGTGACCCGAAGGGGCCATGGTAGTAGACCAACTCGATTGGATTTCGTAATTCGCTCGGGATTGTTCGAGGGCCGTGGCACACCGCGGAGCACCAAGCGGTAGCTTTCGGCCGGTGCCAGAAGCTCGCTTCCGCTTCGTCTGCGTTCCGTCCGCCCTGGCCGGCACCCCGGCCGGCTGGGCGCGGGAGATGCTCGAGGAGGGTGAGGTCGCGCTGTTAGCGGCGGAGGGAGTGGACGCGGTCGACCGTGTAGCTCACGAGCTCGACCAGAGCGCGATCTTGCTCGTACGCACCGAGCCGAGCCGCGACCTCCAGGACCAGACCGTGATGGCCTACGCCGACGCGTTGCCGCTGGTGTGGGTGGGCGCTGAGTTCAGCGACGCTGCCAGGAGTTGGGCGCGCGATCGCGGCCCGATGACGCTGCTCAGCGAGGCCAGCGGACCGCTGGGCGACGAAGAGCGGCGCCGCATCGACCGCTTCCTGGCAAGCCTGGGCCGCCAGTCCGAATAGCATCCGCCAGCCCTGCTATCCCCCGGCATGGGGGTTTGGAACCTGTGACAGAAAAGTCACACGTAGGGTTCAGACGACCTCGAAGCTGTAGCCCTCGAAGAGCCCCGTTTCGATCACGCCGGGCAGGGCCTTCAGTTGCGTCTGCATGCCGTGCGGGATCTCGTCGAACCAGGCGTCGATCACCAGGTTCCCCCACTCCGTGAAGACCGGCCCGTCCTTGCCGCCGGCCAGACGCAGGCTCCAGCGCACACAACCGTGTGCGTCCAGCGCGCGCCCGACGAGGTCGACGGCGGTGCGGTGGACCTCGATCGGGATCGGGAAGCCCTGGCCCAGCCGCTCGACCCGTTTGCTCGGATCGATCGCCAGATACATCCGCCCGCAGGTGGACCAGAGGATCTTCTCCATGAACATCGCGCCACCCCGACCCTTGAGCAGGCGGCCGTGGGGGTCGAGTTCGTCGGCCCCGTCCACTCCCCACTCCGGTTCCACCGACCCCAGCGGCAAGGTTGGGATGCCGAGCGTGAACGCGGCCGTCTGCGTCTCGTAGGAGGTGGTGACGATCCGAATCTCCAACGACTCCCGCTGGATGCGCTGGCCGATTGCCCAGAGCGCCATATAGGTGGCCGACCCCGATCCGATGCCGATCAGCTCGCCGTCGTTGACGCGGGCTGCGATGCGTACGGCCACCGCCTGCTTCTCAGCGATGTTGGCGACGCTCGTGGGCCAGTGAAGCGCCTTTGAGGCGTACCAAGCCGAGAGATCTTCTCTGTCGGTCGACACGGTGAGCGGGAGCCTACCGGGAGCGCCGCCCCGCCCCTACGCGGCGCGCTTCTCGGGCTCGCCGTACAGCCTGCGCTTTGCGGCGAGCAGGCGTTCGTCGGCCGTGCGCAACAGCAACTCGACAGTGGCCCCGTCCTCTGGGAATACCGCGAGTCCGACGCTCGTGCGCAGTTCGTGGTTTCCGGGGGACGCGTCCGCGACCGCGCTGATGATCTTGTCGGCCAGCGGTCGTGGATTGGCGGTCTGCGGCGCGATCACGCAGAATTCGTCGCCGCCGAGCCGCCCGACCGTGTCCTGGCTACGCAGCGCGCGCGTGAGCCCGACCGCCACATCACGGAGCATCTGGTCACCGGTGGCGTGGCCGTAGCGGTCGTTCAGAACCTTGAAGCCGTCGAGGTCGAGCATCACCAACGTGAAGCGTTCGTCCGCGCGTAGGTGACGGGCGATCTCATGCTCGGCCGTCGACATCAGCAGCCGCCGGTTGGCAACGCCAGTCAGCGGGTCGGTGAAGGCGGCCTCCGCAAGCGCGTCGCGCTCGCGCCTCAATCGCCGTCCGATCCCCTGGAGAACCACGAGGCTCGCAGCCGGAACGAACAGGACAAGCCAGAGCGGCGGCAGTGGCACGCTCGAGAAGAGCGACGCGGCGACAGCATCGGCGGCGAGCACCGGTGCCGCGTAGGCGAACGCGCCGGCGGGGGTCGAGGCAACCGATCCGGCGAGCAGCACGCCTGGCATCGCCAGCCAGAAACCCTCGCTACCGCCCACGAGCCCGGCGACCAAGGCCACGATCGCCATGGTCAGAGCCACGCGCAAGGGCGCCGGGGCCACCCGACGCTGGTCATGGGACGACCTCGCCCGCACATGAGCGCCCGCGCGCCTGCGCTGCATCACGGTTAGTTTGGTCAGCGAGTCGGACGAAACCGTAAGAATCCGGCAGTCGACAAGACCGAAAGCCTCGCCTAAACGGCCACTGCGCTCATCCAGGCGCAACCGCTGACCGATAATCAGGAGTGATGACCGCGGTTGACCCCAGCCTGTTTGAGATTGCGCCCTCGCCGCAGGATCTGTACGAGGAGGCACAACTCGGCGCCGGAGTCCTCGGCGCCGCGGTTCCAGGTGGCAGCGGGCAGTCTGGTCAGCCTCAGGAGAGCCCAGCCGAGCTCGGTGATGATGCCCTGGTCGACTTCACCGCCGCGGCTCAGAACTGGTTCAACACAGAGCAGATGGACGGCGTGCCGGACAGCATCATCTCGGTCCAATCGATGCTCTCGACGCTGGTCGGATCGATGACGGCGAACGCTACCGAGGCCTTTGCCACGGCGGCGGATCTGTCGCCGAACGCCGCCCTCGCGCTGACGCAGTACTAGAACCCGCCGGCATCCGTACTGGCACGCGTCAGCCGACCGCGACCTGGACGGCGAAGCGGCCGCGGAAGCGGGTCGCCCCGGCGGCTCCGAGCGCGGCGGCAAAGACCGCCAGCAGGAATGGCGCGTGGACGCCAAGCGGCCCGATCACCGCGCCTGCCACAGCGGAGCCGGTGGCCACCCCGGCAAGCAATCCCGACAGTGTCCAGCCGAACGCCTCGTGCTCGGTGCCGGGAATCACGACACGACCCACCAGCGAGTACACGCAGGAGAATGCCGGTGCGATGGCCAGTCCGGCGACAAAGCTGCAGACACCAGCCATCGGTATCGAGCTCACCGCCAGCAGCGGCGCCGTCAACGCGCAGTTGAGCAGCATCAGCAACGCGTACCGCGAACCGAGCGCCGCGCGCCAGCGGGCGGAGCTGTAACGGATCCCGCCCGCCATGCTGCCCAGGCTCCACAACGCGAGCAGCGGCCCGGCCGCGGCACGCGATCCCTCGTGCAGCGCGATCGATGGAATCCCCACCTCGACGGCGCCCAATCCGAAGCCCATCAGCGCAACCGGCGCCAGCAGCCAGCGCAGGTCGACGCTGGCAAGCGCCGAGCCACGGTGCGCCTCGGTGTGCTCGTGGTTCTGCGGCCGGTCGAGCAAGGGCGAGCGCAGGAACAGGAACGTGCCGCTGACTCCGATTGCACCGAGCAGCGCGACCGCGACCTCCGGCGATGCGAGCGTGATCACGATCGTCGCGAACATCGGACCGGCGATCCAGATCGTCTCCTGGGCGATCGCCTCCATCGAGTAGGCGGTCTCACGTACGGCCTGATCGTCGTAGAGGTCTCGCAGCAGCGTCCGCACGACGGGCGCGATCGGCGGCACCAGCGCGCCGGTCAGTGCCGCGCCCAGGATCAGCACCGGCGCGCCGAGATGCGCGCCGGCCGCCAGCGCGAGCAGCACGTAAACGCACGCCTGGGTGGCCGCCACCGGCCCGACGACAAGACGCCGGCCGACCCTGTCGATCAGCCGACCGAGCAGCGGCCCGCAAAGGGCCGCGGCGAGCGCGGAAGCGCCGACCGCCGCACCCGCGGCGGCGTACGAGTGCGTGGCCTCCCGCACGAGCAGGAGCACCGCCAGCGACGACATGCCCTGAGGCAGGCGTCCGAGCAACGCGGTGCTGAGCAGGCGCAGTGCGCCCGGCCGCGCGAGGACGGCTCGGTAGTTATTGGCCACATGTCCATAAAAGCAGGCGACGACCGACGGTCACGCTGCTTTGGCCGGAGCCCGACTAGGCGATGACGGGCTTGGACGCCGCAGCCGCGGCGACCGCCCGCTCCACGGCGTTGACGTCGCGTACCGCACCGGTGTCGGCCGACGTCGCCATCGCCGCGTAGGCCCGCAGCGCAGGCGAGACACTGCGCTCGCGCAGGTTCGGCACATAGCCGGCACCGGCCTCGAGCCGCTCACGGCGCTCGGCGAGCTCAGCCTCCGAGACCTCGAGCGTGAGCTTCCTGGCTGGAATGTCGATGGAGATCGTGTCGCCGTTCTCGACCAGCGCGATCGCTCCTCCGGATGCCGCCTCCGGCGATACGTGGCCGATGGAGAGCCCAGAGGTACCACCCGAGAAGCGTCCGTCGGTGATCAGAGCGCAGGCCTTACCGAGGCCCTTGGCCTTGAGGTAGGAGGTCGGGTAGAGCATCTCCTGCATGCCCGGGCCGCCACGCGGGCCCTCGTAGCGGATGACGACGACGTCGCCCTCCTTCACGCCGCCGCCGAGGATCGCATCGACCGCCGCCTCCTGGGACTCGACGACCACCGCGGGGCCGCTGAACTTCCAGATCGACTCGTCGACGCCGGCAGTCTTGACCACTGCGCCGCGCACGGCGAGGTTGCCGTAGAGGATCGCGAGACCGCCGTCCTTGGAGTAGGCGTGCTCGACATCGTGGATGCAGCCGTCGGCGGCATCGGTGTCGAGCGTGTCCCAGCGCTCGGACTGCGAGAACGCCTGCGCGGAGCGCTTGCATCCGGGCGCGGCGTGGAACAGCTCGACGGCGCGCTCACTGGGGCGCTCGCTCCGGATGTCCCAGCTCTCGAGCCAATCGGAGATGTTCGCCGAGTGCACGGTGTGGACGTCCTCCTGCAGCAGTCCGCCGCGCCAGAGCTCGCCAAGGATCGCGGGGATGCCGCCCGCGCGGTGCACGTCCTCCATCAGGTAGTCCCGTTCGGCGCCACCTTGCAGATGCAGGGCACGCGCTTCGATATCTCGTCGATGTCCTTCATCGTGAAGTCGAGCTCGGCCTCTTGGGCGGCGGCGAGCACGTGGAGCACCGTGTTGGTCGAGCCGCCCATCGCGATGTCGAGCGCGATCGCGTTCTCAAAGGCCGCACGGTTAGCGACCGCGCGCGGCAGCACGCTCTCGTCGTCCTCACCGTAGTAGCGCCGGCAGAGCTCGACCGCGACGCTGCCGGCGTCCTCGTAGAGCGCGCGGCGGGCGGTGTGCGTCGCGAGGGTCGAGCCGTTCCCGGGAAGCGACAGACCGAGCGCCTCGGTCAGGCAGTTCATCGAGTTCGCCGTGAACATGCCTGAGCAGGAACCGCAGGTCGGGCAGGCCTGCTCCTCGATCCTCGCGATGTCCTCGTCGGAGACGCTGTCATCAACAGCGTCGGCGATTGCCGTGATCAGGTTGAGCCCCTTGCGCACGGTGCCGTCGACCAGCACGGCCGAGCCGCCCTCCATCGGGCCGCCCGAGACGAACACCGTCGGGATGTTGAGCCGCAGCGCGGCGTTCAGCATTCCCGGCGTGATCTTGTCGCAGTTGGAGATGCACACCAGCGCATCGGCGCAGTGGGCATTTGCCATGTACTCGACGCTGTCGGCGATCAGTTCGCGCGACGGCAGCGAGTAGAGCATCCCGCCGTGCCCCATCGCGATGCCGTCGTCAACCGCGATCGTGTTGAACTCACGGGCGATCCCGCCCGCCGCGTGGATCGCCTCGGAGACGATCTCACCGACCGGCTTGAGATGCGTGTGGCCGGGGACGAACTGCGTGTAGGAGTTGGCGACGGCAATGATCGGCTTGCCGAAATCCTCGCGCGCGACGCCCGCAGCGCGGAGCAGCGCTCGAGCGCCCGCCATGTTGCGCCCGCGCGTGACGGTGTTGGACCTTAGCTCTGGCATACCTTCAGGCTACCGATAGCCGCCGGCTCTTCGGTCAGGGCCGCCCGCACGGCGACCATTGCTTCGGCTGTTCGAGCGTCATATCAGGTTGACGCAACGCGACTTACGCCAATCCTGTGCGTCAGTACGAAGATGCCTTTCGCCTGGCGCAGACGTGCCGTGGCGCTGATCGTTGTGCTCGGAAGCCTTCTGTCAGCGTCATCGGCACCAGCGGTCGCGCACGACCGCGGCAAGCGTGCTGCCGGAGCCGGCACCACCTTCCTTTCACAATCGTCCTACACCGCGAACGAGAGCATCGGTCGCCTGCCGATCACGATCGAGCGAACCACCAACCTCGCCCGGCCGGAGGTCGTCTACTACGGCGTCAACCTCCACGGCGCTCAATCCGGCCAGAACTTCGACCCAATCCAGGGCACGCGCGCCGTGATCCCGGTAGGCCAGCGCAGTTACACGTTCTACGTCACCGTCAATGACCAGGGCATCAATGGCCCCACTCGCCACGCGACCGCCTACGTCGCCGCTCCGAGCCTCGGCACGCTCGGCAATCCGAGCAAGGCCATGATTGACCTGCTGCAGAACGATCCGCTCCAGAACCGAGACGCGGAGAACCCACTCGGATATGCACGGGCACCAACCGATGGCGACCCGCTACAGAACGTGCGCTGGTATGTGTTCGGTGACACTGTCGCTCCCGGCCAGGTAGCCGGTCAGTACGCCAGCTCGAACCCGGCCTGGGCTCAGGCGCTGCACACGCTCGCCTTCTCACCTGGTTCCTGGAGCTATCGCTTCTGGATGTGGAATCAGCCGACGCCGACGCTGGCAAAGAACGTCGAGCTGTACCTGGCCAACGCAGAGATGAAGGAGCCGGGAACAACGGTGCCGCTCAGCACCTACTCGCTGGTCCACGGTGCCTGCGAGAACCCAGCGAGCATCGAAAAGCCCTACCAGCAGTGGATCACGCAGCTTGCACGGGGCATCGGCAACTTCCGTGTTGTGCTCTACCTGGAGATCGATTCGGTTCTCGAGACGCACTGCATCGACCAGGCACAGCTGCAGATCCGGCTCAAGGACGAGCTCGCCTACGCGGTGCAGGCGCTCGCCCGGGATCCGCACGTCCTCGTCTACATCGATGCGGGCGCGCCCGGCGTCTACAACTCGGTCGCCCAGACGGCGCGATATCTCCAGGAGGCCGACATCGCCCAGGCTGCCGGCTTCTTCGTCAACGCCACTCACTACAACTGGCTGACCGACGACATCCACTGGGGCCAGCAGGTCGCCGAGCGGTTGGGCGGCGCGCACTTCATCGTTCAGAGCGACGATGACGGCCGTGGCCCCTACGTGCCGAGCTGGGAGACGCACAAGCGAAACGGCGACACCTGCAATCCGCCCGGACGCGGGGTCGGTCCGCTGACCTGGGACACCGGCTACAAGTACGTCGACGGCCTGCTCTGGTTCAACGATCCGGGCAACTCCGACGGTCCCTGCGAGCAGGGCGATCCGCCGATCGGCGACTTCTGGCCGTCGTACGCCGTCGGCCTGATAGAGCACGGCGTCAACAGGGTCACGGGGCCCCGGTATCAGCTGCTGCGCTCGAGCAGCGACATGTGAGCAGCCAGCCGATGAGCGATATGGCGATGACCCTCGACGATGGCCACGATGACCACGGTCGCTGGGACTACGAGCGCAGCGACTATGAACGCAGCAAGCACGAGGCGACGCTCGCCGTGTGCGGTGATGGTCCTTTCACCAACGCGCTCGAGCTGGGGGGATCGATCGGTGTCTTCACCGAGATGCTCGCTCCGCGCTGTATGGCGCTGACCACGGTCGATGTCGCCAGGACGGCGGCGGCGATGGCCCGGCGGAGGCTCGCGGATTTCCCTCAGGTGCGCATCATCTACGGCGCTATCCCGGAGGCGGTCCCCAACGAGCGTTTCGATCTGATCGTGGCCTCGGAGATCCTCTATTACCTCTCTGACGAGGACCTCGAGCACACGCTCAGCCTGATCAGGGCCCAGCTCGCCAGTGGCGGGCGGCTCGTCGCAGTCCACTGGCGACCCCCAGCCCCTGAGCGCCTCTTGGCAGTCGGTGAGCTGCACGCGCGTCTGCGGGACGACCCGTGGCTCGTGCCCGTCCACAGGGACGAGGCAGGGATGTACCTGCTCGATGCCCTGAACCGAAGGTGAGCGCGGACTTCTCGTTCTGTCCTGACTAGTTGACGCGCCCTCCACGGGTGTCCAACCGGATTTCAAGCTCGCGGCGTTCGCTGCCGATGTTCGCCAGGAAGGTGACGCGTCGACGGACGTGACACACGGGACGGAACCACTCATTTCAGGAGACGGAGCGACTATGTCCGCCAGCAACACGCAGCGCGCACTGCGAAGCCGGTCCAAGGGAGCAGCCACGCGGCTTGCCGTGGCGTTCATGAGCACCGTGACGGTGCTGCTGGCGGCGAGCGCCGTGGCGGACGCCCTGGGAACGCCTCGCCTGCAGGCGCCCAGGAACAAGGCTTTCGTCCAGTCGCTGCCCGCGTTCGAATGGGGCTCGGTCCGCGGGGCGGCGAGCTACGAGTTCGAGTTCTCGGCCGCCCAGAACTTCTCCTCGACCGTCAATGGTTTCAGCAACAACCCGATCACGATCACGAACACGGCGCTCACGAGCGATCAGGCGATCCCCAACGGCACGTACTACTGGCGCGTCCGCGCTGTGAACGTCAAGGATGTTCCCGGCCGTTGGTCGCGGATCCGCAAGCTCGTCAAGAGCTGGAAGGTGGCGCCCAAGCTCAGGAGTCCGGTGGCTAAGACGGTCGACTGGCCGACGAAGCCACTGCTGCTCAGCTGGACGTCTGTGGCCCACGCCGCGAACTACAAGCTCGAGATCGGAACCAGCCCCAAGCTCTCGACGCTGGTGTACGGCCCGACCGACGTCCAGGGTCCGCAGTTCGCCTTCCCGAGCGTGCTCGCGCCCGGCACCTATTACTGGTCGGTCCAGCCGATCGACGCCGCCGGAAACCCGGGTGGCAGTTCGAAGGTCGGCAAGTTCACCTGGGCGTGGCCGTCACAGACGACGCTGTCCGAGTCAAACGTCTCGCCCGATTCCACCTATGAGGAGCCGAGCTTCTCCTGGACGGCGATCCCGGGCGCGTCGAGCTATCAGATCCAAGTCGCAACGAATCCGAGCTACCCGGTCAACGCGATCATCCTCGACACGACAAACACCGCAAACCTGATCGGTACGACCTACACCGCGACGAACTTCTTCCCGAACCACACCGAGCTCTACTGGCGCATGCGGGCCATCGACGCCAACGGGGACGCCGGCTCCTGGAACGACGGCCAGCCGTTCACCGAGTCGTTCGACCAGTCGGCACCGACGATCCAGAACCTCCACGTCTACGACCAGAACGGCGACGTGCTGACGAACGGTTTCGCCACGAACAACGATCCGATCCTCAGGTGGAGCCCGGTCCCGGGCGCGTCCGAGTATCAGCTGACGCTCGCAAGCTGGCTCGCCCCTGGCCAGTACCCAAACCCAAGCTCGACCACCGGCGAGTGTGACTGGAACGCCCCCAACGGCGCCGGCACCGCGACGATCACCACTCCGTCGACCGCCTGGGCGCCTGTGGGTTTCGACGGCATTTCAAATTGGGAGCAGAACGAGTACGGCTGGCCGAACAGCGCCAACAACACGAATAACCTGATCCAGTGGCTCAACGGCGGCGGTTCGGTCTGCGTCAGCCTGATCGCGATGCGTAACGACAACCCTCTGGCGGGCACAACGATCGAGAGCGCGCCGGTGATTCTCGGCGACAGCTCGGCGCCAGCGTTCACCTACGCCAAGCCGACAGCGACCGCAGACCCCATTGCCCAGGTGACCAACGCCACCTACTCCCCCGGCATCGTGCCTCCGGCCGCCGGCAGCAGCGCGGTCCCAGCGAGTTCGACGCTCACAACGACCCCGCTGTTCGAGTGGCAGCAGATCGACGGCGCCGACGGCTACTACGTGGTCATAGCCAACGACGAGGGCTTCGACCCGAACTCGATTGTGAGCATCGGCTACACGAACACGACCGCCTGGGCGCCGACGCTGCCACTGAAGGATCAGTCCTCGTCCTACTGGTGGGAGGTGATTCCCGTAACTGCAGGCGGCGCACCGGAGGACGACCCGGAACAATCAACCTCCTACGACCCGCAGCCATTCAACAAGTCGTCGATTCCGCCGACTCCGGTGACTCCGACCAACGGATCCAATGTCGCCACTCAGCCGACATTCTCGTGGCACAGCGCCCAGGCAGCAGTGAGTTATACGCTGCAGATATCGGCCGATCGGACGTTCGCGAATCCGATTCAGGACATCAACACCGACAACACCTCCTACACCAGTACGTCGACGCTGCCCTCTGGCAAGACGCTCTACTGGCGAGTCCGCGCGAACGACGTTCTCAACAATCTCAACTGGTCGGCCACCGAGACGTTCACGCACAACCTGCCGGCTCCGAACTCGCTGCACAGCCCCAGGGCGGGCAGCACGATTCCGATGCTGTCGTGGACGGCGGTCACCGGAGCGATCGGCTACAACCTGCAGATCACGACGTCCGGTGGCAGCACGCAGGTGGCAGTGGACACGCCGTACATGACGCCGGCGGAGTTCCTGGCCCCGGGGATCTCGCACCTGCAGATTCAGTCGATCTTCCCAGGGGGCCTCACCAGCGCGTTCACGAAGGTCGCGACCTACAACCGCACGCTCCCATCGCCCGGTGGGATCCACGCGACCAAGCACGGCGCGCGGATCCTCGTCACGTGGAACGCCGACAAGCTCGCAAAGACGTACTACATCCAGCTCGCGACGACGACCGACTTCGGGAGTCCAATCGCCAGCGACACCACCATGAACACCGCATGGGTGCCGCAGATCAGCGCTGCCGACGCGAAACTGCGGCTCTACTGGCGACTCGCGGCGGTCGACAACCAGGGCAATGTCGGCGCTTTCCACCTCGGCGTGTTCAATGGGCGGCACGCCAAAGCAAAGCACAGCACCAAGAAGCACAAGTCCAAGAAGAAGCGCAAGACCTGAGGATTACGCAGGTCGCGGCACTGAGGTCCCCCGCAACCCGGGAGACGAGCGCCGTACGCGGGGCGGCGTCGCGATCGTCATGGCGGTCGCGATTGCCGTCGGGGTGGCGGTCGCTGGTTGCGGTGCCTCGACGCCACCAGCGACGTCCGGATCGGCGCTGTTCAAGACACACTGCGCGACCTGCCATTCAATCTCTGGCACCTCGGCGCCGCACCAGCAGGGCGGCGACCTCAAGAACCTTCATCTGCCGCGCGTCGAGCTGCTCCAGTTGACGGCGGAGATGCCCGCCATCCACGGGCGCATGACCGCGCGGGAACTGCGGGCGGTGGTCAGCTACCTGCAGAGGATCGAGGACCGCTGACGGCGGTCAGCTGCGCGACGCTGTCCGAGACCGCGCCCGAGGATTCGAGGCCGCCGATCAACAGCAGCGACCGCCCCTCGGGCACGAGCGCGGCGTCTGACAGCCCGGCCGGAAGCCGCCCCGCCGGCGTAACCCGGCCGGTCTTGGGACTGATGGCGAAGATGCGCGCCGTCTGTGAGCTCGTGCCGTTCCCCCTACCACCCACCAGGTAGGCGAACTGGCCAAGCGGGGCCAGTTCGCCATGCGTCACGGGCTGTGGCAGCGTTCCGATCCGGGCGACCTTTCCAGTGCTCGGGTCGAAGCTGAAGATCGCACGACTGGCCGCGGTGGGAGTCGAGCCGCCGGCGATCAGTACGCGGCCGTCGACCGCTGTGACCGCCGCGTAGCGAAGACCCACGGGCAACGTTGCGGCGGTCTTGGGAACCGTGTCGCCGGGCCGGTAGGCGAGGATCGTGTTGCGCCAGTTGACGCCGTCGTAGCCGCCCACGACATAGGCGGTATTGCCGATCGCGGTGACGGCGACGTCAGACTGCGCGACCGGCAGGCTGCCGACGGTGGCAAGCACGTGACTCGTGGGGTCGAAGCTGAAGATGTGATCGAGCTCGGAGAACGATCCGCCGCCGAAGACGTACGCCTTGCCGTCGAGGAACGCAGCCTGAGCGTCGTGCTGCGCGGTCCCGAGGGTGGCGACCTGCGCGACCTTCGTGCGGTCTCCGGCGTAGACCTCGCTGGTCGAAGTGTCACTGGCTGACAGGCCACCGATGAGGATGAAGCGCCCAGCGCCCTGCGAGGCGTAGGCCGGGTCGCGCAGCGGCGCGGGCAGCGCGTACAGCCGGCGATAACCAAGGACCGCGGGGTGAGGAGCCGCAGCCGCGGTGCGTAGCTTGTGCCGCTCCCGGGCAGCGGAGCTTCGATGGCTGCTGCCAGTGTCGGTGGGGGTCGAACCGCCGCATCCGGCGATCGCGACCGTCGTCGCGAGGGCCAGGAGAATCGGGACCGATCGCCGCATCGCACCTGACGGTAACGATCAACACGCGCCGCAATGCACCAAGTAAGAGCATCTTCAGAGTCGCGTTATCGTCGCCTGAACTTTTGCCGCCAGGCTCGCCGTATGCGCTCGTGGACGAGTCCGGTAGCTCTGCTGGCCCTGTGCACAGCCGTGGCCGGCTGCGGCGGATCATCGGCAACGACCCACGTCACCACGATGCAGGTCGACAAGCCGCCAACGCCGGTGACGCAGAAGCCGGCGCCCAGGGTCCGCCACAAGTCGCCCGTGAACGTCTACGCCGCAGATGCGCCGGGCGACATGAGCCCGGTTGTGCGCGGAGATCCTGCGTTGGTCTACGTACCGAACAGCGAGAGCAACACCGTGGACGTGATCAGCCAGCGGACGTTCAAGATCGTCGAGCAGTTCGACACGGGCGAGTTGCCCCAGCACGTGACTCCGGCCTGGAACCTGAAGACGCTGTATGTCGACAACGACGCCGGCAACACCCTGACGCCGATCAACCCGCGCACCGGCAAGCCGGGCAGGCAGATCAGCGTCGAGGATCCGTACAACTTGTACTTCACGCCCGACGGGAAGTACGCGATCGTCGTCGAGGAGCGGCTGCGTGAGCTCGCGTTCCGTAATCCCAACACGATGGCGCTGATCCATACGCTGCCAGTCCCACAGTGCCCGGGCGTCGATCACGCCGACTTCTCGGCAAATGGCCGTTACCTGTACGCCAGCTGCGAGTTCGGCGGATTGATGATCGAGGTGGATCTGCGGACGCTTCGCGTGATCCGAACACTGACGTTGCACGGAGGCTCGTCGGCCCCCCAGGACGTCAAGCTCGCACCGAACGGTCGCACTCTGTACGTCGCCGATCAGGACAACGCGGGCGTCTGGGAAATCAGTCCTCGAACTTTCAAGGTGATCGGCTTCACCAGCACCGGCGCGGGCGCGCACGGCCTGTACCCGAGCCGCAGCGCGAGGTTTCTCTACGTCTCGAACCGCGAGGCCGGGTCTGTCTCGGTGATCAGCTTCGCCACCAACCGCGTCGTCAAGACCTGGCAGCTGCCACTACCCGCAAGCCCCGACATGGGCGGCGTTTCCGTCGATGGCCGGACGCTGTGGCTGAGCGGGCGCTACAACAGCGTCGTGTACGCGATCAACACGATCACCGGCAAGCTCCGCGCCACGATCCAGGTCGGAGCCGGCCCACATGGTCTGTGCGTGTGGCCGCAGCCCGGGCGGCACTCGCTCGGGCACACCGGCATCATGCGCTAGTGCGCTGACTCGCTAATTCGCGGCCGCCTCGCGAGTGGGCGACGGCACCCGGACGGTGCCGCAGCACCGTCCGGGCCAAAGCGTCGCTACGGATACGTCGTGACGTCGACCGCCGTGTCCTTGTTGGCGGCCGTCGAGGCGCCTCCGACGCCGTTGATGACTGAGTTGATCCCGCCCATTCCGGTGGTGGCATTTAGGAACACGGTCAGGAGATCGTTGAACTGAACTCCCGGGGTGTCCGGTGCCTGGAACGCCTCCGCCGAGTAGATCGGGATGCCCTGGTCGAAGAACGAGTAGCTGCCCATGCCGTAGCCCTGGAAGCTCGTCACGTTGTTCGTCACGAGGAATGCGGGATAGCCGTCCTGCGTCGGCGACGCCATCCAGGCCGACTGGCTCGGCGGGTCGTACGGCATCTCGTTCTGGAAGAACACGTCCTCGCCGTGCTGGCCCCGCCAGATCACCTCGTTCTTCTGGAAATGCTCGACCGCCAGGCCGTACGCGTACACGTAGTCGCCGTTGACGACCACGCCCGTGTCAGCGGTGTTCTGTGTCCAGCCGACGCCGTTGCCGTGGTCTGCACGCCACGCCCAGATGTCATCCAGGATCGTCTGGCTGTCATTTACGATCAGCGCGGTGGTCGCCCTGCCAGGCTCGGCGCCGCCGATCCGGAAGAACACGTCCTGGGCGAGCGTCGGGTCGTTGGGTTCCGCACCGAAGCTACTACCCCAGCCATGACTCTGCGTGCCAAGCTGCAGCAGCGCCGGTGAGTTCCGCGGACCGGCGTCGAAGATCATGCCCGAGAGCTTGATCCCCGGCACGTCCCCGGTCTGCATCGCCACATTGCCCTTCTCAGGGATGAGTGTCGCGAAGCCGAGTCCGATCACGATCGTGTTCGGACGGTCGACCTTGATGGCCCGCGGCAGGTCGTAGACGCCCGGGGTGAGGATCAGGTTGCGGCCGAGTGCGAGCGCTGCGTTGATCTGCCGTACCGGCGTGTTCGGATTCGCCACGAAGAACCGCGAAATCGGCAGCGAGGTGCCGGCCTCGCTCCCCGACGCGTAGGAGGGTCCAACCGAGTTGCGCTGGACCGCCGGGACGAAGACCTGCATGTCGCCGCTGCTATCCGTGTAGAGGAACGGCTCCTCCTCGGAGACAGGAGTGGCGGCAACGTTCGTGTACTGGCCGGCTGTCGTGCCGAAGCTCGTCGCCGGGGCGCCAGTGTCGCCCATGAACACCTGGTTCCAGACGTAGTTGGACCAGCTATCGATGTCACTGTTGCGGGCCAGGTACTGCTGCTGCCCGCAGTTGCACACCATGCCGCCGTTGAACTCGTCGTCGGCGAGGAAGCCGCCGCTGACATCGCCGGTGCCGCAGTAATCCTGGAGGAACAGGTTGCCGTTGACGATCACCCTGCGGACTGGGTCGGCCTGTGACAGCGCCAGCAGATCGTTTGTGGCCAGACAGCTGACTGCTTCTCCATTTGTCGGGACGATGTTCGGCGACGCCGGCAGGTCCACGTTGAGCGTCAGGTTCGAGAGCGAGCGCCAGAAGTTGTCGGTGCCCTCGCAGTCGCCGTTGACGCACTGGTTGTAGACGTTGATGGCGCCGTTGATGACGACGTCACCGGGCTCGGCGCCCAGGCCCGCCACCTGCTCGTAGAAGCCCAACTGGAAGTCCAGCGGGTCAGCGGACGAGCCGTATGTGCCGGGCTCGAAGAAGATCGAGTAGCGCTGAGTTCCGAACTGGCTCGGGACCTGCTGCGTGGCGATCGTGTCGAGCTCGGACTGAATCTGAGTCTGTGACATCGACGGGTCGAAGATGATCACGTTCGACCCGAGACTGGGGTTGCCGGCACCGATGCTGTGCGCAGAACGGTGCGCACGATGAATCGCGGCGGAAGCGCCTGCTGGGACGGCCCAGAGCGCAAGACAGGCCAACACCGCGAGCAGCCTAAACCACTTCACTGTCTCTCCTCCTTGAACGGACGGTAAGGGGTCCCGTGCCGGGCATCGAAGGTACCCGCAGTCGCGAAGCTAACACCGCCGGCGGTCGCTGCGCAACCACGAATTTGCTGAAACGAGTTCCACCGTTGCAGCGGATTTTTGTGAAACACGTTGCAGGCGGCTGCGCCACTATTGGCGGCTCGACGGGCGCAGCTGATCGTCGGTGGTGGCGACGGCGGCAACGTACGCGGCGTGCGTGGCGAGGCAGGTCAGCATCACGTCCGGGGGCCAACGCCACGGGGGCGGAGTGCGACCCAACAGTGGGAACAGGGAGAAGGTCGCGCTCATCAGCGTCGTCGCGAAGATTGCGCTCGGCACCGGCTCACGGAAGCGTCGGGCGAGCAGCCCGTGCCAGAGACCGAAGGCTGAACCGTAACCCCAGCGCAGGATCATGCCCAGCTCGCGATCCTCGCGCCCGCTCACCTGGCCGAGGTGCATCACCGAGGCGACGATCTGACCGGGAACGAGCGAGTCGTCGTAGTCGAGCGGACCCTTGCGTCGCGGTCGCAAGCGTCGCTCGATCGCGTAGCTCGCTGTCAGCGCAGCGGTACCGGCGGTACCGGCCAGCACGCTTCGGATCGGCCAGGGCAAGCTCATGATTGCGACTCCCGGTGTAGTGGCAGGTGGATCACCCGATCGACGAGATCGAGCCCCTCGGAACGGTGCGTGATGAGCAACAGCGTGCGGTCGTCTGCGGCGTCGATGACGTCGCGCATGAGCGCCTCTGCGACCAAGGGGTCGAGATGAGCAGTGGGCTCGTCGAGGATCAGCACCGGGGCGTCTGAGATCAGCGCGCGGGCGATGACAATGCGCTGGCGCTGGCCCCCGGAGAGCTCTCGGCCCAGCTCGCCGACCGGCGTGTCGATTCCAGCGCGCAGCCCCGAGACCCAATCCCATATCCGCACGCGCCGCAGGACATCTTCGATGTCATGGTCGCCGACCCCAGGGCGACCAAGGACCACGTTGTGCCGGATGCTGGTGTCGAACAGATGCGCGTCCTGGGCGGCGAGCGTGATCGCCTGGCGGACATCCTCCTGCGCGCAGTCACGTAGGTCGGCGTCCCCAATGGTCACCCGGCCCGACTCTGGGTCCAAGAAGCGCAACAGCAGGTTGGCGACCGTCGTCTTGCCCGCACCACTTGGTCCCACCAGCGCCACACGTTCTCCGGCCTCCAGCCGAAGGCTCACGTGGCAGACGGCCACCTGACCGTGTCCCGGATAGCTCGCCACCACGTCCTCCAAGGCAACCGAAAACGGCCACTGCGGGAGCGAAACGGGTGTCGGCGGATCCGTCACCAACGGCTCGCGATCGATGAGCTCGAGCACCCGAGCCCCTGATGAGCAGGTCGCCGTCATGTCGCGCGCCGCCGTCGCAAGCGGGGTAACCGCCTCAAACGACGCCAAGGCCAGCAGGCCCAGCATTGCGATCAAGACGGGATCGAGGGCGTGTCGGCCGGCGCCCGCCGCAACCACGAGCACGCCGCACACGGTCAGTCCCGTGAGCGCCAGGTTCAGCCCATCGGCAATCCCGGCGGCGAGAGCGTCCCGCCGGCCCAAGGCGACCAGCTCCGCGTCCGCCGTTCGGACTCGGCTGAGGGCGGGCCGCTCGGCACCAAGCGTCACCAGTTCGGGCGCTGCGACCAAGAGATCGATCAGCTCGGCCGTGAGGGTCGCGCGCGCCTCCGCCTGACGTCCTCCCGCTCGGGCCGCGACGCTCCTCGCAAGAGCTGGAACGACGAGGCCCGCTGCGAGTAGCCCCGCAGCCAGCGTCAGGCCCGCCACCGGCAGCACCACGATCGCGACGCCGACCGACACGGCGACGACGAGCAGCGCAACCAGCATCGGCTGGATCACACGCAGGTAGAGATTCTGCAGCGCGTCGACGTCGGCGACCATGCGTGTGAGCAGATCGCCGCGGCGGTACCCCTCGAGCTGGGCCGGCGCCAGCGGGATGATGCGCCTGTAGACCCGGGAGCGGACCCGGCCGAGTTGACCGAGCGCGAGGTTGTGCGAGGCAAGGCGTTCGCAGTAGCGGGAGAGCGGCCGGCCGAGCCCGCAGAAGCGTACGCCGACGATCACCACCATCAGCGAGAGAATCGCCGGTCGCTCAGCCGCGCGGACGATCAGATAACCCGCCAACGCCATCAGCGCGATGCCCAGCACCAGGGTCAATGCGCCAAGCAGGACGACGTTAAGCAGCCGCGTCCGCGGCACGGGGGTCAGCCTGGTGAGTCGCGCCAGCGTCGAGGTCATGCAGCCACCCTCGGAGTCATCCGGCCACCCTGGAGATCACGCGGGCACCCCCACCATCTCGGGCACGATCCTCCCGTCCGCGAGCCGCAGCACGCGGTCGGCTCGCCGCACGAGCTCCGGCCGGTGGGCGATCAGTAGCACGGTCCGCCCCACGCGGATGTCATCCAGCGCGCGGGAGATGATCGCAAGCGTCCGCGGGTCCAGGTCAGCGGTGGGCTCGTCGAGGATCAGGAATGGAGCCTCGCGAACGACTGCGCGCGCGAGCCCGATCCGGCGCCGCTCCCCGGCCGAGAGCAGGCGGGCGCCGTCGCCAATCAGCGTGTCATAGCCGTCGGGAAGCGCCCTGATGAATTCATCGGCTCCGACCAGTGCAGCTGCCTCTCGCATCTGGCGGTCAGACGCTTCCGGATTGCCCAGCCGGACGTTCTCGGCCACGGTGGCGCGCAAGAGCGTGGGGTGCTGCGGCACCCAACCGACGAACCGGCGCCATTCTTCGATCCGGCATTCGGCCAGGTCGACGCCACCGACGCTGATCCGTCCTGCCGCGGGCGCGATCAGGCCGAGTAAGAGGGCGGCCACAGTGCTCTTACCGGCGCCGCTTGAGCCCACCAGCGCGACGGTCTCCCCCGGCTCGAGTTCAAGGTCGGCGCCGTCGAGCACAGTCTCGCCGCGAGCCGGGTAGGAGAACGACACCCGCTCGAGGCTGACCGAAGCGGAGGCGGGATTGGGGACATGGCGTCGCCCGCCGCTTGGCACCGCATCGTCGGCGCCGAGGAGCTCGAGCATCCGCTCGGCCACCGCACGACCGTCAGCGCTCGCGTGGAACTCGGCACCCAGACGACGGAACGGGAGGTAGAGCTCGGGCGCGAGCACCAGCACAGTCAGTCCGGCCTGCAATCCGAGGCTGCCGTCGACGAGCCGCACCCCGGCGGTCACCGCCACCAGGGCGACACCCAGCGTCGCAGCGAGCTCGAGCACCGAGCCGGACAGGAAGCTCACGCGGAGCGTCTGCATCGTGGTAATTCGATAGCGCTCGCCGACCTCAGCCAGGACCGAGCTCTGTGCCTCGGCGCGGCCGAAGACCCTGAGCGTCGGCAGCCCGCGGACGACGTCCAGAAAGTGCGAGGACAGCATGCTCAATGCGCGCCAGCGCTCGGTCGCGCGCGCCTCGGAGTAGCGCCCGATCAACCACATGAACACTGGGACGAGCGGGAGCGTGACGAGCATGATCAGCGCCGACTCGAGATCCACAAGCGCGGCGGCGCAGATGACAATCGGCGGGACGATGGAGGCCAGCACGGCCTGCGGGAGGTAGCGCGCGAAGTACGGCTCCAGTCCCTCGATCCCCTGTACGGCGGCCGCCGCAAGCTCGGCACCGGCGGCGCCGTCGGTCGCCACCGGTTGTCCGCGCAGTCGCTTCTCGGCGAGTGCCAGTCGCAACTCCGACAGCACGCTCCAGGCCGCGCGTCGCCCGCTCACCTCCATCCCGTACGCGCAGAGGCCACGTACCAGGAACGCGATCGCCAGCGCGGCGACGAGGTGCCAGAGCCCGCTCATCGGTGTTCCATCGACAGACTCTGCCACCACGCGCGCAAACAGAACCGCCTGTGCCACGACCGCCAGAGCGGTCACCACCCCGAGTGCGACGTCGACCGCGAGCAGTGGACGCACTGACCGCGTCCGATGCACCAGGCGTGGATCGAGACCGCGCATCGAGTCAGCTATCCGGCGCGTGGCCGGAGCCGAGCGTGATCGGGGACGCGACCGGTTCGCCGGCGATGCGCTTGCGGAAGACGTAGTAGGTCCACCCCTGGTAGACGAGCACAAGCGGGACGAAGATCACGGCGACGATCGTGATCACCTTGAGCGCGTAGTGGCCGGTGGCGGCGTTTGAGACGGTCAGGCTGTTGGCGAAGCTCGGATGCGAGACGAGCACGCGCGGGTAAAGGCCCGTGAAGATGCTCGCCACGATTCCGATCGCCGCGAGCCCGGTGAATGCGAAACCCCAGCCCTCGTGCCGGCGGTAGATCGCCGCGACAGCCAGCAAGAGGGCAGCGGCCGCCAATGCGCCGGCAACCGCGACAGGTCCAAAGCTGCGCTGATTGCGGTTATGGGCCACGATCACAGTCCAGGCGAGGAACGGCAGGACCGTGATGATCGCCGGGACCGCCAGGCTGCGTGCGGCGCCCCTCGCGCGCTCCCGAAAGTCTCCTGTCGTGCGGACCGTGAGATATGCGGCGCCATGCAGAGCGAAGAGGCAGACGACGGCGACGCCCGCAAGCACGGTGTAGCCGCTGAAGAGGTCGAGGAAGTCCCCGACGAACTGGTGTGAGCTCCCGAGGGGAACGCCGTGCAGGAGGTTTGCCAGCGCGATGCCCCAGAGGAACGGCGCTCCGACGCTCCCCAGCGCGTTCAGGCCGAGCCACGTGGTGCGCCAGCGCGGGCTGTCGCGTCGCTCGCGCCACTCGAACGAGACAACGCGCAGGATCAGCAGGACCAGGATCAGCAGCAGCGCCAGATAGAAGCCGGAGAACATCGTCGCGTACCACGCTGGGAACGCCGCGAACGTGGCGCCCGCAGCAACGACCAGCCAAACCTCGTTGCCATCCCAAACCGGCCCGATCGACTCGAACATCATCGACTTCTCACTGTCGGTCCGCGGAAGCGCCGGCAGCAGCATGCCGACGCCGAAGTCGAACCCCTCGAGCAGGAAGTAGCCGCTCCAGAGGACGGCGATGAGAATGAACCAGAGCGTCGGGAGGCTCATGTCACGCCGCTCCGAAACCGATCGGCTGCGGGACCTCGGGCTTCGCAGGCGGCCCGGTGACGTCGTCCGGGTCGAGCCGGGCGTAGCGTCGCATGAGGATGAAATCCACCACGCCGAGCGTCAGATACAGCACCACGAACACGCCGAGGCTGGTGGCGACCGTGGCGGTGCCGACGTTGGGTGACACCGCCTGCGATGTCTTCAGCAGTCCATTCACGATCCACGGCTGGCGTCCCATCTCAGTCAGGATCCAGCCGAAGCTGGCCGCTATGTACGGGAAGGCGATGGCGACAATCGCGCTGCGCAGGAACCAGCGCGATCGCTCGAGGGCTCGTCGTCGGTACAGCCAGGCGCCGACCGCAGCGAGCAGGAACATCACCACCCCCAGCACCGCCATGATCCGCATCGACCAATACATCAGCTCGATGCTCGGCATGTAGTCGCCCGGGCCGAACTGATGCTGCTGCTGAGCCTGGAGCTGGTCGAGGCCCTCAATCTTCCCGTTGAAGGAACCGGTCCCCATCCACGACAGCAGCCGTGGAATCGTGATCGCGAATGTCGGGGTCGGGTCCTGGGACGAGAAGCCGCCAATCTGGAAGACCGAGAACCCGCAGGGCTGGCAGGTGTTCCACTGTGCCTCGGAAGCCGCGATCTTCATACCCTGCTGGGCGGTGACATCCTCGCCAAAGCGGTTGCCCACCGACAGTTGCAGCAGGGTCACCGGGATGGCGACGATCAGCGCCAGCTTGGCCGCGCGCCGGAACAGCTCGACGTTGCGGCCACGCAGCAGATGCCAGCAGGAGACGCCGAGCATCATGATCGAGCCGAAGATCAGGCCGGCGAGGATCGTGTGCAGATAGGCCAGCAGGGCGAACTCGTTTGACAGCAGCGCGCCGAGGTCCGTGAGGTGGGCCTTGCCATCGACGATTGTGTAGCCGACCGGATGCTGCATCCAGGAGTTGGCGACGAGGATCAGATAGGCCGATAGCCAGGTTCCAAGCGCGGCCACCCAGATCGTCGCCAGGTGCACTCGTGGCGACAACCTGCCCCAGCCGAAGATCCACAGGCCGAGGAAGGTCGCTTCCAGCATGAACGCGGCCAGCCCCTCGATCGCCAACGGTGCTCCAAAGACTCCCCCGACGAAGTCCGAGTACACCGCCCAGTTCATCCCGAACTGAAACTCCTGCACCAGCCCTGTGGCCACGCCGATCGCGAAGTTGATCAGCAGCAGCGTCCCGAAGAAGCGCGTCAGCCGCAGCCAGGCGTCGTCATGGGATCGATGCCAGATCGTCTGCATGATCGCCACCAGCGGAGCCAGGCCCAGCGTCAGCGGGACAAACAGAAAGTGGTAGATCGACGTCGTCCCGAACTGCAGGCGGGCGAGGTCGACGGTGGTGGAGCCGAAGGCGATCACGAGCCCGATCCGGAGTCGATCACGCGCCCGAGCCGAAGGCGATCACTGGCCCGATCCGGAGTCGCTCACGCGTCCGATTCGGTGCGTTCAGCCCACATGGGCCGGCTCTTGCCGGCTGGACCCAACGCCCATCCGCTCCATCACGTGGTCACCGACACGCAGCGCGTTTGCCATCGCTGTCAGCGCCGGGTTGACCGCGCCGATGCTCGGGAAGAAGCTGGTGTCGACGACGTAGAGGTTGTCTAACTCATGTGCGCGGCAGTCGGTGTCGAGCACAGAGCTCACTGGATCGGTGCCGAAGCGGCAGGTGCCGGCCTGGTGAGCGCACCCCGCCACCGGGATGTCGTTCTTGAGGTACGCGTGATGCGGCAACAGATGTCCGTGATGCATGCCGAGGTCTGCAAGCAACGACTTGAGGCGGTCGAACAGCCGGTCCTTGGCCTCCCCATTGCTGGCCGAGTAGCTGATCGAGACATTTCCGTCACCGGCCAGGGTGACGCGGTTCTCCGGTGAGGGGAGATCCTCGGTCGAGAGCCAGAAATCGACCGCGTGACGGGCGACGTCGCGCAATGTCCACGACGGCGCGAAGCGGGTCTCGCCGGGCTTCTCGCCGCGGAACATCGGCGCCTGCGACTTGCCGACCATCTGGATGTTGCCCAGCGGGAACCCGAACTCCTTGTCCCCCAGGTAGAAGTCGTTGACGCCGAGCGTCTTCTGGAAAACGGTCGGGTTCTCCTCGCGAGAGAGCGCCAGCACCGCCTGGCTGTTGTGGTACATGTAGTTGCGGCCGACCTGATCGGAGCCGTTGGCCAGACCACGGGGATGCTTGTCATTCGCCGACGCGAGCAGGAGCTTGGCGCTGTTGGCCGCGCCGCAGGAGAGCACGACGATGTCAGCGGAGAACGTCTCCGGGTGCCCGTCGACAGTCGCCTCCACCTCGGTGACGCGTCGTCCGGTCCCATCGGTGCGCAGTCTGACCGCCTCACTCTGCGTGAGCAGCGTCACGTTCGGGTACATGAGCGCCGGCCGCACGGCGATCACCTCGGCATCGGATTTGGCGTGCACCACACATGGGAACCCGTCGCAGTTGTCGCAGCGCACGCACGCGCTGTAGGGCATGTTCTGCTCGTCCAGGCGTATCCCGCAGGGCGCGTGGAACGGGTGTAATCCCGCGGCGGCGAGATCGTCTGAGAGCTGCTGGATCCGAGGCTCATGCGAGACCGGCGGGAAGGGATACGGCGCGCTCGCCGGCGGGTCGGTCGGATCTTCGCCATGGACGCCATGCACCTGGTACAGCTGTTCGGCCTGCGTGTAGTAGGGCTCCATGTCCTCGTAGGAGATCGGCCAAGCCGGCGACATGCCGTCGTGATGCTGTAACTCGCCGAAGTCCTCGCGTCGCAGGCGGTATAGCGCGGCTCCGTAGAGCTTTGTGGCGCCCCCTACGTAGTAGTGCACCTGGGGCTGGAACGACGAGCCGTCCGAGTAGTGCCAGGTGTCCGGCGTGATGTAGCGGCCGTCTACGAACACGCTCTCGGCCAGCCAGTTCTGAGGCTCGCGCGGGAGCCAGCCGCCGCGCTCGAGCAGCAGGATGCGTTTTCCCGAGGGAGCCAAATGGTAGGCAAGCGTGCCGCCGCCGGCGCCGCTGCCAATGATGATGATGTCGTAGCTCTCGCTCATCTGGCCACCTCCATAGGTTGTGCTCCACACAAAGTCGTTGCGACGACGCTCACACCGCCACCCAGGGGTGGTGCCAGCGCCCATAGCCGGCGACGACCTCGTCGGCCGCCTCCGGTCCCCAAGTGCCCTTTGCATAGGGATGCACCGGCGGCGGCTCGGAGATCAGCGGCTGCATCACGCGCCAGCATTCCTCAACTCCGTCCTGGCGCGTGAATCGCCGACTGTCTCCGACCATCGCGGCATGCAGCAGGACCTCGTACGGCGTTGGTCCCTCGCCACCCTCGACCGCAAACTCCATGTCAAGGTTGATCTGCTCCGGCTCGACCGCGAAGTGGCGCTGAGCATCGACGAGCATCCGTACTCCGGTTGCCGGGTCGAGCTTGACCACCATCTGGCTCGGTTCGGGGATCCGCGACCAGCCGACGAAGTTCAGCTTCGGCGGGCGGCGGAACACCACGCGCAGCTCGGTCTGCGTGAATGGCAGGCACTTGCCGGTACGGATCAGCCAGGGCACTCCGCCCCAGCGCCAGTTGTCGATCTCTAGTCGCAGCGCAGCGTAGGTCTCGGTAGTCGAGTCCGGGGCGACGCCATCGATCGCGCGATAGCCGTCGTACTGCCCGCGCACGTAATGGCTCGGGTCGGCGGCTGCCATGGCGCGGTAGACGCCCACCAGGCTGTCTTTCAGGACGTCAGGGTCGCTTGAGGACGGCGGCTCCATCGCCGCCGCCGCCACGACCTGCATGAGGTGGTTGACGACGACGTCCCGCAGTGCTCCGACCGGGTCGTAGAAATGACCGCGGTCCTCCACCCCGAAGCTCTCAGCCATCGTGATCTGGACGCTGGAGACGTAATTCCGGTTCCAGATCGGCTCGAACAGCGCATTCGCGAACCGCAGGTACAGGATCTCCCCAAGGCCCATCTTCCCGAGGAAGTGATCGATCCGGTACAGCTGGGACTCGTCTATGTACTGGTGAATCTCCGCCGCCAGTGCGCGCGCCGACGCGAGATCGTGTCCAAAGGGCTTCTCGACCACGACCCGGCCAGTCTTCGTCAGGCCGGCCTCGGTCAGGCCCTTGATCACGCGACCGAACAGAAACGGCGGGATCTCCAGATAGAAGACCGGACACTCGACATTGCCGATCGCGTCCGCCACGCGCGCGTACGTCTCAGGAGCGTCGAAATCCCCACTCACGTACGACAGGCGCGCGGCGAAGCGCCGGAAGACTTCCTCGTCGATGGTCTCGCCGCAACCCTCGATCGCTTCACGGGCGTGGGCGCGAAGCTCGTCGGCCGACCAGTCGCTGACGGCCACGCCGACGATCGGGCAGGTCAGCTCGCCGCGCTGCTCCAGCCGGTAGAGCGAGTGGAAGGTCATCACCTTCGCGAGGTCACCGGTGATGCCGAACACGACAAACACGTCCGCCGCCTTCGGTTGGCGGGCGCCGGCCTGGGACGCGCTCGTCATGGGTCGAGACTCAACTGCGGTCGTCATATGCCGACCCCCTTATTCGTTTAGCGGCTGCGGCAACTAGATCGATGCTCACGTCGCGGCTGTTGCCCGAGCATCACCTGATACGGGTGAGAAGCGCGTCCAGCGGGACGCGCTCAACTGCTTGCCGAGGACGCGGTGCCCACCGCGATCGGGTCGTCATCCCAGTCGATCTGCGCTGCGTCACCGCGGTCGAGGACATGCGGACCGCCGGTCTTGGAGAAGCCGTCCCAGGCCCAGTCGACGAATGCCTCGATCTTCGCCTTGGTGCCCGTCATCAGCGCAGCGTGCACACCGAGCCAGGACATGTGAGCCAGTTGCCCGTGGATTTCGTGGTGGTGCTTTCCGACCTCCGCGATCGCGGCCCCACGACCGATCATCGCCATGATCCCCTTGTCGCGATAGGCGAAGGGCTTGCGGGGCTTGCCGTCGAGGTCGGCCAGGATGTTCTCGGCTGCCCAAGTGCCGCTCTGCATGGCCACCGAGCCCAGCTGCGGCAGCGCACCCGTTTCGTCGGAGATGTTGGCGAGGTCCCCGATTGCGTACACGTTCGGATAACCGGCCAGCGTGAGATCCGACTGCACGTCGAGGCGCCCGCCGTGCCCTTGTGGGACGCCTGCCGCGCCGGCCAGAGCCGCACCCTCGATCCCGCCCCCCCAGACCACACACCGCGTCGCGATCGTCTTGCCGTCCGAGAACTCCGCGTGACCGCTGCAGACCTCGGTCAGACCGACGCCGAGATGCACCTTGACCCCCTTCTCCCGCAGCACCTTGTCCACATACTCGTGGGCGTCGTCGGAAAACGGCTTCAGCAGAGCGTCACCGTGGTCGACGAGGTGGACCTCACAGGCACCGGCGTCGAGGTCGGGGTACACAGCCGGGATCGTGTCTTTGACCATGTCGCCGATCGCCCCTGCGACCTCGACCCCGGTCGGGCCACCCCCGACGATCACGAAGTTGAGCGCACCGCGAGCGACGAGCTGTGGATCTCGGTCGACCTGCTCGAGCAGGCCAAGGATGCGCGAGCGGAGATTGGTGGCGTTATCGAGCGAGTAGAGCGGAAAGGAGTACTCAGCGGCGCCGGGTGTGCCGAAGAAGTTGGGGTCGGACCCGCCGGCCAGGACCAGCACGTCGCCGGACCATTCCTGGCCGTCCTTGGCGACGACCGTCCTGGTGCGCGGGTCCGCCGAGGCGATATCAGCGAGCTTGACGTCAATGTCGTCTTCGCCCGCGAACACCGAGCGAAGCGAGTCCGCCACGTCGCTGGGTGCGAGCTGCGAGGTCGCCACCTGGTACAGCAGTGGCTGAAATTGGTGGTAGTTGTTGCGGTCGATCAGCGTGACGTGGACCCGCTTGTGCTTGACCAGGCGCAGCGCGCACCCGAGTCCGGCGAATCCTCCCCCAACGATCACGACGTGTGGTTTCGCCTCGGTTGCGTGTTCGGTCATTGAGACTCCTTCCGTAGCTCTGAGTCCGATGTGCTGGACCGCCGATGCTGCCCGCTGCTGCCGCTTGCGCTTCACCCGATCTGGGTGACCGCGTGCCGCTGCCGCCGGACCGCGCCGTCGAGAACGATCGCCAGAAGCCCGAGGAGGATGATGGCGACAAACGTCCCTGGCGCCGTCTGGAATGTGTCGACGACGAAGAAGCCGAGCACGATGCCGGTCACGGCCACTGCGAGGAGGACGATGATCGGGTTGCTCGCGGTGTCGGCTCGCCGCCGCCAGCCGGCGAGGCCGACGAGCATGAAGACCATCAGCGAGACTGCGCTACCGACCGAGGCGATCGCAGACAGGTCGACGAGGTTGGCGACGATCAGCACCACTCCGGAGGTGATCAGCAGTCCAGCGTGACGACCGAGCCGCGACCGCTCACCGAAGAACCCGGGGAACAGTTCGGCCTTGGCGAGTTGGCCGGTCAGGTTCCCCGATGCGTAGAGGGTTGCGTTCGTGCAGCCGGCTGTGGCCAGCAGCGCAACGATCGCCATGCTCGTGAAGCCGGCGTCTCCAAGGGACGGGCGAGCCGCTTCCGCGATCGCTGTCTCGCCGTAACCAATGACCTGCGTGGTCGTGAGCGTGCCGAACACGCCGACGGCGATGAGCACGTAGGTCAAGGCCGTGATCCCGAGGGCGTAGGTCATCGCCCTCGGCAGATCATGGCGGGGCCTGCGCAGGTCCCCGGCGGTGAAAGTGATCACGTTGAACCCGAGGTACGCGAAGAAGGTCAGCGCGACGCTGGCGAGGATCTTCGAGAGCGACGGGTAGCCGCTGAAGGCCAACAGGTGCGGGTTCATGTTGACGATCGTCACGACGATGAACACCGCGAACACCGCGAGGACGCAGACGACGATCATCGATTGCGCGTTGGCGACGAACTTCGCGCCGACCAGGTTGATCGCGAGCATGCCCAGGATCAGGATGGTGATGAACAGGTTGTGCCAGCCTGGACCGGCATGCTCGCCGACGAACAGTGAGGTCGCGTAGCCGCCGAACGAGACCGCGACCATTGCGCCGACGATCACGATCGCCGAGATGTATCCGAGCCAGCATGCGGTGCCGACCAGCCGGCCTTTTCCGAATCCCTCGATCAGGTAGGTGATCAGACCCCCGGAGGAGGGAAAGCGCATGCCCAGCTTGGCGCATACGTAGCCGAGCAGACCGGCGACCAATCCTCCGATCAGGAAGGAGACCCAGACCGCCGCGCCTGCTACCGCCCCAGCCTCCCCCAGAAGCGCGAAGATCCCGGCTCCGATCATCGATCCGATGCCCAGGACCGTCGCGCCCCGAACCGTCAGGGCCTTCTCGGGCGATTCTGGCGACGGGACCGGTTGGTCGGTGATCGCGGCCATCTAGCCGCCGTCGGCAAGCGCCGGATGCTGGACCCGTGAAGGGCCCGAACCGGCCGCCGACTGCTGCCGACGAGCGACGAGCTTGCCCGTCTCCCAGAGCAGCCAGCAGCAGCACGGCGGCACCGAGGGCAAGTCCGAACTGCGGAGCCGTGAGCGGCGTGGTGTCCAGTAGCCGGTTGAACAGGTCCATCTGGGTGACCGCCACCGCGAGCACCAACTCGGCCACCGCGGTCCAGTTCATCTTGCGGTTGTTGAACGTCTCGGCGCGCAGCACCGACGCCGTTGCGCTACGGCTCTCGTAGGCGGCAACCACGAGCATCAGCGCGAACGCACTCAGACCGATCGAGGATCCGACGGCGATGCTGTGGTAATGCTGCTTGCCGAAGTAGATGAGGGCATCGATGCAGATCGCCATGTACAGCCCGACGAGACCACAGGTGAGCTTGACGCCCCGTCACGATCGATTCGCCGCTCGGCCGGGGGTGACGGCTCATCAGGCCCGATGTCGCCTGGTCCAGACCGAGAGCCACGCCGAACGGCGCGCTCACGATGAAGTGGATGTAGAGCACTTCGCCTGGCGTGAACGGCTGCCCCGAGGCGATGTTGAGCACGGTCGCGCCGAGGAACGTGAGCACGAACGCGACCAGCGAGATCAGCACGAAGCGGACGTACTTCATCAGGTTGTCGTAGAGCTTCCTGCCCTGCTCCACGGCGCGGACGATCGTGGCGAAGTTGTCGTCGGTGAGAATCATCCGGGCCGCGTTCTTGGCGACCTCGGTGCCGCTTCCCATCGCGATGCCGATGTGCGCGGCCTTGATCGACGGCGCATCGTTGACTCCGTCCCCGGTCATCGCGACGATCTCACCCTTCTTCTTGAGCGTCTCGGCCAGCAGGACCTTGTGCTCGGGCGCGACGCGGCCGAGAACGCCGATCCGCTCGATCCGCTCCAGGCGCTCGGACTCGTCGAGCGCGGCGAAGTCGGCGCCCAGCATCGACTCGCCCTCGATCCCCAGCTGCTCGGCGATCGCCGCTCCGGTGACGACGTCGTCACCGGTCACCATCCGTACGCGGATGTGAGCGCTCTTGCGCGTCGGTCACGGCCTGCTTCGACTCCTCCCGAGGCGGATCCACCATCCCGACGAGGCTCGTCATCTGCAGTCCCTCTACGTACGCGAGCAGATCGCCGTTCGGATCGAAGTCGGCTGGATCGAGGTCAAGCGATGCTGCCGCCATCACCCTGAGCCCGGCCTTCTCCATCCGCTCGACGTGGGCATCGGCCTTTTCTCGAAGCTCCTCATCCCACGGAATGCTCTGCCCGCCGGACAACGCGGTTGCGGCGTGGCTCATCACCGCTGGGGCCGCCCCTTTTACGTAACAGCGCACGGTCTCACGGCCCGCCGCGTCGGCGTCTGTGGTGAAGGCGGCCATCAGCTTGTAGGTCGGATCGAACGGCAGCGTTGCGATGCGCGGGTGACGCTCGTGCGTCTGCGGCGATGTCGAGTCCAGCCTTATAGGCCAGGATCAGCAGCGCGCCCTCGGTCGGGATCACCCACCACCTTCCCGTCGACCAGCGTGGCGTCGCTGGCGATGACGTAGGGAAGGATTGCGTCCTCGATCGTGTCGGTGCCCCCAGCCGCGTGGTGAACCGTCCCTTCGAGCTCGTAGCCGGAGCCGGAGATCGTGTAGCGGTCGGTTGGATCGACCACCTCGACGGCGGTCATCTGGTTCATGGTCAGCGTGCCGGTCTTGTCGGAGTTGATCGCCGACGTGGAACCGAGCGTCTCGACCGAAGCCAGGTCCTTCAGCACAGCGCCATGGGTGGCCAACTCGGCTGCGCCCATCGACATCACGACCTGCAGCACCGTCGGCATCGCCTCCGGGATGGCCGCGATCGCCAGCGCCACGGCGCTCGAGAAGACCACGGTCGAGGGCAGCCCCCGCTGCGCCCCGAGCACGAACATGATCACCATCGTGATGCCGGCCGCGCCGGCGATCCAGAGCGTCAGCGTGTTCAGCTGACGGCTGAGCGGCGTCTGCTCCTTGGCCGTGGTGGCCAGCATCCCGGCGATCTTCCCCACCTGGGTGTCACTGCCGGTGGCGGTGACGATCATCATCCCGCTGCCGTGCGTCACCGGGGTGTGCATGAAGGCCATGTCAGATTGATCGCCGGGACCGAGATCCACGCCCGACGGTGCCTGCACTCCCTTGGAGACCGGCACGCTCTCCCCGGTCAGAGCGGACTCGTCGATCTGCAGCGAGCTCGCCTCGATGATCCGCCCATCCGCCGGCACGTCGTCGCCGGCAGCCAGCAGCACGACGTCGCCGATCACCACCTCCTCGGCGGGGATCTGAGCCTCCACCCCATCTCGCCGGACCCGCGCGTTGGATTTCACCATCGCCTTCAGCGCGTTCATGGCGCTCTCCGCCTTGCCCTCCTGCCGTAGCCCCACCACCGCGTTCAATACGGTGATCAGCAGCAGCAGCACGCCGGTGCTCCACTCCTTGATCACCAGTGACACCACCGCCGCCGCCAGCAGGATCAGCTGCATGTAGGTCCGGTACTGGCCGATGAAACGCTTCCACGCAGGGACGGACGCCTCGGCGGGAAGCGCGTTCGGTCCGTGCTGCTGGAGCAGGTCGCCGGCCTGTTGACTGCTGAGGCCGACGGCAGGGTCGACGTGCAGGGTCCCCGCAACCTCGTCCGGGGTCTGGCCGTACCAGCCGTCCTGGTCAGAACGTTGGAGTGCAGTTGGCGATGTCGTGGTGCTCGTCATGCCGACGACTGAGCTGCTGGTTTGCCGTCCTGCTGGCTGTCCATGAACGGGTCGGGAGCGGCACCCTTGGGAGCCTGCGACTCGAGCGCCTGCTTGACCTCCAGCAGTGCATCGCGTTGCTGCTTAGTGACCTTCGGGAACTGAGGATCGATACCGATCAGGGCCTGGGCGAGCACCATCCCGACGGCCAGCCGCTCGAACCACTTACGGTCGGCGGGGATCACGTACCACGGGGCCCACTCCGTACTGGTGTGGGAGAGCGCTTCCGAGAATGCCTTCTGATAGGCGTCCCAATGCTCGCGCTCCTGGACATCCGCGGTGGAGAACTTCCAGTTGTGGTCGGGCAGGTCGATGCGGCGCAGGAACCTGATGCGCTGCTCCTCGCGCGAGAGGTTCAAGAACAGCTTCACGATCCGGAACCCATTGTCGGTCAGGTAGCGCTCCCAGTCGTTGATCTCGCGGTAGCGCCGCTTCCACACATCCCCGCCCTTTGCCGCCTTGGGCAGCTTCTGGCGATCGAGGATCTCCGGGTGCACCCGGACGACGAGCACCTCCTCGTAGTAGGAGCGATTGAAGATCCCGATCTGCCCCCGCGCGGGCAGGCGCTGCGCATAGCGCCAGAGGTAGTCGTGAGCGAGCTCCTCGGACGACGGCACCTTGAAGCTGTTCACCGAGACACCCTGCGGATTCACGCCGCTCATCACATGCCGGATCGTCCCGTCCTTGCCGGCCGCGTCCAGCGCCTGCAGGACCACCACCACGCCCCACGTGCTCTGGGCGGCCAGACGAGCCTGGTATTCGCACATGAGCGCAACACCCTCCTCGAGCAGTGCGACGCCGTCCTTCTTTTTGTTCACCCCCGCCTTCAAGGCCGGGTCGTAATCCCGCGCGAGGTTCACGTGCGAACCGGGCTCGACCCGGAGCAGCTCGACGAACTCATCGAGCCGCTTGCGTCGCTTCCGCGACAGGACGTACTCAGCCATCGGGAAACCGTCACGCCAGGGCGCATACGCGTCGTCATCCAATCCGGGTGATGGTGGCCGTGCGGTACGCAGGAGACTCTGGGCTTGAACCGGGAGGTCAGATGACCACGATTGCGGACGCCGTGCCGACAAAGCGCGAATGGCATTCGCGTACGGCTGGTGAGGTCGAGGCCGAACTCGGCGTCGACCACGGGTTGGGACTCGAGGCCGCAGAGGTCGAGCAGCGGCTCACGAACCTACGGCGCCAATGAGCTGCCAAAGGAACCGCCCCCAAGCAGATGGATGATCGCGCGGGGCCAGCTTTCGAACCCGATGAACATCATGCTGCTGATCACGGCAGCTGCGAGCTTCGTCATCGGACAGATACCAACTGGCCTGTTCGTGCTGGGGCTTGTGACATTCAACGTCGTGATGGCTTCCAGCCAGGAGCTGAAGGCACAAGCCAGCGTCGAGGCGCTCGCCGAGTTGCAGGTGCCGCATGCGCGTGTCCGCCGGAGCGGCGCCGTCGAGGAGGTCGCTTCGACAGGGCTCGTCCCAGGCGACATCGTGCTGCTCGAGGCCGGCGACGTCGTGCCCGCCGACGGGCGGATCGTCCAGTCCGCGACCCTGGAACTTCAGGAGGCCGCACTGACCGGTGAGAGCGCGCCTGTCGCCAAGGACGGACGGGAAGCGCTCGATCCCGACGCGGTGCTCGGCGACCGAACGAACATGGTCTTCCAGAACACACAGGTCACGCGCGGGACGGCGACGGTCGTGGTCACCGCCACGGGTCCGTCGACCGAGATGGGCAGGATCGCCGAGATGGTCAGCTCAACCCAGCGGCAGCGCTCTCCGTTGCAGAAGGAGCTGGACGGGATGACGAAAGTGTTCGGCTCGCTCGCGTGGCTCGCGGTTGGGGTTATTGCGATCTTCGGAATCGCCCGCGGCCAGAATCGAGACACGCTGCTGCTCGTGTGCATCTCGACCGCCATCGCCTCGATCCCGGTCGGCCTGCCGACCTTTGTGCAGGCGATGTTGTCATCGGGCGCGCAGCGGTTGGCCGACTCGAAGGCTGTCGTCAAGTCATTGGCGGACGTGGAGACACTGGGCGGAACGACCGTCATCAACAGTGACAAGACCGGAACGCTGACTCTCAACGAGATGACCGCAACCACCATGCTGGCCGGCGGCGAGTGGTTCGAGGTCGAGGGAAATGGCTATCGCAAGACCGGCGCAATCCTCGGCGTGGCCGGATCAGGGCTTCCTGATTTCAGCCGACTGGCGCTAGGCCTCACCCTGTGTAGCGACGCCACAGTGGCCGATGACGAATCGATCATCGGCGATCCCACCGAGGCGGCACTCGTCGTTCTGGCGGCCAAGATGAGCGCCGACGCTGAACACACACGCAGTGCCCTAGCGCGGAAGGCGGAGGTGCCGTTCGACTCGGAGTACAAGTTCATGGCCACCTTCCACGACCGGCCCGGCTGGATGACGCCCGGCTTGCTGAAGGACCGGCACTTCATGACGGTGAAGGGCGCGCCGGACATCGTGCTGGGATCTGCAGCCAAGCCCTCTGGCACGGTCAGGAGGTCCCGATCGACGCCGTTCGCAAAGACATCGTGGACGCGAACCGGCGGCTTTCGGAGGGCGGGCTGCGCGTGCTCGCCTTCGCCGCGCGCGACCTCGACGATCGGGCGATGTCGGATGCGATCGGCGATCCGATGGCAGCCGTCGCGTGATTTGACCATGGTCGCGCTGGTCGGCATCATCGATCCGCTGCGCACCGAAGCCAAGAACGCTGTCCGCGCTGCGCTCGACGCCGGCATCGACGTGCGGATGATCACTGGCGATCACACCGTCACCGCCCGCGCCATCGCGGACGAGCTCGGTCTCGGCTCCGGGGTGATGACCGGAGCCGAGCTGCAGCGGCTCTCCGACGAGGAGCTCCTGCGGCGGCTTCCCAACCTGCACGTCTTTGGCCGTGTGGCTCCAGAGGACAAGCTGAGGCTGGCGAAGCTGATGCAGCAGTCAGGTGACGTTGTGGCGATGACCGGTGACGCCGTCAATGATGCGGCCGCGCTGAAGCAGGCGGACATCGGCGTGGCGATGGGAAGCGGCTCGGAGGTCTCCAAGCAGGCCGCGAAGATCGTCCTGACCGACGACAACTTCGCGACGCTCGTGCGCGCTGTCGACCTGGGCCGTGACATCTACCGCAGGATCACCTCGTACGTGAAGCTGCAGCTGACGATCCTCTCCTCTGTACTGCAGCTGATGCTGCTGGCCACGATCTTCAACATCAACGGGGGCATCGCACTGTTCCCCATGCAGCTGCTGTTCTGCAAGTTCTTCGTGGTCGTGACGGTCGTGATCGGGTTCATCGTCGACGTCCCTGATCCGAGCGTCATGCAGCGACCCCCACGCGAGCCCGGAACGCGGATCGTCAATCAGGCCCAGATCATCCGCTGGGTGCTGAGCGGCCTGATCGTTGCGGTCACCGCGTTGCTGATCCTCGACCTCGGACCGGACAAGCCGAGCACCACTCATTCCTCGGCCTCGATGACGATGGCCTTCGCTTTCATCGCGTTCACCGCGGTCAATCTCGGCGTAGTGATGCGCCGGGAGCGGGAGGCGCCCTGGTCCTCCCCGCTGTTCCCCTACATGGGCTGGATCATCCTCGGTTGGATCCTCACCTGGGCGGGCGTCGAGCTTCGGATGTTCCAGCGCCTGCTGGACACGCAGTCGCTCACGGGCCCGCAGTGGGCATGGGTGCTCGGCCTGTCGCTGGTGACGCCAGCCCTCGTCTGGGCCGACAAGACGATCCAGCAACGACGCCAGACCAGGCCCACCGATGAGCCGGCCGGAGCAACAACTTGAGCGTGACGCTCACAGACGCACGAGTCCTGCGTCTGGGTGAGGACGACCGCGGTCGTGGCTGGGTCACGTTCGCCGCCGTGATGCTTCTGTTACTCGGTTGCACCAATACGGTTGAAGGCGTAGCCGCCGTCACAGGATCAGACTTCTTCGTCGCGCGCGCCCAGTATGTCTTCGGCGATCTGAGCAGTTGGGGATGGGTGATCTGGGCGCTGGGAGTGGCTCAGGGACTGACCGGGGTCGCAGTGTTCTTCAAGAGCCAGGTCGCTCGCTGGATGGGGGTTGCTTTCGCTGTCGGCAACGCGCTGGCACAGCTGCTCATGGTTCAGGCGTACCCGCTCTGGTCGCTGGCGGTCGTCGGCCTGAACGTCGCTGTGATCTACGGCTTAGTGGTTTATGGGCGCCGCAGCTTCGTCACCATTTGAGCCCGGGCGGCCTCACCCGATTGGGACGATGACCGTCAACGCAGAGCCCGGAGACTGTTCCCGGTAGTTCCCGCAGCGACCCGACTTCCAGCGAAGGAGCAGGCACATGGCAGCCGTAACCGCACCAGCCGTCGGGGCTCACTCAGAGGTGGGCACCCTGCGGACGGTGATCGTTCACCGTCCCGACTTGGCTCACGCGCGCTTGTCGCCCCACAATTGCCATGAGCTCCTGTTTGACGATGTGATCTGGGTCCGCCGCGCGCAGGAGGAATTCGACGCCTTCGTGGAGGTGATGCGGGGGCGCGGCGTGGAAGTCCTTCTGTTCCACGATCTGCTTGCGGAAACGCTGGACCGAGATGACGCGCGGGATTGGGTGCTGGAGCGGCGGATTCGCCCCGAGGAGGTGACGGCGCTGTTCGCGCAGGAGATCACCGCGTGGATGCAGCAGATGCCCGGAGATGAGCTCGCCACCCATCTGACGGGTGGCGTGATGATCCAGGAGCTTCCCGAGGACATCGTCAAGGCGATCGGCCGCGCGATGCGTGCGACGGACTTCGTGTTGGCCCCGTTGCCGAATCACCTGTTCACGCGTGATAACAGCGCGTGGATATACGGCGGTGTGTCACTCAACCACATGTATTGGCCCGCTCGTCAGCACGAATCGCTGAACGTGGAGGCCGTGTATCGGTTCCACCCGCGTTTCCGCGAGGCAGATTTCAAGATCTGGTATGGCGGCGCCGATCACGACTGGGGTACCGCTTCACTCGAGGGCGGGGACGTGATGCCGGTCGGCGACGGGGTTCTGCTGGTGGGGCAGGGAGAGCGCAGCACCGGTAAGGCGGTAAGCATCCTGGCACGCAATCTGTTCGCTGCTGGAGCGGCGCGACTGGTCATCGGCGCCTTGATGCCGCGCGAGCGCGCGGCAATGCACCTGGACACCGTGTTCACATTCTGCGACCGCAACCTGGTCACGATCTACGAGCCGGTGGTGTCACAGATCGTGCCCATCCTGTATCGCCCCGACGGTGACGGTGGTGTCACTGCCGAGCTGTCCGAGCGATCGTTTCTCGACGAAGTGCGAGACGCGCTCGGGATCAGCGACCTGAAGGTGGTCACAACCGGCGGCGACGACTTCGAGGCGGAGCGCAACCAGTGGGATGACGGCAACAACGTCGTTGCCCTCGGGCCGGGAGAGGTCATCTGCTACGAGCGCAATGAGGCAACCAACGAGAAGCTGGCCAGCGCGGGCATAGAGCTGCATCCGATAGCGGGCCAGGAGCTCGGCCGGGGCCGCGGTGGCGGCCACTGCATGACCTGCCCCGTTGTCCGGGATGCCTAGAGGAGGAACGATGAGCACAGCAGCCGACCTGCACGGACGCCATCTATTGACACTGAAGGACTACTCCCGCGAGGAGATCACGTACCTGCTGGACCTGGCGGCAGAGCTCAAGGCCGCAAAGCGGGAGGGACGTGAGGAGCAGCGGCTGCGCGGTAAGAACATCGCGCTGATCTTCGAGAAGGACTCGACCCGCACCCGCTGCTCTTTCGAGGTCGCGTCCTACGACCAGGGGGCCCAGGTGACGTTCATCGGTCCGACAGGCTCGCACATGGGCCACAAGGAGACCGTCAAGGACACAGCAAGGGTCCTTGGGCGGATGTACGACGCGATCGAGTACCGCGGGTTCGGGGAGAGCGTGGCGGATGAGCTGGCAGCGTGGGCGGGCGTGCCGGTCTTCAACGGCCTGACCGACGAATGGCACCCGACGCAGATCCTCGCCGACTTCCTCACATTCGAGGAGCACGTCCCGAAGCCCCTCGACCAGGTGACCTTCTGCTACCTGGGTGACGCTCGGTTCAACATGGCCGACAGCTATCTGGTTGGCGGAGCGAAGCTTGGCATGGACGTCCGAATCGCAAGCCCGAGACAGCTGTGGCCACAGCAGGAGATCAGGGACCTGGCCAATTCCATCGCCCAGCAGAGCGGCGCGCAGATCACGATCACGGAGGATGTCGAGCAGGCCGTGAAGGGGGCCGACGTCCTGCTGACCGATGTGTGGGTGTCGATGGGCGAGCCCGCCGAGGTTTGGCAGGAGCGGATCGACCTCCTGCTCCCCTACCAGATCAACGCGCACACGATGAGCTGACGGGGAACCCCAACGTCAAGTTCATGCACTGCCTTCCGGCGTTTCACAACACCGACACGAGCGTTGGCAAGGGGCTGTATGAGAAATACGGCCTGGAGGCGCTCGAGGTGACCGATGAGGTCTTCGAGTCATCGGCGTCGATCGTGTTCGATGAGGCGGAGAACCGCATGCACACGATCAAGGCGGTGCTCGTCGCAACTCTGGGGAGCTGAACATGCGCGTCGTCGCCGCGCTCGGCGGAAATGCGCTGCTCGAGCGGGGACAGCCGATGACGGCCGAGAACCAGCGGACAAATGTCATGCGCGCGTGCGAAGCGCTCGCACCGATTGCGCTCAAGCACGAGCTCGTAATCACCCATGGCAACGGTCCGCAGGTCGGGCTACTCGCGCTGCAGGGCGCTGCGTACCAGACGGTAGAGACGTACCCGCTCGACGTGCTCGACGCCCAGACCGAGGGCATGATCGGTTACATGATCATGCAGGAGATGGGGAACCTCCTGCCCTTCGACAGGCCGATCACCACGCTGCTCACGATGATCGAGGTGGACCGCAACGATCCGGCGTTCGAGAATCCGACCAAGCCGATCGGGCCCATGTACACGGAACACGAGTGTCGAGCACTCGCCGCCGAGAAGGGTTGGTCGTTCAAGCCCGACGGTGACCACATGCGTCGCGTAGTTCCGTCACCGAAGCCAAAGCGGATCTTCGGGACCGGGCCGGTGGAGTGGCTGCTCGAGCGCGGATCCGTTGTGATCTGCGCAGGCGGTGGTGGCATTCCTACGGTCTATGCCGATGACGCTGCTCCAGGCGGAAGACGGCTCACCGGAGTCGAGGCCGTGATCGACAAGGACCTGGCCAGCGCGGTGCTCGCAGCGGATCTGCATGCGCACGCCTTGCTGATCATCACCGACGTGGACGCGGTCTATGCGGACTGGGGAACGCCGCACCAGAATGCGATCCGGTACGCGACGCCCGCAAACCTGACGAGCGCGCAGTTCGCCGAAGGCTCGATGGGACCCAAGGTCAGGGCGGCCTGCCAGTTCGTCGAGCGCGGCGGCGGACTCGCCGCGATTGGCTCGATCAACGATGCGTCCGGACTGCTAGCCGGCACCACCGGCACCTGCGTGATGCCGACACCGGCGGACCTGGTCGCCGTCACGTAACGGTGCGGCCAGCGCTCACCTAGAGGACCTATGGCAGACGAAGGCGTCCCTGTTAGCCGCACCGAAGCGCCCTCCGGCACGGAGGCTCCCGCGGACGCCAGCGGCGCGTCTGAAGCAGTAACCGCAGCTTCAGCGAGCGGCACGTCGTCTGGTGACTCGGGCTTCGGCCTGGGTACGGCGATGGCGCTGATCATCGGCAGCATCATCGGGGTGGGCATCTTCAACCTGCCCACGTCGCTGGCCAGCTACGGCCCGATCACGCTCGTGTCGATGGGCTTGACAACGATCGGGGCGCTGGCTCTGGCGATGCTATTCGCGGCCCTCTCCCGACGATTGCCGGCCGATGGTGGCCCCTACGCCTATGCCCGCGTCGCCTACGGAAACATGTGGGGCTTTGCCAATGCGTGGTCCTACTGGATCACGGCCTGGGCCGGCAACGCGGCGATTGCAGTGGGTTGGGTCCTGTACGTCGAGCAGTTCGTGAACACCGGACACAAGAAGGTTTTCTCGATCCTGCTGGTGCTCGTCGGCCTGTGGGTGCCGGCGATGATCAACCTCTCCGGAGTCAAGAAGATGGGGCTGATACAGGTCGTGACCACCATCCTGAAGTTCTTCGCCGTCGGGTTCGTGGCCATCGTCGGCCTGTTCTACATCAATACGCGACAACTACCACCCCTTGAACGTCAGCGGCGGGAGCGCGATCAGCGCCATCGGCGGCGGCATGGCAATCGCCCTGTTCAGCTACCTCGGCGTGGAGTGCGCCTCGGTGGCCGCGGGCAAGGTGCGCAATCCGAATCGCAACGTTCCCAAGGCGACCATCCTCGGCACGCTGGCGACGGCGGTTGTGTACATGCTCTCTCTATTTGCGGTCTTCGGGATCCTCTCTGCCACGGTCTTGACGAACTCGACGGCGCCGTTCTCGGATGCCGTCAATGCAATGTTTGGAGGCACGGCTGGCGGGGAAGTGATGTCGCTGCTGGTCATCATCTCCGGGTTCGGTGCACTCACCGGTTGGACGATGATCTGCGCTGAGATGCCGCTTGCCGCTGCCAACGACGGCCTGTTCCCGGACCGGTTCAAGCGCTGAACAAGGCCGGAGTCCCCGCGTTCGGGATAATCGCCTCGACGGCCCTCGCCTCGATCGCGATGGTTATCAACTACCTCGGCTCGAGCGGCGCGAACGCGTTCACGACGCTGGTCCTGATGACCGGCATCACCTCTGCAATTCCTTACGGATTCTCCGCGCTGGCCCAGATCAAATGGAGGCGTGCCGATCAGCACCTGCTCAAGACGCCACGCTTCCTGCGCGACATGATCGTCTCGATCGTGGCGCTGGTGTTCTCGGTTCTGTTCATCTTCTACTCGCGCAACACCGGGCACAGCTTCTGGCTCTACTGGGCGCCGTTCTTCTTGGCCGCGGCTGCGTTCGCGCTCGGAATCCCGGTCTACAACCGGCAGCGACGGCACATGTCGGAGCCGGAGGCCGTTCCGCCATACCCGATGGTGTCTGCCGCCGGCGGCGCGACGGCCGACGCCGACGGACAGAGCCCCGGCGGAGGGAGCGGGTCGTGACTTTCCGTATGCGCCGATCGGGCCGGTTGGCAGCTGCGCTGGCGCTCGCGGGACTTGCCCTGTCGGGCTGCGGGCGCCTGAACCGTACTGCCACGATCAATCAGGTCACGACGACGTCAGGTTCAGTCGTCGCAGCCGCGCTGGCGCAGCAACTCGCGGATCGCGGTCTGTCGGTTGCCCGTGTCACATGTGCGAGAGTCGTGATCGTGGACGTTGATTCGCACGTCGCGTGCACGGCCACCAGGGCAGGGAAGAACACGATTGTCCGGTTTTCCTTCAGCTCCCTGAACGGGCAGATCAAAGCCTCTTCGGTCGTGACGCAGTAAGTCGCCGGCTCTCGGCCTGCCCGGTCTGGCGACGACGAGCCAGTGCACGCTGCGCGAGGAGGGTGAGTGTGCTGCCCGCGAGGATCATCGCAATGTTGATAACGAGCACCGCGAACGCGCCTCGGGCCTGGTCCAGCCTGCCGAGCCCGGCCGCAACCCCGAGCAGCGCGGAGGCGGGGATCGTCGTGACGGAGATTGCGACACCTACAGCGGTGCTCGCCTTGGTCTCGAGCCCGAGCATGCCGACGATCCCAGCGGCCAGGGCAACGATCGGCGTGGCGATATTGACGGTGGCGATGCCGTCCAGAAACCCGGTTTGGTTGGGCTCGAGGCCTGCCGGCAGGAGGCTCAACGAGTTCAGCACGAACGTCATCAGACCACCGACTGCACAGGCGCAGCCAAGTCCGACGACCAACGCGGCAATCGCGCGGCGAACCAACCTCCAGCGACACAGGACGACCGCGGTTGCGGCGGCGGTAATGGGAAGCAGGTCTGGGCTGATCGCCATGGCGCCAACCACGAGCGTCGTGTTGGAATAGATGACGCCGAAGGCGGCGATGATTCCGGCTGCCGCCATGAAGATGAGATAGCGCGCGAGGGGGCGGGCGTTCTCTCCGGCCTGACTGAGAAGGTCGGCCCAAACGACTGTCGCCAGCGGTCGCTGCGCCAGGTCACTGCCGATCGTGCTCAGTTCGAGGAGAACGACGTCCTCGGCAGGCACACCCAGGGACTGCACCTTTGCGAGCGTGGCGTCGACAGCATCCGCAGCGATGTCGGCCGTGACGAGCACTGTTTCCGCGTCTGCGTCCGATCTGCGGATGACATGCGTCGAGCCGGGGAGCGCCATGAGGTAGCTCGCGACTTGGTCGATCGCCTCGGAGGTTCCAAAGACGCGCAGCTCCAGCACTGCCTACCGACCCCACGCGCCCGGGGCCCCCTCGGTCTCGGCCATCAGCGACAGGAGCCGGGCACGGAAGGAACGCGCCCCTCGTCGCTCTGCACCTCCTGCAGCGCAGCCGCTGCCTGTTCCTCCTCGTCGAGCGCCGAGATGTAGCGGCGGTAGAGCTCGGGCCGACCGCGGCTGTCAGCGGCGGCGGCTGACCATTCGCTCCAAGTACGGGTCACGCTCTGGGCGGCCCTTCGCCAGGCTTCCCGTTGCGGGGATGTCCCGTTCCTGGCCTCGCGGCTGGTCGGCTCCTTCGCCGACTCTTGGGAAGCCGCGAGGCCTTCAACGTCACTGTGGTTCTTCTTCGAACCGAACACGATGGACCCCAAGTCCGCCGTGGACGCCTCACCTCAGGACTCTGAGATCCGCTTGCCGTACGCGATCAGTCCGTAAATCGCGAGTATGTTGATCGCGAAGATCGAGAGCGACCAGAACGGGTAGGCGGGCATCATCAGCAGTTCTGCGATGGCGTCGAATGCAAGGATGACCACACCAGTCCAGCGGGCGAACTGGTTCTTGGCAAAGACGCCCAAGCCGATGAGCACCTGTGCGGCGCCGAGGATCAGAGCCACCCATCCCCACGCCCGCAGGTCGCCAAAGACGTAGTTCGCGTTCAGGACATAGAAATGCGCCCTGCTGATCATCGCGATGCCCTGGATGATGTTGACGGTTCCGATGGTGAGCAGGAGCACACCCGCGAAGACGACCCAGCCGAGGCCACGTTCGTCGGCATCGTCGTAGTAGCTAGCGGAACCCTGACGCTCAGTTTGAGTGGCCACAGTAGCCCTCCTGTTGTAGTTCCTCACCGGCCTCCGCCAGCAGGTGACAGGTTCCGGCGCGTGTTTGGAGTTTTCCAACGGCTGTGCCGCCGTCCTCATCCCAATGGGGTGATGGGTGGCGTAACCAATGGACGTGTTTGTTGATTGATGCTGTTATCGGCCCAATACGTAGTCGGAGAAGTGACGAAGTTCGAGCGCCAGTCGGCGCGAGTTCGCGCGGAGAGCCTCAGCGGACCTGATCGCCGTTGGTCGTGCCCCGTGGACCACCAGCGCAAGTGCGATCAGTGCGCCGAGGCCGGGCATCTCATCAACGGTGGGTCCGACGACCGCCCCCAGCAGGGACCTCGCTACCCCAGCGCCTAGCACGGCGTCACTGGGCGTGGGCACCGTGCGCTTGAGACGTGGACCGATGGTCTGGTGCAAGGCGGCTGCGATCAGAGCCAGTCCGCCCACGGTCACGGCGTTCGCATCCTTGGGTGAGACGCCGAAGGCGCTGACGATCGCCCGCTTGCGAGCGTAATTGGCCAGCATGAAGGCAGTCCGCGCGTCGGCGAGCAGGAGCTGCGCCCCCGCAAATTGCTGCGGTGACTCGGTGGTCCCGGTCAACGCGACCTGCTCATACAGTCGGCTCCCGCACTGACATTGCTCTTCTTGGAGGCTCCTGAGCACGGGCGCCCCAGACAAGCCTGCGCGCCGGTGGAGATAGGTGGGGTGCACGCCGTGACCGCCGGGTGCGGGCACCGTGGTGGCACCCCTACCCGGTGCCAGACTTCCCGCCATGGCTAGCGCTAAAAAGAAGAAGCACACTCCCGAGCATGTGAGGCTCGAGCAGGCACGGACTGGTGAGGCAGCATGGAAGTCCTGGGGGCCATACCTGAGCGAGCGGCAGTGGGGCACCGTACGCGAGGACTACTCGGAGGGCGGCGACGCGTGGAACTACTTCACGCACGACCAGGCCCGCTCGCGCGCGTACCGGGCGGGCGAGGATGGCATCGCCGGCATCTCCGACGAGCGTCAGCGACTGTGCCTGGCGCTCGCGCTCTGGAACGGTGCGGACCCAATCCTCAAAGAGCGGATGTTCGGCCTCTCCAATGGCGAGGGCAACCACGGCGAGGATGTGAAGGACTACTGGTTCTACCTGGACAGCACGCCGACGCACTCGTATCTCAAGTGCCAGTACAAGTATCCGCAACGAGCCTTCCCCTACCTCGACCTCGTGACGACCAACGGTCGCCGCAGTAAGCAGGACATGGAGTACGAGCTCCTGGATACGGGCGTCTTCGATGAGAATCGCTACTTCGATGTGATCGTGGAGTACGCCAAGGCGGCACCCGACGACATCCTCATGCTCGTGACGGCACACAACCGCGGGCCCGACCCGGCGCCGTTGCACGTGCTCCCTACCGTCTGGTTCCGGAACACCTGGTCCTGGGGTGAAGACGCCCGCAAGCCCGCGATCGCCGCCGTGAGCGACGGCCTCGCGCGGGCAGAGCATCACGAACTCGGTGAATGGCTGCTGACCGTCGACGGGTCGGCGCCGCTTCTGTTCTGCGAGAACGAGACGAATAACGAGCGCCTGTTCGGCGGATCCAACGCGTCACCCTATGTCAAGGACGGCATCAACGACTTTGTCGTTGCCGGTGACGGGGACGCGGTCAGTCCAGCCCGCAACGGCACCAAGGTGGCAGCGCACCACGTATTCGAGGTCCCGGCGGGAGAAGCCGTCAGGGTCCGCCTCCGTCTGACGGCCGCCCACCACGGCGACCGGCCCGAGCAACTCGGCGCCGAGTTCGAACAGGTGATGGAAACGCGCCGGACCGAAGCCGACGACTTTTATGCGACCGTCGTTCCGTCGAAGTTGAACCCGGATCAGACGACGGTGATGCGCCAGGCGCTCGCCGGGATGCTCTGGTCCAAGCAGTACTACGAGTACGACGTGCACCGGTGGCTCCGCGACCATGGCGTGAACCCGTGGAACCCAGCTGCGCCCGCGAGCTCGGTCCGGAATGTGCCGTGGTTCCACATGATGGCCGGCGACATCATCTCGATGCCGGACAAGTGGGAGTACCCGTGGTTCGCGGCCTGGGACCTCGCCTTCCATTGCGCTCCGCTGGCACTGGTCGACGTCGACTTCGCCAAGGAGCAGGTGGAGATCCTGCTGCGAACGAGGTACATGCACCCCAACGGCCAGATCCCGGCCTACGAGTGGAACTTCAGCGACGTCAACCCGCCGGTGACCGCGTGGGCAGCCCTGTACGTCTACGAGCGCGAGGCGGAGATCCGCGGCAGCGGCGATGTCGAGTTTCTCAAGCTCGTATTCAACCGACTGATGTCGAACTTCACGTGGTGGATCAACCGCAAGGACCCCGACGGCCGTAACCTCTTCCAAGGCGGGTTCCTCGGGCTCGACAACATCGGCGTGTTCGATCGATCTGCGCCGCTCCCGGGAGGCGGGACGCTCGAACAGGCCGACGGCACGGCCTGGATGGCCCTGTACTCGCAGTGGATGCTGCAGATCGCGATCGAGCTGTCCAAGCATGATCGTGCCTATGTCGACATGGCGATGAAGTTCATCGCGCACTGCCTGTGGATAGGGGTGGCGATGAATCCGCCGCAGGGCGATACCGAGCTCTGGGATGAGCAGGACGGCTTCTATTACGACGTGATGCGGATGCCGGACGGCGAGCGGATCCAGCTCAGGGTTCGCTCGCTGGTCGGACTGCTACCGATCTGCGCGGCGACCGTGTTCGACGGGGCGCTGGTGGAGCGCTATCCCTGGCTGCTGGAGGGTCTCCAGTCGCTGGCCAAGCGGTTTCCGGACATCCTCACCCACGTTGCCGATGCCGCCGAGCCCAACGCCAAAGGCCGACGCCTGCTGGCATTGGTCAACGAGGAGCGGTTGCGGCGGATCCTTGCCGTGATGCTCGATGAGCAGGAGTTCCTCGGGCCACACGGCATCCGCGCGGTCTCTCGCTCGCACCTCGAACACCCATACAGGTTCGATTGGGGCGGAGAGAGCTATGACGTGCACTACCTACCGGCCGAATCCGATACCGGCATGTTCGGCGGCAACTCGAACTGGCGGGGCCCCGTCTGGTTCCCCATGAACCTGGTCATCCTGCGGGCCCTGGTCCAGCTACACCGCTACTACGGAGATCGAGTCCAGGTCGAGTGTCCAACCGGCGCCGGCAACAAGCTCAACCTGCTCGAGGTCGCCGCCGAGATCGCCCGGCGGCTGACCTCGACGTTCACCAACGACGAGGACGGCCGCCGGCCCGTGTTCGGCGGGATCGAGAAGTTCCAGACCGACGCGAACTGGCACGACCTGATCCTCTTCCACGAGTACTTCCACGGCGACAATGGAGCCGGTATCGGTGCCAGCCATCAGACCGGCTGGACCGGCACTGTGGCGCTGCTGTTCATGCTGGGGGTCGGGCCGGACGCTCTCGCGCGCGAACTCGAGACTCCCAAGGGGGTGGGGGTCGGCGCCTGAGCGTCGTCACCTGATGCGGATCATGCGAGCGCGCGTCCGCCAGCTGGAGACGGTGCCGCGGTGAGCGCGATCACCAGCGGGACCGGCGCGGCTGCGGCCGGCACAGCGGCGCGGCGAATGCTGGCACCGCTCGCGCTCACGCAGTTCGTGGCCAGTTTCGCCGGCTCGAACATGAACGTGGCGATAAGCAGCATCGCCAAGGATCTGGGCACCGACGTCCACGGCGTCCAGACCGCGATCACGCTGTTCCTGCTGACGATGGCAGCGCTGATGATTCCGGGAAGCAAGCTGACTGACCGCTGGGGCCGGAAGCGCTGCCTGCTCGCCGGTCTGACCGTTTACGGCGCTGGCGCCATCATCGCGGCGGTGGCGGGCGGCCTCGGCCTGCTGATCGTCGGCTATTCGGCGTTTGAAGGAGTCGGCTCCGCGCTGATGATCCCGCCGATCTACATCCTGGCCACCCTGTACTACACCGATGTCCCGTCTCGTGCCCGTGCGTTCGGGGTGATCAGCGGGATGGGTGGCATCGGGGCGGCCGCCGGGCCGCTGATCGGCGGTCTGATCACCACAGCTATCAGCTGGCGGGTGTCCTTCCTGCTCCAAGCGGCGATCGTCGCGACCATCATTCTGCTGGCGCGGAATATGAAGGATCCGCTACCTGCCGATCCGGGGCGTCGCTTCGACGTCATCGGGGCGGTGCTTTCGGCTACGGGCATGATCTTCCTGATCCTCGGGATCCTCCAGATCGGAACCAACACCGCCCTCGTCGTCGTCTTCCTCGGCCTCGGGGTCGTGCTGCAGCTCGGCTTCTTCGTCTACATCCGCAGCCAGGAGCGGGCCGGGAAGGAGCCCCTGCTCTCCACGAGCCTGTTCCACAGCCGAGTCGCGAACCTCGCGATGATCACGCAGAACATCCAGTGGCTCCTGCTGATGGGCACCACGTTCGTGGTGTCCGTTTACCTTCAGGTCGTGAAGGGCTACAGCGCGATCAAGACCGGCGTGATCTTCAGCGCGGCCACGGCCGGCATTCTGGCCTCGTCGCTTGCCCAGCAGCGGCTGGCGCGCAAGCGCTCGCAGCGGGCGCTGATCCAGGCCGGATTCGTGCTGACGCTGATCGGGATCATTCTGCTGCTCTTCCTGTACAAGCTCACCTCGAGCATCTGGGTGTTCGCCCCCGGCCTGCTGACGATGGGTCTCGGCGTCGGCCTGATGCTGACCCCGTCGGTCAATATCGTGCAGTCCGCCTTTCCCGAGGAGAAGCAGGGAGAGATCTCCGGACTCTCGCGAGCGGTCTCCAACCTCGGCTCATCGATGGGCACGGCGATCGCCGGGACGATCGTCATTGCCGATGCGTCGTCGGGCAACACCTCCTACGTCGCGGCAATCATCGTCCTGGGCGGTTTCGGCCTGATCGGGCTGGTCGTTTCGATCTTCATTCCTCGGGTTCCCGCCTCCTCGGGTTCCCAAGTAGACGGCGCGGTCTGAGGGTCAGCGCCCAATCACGCTCTGGGGCCCCGACACACTCACCCGGATCGGATGATGCTCGCCGAAGAGGCAGGCTGGAGCATCTAAGCGCGGCACTCCCCGAGCGCATAAGGAGACGATCATGGCGACGGTCCAAACGCGGCGCACTCCGCCGCCACGGTCCAAGAACGGCCACCAACCTTCCACACATACGAAGACCGCGACCCGGGCGACGCCGAGCGCCGCCGCTCCGTCGCCGTTCACGCCGATAGCGGACTACGGGTTCTTGTCCGATTGCCATACCGGCGCGTTGGTCGCACCGGATGGCTCGATCGACTGGCTGTGCGTGCCGCGCTTCGACTCGCCGAGCGTGTTCGGCGCGTCTGCTCGACCGCGGCGCGGGAACCTTCCGGCTCGGACCGTTCGGGATCAACGTGCCGACCGGGCGGACGTGGGAGCCGGGAACACAGGCGCTGGTTACGGCGTGGAAGACACCGTCAGGCTGGGCCATGGTCCGCGAAGCGCTGACGATGGGCCCCCGTCACTGCGAGGACACGATCACGCCGCACAGTCGACCGCCGACCGACGAGGACGCCGAACACATGCTCGTTCGGACGGTCGAATGCATCGACGGCACCGTGGAGTTCGAGCTCGTCTGCGAGCCAGTCTTCGACTACGGACGCGTAGCGGCCGAGTGGACGCTGGCGGACGACCGCCACACCGCAGATGCCAGCGGGGCGGGTCAGACGATCCGGCTGAAGACGGACCTGCTGCTCGGGGTCGAGGGGGGCCGCGCACGAGCGCGGCACACCCTCGCCCAGGGCGAGCAGATCTACTGCGCGCTGTCATGGGCTGAGGGGCTGAGGGTGCCCGAGAACCTCGAGGAGGCCGAGGCCAGCCTCGAAGCCACCACACGCTTCTGGCGAAACTGGCTCAGCCGGGCGCGCATCCCAGATCACGAGCTCAGGCCGCTGATCCAGCGCTCTGCGATCACGATCAAGGGCCTGACCTACATGCCGACCGGGGCGACCGTGGCGGCATTGACCACGTCGCTGCCCGAAACGCCAGGCGGCGAGCGGAATTGGGACTACCGCTACACCTGGATTCGCGACTCGACGTTCACGCTGCAGGCGCTGCACTACCTCAACCTCGACTGGGAGGCGGATGAATTCATGCAGTTCATCGCCGACCTCGAACGCAACGAGGACGGCGCTTTGCAGATCATGTACGGGATCGACGGCCGGCGCGACCTGACCGAGTCGTTTCGAGAGGACCTCAGCGGCTACGACGGGGCCCATCCGGTCCGGCTCGGAAACGGTGCGTTCGACCAGCGCCAGAATGACGTGTTCGGCGCTGCGCTCGACTCCGTTCTGTTGCACACGCGGCGGAGCAAGCGCCTGCCCCGCCAGCTCTGGCCGCTGGTCCAGTCTCAGGCAGAGTGCGCGACGGCCGTGTGGCGGCAGCCCGACCAGGGGATCTGGGAGGCACGCGGGAAGCCGCAGCACTATGTCTCCTCGAAGCTGATGTGCTGGGTTGCACTCGACCGAGCAGCAAAGCTCGCGGGCATCCGCGGTGAGTCCAGTCTGGGCGCAACATGGGCGGAGACCGCTGCCGAGATCAAGGCGGACATCCTCGAGCACGGCGTCGACGCGCGCGGCGTCCTGCGTCAGCACTACGACACCGACGCCCTGGATGCGTCGGTCCTACTGGCCGCGATCTTCGGTTTTCTACCGGCGACCGACAAGCGGCTACACACAACCGTGATGGCCATCGCCGACGAGCTGACCGAGGACGGATTCGTCCTGCGCTACCGCACCGACGAGACCGATGACGGGCTGTCCGGGCACGAGGGCACGTTCGTCATCTGCTCGTTCTGGCTCGTATCGGCCCTGTCCATCGTCGGCGAGGCGCAGCGCGCGCGTGACCTGATGGCGCGGCTTGCGAAGGTCGCCTCGCCACTTGGTCTTTACGCCGAGGAGTTCGACACCAGTACCGGCCGGCATCTTGGGAACTTCCCGCAGGCGTTCTCACATCTCGCCCTGCTCGAAGCGGCTGCGCGGATCATCATGGCGGAGCGACTCGAGGAGTTCGGGGGCTGAGGACCGCTGCGGCCATTGTCACTCCGGGCGTCCGGGCGCACCCTCCGAGGCGGCCAGGTATTGCTCGCGTTTACGCGCGCGGCGGGCCTCGATCATCGAGACGGCCGGCGCGTTGACCACGACGGTGCCGGCAAAGCGGTCCTGGAAGCCGCGCCGCCGGTCGTCATAGAGGATCGGTACAAAGCCCAGAAACAGCGGCAGGGCGGCAAGGAAGAGCCCTACGCAGCGCACCAGCCCTCGGCGGGGCGAAATCGGACCGCCATCAGAGGTCTGCACCTTGAACTGCATCGCCCGCGCTCCCAGCGTTTGGCCGGTCGTGGACCAGAAGACCACGAAGTAGCCGACCAGCCAGAGGATGTAGACGGCGGTACCGATCGCCGCCAGGACCGCCTTGACGGTGCCAGGAAGGTGAGCAGCGAGAGGATCAGGGAGGCCCCGACTCCGACAACCGTCGCGACAAGATTGATCACCGCCGCATCGAGCGCGAACGCGATGCCGCGGGTGACAAGCCCTGTATAGGACAGGCTATCAGCTCTCCTCGGCCGAACCAGCCGACACCATGCCCGCGACAGACCCCTGCAGTGCGGTCATCCCATGGTCTGGTCCGGCCCGACTGGAAGCGGCCTCGGCGGGCGGTGAAGCAGTCGCCGAGCGCGGCGTTCCGCCCAATCGTCGGCCTTCCGGGAGCGCGTCCCGCACCTCATCGCCCATCTGGTCCGCAAAGCCGAGACCCTGCTGCGAGATCGCCGCGGTCACGGCCGGGCTCGCAGCCACCTCGTCAATCAGGTCCCAGACCGCCCTGCTCGTCGGCAGCCGCTCGACAATGCGGTCAACCAGACCGCTGTCAAAGGCGGCATCGACCATGCGCTGCGGCAGCCTCGCCCGAAAGCGCGTGGAGGAGGGCCGCCTGAACCTGCACGCTGTCGATGGCCGCCGTCAGCACCCGCTCCAGTTCTTCGCTTGTGAGCACACGGTCAACGACGCGGCGCTCCAGGCTGATCCCGGCTTCAGCGGCGGCGTTGAACATTCCGCCGATGGGTTTGATCGTGGTCTCGGCCGCCCAGCTGCCAATGTCAGTCAGTGGCTTCAGCACGCGGATGCGCGGCGGAGAGGTGTGGGGGTCTGCAGATGTCGCCATGCTCACATCTTCATCGCGCGGCCCGGCTCAGCATCACCCGAATCAGACGATGCTCGCGGCGGTTGACCGGTCGACGATGGAACGCGCCACGGCCAAGCAAGTGATCGAGGTTGTTGTGGAACCTGTGGAGCAAGGCAACGACGGAGGCTCGCGAGAGCCCGCCGACACGGACAAGCCGGCTCAGGCGGTTGCGGAGCAGTCCGTTTCCGCGGATGGCGTCAACGGTGGCGGAGCCGTCACCGAACGCAGCTGCCGGCTCGCACCGACGGTTCATCGGCGTGAGGATCCTGATCGGGGTCACCACGCTGCTGCTGATCGTCGGGATGTTTGCGGTGTACGCAAACCGCCTCCTGCTCAACGCCGGCAACTGGTCGACAACAAGTACGCAGCTCCTCCAGAACCCGGCGATTCGCTCGACCACCGCCAACTACCTCGTCGACCAGCTCTACGCCAATTACAACGTCGCCGGCCTGATCAAGTCGGGACTGCCGAAGCAGCTACAACCACTCGCCGGGCCGGCAGCGGGCGCGCTGCGCAACGCCGCAGTATCCGGTACCGAGCTTGCTCTCAGCCGCCCCCGTGTCCAGGGCCTCTGGATGCAGGCCAACCGCGCGGCCGACCAGGCGTTCATCGCCATCGTCGAAGGCGGCAAGGGGCACGTCAAGGTCAACGGGGGTGCAGTGACACTCAACCTCAGTGGCATATTGGACGACATCGCCGCGCGCTTGGGCCTGCCGTCCGGAATCGCCTCGAAGCTGCCGCCGAACGTCGCAAACCTCACCGTCCTCAAATCGAGCCAGCTGAAGACGGTCCAGGACGGCGGCAAAGGGCTGAGGGGTCTCGCGCTGCTGCTGACGATCCTCTGCCCGGTGCTTTACGCGCTGGCGATCCTGCTTGCTCCGGGTCGGCGCCGGCGAACGCTCATGACGATCGGATTCGCCGCGCTCTTTGCGGGAGTGCTGGTACTGGCCGGCCGCCGGATCCTCGAGGACCAGATACCAGGCTCGCTCACCAACGACGCGTCGCTGCAGGAGACGATCCGTGCCGTGGTCGTCATCTCGACGGGGCTGCTCAAGGACGTCGCCACCGGCGTGGCGTTCATAGGGTTGCTGCTGATTAGTCGCGGCATGGTTCGCTGGTCCTCAGCGTCTGCCGCGGACAGCACGTGAGGCGATCGCACCGTTTTTGCGCGAGCATCGCGGACCCACATTCGCGATCACGCTCGGACTGCTGGCACTGCTGTTCCTGTGGGATCCGATTCCGGCGACAGGCACCCCGGCAGGAATCCTCACCTTCACAGCCCTGGCCCTGGTCGGAACCGAGGTGCTGATCCGCCAGACCGCAGCCGAGTTTCCCGATGCTCAGGCAGGCGCCGCCACGCAGGCGATGCGCTCGCGCTGGACGGCCGCGACGGCGACAGCGCGCGGACGGCGACACGGGAATGGACCGGTTGCCGCTCAGACCTCGACCGTCGATGAACTCCAGCAACTCGCCGAGTTACGCGACCGCGGCGAACTCACGCCCGACGAGTACGCCGCCGCCAAGTCGCGACTGCTGCATGCAGTAGGGCTGTTCAGACACCCGTCTGCGCGACGATCCGACCGGAGTCGACCGCCTCGACGAGCGCTCGATAGTCGAGGTCGTTCTGCTCCGCGTAGGACTTCGAGAATTCGAGGATCGCGCGGTCGAAGGCATCGCCCCCGCCGAGGTAGGCGGCGATCGCGATCCTGTCACCGCTGCGGGCGTGTGCACGAGCGAGCGTCCATCCGCACAGCCTGCCGTACACAGCCATCCCGTCCGGCACCATCTGCTCAATCTCCGCTGAGCCCTTCCAGTCTCTGAGCTGGCGCCCGTAGAAGTCGCGAGCAACACCGTCGATCCCTGCCTGGACGTGGACCCAGCCGAGGAAGATGTCGCTCGAGGCCTGCATCAGCCGCTGGCCGGCGACCACGCGCTGGCCGTGGGACTCGAACTCGCTCTTTCCGGCGTACGCCTCGAGCACCGACTCCTCAGCTTCCTTCAGCTGGAGGAACAGAGGGTCGTCCGAGTCGCGGCCAAAGAGCAGGCCGATCCACGCGCGCGTTCCCACACTGCCGACGCCCACAACCTTCCGCGCGAAGTCGGTGAGGTGAAACTGCCCGAGCAGCATCCGCCGGTCGTGATCAAGCGACTCCCGGTAGAGGTCCAGCAACCCACGCAACCAGTCGAGTAACTCGTCCTCCCGCTGCCCAGCAGCCAGCACGCGGAGGGGCACGATCAGGGGCGATTGGTCGACTATCTCCGCGCGTTCCGTTGACCCGTTGGGTCAGCTTTGCGAATGCCGACATGCTGTCCCGCGTCCGTGCCTTGGCCAGCGCCTTCTCGGTCCGCTTGACCATCCTGGGCTTGTACTGCGATCGATACTGCTCGATGAGCGGCTCGACCTCCATCCGCGCGTACCACACCGCCAGGTTCGACTTACCGGCGAAGTCTCGAATTGAGTTGCGGTAACCCGCGACCGTGCCGAGCACGATCCGGTCCTGCTCTGCGACGCTGTAGCCGTTGTCCCGCGCCGCGATCAGCATGCTCACCGCAAGCCGCTTGACGTCCCATTCCCACGGGCCCGGGAGCGTCTCGTCAAAGTCGTTGATATCGAACACGAGTCGCCTGTCAGGCAGAACCGAAGACTCCGAAGTTCGAGAGGTGCGCGTCGCCGCAGCACTGCACGTGCAGGCCGGAGCGGGCAGTACCGGCCAGATCGGCGGCCATGATCTTCGCCGCCCCCCCGATAGAACGTGAATGGGGACACGAGCATCCTGCCGTAGCGAATAGGAACCAGCTCTGGCACGCGGGTCTTCGCCTGATCCTCGAGCAGAGCCACCGGGTCCGGGCGGTCCGCCGCCGGGGCGTACTGCGCGTGCCGCGAGCGCGGCACCTCGGCGCGGGCCGCCTTGCCGCGCGCAAGCCGCTCGTCGACGGTCAGGTGCGCGATGGGCTGCGGCGCGCGGGTCGCTTCTGTAGCCGCTGTGCTCATGGACAACTAAGTTGCCTCGCTTACGACTGTTCGTCTACGTCCAGGCCGAACGCCACCATGATCTCCGGCGCCGCCGCAATCACACGGGGACCGCCGACCTGGGGCGCCACGGCAACCAGAACGCCGAGAATGTCCTCCGGGGTGACCCCGACCGCGAGGGCGTTCCCGAGCTGCCACGCATAGGAGGCGGGTGGAGCATCCAGCGCGATGAGCGTGGCGATCTTGACGAGCGCAAATGTTCGTTCGTCGAGCCCACTTGCCCCGCGATCAGCCTCACGCAGCGCGACGCACCGCTCGAGAGCGTCGGGATTGCCGGCGGACAGCTCGAAGAGCGTCTGGTGGGTTGCCGCTCCAACTACGGGCATCGTGGTCTCCTCTTCATGTTTGATGGAAGCCTTCCGGCGAGCGCAGGAGACCCCCGGGATTCACAGAGTCCAGCCAGGGCTTCAGCAACGCCCGCTCAAGCATTCGGCGGCGCCAGGGCCGCGTCATCACCCGAAAGGGGTGAGTCTGCCCGTGGCGTGCTGACATCGTGCACGCCGTGCACAACGAAGCCGGCGAGCGACTCGATCACCTTCCATGGCCGATCGGGCTCGAGGGCCGAAGGTGAGGCGCCGGGATGGTGCGGGGCGATGCGGACTCTTAGAGCCTGCGGCCGGACGCTGAATTGAAGGGGCGCCTCAAGGCGCAGCGCTTCTCCGTCAACACCCGCGGCCACCGATGCAGAGGCCATGACCGCAAAAGTACGGGCATGCCATTGCCGCATGCTGAGCTTTCTCGTAGCGCCGCCGCCGGCCCCGAACAGGATGGGAGCCAGCACTGTGATGCCCAGCTCGCCTCGATCAAGTCGGGGGCGCGTCCCTGAGCCGAGCGCACGGCCCAACCGATAGGTGTTGTTGGAGATCAGAATCGCTGCGGCCGATTCCTCTCCGGTCCCTTCGCTCCAGCGCAGAGCCGGCACTGCGGCATCGGGCCCAAGAACGTCGGGAATCGTGTCCAGAAGCGTGTGGAGCTTCGCCGCACGGTAGCCGGGTTGCTGGACCGCATCGGCGTACAGCCCGAGCGAGACGTTGTTGACGAATACCCGCCCGTTCACCTCCCCCAGGTCGACGCGCCGCTCCCCGCCATCGACCAGCGCCTCGAGCGCGCCCACCACGTCGTTGCGATCGACGCCGAGGTCGAGGGCGAAGTGGTTGCGCGTACCGGAGGGGATGCACGCGTAGGGCAGGTCGAATTCGGCGGCGACCATCGCCACGATGGCTTGGGAACCATCACCCCCGGCCATCGCCAGCGCGTCGGCGCCGCCGCTGACCGCATCGCGCACAAGCGTTTCGAGGTCGTCTCCTCGGTTTCAGCTCGACCGGCTCGATGCCTCGCAGGCGGGCTTCCTCGGGGAGCCTGAACTTCGTCGCCTTGCCCCCACCCGACAGGGGGTTGTAAAAGAGCACCGCGTGCAGGGGTCGCGGTGCGCGCGGTAGCTCGGCGTGGACTCGGAAGGCCTCCCGCGCCAACCAGAGGCAGCCGGCAATCGCGGCCAGTAACAGCAGGTTCCCCAGGATCGAGCCCTCGATGATCATGAGCCCGACCGCTGCACATACGAACAGCGCGGCTGCGCCGATCCCGAGGATGCGTGCCAGGCCGCGGCGGCGGAGGCCGTACCAGGCCGAGCACGCGGTGCCGACTCCGCATGCGAATACCGTCAGCCCATTCGGGAACTGCGCCACAGCAATCCCGATAGCGATGCCGACCGCTGCAAGGCCCAACGCGAGCGCCAAACCAGCCGACACCCTCTGACGCATCAGCAGCTACCTCCATCCACCGTCGCCCTGCTCACATCCGGAGTTTGTGCCCCGGCGGCCGCGACGCGGCGTCGCGGCTGCGGGCACGGACCTGGGCGACGATCTGGTCAAGCAGGTGCCCGCCCCCGTGGGCGCTCGGCGGGCCCTTGAGCATGGCCTTGCGTTCCTCGCCAGTGGAGGCCCCTTTCGCATGCCAGCTATGGGTCGTCAGCCGCACTTGGAGCTCGTCGAGTTCGTGAACGTTTTGACAGAGGTCACAAAGGCAGACGTCTGCGCGGCGACCGTCGCGATATCTGCCGGCCGACGGGCTCGAGGACAGCCCCTTGACCGTCTTGCTCAACGCGTCGAAAGATGACTTGATCGACGCGGTCTCACTCGGAAAGTCGCTCTGCGCGGACTTGACCAACGCAGTCGAGTTCGTCTTGATCTTGTTCAGCTGCGCCTCGAGCCCGCTCACCCCGCTGCTCACGGTCAGGTTGGTGAGACCCTTGACGGAGCTCTCCAAGCTCGAGCGATCGGAGCAGTACTCGGGCTTGCTGCCGCCGCATCCCGCGAACGCGATCGCAGGATCGCACGGGACACAAGAGCGATGCTCGAGCAGCGCGTCGCAAGCGGCCTACTGCCCCAGGAGCCCGGCATCGAGAGCCCGTGCAACTGCCTCCGACCTCGACGCGGCTCCGAGCTTGCGGTACACCGCATGCGCCTGGGTCTTGACCGTGTTGGCGGACACTCCAAGCTGCGCGGCTATCTCAGGGAACGAGCGATGACTCGGGAGGAAGCGCAGAATCCGCAGCTCCGCGATCGTCAGCGACGAGGGTCCGTTGAGGCTGGCCTCCGCCATGGTGTCCATGTATGACCAGGCGTCGTCGAACCACTGCTGGAAGATCACCGCGCCCTGCGTTCTGCGCGCGAGCCGCGAAGCCTCCGCCAGCAGCGTGCGCGCGCCGCCAATGTCGGCCAGCCGCAGCGCCGCGTGGGCCAGCAGGATCCGCGTCTCCGCGCCATACCAGGGGATGAAGTCGCCCAGGTCGGCCAGCAGCTGTGTCCCGCGATGCAGATCGTGCTTCGCTTCGTCCGCGCGCCCCTCATTGGCGCGCACCGCCGCTGACGCCGCGAAGGCGAGCGCGCTGAACGGATAATCCCGCAGACCACGCTCCTCGATCACCGTGCGAGCACGGTCGGTGAGGTCGGCGGCGGCTGCCCAGTCCCGCTGCTCGATGGCGATCATGGCCGCCTGCGCCAGACACATCGACATCACACATGGTGCTGTGGAGTCGCTCAGGTCTGCGGCCTCTACCAGGTCTCGGTTGCCCTCGGCACGCTGGCCTCCCAGGTGAAGCGCGGTTCCGTGCAGGAACAGATAGATCGGGCGCCAGGCGCTGTCACGCGGCTCGAGCGCACACGCCCGTCCGGCGGCATCGGCCATGGCCCCGACCCCAGCCGGGGCGACCATCGCCTCGATGCCCTGCCAGGCCGGCGGCCAGCGAGCCGTGCTGCCCGCGGTCAGCGATTCTCGGTCCACGGCTGCAGCCACCGCGGCTGCGCAATGACGAGCTTCGGCCGCGTTACCCGCGGCAAGGAAGCTGTACGCCGCGGACAGAGCCAGCGGCGGATAGCGCGGACAGCTCCTCTCTCGAGAAATGCGCGAGCCAGCGCTGGACCAGCTCGTTGCGCCCCTGCGAGAAGTAGCCGATGACTCCGGTCCAGAGCAGGTCGCCCGACGAGCACCGGATCGCGGGCGTGCACGGCGTGGGCGATCGCGCGCTCGGTGTCACCCTGCTGTTCGTGCCACGCGCTCGCGCGGCGTGTGCAAGGTGGGCGCCAGCCGCGGCTCGGTACGGTCCAGCCAGGCTCCTGAGCGCATCGCGGACGAGCCCGTGCCACCGGTACCGCGTCTGGGCTGGATCGAGCGGCCGCAAGAGGTTCGTGGCTTCAGCCAGCTCCGCCAGTTGCAACGTCGAGCGCTGCTGGCCGAGCACGGCGTCGCACACCGGCCCGGACAGCTCGTCGAGGATCGACGTCCTGACCGCGAAAGTCCATCATCTGGTCGGGCCAACCCGCGAACACCTCATCGCGTAGGTACTCCGCGATGCGGTGATCATCGCCGCGGAAGGCCAGTGCGGCGGCGCTCTGGTCCTCCTGCTCGCGCACCGAGAGCGCTGCCAGATACAGGGCGGCTGGCCATCCTTCAGTTCGCTGAACCAGCGCCTGAACGCAGCTGAAGTCGAGCTCGAGGCCGGCTTCGCGCAACAACATCGATGCTTCGCTCGGACTCATCGCGAGGTCATCGACTCCTACCTCCACCAGCATGCGTTTTGCTCTCAGCCGGCCGAATGCCAAGTGCCGGCTTGCTTGGCGAGGCCAGCGCGAGCAGGCAGCCCGCGGGCAGGTCGCGCATCACCTCGTCGACCAGCCGACGCAAGGCCCTCGGGCCGGAGCCGATGGGCGTCGTCGAGCACCAGCACGAAATCACGCCCGGCGGCATTCAGCGACTGCATCGTCGCGTGGACCGAGGCACGCGTCGCCGTCAGATCAGGATCGTCGTGTTCGAGCTCGACGGCGCCGAGCCACACGAAGTGACGCGGGTCGCACCTGCTCCATTCATCGAGGACACTCGACTTCCCGTATCCGGGCGGCGCGATCACGGCTACCAGTCCGGGCGTCTGAGCGTCGGCCAGAGCGCTCGACCAAGTTGTTGCGGCTTATGAAGCCACGGCGGACCGGCGGCTCCCATGCGGGGCTCGCCCGGCGCGACGCTCGTCTCTCTGCGTCCGGGTCGTAGGTGATTTGCGCGGGATGCTGGCTGTTGCTACGGGTGCCATGTGAGTCCGATCATCCGGTCGTCGCCTGCCGCTCTACCAAGTTCTCCCGTAGCCAGTGCTCGCGCACAAGCAGGCATGCCTCCGTGTCGGGGGAGGCCAGCACTACGCCGTCCGTTCGCACTTCAGCGGCCTGTCGAGCCTGTCTCCCTCTTCCAGAAGGGGCGTTTCACCCCGTTGGGAGGATGGCTAAAGCGCGTCCGGGCGATCTACGGTCCCGGTTGTGGACGACGTAGAGCGCCTGCTTCGCCGTCTCGCCCTGAACGACGAGGAATCGGTCGATTTGGTGCTGGGGCGTGGCCTCGAGCCCTCCGGCCGCACTGCGCTGCGCCCGAAGGTCGAGCTGCTCGTGCGCCTCGGCGCGCTATTGGCCCTGGGGGCGGCAACCACGACGCTGCGCGCCACGGTCGACCGCGCGATCGAGGCCGGCGCCACCGAAGCGGAGATCGTCGGAGTGCTCGTGTCGGCCGCACCAGCTATGGGACTTGCGCGCGTGGTGCTGGCCGCGCCGCGACTGGCGTTGGCGATCGGCTACGACTTCGACGCCGACGAGTGACCGTCTGCTCTGCGTGCGAAGTGATCCTGCGCGTGGCGTCTGAGATCATCGCGCCGAGCACCGCTCCACCCAGCACATCGCCGGGGTAGTGGACGCCGGTGTGGACGCGGGAGTAGCCAACAGCTGCAGCCAGCGCATAAAGCGGCACACCGGCCCAGGGCATCACCCGAGCCACACCGTCGAGCGAACGCCACCGCCGCCGCCGTGTGACCGGACGGAAAGGACCGCGAGCCCGGCATCCGCACGTGCCGATCAACCGGAACCTCCTCGGATGCACGGTCGGGCCGGCGGCGCCGGCTCAGCGGTTTGATCACGGTGTTGACGACCGTCGCCGTAACAGCGACCGAGGTAAGGCCGGATATCGCAGCCCGGCGCCCGCGCACGCCGCCACCCAGAGCGAGCACCACACTCGCCGCCAGTGACAGCTTCGAGTAGTCGGCGGCGCCGGACAACCGTCGCATGGCACGGTCAAGGGTGGGAGTGTCGGTCCCCGCGATCGCGGCGTACACGGCCTGATCGACGGACGCGAGCTCCGCGAGCGCCGAGCTCGCGCGGTGCAGCACCGCATCGGTGGCGCGTGTCCGCGCTGGACTCATCGGTCGGGGCTCGCGCGCCGAGGCCGCAGGTTGCTGACGAGCACGGAAACGATCGTCACCAGGTAAATCTGGCCGACCAGCGCCTCCGTCACCGAGAGCGTGTGCCCAAGGTTCGACTCCGCCGTAAGGTCGCCGTAGCCGACCGTGGTCAGGGTCGTGAAGCTGTAGTACAGACACCTCGCGCTCGTGGCAGCCACGCCGTTCGTGAAGAACCCGCCACTCAGGTTGGCAACGGCGCCGTAGATGAGCGCAAACGCCATGCCGGCCAGGAGGTACAGGCAGATGACGCCGAGTACCGCTTCGATCGTCACACCGGAGTTGGCGCGCAAGCTGCGAACCACGCCGAGCACAACGGACGGGGGTGCGAGCACCACAAGAAGAAGGTTTGCCAGCCGAATGCCGGCACCACCAACGTTGCCGGCGACGGCCTCGGCGATGCTGAACAGCACAAGCAGCACCGCGATAGCAAACGCCAACTGCATGAGTCTCAGCCTCGAGTTCGCGGCCCAGAGCGCCAGCAGCAGCGTCAATGCCAGTAGCGCTGTCACAAACACCTGCTCCCATGGTCCAGGGCTGGCGATCCCCTGCACCAAGAATGCCGACACGATTGCGATCAGCAACAGGCCATACCGCTGCCGCGCGCGGCGTGACCCAGCACCGCGGTGGCGAAGATGACGCGACGTGACCGCCAAGCCCTACCGCGAGAGCGCTGTGACTGCCGGGAACGGATCGGGCTCTAGCCCGTTCTGCGCATCGAGCGCCAAGAGCTGATCCACCAGCCCGAGAATCACCGCATGCGTGTCCTCGCCGCGACGGCAGAGCTGTTCGATCACGCGCGCGGCCAGCACGTCGGAGGATGGCTCTGCCCGTCCAAACAGCCAGGCCCATAGCCCTCGTCGGCGCTCCGGGACAAGGTCGCTCAGATGCCTGGCGCGGGCCCGCTCCAAACCAACGGAGCCGCGGGTTCCGACGATCTTGGCTGCGTACGGATAAAGGTCCTGTCTCCGGCGGTCGTCGATCCGGTCGTTGTAGTTCCGCAGCAACGCCGCGATCACCGGGCAGACAGAGTTCGGATGGTCACTGAAGTGCTCCCCCGCAAGCATCGAGGCGAGCTCGACGATGCATGCCCCCTCGTCGGGCGAGGCGTGCCTTCCCTTGCTGAGCTGGATCGTTTGATGGCTGACCGGACTCATTAGGAACCTGCCTTTTTGGTGTTCCCTTACACCGCCACCGTTTCAGGTCGGAGCGGCGCTGGGATCACCCAATCCGGGTGAGATGAGAGAGCGAAGAAGTGCGACCCCCACGGCTCGAGCGCGACATACAGTCCTTCGCTCGCCAGCTCGTGGCCGTCGCGCTCGAGAGACCGGGTTGCGAGCCGATCCTCGAGAGTCCAGGCGTGTCCATCCAGGTCGTCCCAGGGCAGGTGCACACGTGCCTGTGCGTCGTCGTTCGAGAGATTCACGACGACCAGGTGACGTGAGTCGGGACCAGACCAACACCAGGCGACGAGCTGCCGACAGGAGTCGTTATCGCTCCAGCCCTCCAGGCGGCACAGCTGCCATTCGCCATCGGCCAATTTGGCGTTGGAGACCGCGCTCAGGAGATGCCGATAGAACAGGCGTAGCTCCTCGTCGACGGGCTCTTCCGGCTCTCGCTCGAGGAAGACCGGCAGATGCACCCGGCGCCCCTCGAACTGCCCGTCGTAGTACAGGCGTGCGCCCTGCAACGTCGACATCACGATTGCCGCCGCACGCTCCTGAGCCGGCCCGAAGGTGGCAGCCGCCCGAGGCTCGTCGTGGTTCTCGATGAAGCGAATCAGCCCCTCCTGATAGCTGGAATCGGCCTGCAGGTGAGCTCGGACTGACTCGGGCGGATCGTGCAGCAACCGGTCGTAGAGACGCTTGTCGTAGCAGAGGTCGAATCCCTGCTGCTGGAGTGCCCACTCCATGTCCCAGTAAGCCTCGGCAATGAAGACCATCTCGGGACGCTCAGCCTTGACCCGATCGATGACAATTGGCCAGTAGTCCTCGGCCGGAACTGGACCGGCGCGATCACCCCACGTACGGGCGAAGACCTGATTGGTCATCAGCATCGCCATGTCGCACCGGACCCCATCGCACTGGCCGCCGATCCCCACCAGCGTCTCAACGACGGCATCACGCAGAACTGGTGAGAACGCGTTGAGCTGCACGACGTCCGGCCACGGCGGGAAGTAGGGATCGCGCCCACGGGCGACGATCACATCGCCGGCGCGGATGAATGCATCCGGATGCTCGCTCAGATCCTGCTCGGTCCCGAGCACCAGGCAATCGGGGCGATCACGCGTCCACGAGTGGTCGGGCGCGACGTGGTTGGGCACGTAGTCGAGGATGAGACCGAGCCCGCGGGCAGCGAGTTCTTCCCTGGCCGCCGCCAGCGCCATGGGTCCACCAAACCTCTCATCGACGACGTAGTCCCGCACGCAATAGGGGGAGCCGATGACATCGGCCGCATCCAGATCGGGCAGCGCCTCTCGGAACGCGGCGTCGAGACCCGGGTCCGCCAGCGCGATGCGAAGCCCCTCCGGGCTCCTTTGCCAGACGCCCATGAGCCAAACGGCGTCGACCGGCAGAGCGGCGAGCGCATCCCACTCGGCCGCAGGTACCTCGCCGAGCTCGAGTGGGCGTCCACCAGCGTGGCCCAGTCGCTCAAGCCAAGCGGCTGTGTTGATCTCGTAGAGGGTGAGTCGCGGTGGTAGGTGCATGGCTCACAGTCTGGGTCGGGAAACACCGGCCTTCAAAGGTGCGTGCACGCATTCTTCTGCGTGCTGGCTACATATGATCTCGGCCCTGCACTCCAGCTACTCGGCCGGCTCGCTCGATGGCCAGCGCTCGGGCGTCCAGTCTCCTTCGGGGTCGGTGGTTTGCCCCACCTCGATCAGATGACCGTCAGGGTCGCGGATGTAGCAGCGGATCTCGTATTGGTGCTGCTTCGGCGGTGTCAGAAACTCCGCGCCCCTGGCGCTCCACTCGGCGTACACGGCGTGGATGTCTTAACCCGAATGTTGAGGAAGCTGCTGACCCGGTCGGCGTCTGGGGGCGTCTCCAGCGTCACCGTCGGCTTATCGTCAGTCGGTCCGCCGCCCAAGCTGATCACGATATAGCTGTTGGATAGTTGGACGTTGGTCGGCAGCCCGTCCGGTTTCCCAGAAAAGACCACCCTGCCACCGAGCACTTCGGTGTAAAAGCGCCGAGAGCGCTCGACATCCCCGGACACGATGAAATGGGTCAATACGATCCCGTCGGGGAGCGGTGAGAGCTCTGCCATCTGTGGTACCTCCACTATTTGGGTCTGGACACCATCCGCTTACGGAGTCACAGTCGAGGTCGTGATCATCGGCGATTCCTGCTGCACCGCGAAGAAACATTTCGCGGCCCTGGTTACGTCAGCGTCTGCTCTCAAACACCAGGCGATAGTGGTCAAGCAGTTCGCGTTCGAAACAGACTTGGTTGGCGCTGACCCCGGATGTGAATGCGAGCCGGAAGTCGGGGCTGGTCAGCCAGCGTGGTAGCAATTGAAGCTTGAGTAGCGTCTTTCTGAGGCTTCGTGCGCCGATCCGCGCGTTCCAGCGGTTGATCGTCTCGATGTAGTCCAGACGGCCGCTTATGGTGGAGACCAACCGGAAGTGCGGCTCCGCGGACGCGATCACCTGTTCCTGCCCAAACGGCAGCCAGGAGCCGGGAAACTGGCGGCCCAGCAGCGCGAGATACCACTCATCCGAGTCCCGCGGCGGCACAGCTCGGAGCGCTTCCAGGTCGATCTCCGTCGCGGGGATCATGTTGCGGCCGAAGACCATGGTCTGTAGGTAAAAGCGGCCACTGGGCGGCAGCAGGCTAGCCACACGACTGAAGAAGTCGCGGTAGATGTCCTGCTGATGTCCCGCATGGAAATCGTCGGGCGAGCAGAAGTGCTCAAACGCGCCAAGGCTCGCGACCGCATCGAATACGCCGAAGCGCTCCCGGTCGATTTGACGTGCGTCCTCGAGATAGACCTCGAGGCCATGCTGGCGGCACGCGGCCAGCTGCGCTGTTGACAGCGTCAACCCCACTCCGGTCCCGCCGCGTGCCCGCGTGTAGGCGAGTAACGGACCCCACCCGCAACCGAGGTCAAGCAGCCGCCGACCCGGCTCGATCCCGACCTGTTCGGCCACATAGTCATGTTTGCGCCGCTGTGCCTGCTCCAGTGTCAGCGAGAAGTCACCCTCGAACATCGCACCGCTGAAATCAGGAAGCTCACCGAGACTGAGCCGAACGATCCGATCGGTCAGCGAGTAGGTGAAATCGAGGTCCGTTCGGTTCGCCATCTCTCGCCAACATACGGAGTACAGCGCGCCGGCGTGACTTGTCCGCTCTGCCCAGCGTGCCGAATCGCGGTTAGGGGTAGCTCTTCAGCAAGCAGAATTACGACAGGGGAGCAGAGCGATGAGTGATCGTACCCAGCGGGTCGAGGGCAAGACCGAGGAGCTCAAGGGCCGCGCCAAGCGTGGCGTCGGGGCTGCGACCGGGAACCGCAGCACCGAGGCTGAGGGAGCAGCGGAGGAAGTCAAGGGCAAGGCGAAGAACGCGGTCGGAAAGGCGCGAAGCGCCGTTAAGAAGGCCACCCGCTAACCGCGGCGTGCTCGGTCGACCTGACGGAGAAGGGCCTGCCGCCGGCGCGCGCTCGTCTATCTGAGTGCCGCGCCGGATGCGAGTTCGGAGGTCGCGGCGTCGGCGGTCCAGCTGCGCACGATGTCGCGGATCGACAAGATCCCAACCACGTCGGCACCTTCGACCACGACGATGTGCCGGAAGCCGCCGCGGACCATCTCGCTCGCGGCCTGCTCGAGCGACCAGTCAGGAGTGGCGAGGATTACGTTTGCGGTCAGGTGGTCACGGACCCGTTCTTCGTCTGGGGCGTCGCCACTGCCGACGGAGCGCAGGACGTCCCGCTCGGTGATGATGCCTGGACCGGCCTGTTGCTCGTCGATGACGACGGCGGCTCCGACGCCGCGTTCTGTCATCCGCCGTGCGGCATCACGCAGGGTGTGTTCGGGTCCGACTGTAAGGACGACGGTGGTCATCGCGTCGCGCACATACATGGCGCCTCCTCATCTGTTCGTAACAAATGATACAAGCCTACCTTCGCTTGTCGATCGGGCAAACCGCCACAAAGCAGTTCGTCAATGGCCGTCGACACGCATCCAACGTCGCCAATCCGAGGCCCGAGCAGAGGCGGGCCGCGCGCCCTGGGTGGGCGCCCGGCCCGCGCGCTCCTACTTCACGACGCGGATCAGACGCTCCATTCCGAGCTGGGTGTGCTCGCGGTGATCGCTGGTGTCCATGAAACACACCTGGATGTAGTAGCCGGGCTTGGTGCTCAGGACCTCCTGCTGGATTTCGCCCGGTGAGCCAGGGCCCATCAGTGACGCATAGACGGTGTTTCGGCCCAGGAGCCTCTGGGCTTGGTCGTCCTCGCCACTTCGCAGCAAGGTCATCACCGCGTTGGCGACGCTTACGTTGGGGACCCCAATCAGCTCGTCCATATGGACAAGGAATCCACCGTTGACTGCCCGTACGATCGTGCCGTCGTGAAGCACGGTCGGCCCTCGGAATCCGAACTCGATTGCGGTCTCGGTGGCGGCGGCTCGAGGCAGCGCGGCCGGTGACCCCGATTGCGTCACTGTGAATGGGACTAAGCCAGGCTGTCCGCTGCCGGTGAGGTTGAGCGCAACGTAGTTGCCAGGTGTCAGAACCGCCTGGACGGTGCTCGGTGCCGCTTGACTTACCAACAGCGTGCCGTACGGCGTCAGCGCGTTGGGGTCCCCGCCGTGTCTCTGCACTGCCCCGACCGCCTGCTGGATCGACATCCCTGGGTCCAGGCGTACGAGCCCGTAGGCGGGACCGCCGTCGGACCCGGACGGGACAGCACCGCTGAACGTCGAGACGATGGTGACGGCACCGGATACGGTGCTGCCCGATATGGATACGCCACGCGTCCCGTGGAGCGCGACCCTTAGCGTGGGAAGTGGAGCTGGCCGCGCCGGAGGCGGCCGGCGTCATCAATGCAGCCGTCCCGGCAAGGAGCGCCCCCGCCCCGGCGAGGAGACAGGCCACGCGCGTCAGCAGTCTGAATCGTTTGAACATCGAATGAACCTCCGAGGTTGGTGTGATGATCGGAAACGCGTCTTTTCGTGCCGGCCGCTGGTCAGCTGGGTCGAGGCCGACTCGGGGCCGACGCCGAGCCCCCTCCCCTGTCCTGCTCGGGTTCGCCCGAGATCGCGGCGTCAAGCGCCGCGAAGAGCTCGGTCCAGCCCACGAACTCGTACCTCTCGCTGTCTTTACGACCCCAAAGCCCGGTGATCGGAGGGCCGGTGGTTTGGATCTCGACCTCGAACCTCAGCGGACAGCTGGCAGGCATGGGCCGGACTCTCAAGTGCTCGCGGTGTCCCCGCATCGTGGAACACCCCCCAAACTTTGCGCACCCTGTTGGGTGCGACACCTGCGGTTAGAGTTGGAGCGGGGATGCCTTTAGACGAGGGGACTCTGCTGCTGGAGCGCGAGGCTGAGCTGCGGGCGCTCACGGGAGCGCTCGATCGCGCCGCGTCTGGTTTGGGCGGGATGCTGCTGATCGAGGGCGAGGCCGGGGTCGGCAAGACGGCGCTGCTCGATACTGCCTGTGCCGAGGCGGAGACGCGCGGCATGGCCATCTTCTCAGCGCGCGGCGGCGAACTCGAACGGGGGTTCGCCTGGGGGGTCGTGCGGCAGCTGTTCGAGCCGTGGCTGGCGGAGCTCAGTCAGGCACAGCGAGAGGGTCTTCTGGGCGGTTCCGCCGCGCTTGCGAGACCAGTGTTCGGACTCCAGATGGTGGACGTCGAGCCGCCGGAGGAGTCATTCGCGGCGCTGCACGGCCTGTACTGGCTCACGCTCAACATCGCTCGCGAGGTGCCGGTAGTGGTCGCGCTCGACGACCTGCACTGGGCCGACCGGCCGTCGCTGCGATTCGCCGTTCACCTCGCCGCACGAGTCGAGGACCTGCCGATTGTGCTGCTTGCGACGACCAGACCGCTTCATTCCAAGTCCGCGTCGGATCCGGATCTGCTGGCGCGCTTGGCCGGAGAGCCCGCCGCCCACGTGCTCCGGCCTGCACCGCTGAGCCTCCCGGCGAGCATGGATTTCGTTCACGCCCGATTTTCGGTCGTCGCCGATGATGATTGGTGCCGTGCGTGTCACGAGATGAGCGGTGGGAATCCGTTCCTGCTTGGGGGTCTGGTCGATACGTTGCGCGCCGACGGCATTGAGCCCACGGCGGAGAGCATCCCGCACGTTCGCCGGATGAGTCCCGACGTGGTCGCCAGAAGCGTGCTGGTCCGACTCGCCACGCTGCCCCAGGGCTGCGTCGAGCTGGTGAGGGCCGTTGCGGTCCTCGGAGCGCGGGCGCAGTTTCGTCAGGCCCGCAGGCTCGCAGGGCTCGACACGAATCAGGCATTTCAAGCACTGGACGCACTCGTGCGGGCGGCCATTTTGCGCGGCCAGTCGACGGTGGAGTTCGTCCACCCCCTGGTCCGCTCAGCGGTGTACCAGGAGCTCACGTCTGCAGAGCGAGCCGACTGGCACGCGCGCGCCGCCGAGCTTCAGGCCACCGATGGCGCTCCCGCCGAGGAGATTGCGCCTCACCTGCTCGTGTCCCTTCCTGACGCCAACCAGAACACCGTCCAGCAGCTGCGCGAGGCAGCGGCGCAGGCACGGGCCCGCGGCGCCGCGGAGCTGGCGGTCGACTACCTGGCCCGGGCGCTCGAGGAACCGCCGTCGCCCGCGAGCCGCGCAGGTGTGCTGCTGGAGCTCGGCGCGGCCGAGGCTCTGCAGCGGCCGACGCACGCGGTCTTTCACCTCCGGGAGGCGCTCGAGCACGCCGGGACGGCACGCGAGCGAGCCATCATCGCGCTCGCGCTCGGCGACGCCCTGGCCGCGATCAGTCGGCCCGCTGAGGCGATACCCGTATTCGATCATGGGCTCGAGGAACTCGGCGATGGCGAGAGCCAGCTTGAGGCGCAGCTACAGGCCGCCTTGATCGCGGCCGCGCGTTGGGAACCCTCGGCCCAATCGTTGCGCCATCACGCCGTCACGGCGCTTCGAGCCCGCGCCGCGACGGGCGAAGAGCTCGACCCGCTGCTCCATGCACAGATGGCGATCGAGACCGCGGGCGCCGGCTCCGACCGCGTCGCCGCCATCCATCACGCCCGACGCGTACTCGAAGCCGCCCCGGAGCTGACACATGGGGCCATCACCGTTCCCGAGGCCGCTCTCGTCCTCTCGTTCGCGGGGTTGCCCGAGGAGGCATGGCGCGCCATCCAGGGTCGCCTGGAGATCGCTGAGACGTCTCGGTTGGCCGCTCGGTATCGCCTCCGCTTCCACCTGCGCCTCCCCAATCGCGCTGCACCTGGGGTGAATCAGTGAGGCCATTGCCAGTGCCCGTGGCGCGATGACGCCTGGAGCCGAGATGCAGCTCGCACCGATCACGCTGGCATTCCTCATCGAAGCACTGATCGAGCGGGGTGATACCGCGGCCGCCTGGGACGAGTTGCGTAAACAGGGGCACGACGGTGAGCTGTCGCTGATCTGGCCCACCACACCGTTGCTATTGGCGCGGGGTAGGCTCCGCGCGGCGACGGGCGACCATGCCGCAGCGGTGGAGGACCTCGTCGCCACCGGCAAACGCACAGCCGCCTGGGATCTGGCCAATCCCGCAATGACTCCCTGGCGCTCGAGCGCCGCGGTCTCACTCGCCACCATCGGAGAACGAGACGAGGCGATCCGGCTTGCCACGGAGGAGCTCGAGCTCGCCCAGCGTTGGGGAGCGGCGCGGGCGACCGGGGTCGCGCTGCGCGCCGCGGGAATCGCCCACGGCGACGAAGAGGGACTGAAACTGCTCGCCAACGCAGTGCGCAACCTGGAAGACGCACAGGCTCCAGTCGATCACGCTCGCGCGTTGGTGGATCTCGGTGCCGCACTCCGCCGGCACGGTGCTCGCTCACGAGCGCGTGACCACCTGCGCAGCGGGCTCGACCTGGCACATCGCCACGGCGCGCTCGCGCTGGCCGAACAGGCCCGCGAGGAGTTGATCATCGCGGGTGCTCGCCCGCGCCGAGACGCTCTGCGCGGCCGCGACGCACTCACCTCGAGCGAGTTACGAGTCGCTCGCTTAGCGGCCGAGGGCAACACCAATAACGAGATCGCGCAGCTTCTGTTCATCACCCCACGCACGGTGGAAGCCCATCTAACGAGCAGCTACGCCAAACTTGGCATCAGCTCACGGCGCGAGCTTTCGGCCGCGCTCTATCAGCAGCGAGCCGACTCCACTGGGGAAGGTCGCAGCACCTAAGCGAGACCGATCGGCTCGACCTCAACTGTGCTGCTTCGAGCGCCCTGATGATGGGTCGGCGCTCGCGCCTAGGCGATTGGTGTCTGCGGTGGTTCCGTGGAGTTCTCGGCGGTCCGGCACCAGCGCAACAGTGCCTGCCGTCCAACCATCGTCAAGGTGCCGTCAGGGGTTATCCAGTCCCGGGCGCGGAGGTCGTTTACCAGATCGGTTCGTTCACCCACATGGAGGTCCGCATCGGCGCCGGTAGCGGCGAGCTCGCTGCTACCGGCGCGCACGGTGAAGCGTCCGGAGTCCAGAGCGCTGAGTGCGATCCCTTGCTCCGGGGTTGGAAGATCCAGGGGATGGGGTCCCGCACCAAACGTCGTTGTCGGAGCTGTGCGCCGTGGAGGAGCTGGAACGTTCGGCTGGTCGACGATGTGCGGCTCCTGATCGGAGAAACGGTCGCTTAGCCAACGCTCCAGGGTGCTGGCAACGTCGCGTGCGCGGTCGGGGTCGACCCCCAAGCGCTGAGCGACCTCGTCAATATCGCTAGTCAGCGACTTCGCGATCTGCTCAGCGAACGCCTTCAAGCGATCCTCGAAGCTGTCGTCAGAGCTCATGGGTATAGGGTGACAGGTTGGCCGCCGGGCTCAGGCTATCGCGTTGCGGCGTGATCACCAACATGAGCGGAGTGATCCTGGTGTTCCCGTCCGCGCTCGCCACGCGGCCACCGGCGTTCGCGTAAGCGGAGGCCGCGTGCAATCTCGGGATCCGACCACCGTCGTAAACAGGCCAGGACCTAGGCGGCTAGAGCCAGCCCCAGGCTTCAACCGGCGCCCGGGTCCGCCTTTGGACGAACAACGAGTCTGAGGGGCGCCGCTTGGCGCGCTCCGGCTTGCCCCGCCGCGAGCGAGCCCGTGCCGGAGCGGATCCAGGCTCTGGTTTGTCAGTCGCTTTGGTGGCTGTCCCGTCGGAATGCTGGTGTGACTGGCTGGTCGGCGGTGGCGTTGGTTGTTGCAGCCCAGCTGGCCAGGAGATCGAGATTCTCGGCGGATCTGGTGCCGGGTTCTGCCGTGTAGGTGAACATCGTCAGCCCGGTCTCGGCTGCCAGGTCGAACCGTTCAAAGTCAGAGTCAGATCGCCGACCGCGGGATGGTTGAAGCGCTTGGTGCCAGTGTTGTGGAAGCGTACGTTGTGGGACGCCCACCGGGTCCGGAACTCTTCGCTGCGCATCGACAGCTCGCCGACGAGCTGGGAGAGCCGCTGTTCGCGGGGGTCTGCGCCTGCGGTCTGGCGCATAATCGCGACCGTTTCGCTGGCGATCCGCTCCCAGTCGGGGTATAGGTCGTGCGAGCTGGGGTCTAGAAACAGGTATCTGGCGGAGTTCACCGGGCGGTCCGGGTTGGCGTAGAGCGGTGCCCAGAGCGCCTGGCCGAGTCGGTTGGCCGCGATGATGTCGTGGGCTCTGGTGCTGACGAACGCGGCGGCGCCTGTCATGGCGTCGAGCACCCATTGGATGTTGGGTCGCAATCTTGCCTGGTGGCTTGGCGGTGGCGTGTGGTGGCGGCGGGTTGGCTGGCGCGCGCGAGGTCGAAGAGGTGAGCGCGCTCGGCGTCGTCGAGCTGGAGCCCGCGCGCGAGCGCGTCCAGCACGCTCTCGGAGACGCCACGGAGGTTCCCGCGTTCCATCTTGGTGTAGTAGTCGACGCTTACGCCGGCCAGAAGCGCGGCTTCTTCGCGTCGCAGCCCGGGGACGCGTCGTGTATTGCCGTATACGGGCAGGCCTGCCTGTTGCGGGGTGATCCTGGCGCGGCGCGAGGTCAGGAACTCACGGATCTCGGTGGCGGTCTCCATCCGGGCGAGCGTAGATCACTCGTGATCGGGGTTGGAGGTACTGCCAGTACCTGGATCAAGCAGCCCTCTCAGATCCGCTGAAACGGTGCTTGAGTAAAGCCGTCGCCACGACAGACCGTGACGACCCTCAGCTCCAAACCGATCTTTCAAGGAGTCTCGCTGATGAAAACCGCTCAACTCGGGGACCTGACCGTGTCCCGCATCGGCCTCGGCGCGATGACGATGGCAGGCGCCTACACCAGCGAAGGCGCTTTGGATGACTCGGAGTCGATCCGAACGATCCATCGCGCCCTCGACCTCGGGGTAACGCATATCGACACCGCCGAGATCTACGGTCCGTTTCACAGCGAGGAAGTAGTCGGGCAGGCGGTCAAAAACCGGCGTGACCAAGTCATTATCGCGACGAAGTTCGGGCTCGTTTCCCACAAGGACGGCAGCCCGGAGGTTCGTGTCATCGACTCCAGTCCAGCAAGTGTCAAGGCTGCTGTCGAAGGCTCGCTGAAGCGGCTCGGGACCGACTACATCGATCTTTACTACCAGCATCGAGTTGATCGTGACACGCCGATCGAGGAAACGGCAGGAGCGGTCGCCGAGCTCATCACGGAGGGCAAGGTGCTGCACTTCGGGCTCTCCGAAGCCGGCCCCGACACGATCCGCCGCGCACACGCGGTCCAGCCGGTCACCGCGCTGCAAACCGAATACTCCCTCTGGACACGCGACGTCGAGGACGAAATCCTCCCGCTTCTACGCGAGCTCGGCATCGGCTTCGTCCCCTACTCACCGCTCGGCCATGGCCTGCTCACCGGCCAAATCCGCACCGTCGATGACTTCCCCGACGACGACTGGCGCAAGACCAACCCGCGATTCACGGGCGAGAACTTCCAGCGCAACCTCGCAATCGTCGACGAGGTCCGTGCCATCGGTGAGGAGATCGGCGCCACGCCAGCACAGACCGCGCTCGCTTGGATCCTCACACGCGGGAACCGACATCGCACCCATCCCAGGCACACGCCGCGTAGCACGGGTCGAGGAGAACACCGCCGCCGACAGCATCGAACTCACAGCCGACCAACTCGACCGCCTCAACAACCTCACCCCAGCCGCCGGCGCCCGCCACGACGCAGCCAACATGACCACCATCGACAGCTAGATCCCCGAGCCGACCTCCCCTCCCTCCGAGCGCGCTCCGTACCGGCCCCATATCCCGCCTGTACGGAGCGCTCTGACTTAAACGCCTGCGCCGCTGCCCGCCGGAAGACTGCGTCGGGCGGTATTGACACCAGATCCCTTCCGCATTTCGGAGCCTAGTTACCACGCGATGGTTACGTCGTCAAGGCAGTATGGAACAGACGGAATCAGGTGCGTCGGGTCGTCGGGAAACTAATCTGACGCAAAGCAATCGTCGACTGCGCGCCGGGCAACTTGGTTAGCCAGCGAGCGGCGCGCTGACCGCGCGGAGTCAGTCAGCGCGCGAGCAAGTGCCGGACCGGCACCGATGGTAGCAGTGCTCGATCGCGTCGTCCAACGGCGTCGCGGCCTCTCGGTGGCGTCCCTGGCTCCGAAGCCAGGCGGCGAGATCCGTCTTGGCGACCGCGAGCCAATAGCGGTAGCCGAGCGCGCGAAAGCCGTCGATCGAGGCGCGTAGGTCACCCTCGACGGCATCGTGCTGGGCCCCAGCGGCGGCCGTGAGCGCCTGACCGCGGAGGAGATGAGCAACCAGATATGGCGGGATGTCATTCTTTGGCCGCTAGTCAGGAGGGACACGATGGCGTGTGCACGCTCGATGTGACCGCTCTGGATGGCCGCTTGAAGAGTGTCTGGCCAGGCCTGTCGAACCGCATCATGTGCGACGCCGAACGCGTTGATCGCGCCGGGAGCATGCTCCATCCCTGCTCCAGGGCTTCATGATCCCGGCTCTCCATCAGGCTTACCGAGATCGTCGCCGCAGCGTGAACCGCGCGTAGTTCCGCAGCTTCGGAGCGCTGCCAGGAACCGCGATCCGGGCGAGTCTCGCCTTGGCGGCATCGCGATCGCCGCGCAGGGCGAGCAGGATCGCCAGCGGATAGTGGATGAACTCGGCGCCAGCGCGCTCGTCATCATCGTCGAGAAACTCGGCCGCGAGACGGTCGGCCTCCTGCCAGCGGCCCGCGAGCAGGTGGACGGCCATCAGGTTGCTGACAGACAGACCCTCGAGGTATCGATCGCCGCGGCGGCGGTCCGCTGCAATCACCGCCTCGAACTGTGACGCGGCGCCGGGAAGGTCCGCGAGATACGCGAGGTTTCCCGCGTTACCGAGCAGACGTGCCGCCAAGTCGGTGAGATCGTGTCGAGCGGCAATCTCGACCCCAGCGGCAAATTCGCGCCGAGCTTGATCGATCCGGCCCGTCATCTGACAGATCAGGCCCTTGGTGTCGAGCGCTTCGCTCCACACGCCTGGGAGAGTGTGCGCCTGCGCGATATCCAGTGCGGCGTCCGTTGCGGCGCTGGCCGCCTGGTAGTCCGAGCTCGAAAACAGCGCAAGGCCAAGCCAGTAGTTCGCCCAGGCCAACTCCTCCTCGAGCCCTGGTTCTGTGGCTAAGACCCTGACCGCGTTGGCCAGCCGGTTGGCGGCATCGTCGGGGCGACCGAGTCGGGTCAGGGCTCTGCCGACATCGATCGCGGTTTGCGCCACGTCGAGCGTTCGGCCAGCGGCCATATGGGCGGCCGATGCTTCCTCGAACAGTTCGAGCGCCGCGTCGGACCGGCCTGATTTCCATGCCATCCGCCCGGCCGCCTGGGTCAGCGCCGCGTGCTGTGCCTCGTCGCACTCGAGGTCTCGAGCGGTCCGGTAGGCACGTTCTGCCGCTTCCGGAGCACCGACAGTCTCCGCGCGCTGCGCCGCGCGGCGCAGCGCGGCGATGGTGTCACCGCGCAGTAGCTCGATGTCAGCGTCGCCGGTCGCGGCGCGCCAAGCTTCGACGTAGTGCGCGGCAATCACTCCGCTGCGTCCTCACCCTCGTTCGTGAACAGGCAACGTAGGTGCTCAGCCGCGGCGAGATGTCGAGGCTTTCGCTCCCGGCGGGAGAGCATCTCGTAGGCGACCTGCCGAAGCAGCACTTGCGCGAACGCGTACTGGCCGCGGTCCGGCGACAGCGGGTCGGCACGGATCGTCAGCACCTGTTTGCGAACTAGCGTGGACAGCAAGTCGTCGAGGTCGCCGTCGGGCACGTCGCCCAGGGCGCCTGCGGTCGATCGGGGGAACAGCCGCCGAACACCGACATCGCTCTGACGAATGCACGCTCGGCGGGCGCGAGCGCGTCCAGCCGGGCTGCCAACAACGAGCTGAGTCCGGCGGGTACATCAAGTTCCCGCACCGCTCCGCCGGGACGAACCGCCCATCGCGCTCGTGTAGAACGTCTCGGGAGGCGAGCATGCGAACAGTCTCGGTGACATACAGCGGCACGCCCTCGGCTCGGCACCACGATCCGTTCGCGTGCCGCCCGTGGGAGTCCTTCGACGAGGTCGTCGAGCAGGCGGCCCATCGCCGCGTCGTCGAGCGGATCGAGCCGTATGTGCGTCGTGCCGCGCTCGACGGCCGGCCACCTCCGGGAGCACCTCGAGCTCAGGTCGCGCGAGCGTGAGGATGAAGATCCGGCACTTGGCCGACCACTCTAGAAGATGCTCGATGAAATCGAGCACGCCAACATCAGCCCATTGCAGATCCTCGAACACCAAGAGCACCGGTTCGTGGCTTGCGAGACGTTCAAAGAACATCCTCCAACCGGCGAACAACTCGGCGCGACTCAACCCCGGCTCGACAGCCCCAGCAACGCGCCCAGCCGCGGAAGCAGAAACGGACGGTGCAAGGGGTCGGCGACCCACCGATCGAGTCCCTCGACGAGCTTCGTCGACGCGTCCGTGGGGGACGCGTCCTCCGTGATCCCCAGTCGCTGGCGAATCATTTCCGCCCGCGGCCAGTAGGCGACCCCGTCACCGAACGGCGGGCAGCGCCCGGAGTGCCACAGAAACCGCTGCGCCAGCCCATCGGTGTACTTCATGAACTCCCAACGCAACCGCGACTTGCCGATTCCGGCCTCACCACTGACCGCGACTAACCTGGCCGAGCGTCGCTCAAGCGCGCCGTGGAACAACTCATTAATCAAGCGCAAGTCGGCCTCTCGCCCGACGAACGGCGCCTCGAGCAACTGCTCCCGTTGAGCTCCGCCAACCCCGGCAACCACCCGCACCGCGGGCCACAGCCGGACCCCCCCGCCCTGCCCTCCACCGAGCGCTCACCCGCATCGTCGAACACAATCGCTGCTGAGGTCACCTCGCGCGTGACGTCATCGACCAGAACCGTCCCGGGATCAGCGGCCGACGGCACCCGCGCCGCTGTGTTGACCGGCGCACCCGCGACAAGACCCTCCCCGGCAGGATTCTCGAGGGCGGCGACCTGACCCGTCACGACTCCCGCTCGTCCTCGCAGACCCAGCGCTCCAACCCGCTCGCCCAGCGCCCTAACACCATCAACGATGTCAAGTGCCCCCCGCACCGCACGCTCGCAATCATCCTCATGCGCGTACGGCATCCCCCACACGGCCATCAACGAATCCCCGGCGAGCGTCTGGATCGTCCCCCCGTAACGGTCAACGATCGTCCGCGCCAACTCGAAAGAGCGCCTCAAGAGATCGGCCTCTTCGTCCGCCTCGAGCGGTCCGGACAGCGTCGCGAACCCCGCGAGGTCGACACACAGGACCGACGCCAACCGCAACTCGGTGAACGGCGTCGCAGATCGCGTGGCTTCGCGTCGGGGGGGCGAGACATCGCGGACAGCTCGAGTGTCGCGCCGCACGATGCGCAAAATCTGTGACCAGCCGCGTGAGGAGTGCCGCAGCCCGGACACAGCGGTGCCAATTCGGGCGAGGGATCCGGTGAGAACCTCGCCCCGTCGCGCCACCTGGTGGCGCATCTGTGGGGCCTGTTCCGGGGTCCTCCGCAGCGCCCGCGCCGCTGAGTGCCTCGTCGTGCTGGAGGATCGCCTGTTCAAGCTGCCGAAGCTCTGGGCCGGGTTGCAAACC
>CAWFRF010000034.1:0-17238 GCA_963818135.1 uncultured Actinomycetota bacterium
CAACGGCTCGGTTCCTGAGTTAGGACAATCATTCGGGAGGCGAGGTTCTGCGGGATGCTCTCACTTCCCATTACTCAGACGACGTGGTGGCCCGAGACCTACGAGCCGCTATGGCATCGGCGTAAATGATCCCGTCCGACATAGTGCGAGCGGCGCTCCTCTGCGACCGGGCGCGCAAGGAGCGCGCAAAAATGCAGCGCGCCAGCGAATCCGAATCCGCTGGCGACCAGGCGTAGGCCCCCTGTCGGAGCCTGAGCGGTTTCCGGAGGACACCGTGCGAGATTCGTGGTCTTTCGCCTCGCGGCCCTGGAGCGCGCCCGAGGCCCGTCGCGCCGAATCCGAGCTGCTCTGTTCGGCGCAAGATGATTGCTCTACCGCTCGAGCTTCGCCAGCCCGTAGAAGCGCTTCGGCGACAGGAAGTGTGTATCTGTCGGCGATGGCCGCTACAACCGGCGTGTGGCAGGGTCCGTCGAAGAACTCAGCTTTCAGCTGACCGCTGACGCGCTCGCCGAACAGGAGCGAGCTCTTAACGCGCTTCGTGCGCGTGCCGGAACCATCGTGGCCGCGGCGTCGATCTCAGGTTCGTTCCTCGGGGCAAAGGTCAGCCACGGCTCGCTCGGGGGATGGGGTATCTCGGCGCTGGTGGTGTTCGTCTTATGCCTTGCGAGCGCGATCTGGGTACTGCTTCCGCACGAGCTCACTTTTGCGTTCCGCGGCGAAGCGCTGCTGGCCGTCAGTGATCACGAAGGAGTCGAAGACGTGACGGAGGCTTACCGTGCCGCCGGGATATGGATCGAGCCATACCTCGACGACAACCGCGACAAGATCGCGACGTTGTCCAGCTGGTTTACCGCCAGCTGCATACTGTTGGCTGTCGAGGTGATCCTTTGGACGATCAGCGTCACAAGCTAATCTGAATCCATGGCTGCGACTGCACCCAAGCCACCAGCACCGAAACCGCCGGCCCAGCTGCCTGCTACGCCGCCACCGGGTTTCGCGCTTCCTGAAAGCGCGGCGGCCTCTTCGCGCCGAAGAAGTAGCTGCAAGGCATCGCAGGCGCGCGGTCGCTTTGACGATTGCGGCACGTGCCCGGGCGGTCCCATTGGCGGCGCCGGGAGCGCGGAGGCGTCGGAGTTGCCGCGGCCTGCGGAGATTCAGGAAGCGCTCGGCGAGCTCGTCGGCGCTGCGAGGGGCGGGTTGTTCGCGTTGAGCGGGGGTATCGGGCTGCTATCCCATTAGCCATGTCCATGCTCGTGGTCACGCTCAAGGTAGGCGAGTCAGTGATGATCGGAGACGACATCGAGATCTCGCTAACCGACGTGAAGACCGAGAAGGTCATCGTCGGCATCGACGCTCCCAAGGCCCTTCCTGTCTACCGAGTGGACGGGGTGGTCCCGCTTGGCAAGGGCGATCAGCCGTCCGAGACGTGAGAGCCGCTCGGTTGCGGCTGGGGCGATGCTTCGGCGCGTTCGGGCTAGGTTCGCCTGTTCAAGGTCTAGCCGCCGAAGTCCAGATCGGTGTAGTGGGCCTCGTGCCCAAGCTCGGTGCGGGATCGGCGTAGCAGTGCGCGCAGCGATGTCGGCATGCTCGGCACGGCGGGATCCGCGTGCCCGTGGATGCCGCGGCTGGTGCGGTGGTCGTACAGCGCCTCGCTCGCATTCGACCCAGATGTCGCGCAGGCGGTCGTCGTTTGGCATCGGCCCGATCTGCTGCGACCAGCCAGCTGCGGTTCGACGGCTTGTTGCAGGTCGACGTTTGCGTTCGTCAGGTCGGAGAGCTCGTCGCGTAGCGCGAGGTCGAGGTCGAGGAGGTCTTCTGGTTCGCCGGGCGAGCTGTTCCATGAGTTCGTCCTCTTGCCCGAGCAGCAGGTTGAGCTCGTCGAGCTGCTCGGAGGCAGAGCGCCCGCCGTCTGGCCTCGACGGTCGGCGCCGTGCTGCTGCCAGATCGCGATTCGGTCGCGGACGTCGGCGAGGCTGCGGGCGGGCTGGAGCTCGTGTTGGTAGTCGGGGTCGTTGAGCTGCGCGGCGATCGTGATGCATCCGCTCGCGGCCGTCGACTAGCTCTTGGCGTTGGCGTGCGCGGTTGCTGGCGTGCGACTCGTCGCTTCGCGTCCGGCGAGAGGGTTTCTTCCCAGATCCGGCGCGCCTCGGCGGCGTCGATTTGGCTGATCGCGAGGTCTTCGTCGTCTCGCTGCTTCATGCGGTATTCGAGACGTTTGAGCAGGTCGGTTTGTGGTTTCTCGAGCGGCCCGGTTTCGGCGCGTTCGAGTTGGCTTGGGGTTGGTTCGTCGATCAGCGAGCATCTGTGTTGGGAGCTGTGCGCGGGAGAGCGCGGTGTACGCCCAGTTCTTTGAGAAGTCGCCGGCGCGTCCGATCACTGTTGCCCATCTGACGGTGGCGCCTTGGGAGCTGTGGCCGGTGATCGCGTAGGCGTACTGGGTGTGCTCGGCGACATACCAGGCGGGTAGGGTGACGGCTCGTAATCGTCGATCTGCACCTGGATGCCGTCCTCGCTGACGGCGTTGATGGTGCCGCGCATGCCGTTGTCGACATCGATCTCGCGGTCGTTGCGGCGGATGATGACCCGGTCGCCGACCGCCCATTCGCGTCCGCCGATCACGACGGTCTCGCCGAGCTCGCCGTCGGCGTAGAGCGCTTCGCGGACGACGTCGTTGATCAGGTGCCGGCGCTCGTTCTCAAGCGAGATGATGATCGCCTGCTCGGCGCCGATCTCGGGGTTGTTGCGGGCCTCGAGCAGCATCCGCACGGCCTCCTGGGTGGCTGCAGGCCGGCGAGGTCGCCGTCGAAGAGTGTGCAGCTCGTCGCGGCCGAGTTTGAAGTCGATGTATGGCTTGGGGTTTCCTGCGTGGATCTCGGTCGAGCATCGCGCGTTCCTGCGGGTCGATCTGGCGGCGGACATCGTCGAGCTGGAAGGATCCGAACTGTTTGGTGAGGCGGCTGAGCCAGCCGCCGGCCTGCACGCTTGAGAGCTGCCCGGAGTCGCCGATCGCGACGACCTTCACGCCTGACTCGACAGCGGCGGAGATCACCGCGGCGGATAGGCGGGTGTGCGCCATCGTCGCCTCGTCGAGGATCAGCACCGCCGGCTTCTGGCTGACCCCCTGGTCGGTCAGCTCGTGGAAGAAGAACAGGTCAGGGTTGCGGGTCAGGCGGTAGTCCCAGGAGTCCAAGGTGTGGGTGTTGGTGATCCCGGCGCGTTCCTTGAGCTCACGTTCGGCACGGCCGGTCGGTGCCGCGCCGATCACCTCGAACCCGGCGTTCTCATAGATCCTTGCGCAGCACGCTGGCTGTGGTGGTCTTGCCGGTGCCGGCGAGCGCCTCGACCGTGTCGATCTGGTTACCGGAGCGGGTGATGCCAAGCACCGCGGCTGCCTGTCCTTCGTTGAGCACCAGTCCGGTCGCGGCGCTGCGGCGTATCTCGCCGATCACGTCCTGCTCATCGACCAGACCGAACCCAGCCGCGCGGCCGTTGCGGGCATGCGCCACGATCTGCTGCTCGCACTCGACCAGCTCCACGGTCGTGTACAGCGGTTTGGTCGGATGATCGATCTTCACGACCTGCTGTTGCGAGAGGAGCCGGTCGGCCATCGCCTCGGCCTCCTCAAGCGTCGCGATCCCGGCGGTGTGTGCGGAGGCGACGGCGAAGACGACGTCACGGCGATGGAACGTGTTGGACAGGTGGGTGAGACCATCGGGGCCGAACAGCTCCTGGGCCAGGTGCTCCTCGTTGACGGCCTCAACATCCGGTGCGGCGGCGAGCTCCATGCAGCGCGTCAACCGCGTCGTTGTCGAGCCCATGCTCGGCCATCACCGCGCGGACATCCTCGAGCCAGGCGTGCATGTCAACACCGTTCTCGGGTTTCGCGTCGCGCGTCTCCTTCGTGCGAACGTCTTTGGCCTTGCCGGTCATGGAGTACCCGGCGAGCGCGTACTCGCGTTCGCGTTCGGCGATCTGCATCGTGCGTTTGCTGAACACCTTGCGCAGCCTGTTCGGGATCTGTCTCGATCTCGGCCAGGCCCTTGACGGTGTGCTCCCATCGCACCCACGGGAGCGCGCTCGAGCACCTCGTGGCGGATGAACGCTTGGTAGAGCGCGCCGCCGCTTTTGGCGTAGTCGTAGAGCGGCGGGTGCTCAAGCGCCGTCCAGCGCCCGTCCGGGCCCTTGGCCATGTTCGGGATCACCACATGGGTGTGCAGTTGCGGGTCCTGCGCGCGGCTCATCCGATGCCGGTACTTGGCCATCAGCACACCCTCCGGTTTCAGCGACTGCGCGGTCTGCCAACCGCGTTCAAGGCCGGCGTCACGTTCGGCCTGGGTGCCGTTGTGGCCACGGCGGACCCGCATCGCGTGCGCCTGCATGTACGCGCAGCGCCTTGTCGACCGCGGCGTCGTGCGCCTCGATCATCAGCCCCGCGAGCTCGCTCGTTGGCGGCGTAACAGGATGCTGACGCTCTTCGGGGCCGAGAACGTCAAATCAAACCCGGCGATCACCGGCCGCTTGCTCGACTCCTTCGGTCGGCGGGCGAACTGCTCCCCCGTCTCCGGGTGACGGCCGGCGAACATCCGCAGCAGCTGCTCGGCGGTCGGCGCGCCCGCTCAGTCCCATCTCCGCGGCGGTGTCGCCGTGCCAGGAGCCCGGGCGCCTCGCCCTTGCCCGAGTAATAGTCCTCGGCGCCCTTCGCGACCTGTCGTCGTAGTAGAGCTGCTGCCTCTTGTCGTTCCCGATCTTCCCGATCGTCAGCATCCGAGCACCATGCCTCCGGCCGGAGTCGCGACCCCGCGCTCAGCCGTCTACTGAAGTTCTCGGGTGCCATGTTTGCGACCCGGCTCGGCGTCGAGTCAGCCGGCAAAGGCGGCCACCGGGTGACCGCGGACTTTGAGACCTGTGAGAGCGCCGCTGCTGACACTCACGCAGCAGGTGTCAGTGACCTCGGAGTTGCCGGGGCTTGGGCTTGTCGGGCCTGTGAGCACGCCTGGCAAGGTACTGCAGCTCATCCCTGATGATAGTGTCTGTGCCGCCCCGCCGTGTCATTCTCCTGCGACCTTCGGTGGTCTCCTCCGCGGTCGGGTTTTGTCGCTCCTTGGTGGTTCTGCGGTGGTCTACCGCTGCTGGCTGTGACATCCAGCGTGCTGATCTGCTGGTCTCGGACTGTTCCCCGGACTGTTCATCAGCCTGACTGTTTCCATGGTCATGCCGTGAACCGTCTGTGACCTCTGTGTCGCAAATGACTGCGCGTGTTCGTTATGCGGTCATCAGCGAAACGACAGGTCGTGGAAAGGGCTTGGTATGGCAGAGCGGTTGGAGGTCACCTCGGTAGATGACGTGGCGATGAAACGCACCGTCCGATCGAGGGAGCTTGATCAGTGGTTGGACGGCGGCGTCTGGAAGCTTCGCCCTGGTGCCGACTATGACGTCGATACCGAGGTGATGCAGCGCCGGCTCTACGGCGCCGGCGTACGGCGGAAGGTGAGCGTCGCCGTCCGGGTCGGTTCGGACTTGGACGGCGTCTTTGTCGTCGTCCAGGCGCAACAGCAGCGACAGGGTGCTGGGCGCCGCAGTCGTGCGAAAGGGGGTCGGTGATGGCCGAGGTAACGGAGATGATGCAGTTGCCGGCCCCGCCGCGTCGCAATGGCCGGGTTGACTGGGGTGAGGTTCTCGACGGCCGGGTGTGGAAGCTCATCTGTGGCGTCGACTTCGAGAACGAGGACGGCAAAGCGGTCCGCGCGGCAGCGCGACGCGAGGGCCGTATCCGTGGCGTCAAGGTCGATACCCGGCCGCCGGTGAAGGAAGGACGGCACGTGGTCGTGTACGTGCAGGCCGGGCGCGCGGGAAGTGACGCGTTAGGTGCGCGAGTGGGCGAGCCCAATCCGAGCACGCTTTGACTGGTCGGCGCACGTCGAAGAAGTCGGAGGCGGCACGCGAGCAGCTCGCGTGCCGCCAGTGTCGCGGATTCTGCGTGAGGGATAGGGGTTTCACTCAGTCGCGATCGGGAATGCGGCCCTCGTTGATGGCGGCGTCGAGTTCAAGGGCGGTGGCGCGCTGTCGGTCGTAGCGGAACGAGTCGGCGAGATCATCGAGCCAGTCATCGGAGACGCGCGCGGCGGGGATACGATGGGTGCGCCTGGCCTGCTGGAGGTAGTCGCGTACGAGCGCTTGGATCGGCGCGTACCCCTCGCTGGTGTCGAGCGCATCGACCGTGTAGCTGCGGCAGCCTGCAGTGAGCGTCGCGGGCTTGTCGGTGATCTTGATCGTGCCGTGATCGACGCGTTGTCCGAACAGGACGCGCTCGGTGCCCTCGAGGGTGTAGCGCCCGAGTTCGCGGCGGATGCCGGTGCGCTGGCCGTTGAGCGTGGCAGGGTGGATCGTGGTTGTCATCGGCTGGCTCCTTGCTTGTTGTGCAGATGCACAACCGGCGGGCGCAGGCCGTGACGGGCGTGTCAATTCGAACATGCGTTCACCGTGTAACGCGACAGAAGACCGGTACGGCCGGTGCGGTGGATGCATGTTCGAATTGACGCGAACTAGCGGCCTGCGATTGGGTAGTCACGGTCGTGACCAGAGCTTCGCGTGACAGTTGCTCGCCTCCTCGCATATGCTCGGCCGCTCCGGTTGTTTGAAAGGAGCACATTGGCGAATGCCTGATTTCGTAGATGGGACGATCGCTGGGATCGACGGACGGCTTGCTGAGCTGAAAGCGGAGGAGAGCAAGCTCATGGCCGCGCGTGCCGCGCTGCTTGGTCAGAGCCGCGGTGCACCAGGTGGGTCTGCGCCGCGCGCTGGACGGACGCGGACTGGTCGTCGACCGGGACGCCCGCGTGGTCGGCGCACGAGCGCCGGCACGCGTGCGGATCAGACCGTCGCGTTGATCCGTGAGAACCCGGGCATCACGATCCCTCAGTTGGCCGAGAAGCTGAAGATCCAGCCGAGTTACCTGTACAGGGTGGTGCCGAAGCTTGTCGGCGACGGGTTGATCACGAAGGACGGCTCGGCTCTGAACGCCGTTGCTGCTGCGGCGAAGTAGCGCGCCGGAGGCTCGGAGCAGGGGCGGGGACGGCGATGTATCCGTCGCCGTCCGGCGGCGTCAGTGGCGATGCTCGCCTGCCCGGATGCCGGCGTGGTTCGCCAGCGCGATGGCAGCGGCCTGGGCTGTGGTGAACAGCGGGTCGAGGAACTCGCCGTCGGTGTCGACAGCCTCGTAGAACGTGATCGTCTCTGCGCGGTTCTCGGTGATGTTCCAGGTGTCCGGGGTGCCCTTGAGGATCTCGCCGATCGGCACACCGCTGACGCTCACACAGGACGATGCCGTCCTCGTCGGGCTGCCGAGAACTCCAGCGCGAGATCACTGTTCATCGAACGTGTCGATCCGGGCGTATGGGCGTGTGGTTGTTCGGGTGTCATTCGGCGAGCGTCGATAGGAGGTCGCCGAGCCTTGAGAACGTCATCGGCACGCGTGCGTGCAGATGCAGCCTGGGCGAGGTAGTCGGTGATGATCGCCTCGAGCTCCTGCGCGTCTATGTCGCGTAGCTGCTGCTCGACGACGAACGTGTCTGGCGGTTGCGAGTCCGGCGACCGCTGACTCGTAGAGCTCCGCGGGGACATCTAGCAGCCTGGTCGCAGCTTCGCCGGACAGCGTGAAGAGCACACGGGCCTGTGAGTTGACGGTGTACGTGGCACGCTTAATGGCGCGACGCGAGCTCCCGCGAGCGGCGTTGCGGCGCAGGGGATGTGGCGGTGCTGATCGGCATCATGTGACTCCTTCGTAGGAGAGGGTGTGGGTTGGCGCCGTGCGAGGAACAGGCGGGCGCTGGCGTGCTGGTGTGGTGAGCGCGGCTCGGGGGCGTGCGTGCCCCCGAGCCGTTGCAGACTGCGTGCGCTGAGTCGCGACGCCGGTTACGCGGCGGTGATCAGTTCGAGCGCCTTGGTCTTGTCGGTTCCGTCGTCGATCGCGCGGGCGAACCGTTCGCCGCCGTTGCGGATCGGTCGTAGCCAGTCGCCGAACTCGACGATCGCGTTGACGGCAGCCCACTTGGAGCCCGGGGCGTTGCCCTGCGTGTCGCCGCGCAGGAACAGCTCGACGATCTGTTCCTTGCGCAGCTCGCGCGAGCGCGTGGCACGGTCGCTGGCTTGGTCGTCCGTACCGGAGGGGTAGAGCTCGTCGAGTACGCGCCGTAGCTGCCGGTCGGTGAACGACTCGGACGCGAGATGGTCACCTGTGTGCTTGAACTGCTCGTAGTAGTTGACGGAGAGCTCGAGTACGCGCCGTGCCTCGTGCACGCGGCGGGAGATCTGCTCGGTGTGGCGGATCGAGAACCGCTGAGTCGCACGCGCGAGGCCCCAGTTGAGCGTGTTCTGGCAGACGACCCGTACAGGCGTGGTCGCGGCGATCACGGCGGTTGAGCCGTCGTGGCTGTTCATCAGCAGCACGTAGGGACGCACGGGGTCACCGCCGATCTCGATGTGCTCGGGTAGCCGTGCGAGCACCCAGATCCTGCGGCCGCCGTACAGGAACCGGCGGTCTCGAAGTGCATCGCGGAGCCGACAGCTGGTCGACGAACTGAAACGCCTCTTCGTTCTGCACGATCCGGTAGCGCTCACCGACGATGCCGAGCACCTCACGGGTGTCCTGGCGCACGGTGGCGTAGTAGCCGGCGATCTCCTCACAACGGGACCGACCAGTCACGAGCCGCGACCTCGCGGCGGTCAACAGCGATCGGCTCGCGCTTGACCTGCCAGCCGAGACCTGAGCGCTCGATCGCCTCAGCGAAGTGGCTGGCGGTGTGTCGAGCACCGCACCGAGACCGTGCCATGGCACCTCGCGGACGGAGAACATCGAGTCGGTGTGAGTGAGTCCAGCGGGCATCTGCCCCTCCTAATGGGTTCTGGCCTCGCCCGGGTGGCGGGACCGTTCCCCGACCCCAAGCGCCCGTCAGGGCGCGACAATTGGGAGGGGACGGCCCACCACCCGGCGCGTGTCAGCCCGCCTCTGACCCAGTGAGCGAGTACCGCACCCCGTCCGGCGCCCGGGTAGGTGTCACCGGGGCCGGATCAGTGCATGGGCCACCTCGCAGATGACCGGCATCGACTGCCCGCTTGCCTCAGGCGGGCACCCTGACGGTGTCGACGAGGGCGTACCCACGTCCCCAGCTCGTGCGCACATAGTTCGGCCGCCGCCGGCGTCGTTGAGCCGCGACGAAGTCGAGCTGCGTGCGAGTCCAATGTGCGGGTGCGCGCCCAGTCACCGAGGCCCCAGACGCTCTGAAGAAGCTCGGATCGCGTGAAGACGCGATCGGGCTCTGACGCGAGGACGCGCAGAAGGTCGAACTCGCGTGCGGTCAGTTTGATCTCGGTGTCGCCGATCCACGCCCGTCGCGCGGCTACGTGGACCCGCAGCGCGCCGGCACGCAGCACCTGCCGCGGACTGCGGCTGGCTTGGGTGCGGCGCAGCAGCGCCGCCAGGCGGGCGCGGACCTCGAGGTAGGACCAAGGTTCGTAGATCACGTCGTCAGCTCCGCGCTCGAGTAGCCGGATTGGGTAGAACAGGTCCTCGCTGGCCGATCCCGCCAGGATCGGCAGCCACGAATCGGTGGCGATCTCGCCGCTGCGCACGGCTTCGATCAGCTTGGTCGTGTCGGGACCGAGGTCCAGGATCATTGCGTCGAACTGGTCGGTCAGGCGGCTGCGGGCATGTCCAATGCTGTTTGCGGCCAGGGCCTCGTAGCCGTCGGCTTGGAGGTTGTCGACCAGGAACGTGCGTGCTGCTGTCGTCGGTGATCGCAACGAGCACACGGTGCGAGTCGGTGAGCATGAAAAGTCTCCCAATGGGCTTGTGGCCCCGCCCGGTTGGCGGGGCCGGTTCCCGACCTCCCAAGCGCCCGTAGGGTGCGATCATTAGGGAGGGCACCGGGCCCGCTGACCGGCATCACCTCGAAACCCGTCACTCAGCCCGGTAGACGCTGCCTGCGTCTGAGCGGTCAGGCGGCTCTCGTGCCGAACAGGTCCTCGAGCCGGGTGCACAGCTCGATGAACTCGCGGCCACGCAACGGTGCCGATGCAACATGGGTGGGCAACCAGAGCCAGGCCGCCAGCTGATAGATCGAGCCGCCGCGCCCGCATCCAAAGCAGTACCAGCCACGCTCGGGTTCCTCCCAGACGTGCAGGCTCGGTGTGCCGTCCTCGTGAAACGGGCAGCACACCTTCCCCGAGCGGCCGATGGCAAGCCCGGTCAGCTGCTCGAAATACACCCGTGGTGAGATGCTGTCGAGTGCACCGTCGTAACGGTGAGCCAGGAGCAAGCGGTTTGATCGTGCGCTTACCGGTTCCGGCGGCTGCACCAGGTCATGCTCCGAGATCGACGAGGGCGACAAGCTGACGGGGCGCGCATTTGAGCAGCCGCACGGGTGTCGGCGGGTCGTGCTTCATGTTCACCGAGCCGCTGGGCCTGAGAATTCGTGCCGGATCGCTGCAGCGGATGTCGGCGCCCAAGGTCACCGCGAGACGCTTGTTGAGCCCGTCGATCGCATCCAGGGTTACTGCTTGGCACAGGAACCAGTAGGCATGGCAGTTTTGGGCTGACCCTGAGCTGACGACCATGGACGGCGTCGGGCGGAAGCGACGCAACGCGGAGACGGCGTCGGTGGTGTCGCAATCGACCCACGCGACGTCCGCCGAGTCGACCAGGTCCTCGCGGCCGCCGCCGCGACGGCGTCGGGGGATCACACCGACATAAACGTCGGTGCTCGCGGCCAGCGCCACGATTTGCTTAGCGGTCAGGTCGAGCCGATTGACCGGGCCGAAGAAGCGGCCCATTCCCGCCTCGGTCCGGAAGCGGACCTCAACCAGCGTGCGCTCTGGTGCGCGGCGATGCAGCGCCGCCAGGAACATGTGCGCGACGAGCGTCCGGTCCGGATCGACCACAGGGACCGGGAGCGCGGCTGTGGGATCGAGCTGTCGCATCACGCCTCCCTAAGGACGACGATGCTTTGACCGCCGGCAGCTGGCAGGATCCACCAGCCGGGAGTGGTGACAGCGGTTGAGGTGAGCGCTGAGGCCAGCGCGACCGCCTCATCGGCGCCAAGCGGCGGGCTCGTGTAGTGGCGCTCGCGACGCTGCACCAGCGCGGGGCTGAGGTTGTCGTCAAGCGTCACTACATGGCGGCGGCCCGGGGACGCCGCGGCGCCAAGCTCCGCCCGGTTGAAGGGTCATCGCTTCACCTCCCTGGTGGTGAGCGGGCGCTCACCCGAGCCCGGACAGACTGGAACCAGACCGCGGGTCCGTGCGGCGGCGTTGCCCCAGTTCGGGTGTCGGTAGTCGGGGTGGGTGCTGAGGACGCCACCGGCGGCGAGTGTTACCTCGTCATCGCCACATATCGGGCAGCGAAAGCACGCCTCCGGGGTGGTCGCAGCTATATGCGCGAACTCGCCGTTGATCAACGGCAGCTCGCTTGGTGCGCGTCCGGCCCATTCCTGGATCTGCTCAGCGGTGAGCTCGTGCCCGAGGTATCTGTCTAGGCGCTGTGCGCGGGTCATCGTCCAGATCGACGCGACCTGCCGCCTGAGCGCGCTCACCGAGGCGATGCCCCAGCCGGTGAGGCTGCCGTAGCCCTCGGGTGCGATCGCCCGACGCTTTGCGAGGCTGCGTGAGCGCTTGTGGTCGGGGGTGTAAGTGATGTTTTGGTCATGGGATTTGAGTGGGGTTGTGGTTGTTCGCCGATGGCGAGCAGGAGCCAAGGTCCGGCGTGCCGGACCGGCAAACTGCGAGTCGGCGAACAGACCACAACCGCGGTCGGTGGTGGTGTCTCGGTTCCGGCTGACGCTCCGTCCAGGCCCTGATCCGGCGTGATCCGGGCAACGACCGTCAAGGTCAGATCCGCGACCGGTGGCCTACAACGGGCGGGTGTCGAACGAGGTCTTCGAGCCACGGGACGGTCATGGGTAACGGGCGGTGGAGCTCCGCTTGCTTGAGGTAGTCGCTGCACCAGCGCGTCGATCTCTCTGGGGTCGCTATGAGAGCTCCGGCTCCACGACATAGCTGCCGGCAGCAGGTGCCGGCTCATCGGCACCGTCGAACTGGTCGCCGGCATATCGAGAAGCACCGTCAGCTCTGAGACCCGCGGGTGCAGAGCACGCGAGTCACGCCAGCAAGCTGGTATCGGGCACGTTCGCGAAAGCGCGACCGTGCACCGGGGCGGGGAGGTCGGAGAGGTCTGGTGGGTACTGGGGTCATTGCGGGCCTCGTGTTCGATCGGGAGAGTGGAGGGCTAGCGCAGAGGCACCGCCCACGTTTCAAGCGCGGCAGCCGTCACGAGCAGCAGCGCCGATGACGGTGATCCCGCCGCTGAGCTCACGAAGCGAGATACGGCTGTCGGACCGCAGGGCGTAGAGGACCGGGCTGGTCGTGATTGCGGCCAGCTCAAACGGCGCGTTCGGGATATAGGGCAGAAGCCGTGTTCCCCACAGACCCAGGCGGCCGCGACGCGGGGCGATGCTTCTGAGCGCGGAGAGCACGACAACCCCGAGGAACACGCGCCGCCACCGCGGTCGACGTCCACGCAGGAAGTAGAGCCCGGTCAAGCGGCCAAGCGCGACGATCGCGTTGTTGAACAGCAGCCGGAGCGCGTAACCAACGGTGCGGTCGCTCGTGGGGTGAGGAACCACGCCTGGCCTGACGCCGAGCAAGCTATGCGCAATAGCGCGGCCGTCTGGAATCAGCCAGACCACAGCGCGACCAGGACGCAGGCGAGCGACCGCCGTGGCCCAGGCGTGAACGCGGCCGCCGGCAGGTCCCGCAATCGAAACGATGAGCCAGGGCCGCGACAGTTAGTCCTGTGCCGACCACCGGGTCACCACGAATCCGCCGGGTTGGCGGGTCGTCTCTGCGTAGACGACGTGCAGCGTTGCGGGCAGGCTGGTGTAGTCCGCGGCCGCCAGCCGTGCTCTGCTCGAGCACGACCACCCACTGACGTTTCGCGGGACCGGCGCCGGCGGCGAGGCTGACGATCTGGCAGCGGTTGACGATTGAGTTCGCTGCGAGCGTGCGGTCGGCCGCGAGCTCGGCCAGCGCCTGCTGCGCGTTTGCGCGGGCCTGCCCAAGTGAGTCGTTGACCAGCTGCCGTTGGCGGGCGGCGACGTTCGCCGCCGTCCAGTCACAGGCGAGGTTGGCGTAGCGCTTCAGCGCGGCCGCGGGAGACGCGGAGGCAGCGTTAGCCGCAAGCTGGGCCTTGGCGCTCTGCGGGATTGTGCCTCCGCGCTCCGGCGCCGGCGTGGGGTTGACCGCCGCTTTGGAAACCGCAGGAGTGGTGGCGCTGTAGTAGGCGGCGCCGGGGTCGTGAAGCCCGCATCCGGCGAGCAGCCCACCGCTCAACACCGCCGCGGCGAGCACGCCGGCATGCCGTCCTCGCCGCGGCTTTAGGCTGGTGCTGGTCACGGCGGCTATAACGAACGCTCACGGGCTTTTGCGACATACGCGAGCGCGGAAGTGCGGGCTCGAGAGGCCATCCGGCGCTCGCTCAAGTCGAGTCGCGAGGTGCTCATCCTGATGGACGGCCGACTGCACTCTCTGCCTTATCGAGCACGCCGCCTGGGCCGTCGGCTACCGAGAGCGCTGCCGGATCTCCTCGAGGCGGGTGTCGACTCAGCGCTTCACGAGTGGGGCGGGGAGCGGGTGCTCTGGCGTGAAGTGAAGCGCGCTCTTGGTACGGGTGTAGCCGTCGAGCTGGTCTGAGAGCGTCGCGAGCGTCGAGCCGCTAAACGGCAGGTAGCTCAGGTGATCGGTGAAGGCGGCGAAGCCGGCGATTACCTTTCTGTTTACGCGGAACGCGGGGATCCTGTAGGAGATGCACTGCTGGGCGTCGGGGACGATCTCGAGGATCACTAGGCGCAGCTCCTCGAGCGCCTCGCGCTTGATCTCCTCAACGGAGCTCAGAACCATCGTCTCCAGGCGGACACGCTCCAGACATTGCCAGACAGCAGACTTTCATTGCGTGGGCCCCTGGATGTCACCGTCAACGTTGACCTCGTCCCAGCAGGCCTGGGCCGGGGCGTCGGTGGCTTCGAAGTCGAGTACGAGCGTGCGTGCGGAGTCGACCGAGTTGGCGAGCTCCGAGGAGACGCCGGTGAGGCACTCGGCGGTCTGCGCGATTTCTTCTGACATCGTGGTGAGTTCCCGGGAGGAGCTGTTGACCGACCTACGGTGGTGACGATGGTGCGTAGCGGCCCCGGCGGTCTGCGTGACGGCGTTCTCGATCGCCTGCGAAGCTGCCCGCGCGGCGGCGGTCTCGGTCTCGACCGCCTCCGCCTCCTGGGAGCTTGACTCGACGGCGCCGCGCGTACGTTGGTGATCGCCTCCAGCGACTTCTCGTCGAGTTCGTTGATGTCGCGCAGTGACTGACGCGTGCGGTCGGCGAGCCGCTTGACCTCCTCGGCGACGACCGCGAAGCCTCGGCCGTGTTCTCCGGCACGGGCGGCCTCGATCGCGGCATTCAGCGCCAGCAGGTTTGTCTGCTCGGCGATGGCGGTGATCACTGCGACGATCCGCGTGATGTCCTCACCCTGCTGGGCGAGCGCGGCGGTCTCGGTGACGATGCCGTCGACCGCGAGCTTCATGTTGGCCACGGTGTCGGCGGCCCGCGCGACGACGAGGCCGCCGTCGCCTGAGCTGCGGACGGCCTGCCTCGACCAACTGATTGGCGGCCTCTGCCTCACTGGCCATCTCGCCGGCAAGCTGGCTGACGCTCGAGGCGGACGCGTGCGCCTGCTGGGAGGCGGCAGCAAGTGCCGCGGCGACGTTGTTGAGCTCGTCCTGCTGCGCGCTGAGGTGTGCGGTCTGCTGCTCCAGCCGCCCACCAGCAGCTCTGACTTGGCCTGCGCCTCGACGAAGCGTGAGTCGATGAAGGTCTGCACGATGATCGCGACGTCCGCCGTCAGCATCTTGCGGTAGGCCATGAGCGCCTTGCAGAGAGCAACCGGATCGTCATGGAAGCGGCTAATCAGCGCCGGGTACACGTAACGGTCGATCTGCAGCGTCGCGCCGATGTAGGACATCAGCGGGACATCGACACGGTCGTGGACGACACCGATGTGCGTCGAGTCCTTGATCCGGTCGTCCGTGAACATCCCATCGAAAGCTGAGGTCAGGTAGTACTCCATCGACTTGCGCAGTCGCTGGACCGAGGTGGTCGTTTCGATGATCCGCCGTAGCTCGGGATCCTTGAGGACGCTGTCGTAGAACGCTTCGGCGACCGTCGCGGCGATCGGGGTGATCACCTCCTCTACGCCTTTGAGAACCTCGAGGTCGTCCTCACGGATCATGCAAAGCGCCAGCAGTTTGGTCCAACGCTGCTCGCTCAAATTCAGTGGCGGACCGGTGCTGTCGACTCGTGAAGGATCGATCTGCGAACTGCTTGTGGTCGCGGGCGCAACATGGGCACGAGCTGCTCGGCCTCTCTGGGGGACACTGAAGACCTCTGGGGTTCGGTTTCAGTGAAGGTGGATTCGCCGCGCGACGAACGCGCCGCCTCTGGGGCGAAGATGCGGGAACACCAGTTTCGGCCGTGACCCGCTTTCTTACTTCCTCCAGGCGTCCGAAATACCCGGTCCGCCGTATCCAGCTGGCGATAGGACGCCACTGTAGCGGCGACTCGCGGGGCGCTCGACGGTGGCAACATCGAAGCGTTAGCGGCTTCGGCCGCATGGAGGGTGGCGACCGGCGTCGCGTCGCGCCACGGAAAGCAGACGACGTTCCAACCGCGCCTGCTCGTCGTGCAGCCTCGAAGGCGAACTACCGGACGTCGCGTTAGGGCGGTGTCAGCTGTGATTCATATCGACCGCGAGCTCATCGGCCTGCGTGTCGACACTGATAATCGAGTTGTCATGCCGGGACGCGCACGACTCGAGGCCGGTAGTGCTTGAGCTCTTCACCGTCGTAGGAGGCGTAGGAGATCACAATGATGGTGTCTCCTTGTTGCACTAGCTGTGCGGCCGCGCCATTGACTTTGATGTCTCGCGAGCCGCGTTCACCGGCGATCGTGTAGGTCTCGAAGCGCGCCCCGTTGTTGACATCGACCACGGCCACGAGTTCGTTGGGGAAGGACGTCGGCAGCTTCGAGCAACTCTGGATCGACTGTGAGCGAGCCCACGTAGTGAAGGTCGCTGTCGGTCACCGTCGCGCGGTGGATCTTTGACTTCAGCATTGTTCGCAGCATTTCTGTGTCGTAGCACATCGCGGGCACGATCTACTCCGGGATGAGTCGGCCGATCCGGTTTGTCCGGAGCGACGGGTTCGAAGAGCTGCCCGCCGTGCCAGCTTCCTCTTATGCGCTTGCCGATCCCGGCCGTGAATGCTTCCAGTTGCCACGTGCCGGTCGCCTTGAAGGATGTTCCTCGTTCCCCGGTGTCGTGGAAGTGATGCGGGGGCTCTGCCAACGCAGGGATTGGCTGGGAGATCCAGGTCGGCGCGGCGGCCTGAAAGGCCGCCGGTCCAAGGAGGCCCGAGCGGGCGGGGATCGCCCCGAACACGGGAGCGTGGCGTGCGAGCTCGAGGCGATTTGACTGGTCCACGTCGCTTGGATCAGGCGGCCATGCTCCGATGATCAGTCCTGCCACCCCGCGGTTGCGGGCGGAAAGCGCTTCGAGCGTCAGTGTCGTGTGGTTCAGGGTGCCGAGTCCGGCGCGGCATACGATCAGGAATGGGCCGTCGAAGTCGGCGAGGGTGCTGCCTGTGTGGTCGAGGGCGACGAGCAGTCCGCCGGCGCCTTCCACGATGACATGGTCGTGGTGCTGCGAGCGCTGTGATCCGCTCCACGTGTTTGGAGAGCGGCGGGGAGCTGTATCCCCTCTGGCGCCGCTGCGGCAACTGGCGCCATTGGGTGCGCGAGCCGGGATCCCTTCGAACACGGTTGTCAGGCCGCTGAGGTGGCGGACCGTGTCGATGTCGCCGTGCCCGTTCTCCAGCCCGGCCTGGGTTGGCTTGTAGACGGCGACCGACCCGTGGAGTGCGACGGCAAGGGCGGCGACGGTGATCGTTTTTCCGACGCCGGTGTCTGTGCCTGTGACGTAGAGGACGCTCACGTGGTCACTACGATTGAGGCGGCGAGCGCGGCAGCGTGCTCGGCATCGGCTGGGTTCTTGAGGGTTGAGCGGGCGGTCAGTCTCAGCCGTGAGATCCCGTCGAGAACGCTGGGTGGGCGAAAGCAGCAGCAAGACGACGGTTCAGGTGTTACAG
>CAWFRF010000035.1:0-7009 GCA_963818135.1 uncultured Actinomycetota bacterium
TCGGAGTGGCAGCACTGATCGCGTTCATCGTCGCCGGCTTCCTCTGGCTGGCGCCGCCGCTGTTGCCCTGAGGGACAATGGCGCCATGCATGCGCTGAGACTGGGGATCGGGATCGCCTGGATATCTTCTGGGTCGGCTGGCTGGCGGCTGCCTTCACGGCCAAGGGCAGCGTGAGCCGTGGTCGCGGATTCGGTCCGCGGGGAATCGCCGCGGTGGCGGTAGTGGTGCTGATCCGCGGTTTCAGCGGCACCTCGCTCGCGGTTCACAGCTGGCCGCTGATGATCGTCGGGACCGTTCTGTTCGTGGCCGGGCTTGCGCTCGCGATCTGGGCGCGGGTCATCATCGGCCGCAATTGGGGCATGCCAACCTCCGAGCGGGCCGAGCCCGAGCTGGTGACCGCCGGCCCGTACGCGGTCGTGCGGCACCCGATCTACTCGGGCATCCTGCTTGCTCTGGTCGGGACGGCACTGGCGATCAGCCTGATCGGCCTCGCGATCGCGCTGATCGTGGGCGCCTATTTCGTCTGGGCGGCGCGTGTCGAGGAGCGAAATCTCACCGCCACGTTCCCGTCCACCTATCCGGCGTACATGGCGCGAACCAAGATGCTGATCCCGTTCCTGCTCTGAGTTCTCAGTCGCCTGTCCGGGTGCGATAGAGACGCGCGGCGGCGGGTGCGAACACTGCCAACAGCACCGCTGACCAGGCGATTGCTGCCAGCACCGGGTGCTGCATCGGCCAGACATGAACCGTCGCGGACGGGTTCGGGTTGCCGAACAGCTGGCGACTCGCGGCGGTCACCGCGCTGACCGGATTCCAGTCCGCGATCGTGCGGACCACCGTGGTCATGTGCTGGGTCGGGACCAGCGCATTGGAGACGATCGCCAGCGGGAACAGCACGATCAGGCCAATCCCCTGAGACGACTCGGCATCGCGGCTCCACAGTCCGAGGCACGCGCACAGCCAGGAGAGCGCGTAGCTGAACAGCAGGAACAGTCCCAGCCCGGCGAGCACGGACGCGAGGCTCGCATTCGGCCGCCAGCCAACCACGAGGCCCGTGGCAATCACGATCATCGCGCAGAGCGTCGCCGTGAGCAGGTCCGCGAGCGATCGCGCCACGATGATCGCCGGGCGCCACATCGGCAGGGTGCGGAAGCGATTGATGACGCCCGAGTTGACGTCGTCGCTCAGCCCAACCGCGGTGCCGATCGCCGAGGTCGTCAGATTCATCGCCAGCAGGCCGGCGATTGCGTAGTCGATGTAGCTCCCGTGCGGTAGCAGGACGCCGGCCCCGAGCACATAGATGAACAGCAGCGTGAAGAGCACCGGCTGGACCGTCACGTCGGAGAGCCTGAGCGGCTCGCGGGCGATGTGCACGAGGTTGCGGCCGGTCAGGACTGCCACGTCGTTGAGTGCCTGGCGGATGCGCATCAGCGGTCATCTCCGGTGAGGGCGAAGAACACGTCATCGAGCGAGGGCGGGCGCACCTGCACGTCATCGACACTCACCTCGGCGTCGTCGAGCGCGCGCACGACCGTGCTGGCAAGTCCCTGGACCGTGTCCACCGGCGCCCGCAGATGGCGGGCATCCTGGCTGACCGACAGGGGCCCAGCGACGAATGGCTCGAGGGTCGGTGCGGCAGCAGGATGAGGATCGGTCAGCGTGACCTCGAGCCGCGCTCCGCCGATCCGCGACTTCAACTCCGAAGCCGTGCCCTCGGCGATGGCATGACCGTGGTCGATCACGACGATGCGGTCGGCGAGCTCGTCGGCCTCGTCGAGATACTGCGTTGTCAGCAGCAGCGTCGTGCCGTCACCGACCAGGTTCCTGATGACCTCCCACATGCGGGTGCGGCTGGTCGGGTCCAGACCGGTCGTCGGCTCATCCAGGAACAGGACTGGCGGATTCATGATCAGCCCGGCGGCGAGGTCGAGGCGGCGCCGCATCCCTCCGGAGTAGCCCCTGACGACGCGATCCGCGGCATCTGAGAGGTCGAACTCCTCCAGCAGGCGTTCCGCCCGTGAGCTCGCCGCACGACGAGCGAGGCCGCCGAGCCTCCCGAGCATGACCAGGTTTTGCTTGCCCGTCAGCACCTCGTCGAGGGTGGCGTCCTGTGCGACGACGCCGATGTTGCGCTGCACGACGGCCTGATCGTGGACGACGTCGTACCCGGCCACTCTCGCGGTGCCGGAGTCCGGCTTGGTGAGGGTTGTGAGGATGCGTACGGCGGTGCTCTTGCCCGCGCCGTTCGGCCCCAACACGCCGAGCACGGTGCCGGCTTGGACCTGCAGGTCGAGCCCGTCCAGCGCCTGTGTCTCGCCGAAGCGCTTGCGCAACCCGTGCGCCTCGATCATCATCGTTGGATCGTCTCCTTACCGGTCGTCAAGTAAATAGCTCGCGAGACCGTAGCGCGTTTACTGACCGGTCGTCAAGTAAACTACCTGACGAGATGCCTCGACCGCGTACGCAGGGCGTGGAGACACGCGAAAAGATCCTCGATGTCGCACTCGAGCCTGTTCACACAGAACGGCTACGACAAGACTTCGCTCCGCGACATCGCAGAGCGCCTGGGGATCACCAAGGCGGCCCTCTACTACTACTTCGAGCGCAAGGAGGACATCCTCCTGGAGCTGCATCTGCGGCTGCACGAGTTCGGCCGTAAATGGCTCGACGAGATCGAGGCTCTGGACGACGGTCCCGCCCGAGTCGCGGCTTGGCCGGGTCTGATGGACCGGGTGATCGATGGCCTGCTCGAGCACTATGAGCTGGGGTTGCTACATCGCCGCAACGCAAGTGCCATCGACGCGCTCCACAGCAACGAACGCAATCGCCTGGAGAATGAGATCCTCGAGGAGCGCATCGGCCGAATCCTGAGCTCACAGGTGATTCCGATCGAGCAACGCGTGCGGATGGCCTCGGCGATGGGCGCGATCACCGACACGCTCGTTGAGAACGGCGACGCATTCGGCGATGTGCCTTCCGAGGAGCTCGCACGGATCCTTCGTGAGGTCGTGCGAGACCTGCTGCCGTCAGCGGAGTAGCAGCCGATCGGTGGCGGCGTCGGAATGGCCGCCGTAGAACTCGTCGAGCACCCGGCCGAATACCGGTGCAGCATGCTCGACGTGGCTGAACAGCGTCATCGACGAGCGCAGCTTCATCGCGTCGAGCCCTCCAAGGATCTCCACCGGATCGCGCCCCGGGAGCTCGAGCAGCGCCTCGGCAGCTGTGTCGAGCCGCGGCCCGAGCACCGGATGCTCCAGGTAGGAGGTCGCCTCGGCGAGCGATGAGATGGCATAGAAGCGGGCGGTCGCGCTCGTGCCCAGGCCCTGGATCTGCGGGAACACGAACCAGATCCAATGGCCCTGCTTGCGGCCGTGTTCGAGTTCGGCGAGCGCGCGGTCGTAACTGCCATCGCGGTCCTGTGCATCGACGAAGCGCTGCAGGTTGAAGTCATCGCCCGTCATCGGTTCGGTCGTTTACGCTACCGGTTGCGCGCAGGGCGCATCCGGTCCGCGGACAGGGCCTCAGGCCCACCTGACGATTGAAATGACAGAGAGCGTTCGGACGGTTACCTCGGTCCGGCGTGCGGGCCCGTCGGAGACCGAGAGGAGCTGTCATGTCCGAAGCACGTTCCCTGCCGCCCCGGCCCGATCTCAGGCATCTGCGCGCCGAAGCCAAACAGCGGCGACGGTCCGGAGAGTTCTCGTCACTCGCACTCGCACAGTTGGCGGTCGCGCGTGAGTACGGCTTCCGTTCGTGGCCGCGCCTCAAGTTTCATATCGAGGCTGTCACGCTCGACGCGTCGGAGCGCGCGGTGGCGCTGATTGCCGCCGTCACGTCATCCGACCTGCGCCGCGCCCGTGCTCTGCTCGATGCGGACCCAGCGATCGCCCGCCACGACCTTGCGTGTGCATGCGCGACCGGCGAGGTCGAGGAAGTCGCACGCCGCCTGGCTGTGAGGCCTGGCGTCGTTGGCGAGCCGACGGGCCCGAACGGATGGGAACCGCTGCTCTACGCGTGCTTCTCACGGCTGCTGCGCGGCGACACGGCGCGCGCTGCCGGAATCAGGGAGGTCGTCCGGCTGCTGCTCGAGGCCGGCGCCGACCCCAACGGGTTCTTTGTGCAGGGACGGTGGCTGCAAGCTGCGCTCTACGGCGCAGCCGGGATCGCCGGCGATGTCGAGGTTACGCGGATGCTGCTCGAGGCTGGTGCCGATCCAAGCGACGAGCGCGAGGGGCTGGAGGGCAACGAGGTCCTCTACCACGCCTGCGAGTTGCGCGATCCGACCTGCGCGCGGCTGGTGATCGAGGCCGGTGCTTCTCAGGATCTGATCGACTACAACCTCGGCCGCGCGCTCAACTTCGACAACCCGGAGATGATCGAGGTGTTCTGCGGCCCGGTGCGCGACCGCGGGCCGCGCACCTGCACCAGGCCGTGTGGCGACGGCGTCCGCCACGCACCGTGGCGGCGCTGATCGATGCCGGAGCACCGATCGACGAGCCCGACGAGCACGACCTGGCGCCGCTGCAGATCGCGGAGCTCTGGGGCGAAGCGGAGGTTGCCGCGCTGTTGCGCGAGCGCGGTGCTGCCGGCGTGACCGCAGCTCAGGTATCGCCGGAGCTGCGTGACGAGATGCTGGTCTTTGCCATTCAGGGCGGACATGCGGAGACGGTGCGGCGGCTGCTCGACGCGGGCGCACGGGTCGACGGCAACCCTGAGAGCGACGATGACCCGCTGGGTCAGGCATGCTGGCGCGGTCGTGTGGAGATGGTGCGCGAGCTCGTCGATCGCGGTGCCGCGCTGACCTTCCGGGATGGCGGGAGCGCTGTGGGCGCGGCACTTCACGGCTCGCGCCACTGCAGCGACCCCGAGGGCGGACCCTCGATGCGCCTGGTTGAGGAGATCCCGACTGAACCCTATGCGGAGATCGTGCGGCTACTGCTCGCAGCTGGGGCACCGGTGCCTGATCGCGTGGGAGACCCGGACCACGGCCCGCGCGCGGTCAACCTGATCGCAGAGCTCGGGCTGGATCCGCTCGCCTAGTGCCAACAGGCAGCGTCGTCCGCGGAGCCGCGGTCAGCGACGCGAGGGCTTGATTCCCACCGCGTGACGCGCTGACCGGGGATGACCGGGCACGAGCAGCTTGTCGATCCGGGACAGGAGCTGCTGGTCGGCGCGCTCTACGCGCTCGTGCTGCTGCTCGTGCTCCTCCCAGGTGGCGACGATGAACATCTCGGTGAAGCGGCTCGGGTCATCGAGGTCACGGTGCATGTGCCAGTGCACGGCGCCCGTACGCCGGCGCATGCGGCGCAGCTGCCCCGTGAGTGCCAGGAACGCGTCTATTTCTGAAGGCTGGACCTCATACTCGACGGTCACTGAGACTGGACCGCGATCGTTGGGATCCTGGATGTCCGGCAGAGGCATCGGGTCAGACAGATGCTCGTCGCCGTCGACGTGGGCCGGGAGCGGCAGCCACCAGGTCACGACCAGGGTGACGAGCGATCCGCCCGCGATCACGAGCAGCGCGGTCCGGACGCTCGTGCCCTGGGCGACGCCACCGATGGCGAGCGAACCGATGCCGTTGGCGCCCTGGAACGCGATCAGGTAATAGGCAAAGGCACGCGCCTTCGCCCAGGCCGGCAGCTGTCCCTGATACGCGGTGCCGAGAATCCCGAGCCCGGTGATCCACGCCGAGCCGGAGGCCACCAATACAACCGCTGTCAGCGCCACGCTGTGCGTAACGGCGAGCAGGGCGGCCGGCGCCGCGACGAGTAGGCAGGCGAGCGCGTAGATCGAGGTGGGCGGAAGACGGCGCCGGAGTGCCGGCCCGAGGTTGGCGGCGAGCAGCGCGCCGATACCGACACAGCCGAGCAGCAACCCGTAACCGCCGGAGCCGAGACCCAGACGTTCGCGCGCGACCAGCGGCAGGATTGCCCACAGAGCGCCGGCGAAGAATACGAACGCGACGGTCCGTGCGATGACGGAAAGCAGCATCGGCGAGTTGATCACGAAGCGTCCGCCGGCACGGACGGCTGCGAAAGCGTGCTCGCGCGGCAGTGTCCGCTCGCGAATCGGGATGCGCGTGACCATGATCGCGCCGAGCACCGCCACGAACGACGCGGCGTTGATGCCGAACACGAGCGCCGCGCTCGTGGCAGCGAGCAGAACGCCGCCGATCGCAGGCCCCACCGCACGGGCAAGGTTCTGGTTCACCGAGCCGAGTGCGATCGCCTGCGAGCGCACCTCCTCGGGGACCAGCCCGGCTGCAGCGTCTGCCAGGTGGGGGCGCCGATCGCCCCGCCGATCCCGATCACGAACAACAGCCCGATCAGGACCGCCGGCGTGAGTGCGCCCTGCGCCGAAAGGATCGCCAGGCCGGCGGCCGCAAGCAGCATCACCAGCTGTCCGACGAGGATCAGCCGCTTACGATCGAACAGGTCACCGAGCACACCCGACGGGACCGCAAGCAGCAGCACCGGGATGCTGCCAGCCGCCTGGATCGCGCTCAGCAGCACGGCTGAGCTCGTGAGCGTGGTCATCACCCACTGCGCCGCCACCGTCTGCATCCACGAGCCGACGTTGCTCGTGAACTGGGCGAGCCACAGGCGCCGGAAGTCCGCGTAGCGCATCGGCGCCCAACCACCGGACTCTGGTCCGGCTGGCGCGACAGGCTTCGCGGTCGAGTCTGCCGCCGTGCTCAAACGCCGCCGCCCGTCAGCGCCCGGGCCCTGTTGCGTACCGAGGAGACGAACTCGCGCACGCTCGCGCGCCCGTCGCCGCGACGCCACGCGATCGCGACCTCACTCGGCTCGATGCCGTCGACCGGCACGTACCGGATGCCCGGGCGCTGGTAGAAGGTCGACACCGATTCGGGCGCAAGACTCACGTAGCCGCCGGTGACCGTCGCGGTCAGCTGCTCCTCGACTGTGTGCACCTCGGGGCCGAGTAAAGGGGCGACGCCGTCACGATGGGCGGTCGCCAGCCAGAAGTCTCGCCACAGCGGATCGCGGC
>CAWFRF010000036.1:0-84446 GCA_963818135.1 uncultured Actinomycetota bacterium
CCGGGGCGTCCGCTTCCGGCGGTCCCGGGGTGGGCCGGGGTGGGCTGGGGTGTGGGCCGCTGTGCTGAGCCGCGCAGAGGCAGCGGTTCCCGGCGCGGCGTCCTTGTCCCCGCCGCAGCGTTCGTCGAGCCGCGGCTGGCGGTTGCCTGCGCGCCGTGGGCCGCGGGCGCTCCGTGAGCGGTCCCGGCGGAGTGCGCGACGAGCGCGACGCCGACCGCGAGCACGGTCGCGATTACGCCCGCGAGCAGCCGCGCGTGGCGGCGAACGAAGTTCCGGCGGTCCTTCACCCTGGACGGCTGTTCGATGCTGCGGCGGCCCAGCCGACCGGTGTGAAGGGAGAACTCACCCCTTCTCTATCGGCAGAAATTCGAAAACCTGAAGGGGGTGCTCGATTTGGGTCCGCCATGGACCCGAATCCAGCCTCGCCCCCGGGCGTCAACCGTTCAGCAGCTTGTTCACCTGGGCCTGGACGTTGGCCTGGTTGGGAATCAAAACGTCCTCGCCGTTGTACGTGCTGTTGGTCTCGCTCAACAGGCTCGGGGGGGCCGAACCGCCGATCTCGGAGGCGGCGAACATCTGGAGCAGCGTGAGGCCGCCCATGTCGGTCTGGAACACGCTCGGCGCATCCCAGGCGGCCCATGGAGGTGGAAGAACGTGTGGACCGTCAGCAACTGAGACTTGATCGAGTTGAGGATCTGCTGCTGCGTCGCCTCGCGAGTCAGGTCGTTGCTGGCCGCGTTGCAGGTGTTCTCGCGGGTCCGCGCGAGGACCATCGCCTGCTCCCCGTTCAGGTGGTGGACCCCAGGGCTCAGGTTCAGCGTGAAGCCGCCCCTGGCGGTGCCGCCGGAAATGGTCGAGCAGATCCGGCCGGTCTTGACGTTGACGCCGCCGATGTCGTTGATGAACTTCGGGAAGTTGGCCAGATCGATCACGACCAGGTGGTTGATCTGGAGGCCTGTGAACTGCTTGATCACCTTCAGCGCGAGCGCAGGTCCGCCGTACGCCCAGGCGGCGTTGATCTTCGCCTGGCCGTGGCCGGGGATGTTCACCAGCGTGTCGCGGGGGATCGAGAGCCGTCGCGAGACGCCGCCCCCGACGCGCCACAGCATGATCGTGTCGGTGTTGGCGTCGGCTTCGTTCGTATTCGCGCCGCCACCCTCCTTGGAGTCCTGACCGGTCGTCGGTCGGTTATCGAGGCCGAGGATCAGGATCGTGTTCGCAGAGGTCAACATCGGGCCGCCGGAGCTCAGCTGTGGCTCGGCCGCCGCGACCAGCGGGCCGCCCGAGTGCGTCTGGGCGCTGATCAGGAACAGCACCAGCGACAACAGCAGCCACGCCACGATCACGCCGACGACGCCGAGGATCACCCGCTTGGGCGTGATCCGGCGGCCGGTCCCGGGCCCGCGCTCGCGTCCGCCCTTGTATTTCCGGTACTCGACCGGACCCTGAAGCTCGTCGTCCTCGCCGCGCAGGCGGGCCTTCAGGCCCTTGGGACCGGCGCGGTAGAGCTTGTACTCAGGCTGTTCAAGATCGCTGGGCATGTGTATGCATATAGTGACGGCATGCCGGGCCGGCGCACCATCGGCGTCGACATGGGCGGTACGAAGCTGCTAGCCGGCGCGGTTGATTCTGGGCTCTCGGTCCATCACCGCGCCCAGCGCACAATCAACCGCCTGGACGTCTCCTACCTCCTCGACGTCGTCGTCGACGCCGTCGAGGAGACGGTCGCCGCGCCGGCGGGGAGGTCGCCGCTGTCGGGTTCGGTATTCCCAGCTTAATCGATCAGCGGACGGGCAATGCGGTGATCGCCGTGAACCTCCCGCTCAAGAACATCATGTTCGCCGACGTGATGGCCGAGCGCCTCGACCTGCCCGTGTTCGTCGATAACGACGCCAACTGCGCGATGCTGGCCGAGCACCGGGCCGGCGCCGCCCGCGGCTGCAACGAGGCCGTGCTGCTCACGATCGGCACCGGGATCGGCGGCGGGCTTCTCCTCCGCGGCGAGCTCTACCGCGGGGCGGTCGGGGCGGCCGCCGAGCTCGGGCACGTGGTGATCGAGCGCGACGGGCCGCCGTGCCAGGGCAACTGTCCCAACCACGGGTGCGTCGAATCGCTCGCGTCCGGCACTGCGCTCGCGCGTGAGGCACTGCGGATGGCCCACGAGCGACCCCATTCAGGCCTCGGCCGGGCCCACGCCGAGGGCCGCGAGCTCGTCGGGCCGCTCGTCACCGAGCTCGCCCACGACGGCGACGAGGCCGCGATCGAGACGATCGCGACGATCGGCCGCAACCTAGGCGTCGCGATCGCCGGGTTCGTCAACACGTTCAACCCCGAGGTCGTCGTGATCGGCGGCGGCGTGATGGGCGCCGGCGAGCTCCTGCTCGGGCCGGTCCGGGCCGAGGTCGCCGAGCGGGCGCTCCCGCCCTCGCGCGACCTGGTCGAGATCGTCCCGGCGGCGTTCGGCGTCGAGGCGGGGATGATCGGGGCGGCGGCGCTCGCGTTCGACGGCCTGCGCCAGCGCGCGGAGGCGGCGGGATGAGCCCCGGCCGCCTCGTTATCTGCCCGACCCCGATCGGCAACCTGGAGGACGTCACGCTGCGCGTGCTCGCCGCGCTCCGCGACGCCGACATCGTCGCCTGCGAGGACACCCGCCGCAGCCGGGTGCTGCTCGACCGCTACGGCGTCGGTGGGCGCCTCGTCAGCTACCACGAGCACAACGAGCGCGCTCGTGCCGCGGAGCTGGTATCGAAGATGCGCGACGGCGCGGTGGTCGCTTTGGTCTCCGATGCGGGCACGCCGCTCGTGTCCGATCCGGGGTTTGTTTTGGTGCAGGCATGCGTCGCTGCGGGGCTGGCGGTCGAGGTGCTGCCCGGGCCCTCGGCGGCGCTGGCGGCGCTCGTCGCGAGCGCGCTACCCGCCGACCGGTGGCGGTTCGCCGGGTTCCTACCCCGCAAGAAGGGCGCGTTGCAGGCGGTGTTCAGCGCTCCCGAGACGCTGGTCGCGTTCGAGTCGCCAAAGCGGGTGGCGGCGTCTTTGCAAGTGCTCGCCGAGCTTGACCCGGAGCGCCCCGTGGCCGTGTGCCGAGAGCTGACCAAGCTCCACGAGGAGATCGTCCGCGGGACCGCGGCCGATCTCGCGGCCCGGTACGCATCCGATGCCCCGCGCGGCGAGGTCGCGCTCGTCGTCGGTGGCGCCCCGTCGGTTGTCGACGAGATCGGGCCGGCTTTGGAAGCGCTGCAACGCCTGGTCGAGGCCGGGGCCAAGCCGCGGCCGGCCGCGTCGGTCGTGTCGGAGCTCACCGGGGTCGCGGCCAACCGGCTGTACCGCGCGCTGACGTCTGAATAGCGGCCTCGCTTCGCCAGCGCAGCGAGGCCAATAAAGTCAATTGCACCGCATGTCCTTCTACATCACCACCCCGATCTATTACGTGAACGCGCAGCCGCACCTCGGCCACGCGTACACGACGATCGCCGCCGACGTAGTCGCGCGCCACATGCGCCAGCGCGGCGAGGACGTGTTCTTCCTGACCGGGACCGACGAGCACGGCGAGCCGGTCGCCGACGCGGCGGCCGCGCTGGGAATCGAGCCGCGCGAACTCGCCGATCGGAACGCCGAGAAGTTCAAGGCGCTGACCCCGATCCTCGACGCCACCAACGACTTCTTCATCCGCACCTCCGACGAGGAGCACGAGCAGCGCGTGCAGCAGGTGCTCCAGCGCGTGCACGACAACGGCTACACCTACAAGGGGATCTACGAGGGGTGGTACTGCCCGCGGTGCGCCGACTTCAAGGTCGAGAACGAGATCCTCGAGGGCAACCGCTGCCCGATCCACGAAATCGTGCTCGAGCGCCACCAGGAGGAGAACTGGTTCTTCCGCCTGTCCGCGTTCCAGGAGCCGCTCGAGCGGCTGTTCGACGGGCAGGCCGACTTCGTCATGCCGCCCCACCATTTCAACGAGGCGCGTTCGTTCATCTCGCAGGGCCTCCAGGACATCTCGCTGTCGCGGAAGCGGCTGAAGTGGGGAGTGACCGTGCCATGGGACCACGAGCACGTTTTCTACGTGTGGTTCGACGCGCTCCTCAACTACTACACGGCGCTCGGGTACGCCCGGCCGGGCGAGGATCTGACCGGACGCTTCTGGCCCGCGACGTACCACCTGATCGGCAAGGACATCCTCAAGTTCCACACGATCTTCTGGCCGGCGATGCTGATGGCGGCCGACCTCCCCATCCCGAACCACGTGTTCGTCCACGGCTTCCTGCTCGGCGCCGACGGCCGCAAGATGAGCAAGTCGCTCGGGAACGTGCTCGACCCGTTCGAGGTGATCGAGGAGTACGGCACGGACGCGCTCCGCTTCTACCTGATGCGGGACGTGTCGTTCGGCGGCGACGGGAGCGTTGGGATCGACGCGGTGCGCGCTCGTTACGACAGCGAGTTGGCGAACGAATACGGCAACCTGGCGAGCCGCACGATCGCGATGCTGCTCCGGTACCGGGACGGTTCGATTCCCGCGGTGCCGGCGGATCCCGCGCTGGTGAGCGAGTTCCAGGGACTGTCGGCCGACGTGGCCACCCTGCTGGACCGTCTCGAGGTCACGCAGGCACTCGAGCTGGTCTGGCAGCGCGTCCGGCGCCTGAACCGGTACGTCGAGGAGCGCGCGCCGTGGTCTTTGGCGCGCAGTCCGGAGTTGGCGGGTGAGCTCGATCAGGCACTCGCGTCGCTGGCCGAGGGACTCCGGGTCGTCAGCGTGCTGCTCCACCCGTATGTACCGTCCAGCAGCGCACGCCTGCTCGAGGCGATCGGCGCCCCTCGATTCGAATACGACGCCGCGTCGTTTTCACCGCATGTGGCGGGCGGATCGGTGAGCGCGCTCGAGCCGCTGTTCCCGAAACGCGGGTGATCGACAGCCACACCCATTTGGAGCTGTGTGAACCGCCTGACGCGGAGCTCGTGTCCGCGGCGACGGAGGTCGGGGTGAATCGGATCGTCACGGTCGGGACCGACGGCGCGTCCTGCCGGGCCGCGCTGGCCACGGCCGAGGACTTCCCGCAGGTGTACGCGGCGATCGGTCGCCACCCGAACAGCGCCACCGGGTACGACGACGCGGACCTCGCCGAGCTCGAGGCGCTGGCGGCGCATCCGAAATGCGTCGCGATCGGTGAGACCGGCCTCGACTACTACCGCGACTACGCGCCCGAGGCCGACCAGAAGCGGGCGTTCGCGGCTCAGATCTCGCTGGCGCGCTCGGTCGGCAAACCGCTGGTGATTCACACGCGTGCCGCTGAGGACGACACGCTGTCGATGCTGTCCGAGCTGGCGGGCGGGGTGCGCGTGATCCTCCACTGCTTCTCGATGCCCGACCGGATCGACGAATGCCTTGCGCATGACGATTGGTGGTTCTCGTTCGCCGGCAACGTCACCTATCCGAAGGCTTCCGATTTGCGGCTGGCCGCGGTTCGCGTCCCGGCGGAGCGGCTGCTGGTCGAGACGGACGCGCCGTACCTGACGCCCCAGGTCATGCGAGGTAAGCCGAACCAGCCGGCGCACGTGGCGATGACGGCCACGGCGCTCGCGGTCGAGCGGCGTGTGGCTTACGACGAGTTCGATGCGGCCGTCGAGGCGAGCGCGGCCGAGGTATTTGGGTGGTGACCCGCCTCGGTCAGAACTTCCTGATCGACCGGAACATCCTGGACGTGATCGAGCGGCTCGCGGAGCTGTCCGCGGACGACGTTGTGCTCGAGATCGGTGGCGGGCAAGGAGTGCTGTCCGAGCGATTGGCGTCTCGGGTCGCGCATCTGCACGTGGTCGAGGTCGACCGGAGCCTCGAGTCGGCCCTCACCGACTCTTTAGTTGGATTTTCCAACGTGACGGTCCATTTTTCCGACGCGCTTGAGCTCGACTTCGAGGCACTGGACCCGGCGCCGACCGCCGTCGTCGCCAACCTCCCGTACGGGATCGCCGCGACCGTGATCCTTCGGACGATCGACGAGTTGCCGTCGGTTGGGTCGTGGGTGGTGATGGTCCAGCGGGAGGTCGGCGAGCGGCTCGCGGCGGCGCCGGGTTCGGCGGCCTACGGAGCACCGTCGGTGCTGGCCCAGCTTGTGTGCGAGGTCAAGGTGCTGCGGCCCGTGTCGCGCACGGTGTTCCGGCCGGTGCCGCGGGTCGATTCGGTGCTCGTCGGGCTGCGGCGGCGGGGGACGGGGTCCGGGTCGGACCGGGTCGATCCCGCGGTTCGAACGCTCGTCCACGACGCGTTCGCGCACCGGCGCAAGGCGCTCCCCGGGTCGCTGGCGCTGGCGTCCGGCGCGCCGCCGGGCGTACGCGAGCGGGCGCGCTCGGCGCTCGTGGACATGGGTCATCCCCCGGATGAGCGCGCCGAGCGGCTGTCCCCCGCGGAATTCACCGAGCTTGCGGCGAGGCTGGCGGTCCGGTGAAGCTGTTCGCGCGGGCGCCTGGGAAGGTCAACCTCAGCCTGTTCGTGGGCTCGCGGCGATCCGACGGGCGCCACGAGCTGATCACGCTGATCGAGTCGGTGTCGCTTGCGGACGAGGTCGAGCTGATCACCCGCGCGGCGCTCGACGACGAGGTCGTGTGCCCGGGGGTCGAGGGGCCGAACATCGTGTCGCGCGCCGTGGCGGGGTTGCGGGACCGCGATTGGGACGCGCCCCGGGTACAGGTCACGATCCGCAAACAGATTCCGGTTGCGGCCGGCATGGGCGGCGGCTCGGCGGACGCGGCGGCGGTGCTCCGGATGGCGGCGCGGCTTGCGCGGATCGACGATTCCGCGCTCGCGGAGCTCGCGGCCGAACTCGGCTCCGACGTGCCGAGCCAGCTCACCCCGGGGCTGGTGCTCGGGACCGGAGCGGGGGACGAGGTCGAGCCGAGGGCGCCGCTCGCCGCGCACGCGTTTGTGATCGTGCCGCTGCCACACCGCCTGTCGACGGCGTCGGTGTATGCGGAAGCCGACCGGCTGGGGCTCCGGGACGACGAGCTCGAGTTTGCCGCAAGGCTGCCGGACCTGTGGTCCTCGCTCAGCCCCGGTCAGCGCCTGCCCCCGCGGCTGCTCGTCAACGACCTCGAGCCCGCGGCGGTGTCGCTGTGCCCGGACATCGAACCGGCGCTCGCAGCAGTGCGGGAGGCGGCCGCTGACCACGCGTTCGTGTCGGGGTCGGGGCCGACAGTTGCAGGGCTATTTTGGGATGTATCCGCGGGTGAGGGGCGCGCGCGGGCGCGGGCCGCCGCGGCTGCGCTGGCGCCTCGGTACCCTGGCGCTTGCTGCGCGGTCCCGGTGCCGCGCGATTTCGGCTTTCCACTGTTCGTGTGAAGGTGGCGCGGCCGCCGGGGTCGAATCCGTACTCGGCCATCGCCACCATCGGGCACAATTCCGTCGGACATCGATGAGTAACCAACAGATCACCTACCTAGTTGCCGCGGGCTGCGGCGTGCTCGGCCTGATCGCGTACATGCTGCTCGTGATCGTCCCCGCGGTCACGGCGTACCGGCGAGTCCACGAGCGGGTCCTCGCCGTGATGCTGTCCGCCTACGTCCTGGCTGCGCTCGTGGGGGTCGGCGTGTTGCTCGGCGCGGTGGTGGTGGTCGAGTGGCCCAGGGTGTTCTGACCCGGGCGGGGACTGCGCCGATTGCCTGATCGCGCCCAGGAGCAGACCGGGGCGGCCGCGCCCGACCTGGCTGCGCTGGCCGCCATCACGGACGCCGTCGAAGATGGGGCGGGGCTACCCGCGATCCTGCGGGCGGCGGCGCGCGCGCTCGACACCAGCCTGATCCTGATCGACCGCTCCGCCACCGTGCTGGCGGTCGCGGCGCGTTCGCCTGCGGACGAACGCTCGCTGATGCGCGACGCCGATGACGTGACGACGATCGAGCTGAAGGTGGCCGAGTCGTCGGTCGGGAGGCTGCGGATGCGGGCCTCCGAGCGGCCGACCGACGCTTCGCTGCTGCGTCTGGTCACGACGCTGATCGCGTCCGAGGTCGAGCGGGTTCGCGCGCCCGAGCGCGCCTCCGAGGAGGCGGCGACCGGATTCATGCGCGCCGTGCTCGAGGGACGGATCGAGGGCCGCGAGGACCTGATCGCGCGAGGCAAGGAGCTCGGCACCGACCTCAGCCCCGGGGCCAGCGTTGTGATCATCCGCGCCCACCCGCGCAACCCCACCGAGGAGGACTGGCGCCGGCGGATGCTGGCGCTGGCGGCGCGCGGAGCGCGGTCGATCGCGCCGGGCTCGATCGCCGCGCCGACCGCCGAGGAGGCGTCGGAGATCGCGGTGCTGCTCCCCGATGGCGACGGCGAGATGGGGCGGCGCGCGGTGTCCGCGATCCTCCGCGAGCTCGAGTCCGGGCTGCCCGGGTTCGCGTTTGCGATCGGCCGCAGCCGGCGCGCAGGGGATCCGCTCGAGCTGCACCGTGCTCGCAACGAGGCGCTGCTCGCGGCCAACGTCGTCGAGGGCGAGCCGGAGCGGGTCGAGCTCGGTTACGAAGAGACCGGGACCTATCAGCTGTTGCTACCGCACATGAACGACCCGGTCGAGCTGCGCCGTTTCTACGACGAGACGGTCCGGCCGCTCGTCGCCTACGACGAGCAGTACGAGACCGATCTGCTCGGCACGCTGTCGACGTTCCTCGAGTGCGACGCGAACGTCAACGCGACCGCGCAGCGGCTGATCACCCATCGCCACACCGTCCGCTACCGGTTTGAGCGCGTGCGCGAGTTGACCGGGCTCGATGTCTCGTCTACCGACGGTCGCGAGAAGCTGTCGCTCGGCCTCAAGGCGATGCGCGTCCTCGGCATCGCCCCGCCGCGCGGTCCCGCCCACGAACGCGGCGCCGAGGGTGGACGCGTACCCCGATAGGGGTCTTTGGGAGTTTGGCGGTTCGCCGGTAGGGTGGCGGCGATGACCAGTCCGGGGCCGGCTGTACTGATCATGGCGCGGGCGCCACGCGCCGGCGAGGTCCGGCGGGCGCTCGAGCCGCTGCTGGGCCGCGAGGGCTGCGTCGAGTTGCAATCCGCGCTGATTGCGCACGCGGCGGCCTGGGCCCGGCAGGTCTCGCCGGTGCCGCCGCACGTCGCCCACGACCCTCCCGACGCGGGCGCCGAGCTCCGCCGGCTGGTTGGGGCCGATGCCGTGCTGTTCCCTCAGAACGGCGAGGGGATCGCCGGTCGGCTCGCGGACGGCTCGGCCCGCGTGCTCGCCCGCGCCGGCGGCCCGTTGCTGATCGTGTGGCCCGATCTGCCGCGCTTCCGTGCCACGCACGCCGCCGGCGCGCTCGACGACCTGGGCGCCGGCTGCGACGTCGTCCTCGGTCCGGCGATCGACGGCGGCCTGTACCTCGTAGGGATCGCCCGCCCGCTGCCCGAGTTGTTCGCGCTGCCCGAGCAGACGTGGCGGAACGACGTGATGGGGGTCGCGCTGACCGCGATCCGCGATGTCGGCTACGAGGTCGGCATCCTTCGGGCCGAGCGGGCGCTGCACCGGCCGGCCGACGTGCGCGCGGCGTTGGCCGATCCGCTGCTCCAGGGGGACGTGGGGGCGATCCTGCGGCGTAGTCGGTAGCGCGGATTCGGGTCCGTCGTCGGGCGTCCGCCGTCGGGCGTCCGCCGTCGGGCGTCCGCCGTCGGGGGTCCGTCGTCGGGGCCATCGTCCGGGGTCGGTCATCGGGGCCGTCGTCCGGGGTCCGGACTCGGCTATCCGTCCAGTTTGGTTTCGGACGGCTCAGGTCGGCTTCGCCGCCGCCGACAAATCGCATAACGCGCGCGAGCTACCTCCCGCGGCTCGCGCGCGCAATCGACCCACCCTAATGACCAATGCTCCGCGCCTCTCGGCCATCGCCCGTCGAACCCGCCGACCGCCGGAGCGGCGGCGGCCGAGGGTCGTCGGACGGGCGTGTGCGCGCGGTTAACGTGCGATTGCCCTTGCCCCGCTTTCTCAAGCAGTGCCTGGGCTGGGCCGATCCTTCGGCTGTGAACACTGGATTCGGGTACCGGGTGCGCGCTCGTCTGGCGTCGGAGCGGGGCTTCACGCTGATCGAGGTGCTGGTCAGCGCGGTGCTCGTGTTGCTCATCTCGGCCGCGGTCGCCGAGGGACTCATCACCAGTAGCGACTTCACCGGCTATACGCGCAACCACTCGCAGGCCGACGTCGTCGCCCAGCAGGACCAGGAGCGCATGAAGGCGATGTCCGACGCGCAGCTGACCGCCCTGAACCAGACGAGGACCGTCTCGCTGAACAACACCCAGTACACCGTCGCCTCGACGGCGACGTTCCTCGACGCCACCGGTGGCTCTAGCTGCACGTCCAAGGCCACCGCCTACTTCAAGCTGACCTCGAATGTGAGCTGGTCCGGAGCGGTTGGAGGTGCCGGGAAGACCGTGACCGAGGAGTCGGTCATCACGCGGTCGCTGGCGGGGACGATGGTGGCGACGGCCAACGACCAGACCGCGACACCACTGTCCGGCGTCAACATCGGCGCGAAGGGCCAGACCACCAACTACACGGCCGGAGCGATCACCGATCAGAACGGCTGCGTCGCGTTCGCGGGCCTGCCGAGCGACAGCTTCACGCTCACGTACACCGACCTCGGCTACGTCGACGTCAACGGCCTCGCCAGCCCGACCCAGACCCAGGTGGTGAACCAGACCTCGACCGCCGCCGCCAACACGGAGGTGATGGGACAGGCGGGCAACGTCACCTCGACGTTCGAGACCGAGAACTCGAGCCACGTCCAGCTTCCCGCCAACGGATTCGAACTGTCGTACTACGGGAGCGGGAACGGCAACAAGATGTCGGCGTTCAAGACCGTTGGTTCGCAGACCGCGTACGCGGCATCGCTGAGCGGCTCGAGCCTGTTCCCGTTCTGGTCGCCGTCGACGACGTAGCAACAACAACTACCAGCTGTGGGCGGGCGCGTGCGAGCAGGAGCAGCCGCTGCAGCCGCCGACGGGGTCTGGCACCGCGACCGTGGCGCCGGGGGCGTCCGGGCTGTCGCCCAGCGGCCTCGTCCCGGTCGTCGCGGACCCCGCGGTCGACGTGGCCGTCAAGTACACCGGCGCCCTCAAGCTGCCGACCGACGTTTGGATGAAGTTCACAAGTACGACTGGGACCGCGTGCACCGACGTGTGGCAAAACGTGCCGGCGGCTCGAACGGAGACGGTCTGGGGACGACCTATGCCGTGTACCCAGCACCGTTCGCGAGCACGTCCGCCGCGGGCACCACCACGGCCAGCGCCACCGGGGACAAAGGGGACGCTGTCGGTGTGCGCCGATTTCAACAATTCGGGGTCATACCGGTACGAATACTCGACCGCGTTCACGAACACGAACTTCGCCGCGCCCACGGCGGCGCCGATCATGGACCTCGCCACCACCGGCTCTGCGAGCGGCAAATGCCACTGACGCGACCGGTCAGATGGGTGCTCGCTCGAGCTCGGCAGGAGCACGGCTTCACACTGATCGAGCTCCTGGTCACGATGGTGGCCGGAATCGTCGTCCTGTCAGCCCTATACACGATTCTCGACGTGACACTCCGACAGACCTCTAACACCTTCACGCGGCTCGATTCGACCGGACGCTTGACTTCGGGTTCATCATGTCCGGAGCCACCGCGGCCCTCGCCTCACTGATCTACATCTCCGAGCAGGGCAACATGTCAACCGATCTCGACGGTGGCGGCCTGGTGCTGTACGCCGTCGCCGCGGCGGTGATCGGTGGAACAACGCTGTACGGGGGCCGCGGGCGCATGGTCAACGCGCTGCTCGGTGGCGTGATCATCGCCGTCGTGTACGACGGCCTGGGCCTCATGGGAGTGTCCGCCGCAGTTCAGGACATCGCCACCGCCATCGTGCTCATCGCAGCGGTCTCGCTTGACGCCATCGTCCGGCGCCGAGCAACACGCTGACCAGCCTCTCCCCTCTCCCGGGGCCGGCCTGAAACCGGTCGGTCCCCGGCGAGAGATCCTTGCGTTGCGTACGCTTGGGAACGATGTCTGAGCATGCCGCAGATGATGCGCTCGAGCGACTCGAGTCACGTGACAAGCAGCCCGGCGCCCGGATCGAGTCGCCGCAGCTCACGCGGCGCACGGCGCTGACAGGGGGCGCCGCAGGCCTGGCCGCGGTGCTACTCGAAGCCTGCGGGTCCGTGGGCGGTGGCACATCCGCCGCGCAGGCGGCAGTCAGCTCGAATTCCCTGGCTTCGATCTTCGGCGTCAAGGGTGGCTACCGGTTCACGTTCGTCAACCACGCCACAACCGACACGTTCTTCACGCCCACCATCAGCGGCATCCAGGACGCCTGCCAGTTGCTCAACTGCTCATACGAGTGGACGGGCTCGAAGTCGAGCAACGTCGGGCAGATGGCAATGGCGATCAACGCGGCTGCCACCGCCGGAGTCGACGGCATAGCCACAAGCCTCATATCCCGGGAGCTGGCCAAGCCTGTCGAGGCGGCAATGAACGCCCGCGTCCCCGTGATCGCGTACAACGCCGACGTGTCCGGCACGGACCGACTCGCCTACATCGGCCAGGATCTCGTGCTGAGCGGTCAGGAGATGGGCCGGGAGATCAAGCGGCTGCTTCCCGGCGGGGGTGAGATCATGGTCTTCATTGCAACGCCGGGCTCGGCGAACCTGCAGCCGCGCCTTGACGGAATCAAGCAGGTGCTCAAGCACAGCAACATCAAGGTCCGCACACAGGCGTCGGGTGCAACCGAGCCTCAGGAGCTGACCACGGTCCAGGCCGTCATCGGCAAGAGCCTGACTGCCTACGATGGCTACTTCGCCGTCGATGCCGGCAGCACGGCTGCTGTGGCCACGGCGCTCACGAGATACAACCTCAAGGGCGAGGTGCTCGGCGGTGGGTTCGACCTCACGGCTGACACCGAGCAGGCTCTCCACGATCGTACGATCCAGTTCGCGATCGATCAGCAGCCCTACCTCCAGGGTTTCCTCGCCACGGTCGAGCTCTTCCTCTACAAGGCGACCCAGGGGCTCACCGGGCCCGCCGACGTCGATACCGGGCTCAAGTTCGTCTACTCCGACACGGTCAAGCCGTACGCGACCACCACGAGCCGCTACGAGGGCACCGGTACGGCGGTCGGCGTCCAGAAGACCCATTGAGCCAAGCGGCGCCTCGCCCGGCTTGTCGCACTGCTCGGTGACCGCAGGAGTCGCCGGCTACAGCTTGCTGACAAGCTTTCAGTCGAACACGAGGAGATCTGATCCATGAGTCACTTCCAAGAGCTGCGCGAAGAGGTGCTGACGGGCAACCTGGCGCTGCCGGCCCATGAGCTCGTCAAGCTGACCTCGGGCAACGCCAGTCAGGTCGATCGCGAGCGCGGCGTGTTTGGGATCAAACCGAGCGGAGTGTCGTACGCAGCGCTGACGGCAGCGGACATCGTCATCGTCGATCTCGACGGCGAGATCGTCGAAGGCGAGCGCGGCCCCTCCACGGACACGCCGACTCATCTCGAGCTCTATCGCCGGTTCGACGACATCGGCGGGATCGTGCACACGCATTCAACCTGGGCGACCGCCTGGGCACAGGCCCAACGCGAGATCCCGATCTACGGCACCACCCACGCGGACCTCTCCGCGGATCCCATCCCGATCACCCGCGCACTGACGGAGGAGGAGATCGACGAGGGCTACGAGCGCAACACCGGCACGATATTGATCGAGGCGATCGCCGATCGCGGGCCCTTGCAGGTACCCGGCGCGCTCGTACGGGGTCACGCACCGTTCACCTGGGGAGCCACGCTCGCAAAGGCCGTGGACAACGCGGTGATGCTTGAGGAGGTCGCACGCATGGCATTTCTCACCGCCGCGCTCGAACCGTCGACACCGCCACTCGACGCCGCCCTCCGCAACAAGCATCACGGGCGCAAGCACGGACCAAACGCGTACTACGGCCAAGCGTGAGCGCGGCGGCGCTCAGCCGATCGAGCGCCTACCAGCGGTCGTGCACGTGCTCGCGCAGCAGGCGCTCGTAGACCTCCGCGACGCCCTCCAGCTGCTCCTCGCGCAGTGGCGCAAGCGCGGCGGCCGCGGCATTGGCGCGCACCTGCTCCGGGTTGCGCGCGCCGGGGATCACGGTGCTGACGCCGGGTTGGTCGATCACCCAGCGCAGCGCGAATTGCGCCAACGTGACTCCGGGATCGACCAGCCGCTTGAGCGCTTCCGCCGCCTCGAGACCGACCTCGTAGGGCACTCCTGAGAAAGTCTCACCGACGTCGAATGCCTCGCCGTGCCGGTTGTAGTTGCGGTGATCGTCTGGCGCGAACGTGGTGTTGCGGTCATAACGTCCGGAGAGCATCCCCGACGCCAGCGGAACCCGGGCGATGATCCCGACTCCGGCCTGCTTGGCCGCAGGCAGCACCTGCTCGAGCGGCTTGAGCCTGAAGCAGTTGAGGATGATCTGTACCGAGGCGACCTGCGGCCGCGCGATCGCTTTCAGCGCCTGCTCACAGGTCTCGACCGACACCCCATAGGCGCGGATCCGGCCGTCGGCAACCATCTGGTCGAGGTCCTGGAAGACGGCGTCGCTGTCGTAGACGCCGTCGGGCGGGCAATGCAGCTGAACCAGGTCCAGGGTGTCCACGTCGAGCTTGGCGCGGGAGCGGTCGTTCCACGTACGGAAGTTCTCGGCTGAGTAGTTCTCCGTCAGCTGCTCCACGCGGCGACCCATCTTGGTCGCTACGAAGACCTCCGGGTGGCGTTTGAGCAGCGCTCCGTTGAACTCCTCGCTGCGGCCATCGCCGTAGACGTCGGCTGTGTCGAAGAACGTGATGCCGGCGTCGACCGCGGCTTCGAGCGTGGCCTCGGCATCGCCCGAGTCGACCGACCCCCAATCGGCGCCGAGCTGCCACGTACCGAGTCCGACGACGCTGACGCTGCGTCCGAGGCGTCCGATGGTTCGTTGCTCCACGATTCCGGATGCTGTCAGAGTACGAGCCATGGCGTCACTCCAGGAAGTTGACCTTTCTCTGAAGCTGTCGAAGCAGGAGGAGCTCGAGCGGCTCGAACGGGCGCAGAAGCGGCTACTGGCCCTGCGCCTGCAGTGCGGGGGCCTGATCGGTCCTGGCACACTCGGGCCGGCGCTGCTGATCCTTTTCGAGGGCTGGGACGCGTCCGGCAAGGGTGGAGCGATCCGCCGGCTGACCGCTCCGTTGGACCCACGTCACTACAAGGTCTCCGAGTTCGGCGCTCCGAGCGACCGTGAGAAGCGCCACCACTTCCTGTGGCGCTTCTGGCCCGACGTTCCCGGGCAAGGCGGAATGTCCGTGTTCGACCGCACGTATTACGGCCGCGTGCTGGTCGAGCGCGTTGAGGGCCTCGCGACCAAGCCCGAGTGGAAGCGCGCCTACCGCGAGATCGTCGAGTTCGAGCGCAGCCTCTCTGTGGAGGGCGTGGTGATCGTCAAGTTCTGGCTGCACATCTCCTCCCACGAGCAACTCAAGCGCTTCAACGCCCGTGCCACCGATCCGTTGAAAACCTGGAAGCTGACCGATGACGACTGGCGCAACCGCGAGAAGCGGCCGGCCTACGAGCAGGCCCTCGGCGACATGCTGCGCAAGACCGACCACGAGCCCGCACCCTGGACGTTGATCTCGGCAGAGAGCAAGGGCTACGCGCGCGTCGCGGTGATCGAAGCCGTGATCGCTGCTCTTGAACGCGGCATGCGGGCTGCTGGGCAGGAACCGCTGGACGTCGAAGCAGCGCTCTGACGGAGCGGCTTATCGGCTAGCGGCCCAGCGTGCGGATGAAGTCGTCGCACGCTTCCGGGAGCTGGGCGATCGCGGTGCGAGTCCCCGAGAGGCCGCTGCGCAGCTGCTGATCACCAACCTCGACGGGCAGCAGCGAATCCTGCAGTTCCGCCAGGATCTCGTCAGCCGCATGGATCGCGTCAGCTGCGTGCTCCAGCGAGGCCCGCGGATCCTCCGGCGCCGGCGTCCGCGCCTGCGGGAAATCGCGGCCGGGCAACCCGGACCGCTGGGCGAACTCGCTCAGGGTGCGCTGCAGCTGTCCGTAGGCACCCTGTAATGGCCGGAACAGCCTGGTCTCCATGCGATCGCCCGACTGCTCGTCAAGGTGCTCGTATGCCTCGCCGAGCGCGGCGACCGCGATGCTCAGCTGCTCCACCGCAGCGGCCGCGTCGTCGAGGATCTGCGTGCGGCCTTCCTCCGTGGTGTAGCCCATGGCGTGAAGTTTGCCCTACGCCTCGGCCGACTGGTGGTCTCGCAGCGCCGCGGCAAGAATGCCGTTCACGAATCCGGGGGCGTCGGCGCCACAGAACTCCTTGGCGGTCTCGACGGCCTCGTTGATCGCGCCCTCCGGCGGGATCGCCTGATCGCCGGGGAGCAGCTCGGGCCGCGTCAGCTCGAGCAGGCCGACCCGTAGGATCGAGCGCTCGAGCGGCGCGATCCTTCCGAGCGACCACCCGCTGGAGTAGCGCGTGATCAGCTCGTCCAACTCAGGCTGATGGTGCTTGACCTCGGTGGCCAGCACCCGCGTGAACTTGTGCACGTCACGCGGAAACGTCTCATCGAGCGGGCGCTCCAGAAGGTCACTCTGATAAAGCGCCCAGATCGCTGCCCGGCGCTGCTCGGTGCGTCGCGCCATCAGGCGCGCGACACGTAATCGCCCGAGCGGGTGTCGACGCGGACCATGTCACCGATATTGACGAACAGCGGCACCTGAATCTGCGCACCGGTCTCGAGCGTGGCGGGCTTGTTGCCACCACCCGACGCGGTGTTGCCGCGCAGCCCCGGCTCGGTCTCTTTGACCTCGAGGTCGACGGCGCTCGGCAGCTGCACATCGGCCGGATTGCCGTCGATGTAGAGAACCTCGACCTCGTCGGACTCCTTCATCCAGCGCAGCGGGGCCGCGAGCGTTGTCTCGGGAATCGTGAGCTGCTCGTAGGTCTCGGTGTCCATGAAGTGCGCGTCGCTGCCGTCCTTGTAAAGGAACTGCATGTTGTGTACCTCGGTACGGACAGGGCGGAACTTCTCGCCGGCACGGAAGGTGCGGTCGATCACGTTGCCGTCGGAAGCGCGGCGCAGTTTGGTGCGCACGAACGCCCCGCCCTTGCCGGGCTTGACGTGCTGGAACTCCACGATCTTGTAGATCGTGCCCTCGACGTCGATATGGCTTCCGTTGCGAAATTCTGAGGTCGAGATCATGCGATGGCTGAGTGTAGAGAGGTGTGGCGTCTCAATCGACGACCCTTAGCGCCTTCGGAATCTGCGTCAGGATCCCGATTCCGGCCTCGCCGACGACAACCAGGTCCTCGATCCTGATCCCGAACTTTCCGGGCAGGTAGACACCAGGCTCGACGGTGACGACGGTGCCGGCCTGGAGCGTGTCCTCGGCGCGGAACGAGAGCGTCGGTGCCTCGTGGATCTCGAGGCCGACGCCGTGACCCAGACCGTGGCCGTAATGGCCCTCGTGGCCGGCGCCGTAGATGATGTCGCGCACGGCCTTGTCGATCTCCTTGCCGTTGCCGCCGGCACGGACCTCGTCGAGGCCGACCTGCTGCGCCCCGAGCACGAGCTCATAGGCCTCGCGGGCCTCTGGGCCCGGCTCCCCCACGGCGACCGTTCGCGTGCAATCCGAGCAGTAGCCGCGAGACCTTGGCGCCCCAATCGATCACTACCAGCTGGCCCTGCTCGATCTTCACGTCACGCGGCGTCGCGTGCGGGAGCGCGCCGTTGGGCCCGCTCGCGATGATCGCGTCGAAGCTCGGACCCTCGGCGCCAAGCAGCCGCATCTCGTGTTCGAGCGTGAACGCCAGCTCACGTTCGGTGCGGCCCTTGAGCCCGGCGCCCAAGAGCCCCTCGAGCGCCTCGTCGGCGATCTTGGTAGCAGCGGCGATCAGCTCGATCTCCTGCTCATCCTTGACGATGCGCATGTTCTCGACGAGCCGCTTGGTCGACACCAGCTCGACGCGCTCGGGAAACAGTTCGCGCATCCGATCGAGCGCAGCGACGGTGACCGACTCCGACTCGTAGCCGACGCGCACGGTTCCTTCGCGCAGGAACTGGAGCGCGTCGTTGATCAGATCCTGTGCCACTGTTACGCGCTCGAACTCCGGGTAGACCTCCTGCTCGGCCTGTTCGGTGTAACGGAAGTCCGTGAGGAACACGCGCGTGTCCGACCCGATCAGGGCAAGACCATTGGACCCGGTGTATCCGGTCAGGTACCGAACATTGAAGAGGTTCGAGACCAGCAACAGGTCGACGCCGGCCCCGTCCAGGTCGGCGATCAGCCGTTCAGCGCGTGTGCTCATCAGCCAACTCCTTTTTCAGTATTTCCAGGGCTTCGCGGTAGCCGTCCGGGCCCTTGCCCGAGACGGTTGCCAGACAAAGGTCGCCGACGACGGACAGCTGCCGCCACGGCTCGCGTTCGTTCACGGCTGAGAGGTGCACCTCGACAGCCGGAAGGTGAGTGAGCTCGAGCGCGTCGTGGATCGCCCAGGCGTAGTGGGTCCAGGCACCCGGGTTGAGGATGATCGCGTCGGCAAGGTTCCGCGCCTCATGGAGATGCTCCACGAAATTGCCCTCGTGGTTGGTCTGGAAGAAGCGCACGCTCAAGCCCATCTCGCTCGCCCACGCGTCGATCTGGCGCTCGAGCGCCCGCAGATTCAGGTCACCGTAGTGGGCGGGGTCGCGGAAGCCGATCTGGTCAAGGTTCACGCCGTGCATCACCTCGACGCGGTTGTTGACGATCGAGGCCATCAGTAGAGCTCCTTGAGCGCGGCGCGCAGCTCGGCTGGGGGCACGATCTGGCCGTACTGCGGCCGCCCCGGCTCGGGACAGAGCACGAACGGCACCGGTCCCTCCCCCACACGCTTCTTGTCGCGAGCGGTGGCGAAGATGACCTGCTCGATGTCCACGTCCCTGTCGAGGGTCAACGGCAGCCCAACCTGAGCGAGCAGCTCCAGCACCTGACCGCGAAGCTCGTCGGCGCCCGACAGGCGAAGCTCGGCCAGCAGCCCCAGGCCGATGGCCTCCCCGTGGCGATAGCGCGCATAGCCGGTTGCCGTCTCGATCGCGTGGCCGATCGTATGTCCCAGGTTGAGCAGCTGACGCACCCCGGTGTCATGTTCGTCCTCGGCCACCACCCGCAGCTTGGCCAGGGCACATCGCGCGATCACGTCAGGGTCGTTCGGCTGCGCGCCTGCGATGATCCGCTGCCAGAGCATGCCGCCGGTGATCAGGCCCGTCTTCACGACCTCGGCGTAACCGGCCGCGAGCTCCTCCTGCGGCAGCGTCGCGAGCGTCGCCGTGTCGACGATCACGGCTGACGGCTGGTGGAAGGCGCCGACGTAGTTCTTGGCCTCTGCCAGATCGACGCCGGTCTTGCCGCCGTAGGCGGAGTCGACCTGGGCCACGAGCGTCGTCGGGACCTGGACCACGCGGATCCCGCGCTGGTAGGTGGCAGCGCAGAACCCCGCGATGTCTCCGATCACGCCGCCGCCCACGGCCACCGCAACGTCCGTGCGCGTCACGCCGGCACGCACCATTTCGGTCCAGATGATCTCGGCGTGTGCGACGGTCTTCGATTGCTCGCCTGGGGTGATGCGAATGCTCGCGAGCGCGGGATTGAACAGCTCCCCGTAATGGCGTCCGGCGTTGTAATCGCTGATCACGACGCGCCGGCCGCTGACAGTCTGGGGCCAGAACCGGTGATCGGTGACGATGCCCTGACCTACGTAGACCGGGTAGTCGGCAGACGGGGTCGTCGCCCAGAGGACGCGAGCGTGCCCATGCGGCAGACCCTCGGTCGCGGCGATCACCTCGGCGATCGAGCTGGACCTGCTCCCGGGCACGATCACATCGGCGAGCTCCTCGTAGAGCGGCCGGCGCTGCTCGTAGAGCTGCTCGAAGTGCTGAGGGTCCCGGGCCAGCGGCCGTATCCCGGCGGTTCTCGAGACGCGCTCCCAGGCATCGTCGACCTCCACGTCCAACCAGACGACACGTGCGCCGGCCAGCGCGTCGCGCACCCTCGGCGAGGCGATCGCGCCACCGCCGAGCGCCACGGCGTTGAGGCTCGGATCATCGAGCAACTCGAGCGTGACGCGCTCCTCGAGCTCACGAAAGGTCTGCTCGCCTTCTGCCTCGAAGATCTGCTGGACGCTGCGCCCTTCGCGAGACTCGATCACCGCGTCGACGTCTGCGCTCTCCGGCCCGAGCGCGCGGGCGGCCGTCGACTTGCCTGCGCCCATGAAGCCGATCAGGGCGACCTTGGGCGTTGTGCCGGAGGCGGCAGTCATCGCCGCCAGCCGATCCGCTCCTCGTATGCGGCGATGGCGGCCTTGACGTCGTCGATGTGGTCGCCGCCGAACTTCTTGCGGTAGGCGTCGGCCAGAACCAGCGCGACCATCGCTTCACCGACGACGCCGGCGGCGGGGACGGTGCATGAGTCGGTCCGCTCGCGCAGCGCCTGAGCGGGCTCGTGGGTCTCGATGTCGACGGAGCGAAGCGGCTTTGTCAGCGTCGGCAGCGGCTTCATCGAGCCGCGGACGATCAGCGGGTCGCCGGTGGTCATCCCGCCCTCGATTCCGCCGGCGCGATTGGTCTCGCGGTAGTAGCCGCGCTCATCGCTGTAGAAGATCTCATCATGTGCCTGCGAGCCTGGGAGGCCGGCGACCTCATAGCCGTCGCCGATCGCGACGCCCTTCATCGCCTGGATCGAGAGGATCGCCATTGCCGAGCAGGCCGTCGAGGCGCTCCTCCCATGAGATGTGCGAGCCGAGCCCGGGTACGAGCCCGAAGGCGCGCACCTCGAAGACGCCGCCCAGGGACTCGTTCTGCTTGCGCAGGGTGTTGATCTCATCGACCATCGCTCTGCTGGCCTCAGGGTCGAGGCAGCGGACGGGAGACTCGTCGACGGTGGCGAAGTCCTCAGCGCGTCAGGTCATGCCGTCGCGGGGCGGTGACCGAGGTGATCTGCAGTACGTGCGAGAAGACCTCGACCCCGAGCGCTCTCAGGAACTCCTTTGCCACGGCGCCACCCGCCACGCGCGCCGCGGTCTCCCGCGCGCTTGCGCGTTCAAGGATGTCGCGGACGTCCGTGAGCCCGTACTTCTGCGTGCCGACGAGGTCAGCGTGACCGGGCCGGGGCAGGTGCACCTCGGGGGTCTCGGACTCCACCGGCCAGGGGTTCATGCGGTCTTCCCAGTTGGCGTAGTCGCGGTTGTGGACCTGGATCGCGATCGGCCCACCGAGCGTGCGGCCGTGCCTGACGCCGGCCGTCACGTCGGCGCGGTCGCTCTCGATCTTCATGCGCCCACCACGCCCGTGGCCGAGCTGGCGGCGAGCGAGGTCGCGGTCGAGCGCCTCACGGTTCAGCTGGAGGCCGGCCGGCAGCCCCTCGACGATGCATGTGAGTCCGGGGCCGTGCGACTCGCCGGCAGTGATCAGCTTCAAAGACATAGGAGGTTCTGAGATTACGTGGCCAGGTGCAAAGATGGTCCTGCGAGCACTGCGACTACCCCTCCGAGCGCCAGGAACGGGCCGAGCGGGATGGCCGTCTTGCGACCCACGCTGATCCCACGCACTGCCAGCACCCCGAGGCTGAAGAGCGCGCTTGCGAGCAGCCCCACGACCATCGCCACGACCACGTACCGGCTCAGGTACAGCCCGAGCACGACGCCGAGCTTGGCATCACCCATTCCGAGGCCCCCGCGCGAGAGCAGCGCGAACAGTGTCAGGAATGCGCCCGTCGCGACGCCCGCCACGAGCTGTCCCGGCAGGCCCGAGGGATGCAGGACGAGGCCGATCACGAGGGCCGCAATCGCTGCGGGAAAGGTGACCACGTTCTTGATCCGTCGCTCCTCGAGGTCGCTGATCGTCACGCGCACGAGCACAGCGATCAGCACGAAGCCGAGCACCTTCTGCACGGTCGAGTGGTGCACCGCCAGGTTCGCGGCCCACAGAGCCACCAGCAGAACCGCGCCGGCGATCCGCAGCGGTTCGCTGCGACCTATCCCGCGCTTCTGCTCAGCGAGCTGCTCGGCCACGGCTCAGGGACTCAGTCAGTCCGCGGCCGCGGTTTTGATCTGCTCCCCGGTCTGCGCATCACGCCCGGGGTGGAACCTGCCATCGCCCCCGCACCAGGGGCAGGTGACCTCGTGCGGGGTGCCGCCCTTGCCGGAGATCAACTTGCCCGTGCCACGGCAGGCGGTGCATGCGCTGCGGTCGTACTCGGCTTTGGCTCCAGTGGTCATCGAGGCCGAGGATAGCCTCACCGCGTCGCGCATCGCTTCGACGGACGCCGGTTCTGCCGGTGAACAGCTCGAAAGCGATCGCTCCCTGGCCGATCAGGAGCTCGAGGCCGTCGACCGTCGGAAGCCCGGTCGCCTCTGCCGCTTTCAGGAGCGGCGTCGGGCCGGCTTCGGTAGACGAAATCCACGATTACGCGATGCTGACGGAGCTGTTCGGCACTCACCGCGAGCGCCTCCAGCTCGTCCCCATCGTGCAGTCCCACGGACGTGCAATTGATGATCACGTCGGCGTCCGGGGACGTCGCTTGGTTTGGCCACAGCCCGTGCTCCGAATGCGGCGGCCAGCTCGCTCGGCGCGTCCCGGCGTGCGGTTCCAGATGGCCACATCGCCCGCGCCGGCGTCCTTGAGTGCCCACACAGCTGCGCGGGCGCTGCCCCCGGCGCCCAGCACGAGCACCGAGGATCCGCTGAGCTCGATGTGCTGCGAGAGCGCGTCGGTCAGAGCGGGAGCATCGGTGTTGTCGGCGTCGATCTGGCCGTCGTCCTTGAATAGGAGCGTGTTGGCGGCGCCGATCGCACGCGCGCGATCGCTGGCATCGGTTGCCAGAGCGAGCGCCGCCTCCTTGTGGGGAATCGTCACGTTGACGCCGCGGAAACCGGCGTCGGGCAGAGCCCGAACCGTCTCGTCGAAGAGCTCCGGCGGTACCGGCAGCAACTGGTAATGCCAGCTCGCGCCGAGCCCAGCCGCCTCCAGGGCGGCGTTCTGGATCGCCGGCGAGCGACTGTGCGCGACCGGCCAGCCGAGCACGCCCAGCCGGATCATCTGACTGAACGGCTCAGGGTTTGCCGCCCTTACAGAACTCGGCGTCACCGTGGTTCTTGGCGGCCTCGGCAACCGCCTTGTTCCAATCGTCGGACCAGCCCAGGAACTGCTGGTAGCTCGACGTGAAGCGCAGCGCACCGTTGCCGCATACGCGGTTGATGAAGTAGAGGTAGCCGGTGTGCGCCGGATGCGCGGCCGCATTGATCGCCTGCAGGTCCGGGCTGTTGATCGGTGTCGGCGGCAGGCCAAGGTGGTTGGTCGTGTTCCACGGCGAGCGTGAGTGCAGGTCCTTCTCGGTGAGCGTGCCGTAGTTTCCGGTGGCGTAGGCGACCGTGGAATCGAGCCCGAGCTCCATCCCGAGCCTCAGGCGGTTGTAGATCACCGACGCCGCCTTGGGCAGATCCGTGGGAAGCATCGCCTCCTGGCTGATCAGCGACGCGATCTTCAGCACGTCGTAGGGCGTGAGGTTCTTCGACGCGGAGTACCTGAGGTTGACCTTCGCGAACTCCTGCTTGAAGCGTTCCAGCTGGTCCTTGATCAGGAGTCCCATCTTGGCGGGCCTGTGCAGGTCATAGGTGTCAGGCCAGAGGAAGCCCTCGAGCGATGGCGTGTTCCTGGGGGCGCCGTACCGGGTTGGGTCCAGCCACGGCGAGCGGATCGTCGCGCGCACGTAGTTGCCCCTGACCCCTTTCTCCTGTAGCACGACCTGCACCTGCCTGCGCGAGCGGGCGGGGATGATCGTGAGGCGCAGCGTCGGCGGCAAGCCTGACTCGGCCATCAGCGAGTCGAGCGCAGCGCTATAGCTCATGCCCTCTTTCAGCACGTAATACCCGGCGCGCAGCTTGCTGCGGTCCCCTTCGATCGCGGCGCGAAGCTTGAAGAAGAAGCTCGACGAGATCACGCCGTCGCGCTCGAGGAGCGACGCGATCTGGCTGACGCTCGATCCCTTTGGGACCGTCACCTCCACGCGCCCGTGGCCGGAGCTCCCAAACGGCTGGAAGAGCATCGTCAGGAACCAGACCAGGACGACCGCGGCGACCAACGTCAGAAACGCCGCGATCCGGCGTAGCCAGAAAACCCGGGGTGACTGCCTACGCCTGCCTGACGACATGCGCAGCGGTGGCGGAGTGCGCCTGGGTGTGCGGGTGCGCCTAGGTGCGGGCATGGCGCTCCAGCCAGCTTGAGAGCAGATGCGCAGCCGCCCGCGAGTCCTCGCTCGCGCGGGGCGGGCGGGTTCCCTTTTCGCCATCGCGCTGTGCGAGCACGGTGGTGAAGCGCTCGTCGTAGAGCTCCACGGGGACGCCGTCCAGGCGCCGCTCGAGCACCGCCGCGAAATCCCGAGCCTCGCGCGTCTGCGCCGAGTCGCCGCCGGACAGACTGAGCGGCAGTCCGACCACCACCCGCTCGGCGCCGCAGCTCGCGTACGAGGGCCAGGATCTGTCCCATCCCCTTGCGGCCACCGGGCTTGAGCACGGCCTCGAGCGGCGTCGCAAGCACGCCGGTCGGGTCGCTGACGGCCACGCCGCAGCGAGCGCTGCCATAGTCGAGCGCGAGCACGCGCACAGCCGCTACTGCAGCGCCGCCTCGATAGCCTGCCGCGCAGTCCTGATCGCGTCGGGCAATTTGGCAATTTGGTCGCCCCCACCGCGCGCGGCCGTGTCCCTGCCGCCGCCGCCGCCGCCAACCTCTGCGGCGGCCAGCCGCACGACCTCTCCGGCCTTGACGCCGCGCTCCACCAGTGCTGGCGCAACGGACGCGACCAGAACGACCTCGTCCTCCCAGACCGCTCCGAGCACGACCGCCGCGTCGCCGAGCTTCGCCTTCAGGCGGTCAGCAAGGTCAAGCAGTTCCTGGCCGGCGAGTCCGTCCACCGTGGTCGCGATGAGGTAGGCGCCGTCCAGCGGGACGGCGCCCGCAACCAAAGCGTTCTCGTCCAGGCCGGCTTTGTCGCCGGCGCCCTGCTTGAGCTGCTTCTCGAGCTCGCGGACGCGGTCACGTAGCTCCTCGACGGCGGCCGGGACGTTGTCCGGGGGGTTGACCCGCAAGGTCTTCGCTGCGTCGCCCAGGGCATGCGCGTGCTGACGCGCAGCGGTGATCGCCACCGGGCCGGTGACGGCCTCGATCCGCCGCACGTTCGCGGCGCTCGACGTCTCGCTCGTGACCGTGCACAGTCCGATCTCAGCGGTCGAGCGGACGTGGGTGCCGCCGCACAGCTCCCGGGAGAAACTGCCATCACCAACCTCGACCATCCGCACGATGTCGCCGTACTTCTCGCCGAACAGCGCCATCGCGCCGAGCTGGCGAGCCTCCTCGAGCGTGGTGGTGAGCGCGCGTACCGGGTAGGCGCCGAGGATCCACTCGTTCACCTGGTTCTCGATCGCAGTCAGGTCCTCGGGGCTGACCGCAGCATTGTGCGTGAAGTCGAAGCGGAGCTTGTCTGGCCCGACGTAGGAGCCGGCCTGGTGCACATGGTTGCCGAGGCGCTCGCGCAGCGCCGCGTGCAGCAGATGGGTCGCTGTGTGGTTGCAGGCGGTGGCGTGGCGTGCGGCGCGGTCCACACGGGCGTGCACGCGCTCACCGTTCTTGAGCGTGCCCCGCTCTGGAATCACGGCAAGAACCTGATCGTCGCCGACCCTGCAGCACGTCCTCGACCCGGGCCAGGCAATCGCCGTCCTCGCACTCGATGTGGCCGGCGTCGTGAACCTGGCCGCCGCCGGTCGCATAGAAGGGCGACTCGAGCAACTTCACGAGGATCCGGCCGTTCTGTGGCTCGAGCGCGCCAACTGTCGTCTCGACGGCCGTTGTCTCGTAGCCCTTGAACTCGGTCTTGAAGCCGGACGAACCCGCCAGCGCGGCCGCCTGCTCGCGCACTTCCGTACCGCCCTGGGCCCGAGCCCCGACTGCGCGCGACTGGCGGCGCTGCTCATCCATCAATGCCTCGAAGCCCTGCTGGTCTACGCCGAGCCCGTGCTCGGTGACCAGCTCGAGCGTCAGATCGATCGGGAAGCCATGGGTGTCGTGCAGCCGGAAGGCGTCCGCGGCGGAAATGCCCTCGTCGCCGGCCTCCCTGGCGCGAGCCATGAGTTCGTCGAGCAGCTTCGAGCCCTCGTCGAGCGTGCGACCGAAGGCCTCCTCCTCCGAATTCAGCCAGCGACTGATCGACTCGCCATTGCGGACCAACTGGCCGTACTCGAGGCCCATGATCTCGGTCACGGCCGTCTGGTAGCGCTGCAGGAACCCGGGGTCGAGGCCGAGCGTCCTGCGCCCCTGGAGAATCGCGCGGCGCATGATCCGGCGCAGCACGTAGCCGCGCTCCTCGTTGGACGGCACGACGCCGTCGGCGATCAGGAACGTCGCGGCGCGGCTGTGGTCGGCCAGGATTCGCAGCGCCCGGTCGGTCTCGAAGCTGTTGCCGTAGCGGTGGCCGGAGAGCTCCTCGCCGAGCGCGATCAGCGGCGCGAACTGGTCGGTCTCAAACACCGTCTCCTTGCCCTGCAGGATCGCGGCCATGCGGTTCAGGCCCATGCCCGTGTCGATGTTCTGCTTGGGGAGCGGGGTCAGCGAGTTGGGCGGGTTCTGGTCGTACTGCATGAACACCAGGTTCCAGAACTCCAGGAAGCGCTCGTTCTCGCCGCCGGGAAGGTCGTCGGGCTTGCCCCGCTCGACACCGAGATCGAGATACAGCTCCGAGTCGGGGCCGCAGGGCCCGGTCGGTCCGGACTCCCAGAAGTTCTCCGAGCGCGGGCACTCCACGATCCGCTCGCGCGGCATCCCGACCTCGAGCCAGAGGTCGATCGCCTCCTGGTCGGGCCCGACGCCGAGCTCCTCGTCGCCGCCGAAGACGGTGACCCAGATGTCGTCCTCGTTCAGGCCGAAGCCATTCCTCGAGAGCTCCCAGGCGAAGCGGATCGCGTCGCGCTTGAAGTAGTCCCCGAAGCTGAAGTTGCCGAGCATCTCGAACATCGTCAGGTGGCGGGCGGTCATGCCGACGTTCTCGATGTCGACCGTGCGGAAGCAGGGCTGGCACGTGGTCAGCCGCTTGCTCGGCGGCTCCTCCGTGCCGGCGAAGTACGCCTTCAGCGGGTGCATGCCGGCGACGATGAACAGCGCCGAGGGATCGCTGGCGGGCGGGATCAGGGAGGCGCCGCGCTGCGCGAGGTGACCGTTGTCCTCGAAGAACTCCCTGAAGGTGTCGCGGATCTCGTCTGAGGTCATCGCCATAGCGGGGTGGAGTGTATGCGGCCACGGCCGTGCTGGCGGTCCCGGCGGCGGTGGCGGGGCCCCGTTTACGATGGGCGTGTGCTGAGCGTCACGCTTGTTGGCGGACCCACCGCGCTGATCGAGTACGCCGGGGTCAGATGGCTCACGGATCCGGCGTTCTCCGAGCCCGGCACCTACGACGGTCTCACCAAGACGACGCCACCTGCAATCGCTCCTTCGCAGGTCGAGCCCGTGGACGTGGTGCTGCTCTCACATGACCAGCACGCGGACAACCTCGACCCGGCCGGGCGCGAGTTCCTGCCGCACGCCGGTCGTGTGCTGACCACGGTCGCAGGCGCGGAGCGGCTGGGTGGGAATGCGTCCGGGCTCGAGCCGTGGTCCTCTGTGAAGATCGACGAGGTCACGGTTACGGCCGTACCCGCGCTGCATGGGCCTCCGGGCGCAGAACCTGTGACCGGGCCGGTGATCGGATTCGTGCTGAGCTGTGCCGGGCGAGGACACGGTCTACGTGTCAGGTGACAACGCCTCCGTCGACGTCGTGTCGGAGATCGCTCGGCGTCTGGGGCCAATTGACGTGGCGATCCTGTTCGCCGGCGCTGTCCAGATCCCCACGCGCTTCGACGGGGCATACCTCACGTTGTCCAGCGACCGCGCCGCGATCGCCACCGAGCTGCTCGGGGTACGGGCCGTCGTGCCGGTGCACTTCGAGGGCTGGACCCACTTCACGCAGGGCCTCGATCAGATCCGTGCCGCGTTCGCGGGCTATGGGCTGACGCAGAAACTCGTCGCGGCTGAGCCCGGCGAGACGGTTACCGCGTAATCGTCGCCCAGCCGATTATCAGGTCGCCGTCCATCAGACAGGCGAGCTGACCGGGAGCGGCACCGGCAACGGGCTCGTCCAGCTCGAGCGTGAGCTCGCGGTGGCGCCCGGCTGCCGGCGAGTCCGCCAGGCCGCGCCGGCAATGGCTTCGAGCGGTAGCGGAGCTTTACGCGGTCGACGCGGGCGCCTTCGCGGTGGAGCCGCGCGCCACGCACGCGGACGCGGCTGGTCATGAGCTCTTCCCGTGGGCCGATGAGGACGCGGTTCGCCTCCGCGTCCTTGTCGAGCACGTAGAGAGGCTCGCTGGAGTAAACGCCCAAGCCACGACGCTGGCCAACGGTGAAGAGCTCATGTCCCGTGTGCTCGCCCAGCGTGCGACCGTCGCTGTCAACCACCGGGCCGGGGCGCGGTGCGGTGGCGCCATGACGCTGCAGGAAGCGTGCGCGGGTGGTGCCGGCCAGGAAGCAGAGGTCCTGGGAATCCACCTTGCTCGCCACCGGAAGCCCGGCGTCTGCAGCGATCTCGCGGACCTGCGGCTTCTCGTACTCGCCCAGCGGGAAGCGCATGCGCTCGAGCGACTCGGGCGCAAGCGCCGCGAGCATGTAGGTCTGGTCCTTGGCGGGATCGGCGGCGACCTTGAGCAGGCCGTCCTCGACGCGAGCGTAGTGGCCGGTCGCGAGCGTCTGGCAGCCGAGGTGATCAGCGAACTCGAGCATCGCGTCCAGCCGGACGTGGCCGTTACAGCCGACGCACGGGTTGGGGGTGTCGCCGGCCGCATAGGAGGCGATGAACGGCTCGACAACCCCCGTTTTGAACTCGTCGCGGAGGTCCAGCGTGAAGTGTGGAAGACCGAGCTGGTGGGCGAGCGCGCGGGCCTGGGAGACCGCGCTGGTCGAGCAGCAGCTCTTCTCGGTGTCGTTCTCGGTGTCGGTCCAGAGCTCGAGGGTGACTGCTACGGCCTCACCTTGCTGCTGGCAGAGGAGCGCGGCGACGCTGGAGTCGACGCCGCCTGACATGGCCACAAGCGTCCTCGTCGTGGCCGGTCCAGCGGGACCGGCCAGAGCGCCGCGCGCTCTGACGGCCGCGCCAAGCGCTCGCGCGAGCGCGTCCGCTGCGACCGATGCGGCGTGATGCTTGCCGGCGCTCAGGCCGCCGAGCTCGTCGGCGATTTGCGTCGGCGTCCGATGCGCGCGGCGTCCAGCAGAGTCGCGCCGCGGACCAGGGTCACGGCCGCCGAGGCGGCCGCATGGGATGCGCCGCAGCCGTTGGCGCTGAAGCCGGCGTCGGTGACGTGGATGCCGTCGGTCTGGACGCTGAAGGTGACCTCGTCGCAGCACTCACCGCCGCCGAAGGTGACCGTGAAGGCGTTGTCGGGAGTGTGGCCCTCGCCCTGCGGGGAGGTCAGGTGGTGCTCGAAGGCAAGCGTGTCCATGCCTTGACCAGGATATTTGAGTCAGGACCGGAGCTTGCGACGCTGCTCGAGCTGGGCCAACGTGTCGGCCGCGACCTGCTCGGGGTTGTTGAAGACCTGGTCCTCGCTGTAGCGGACGACTGTCAGCCCGTGCGACCGGAGTTTGAGTGCTTTGCGCTGATCGCGGTGGCGTTGTGATGCGCTGCTGTGGTTACCGCCTCCGTCGAGCTCGACGACGAGCCCGAGCTCCGGCCAATGGCAGTCAGGCTCCTCCCCGTGGACCGAGGTGTTGACCTGCGGCAGCGGGATTTTGAAGCGCTGGCAGAGGTAGAGGTACTCGTCCTCGAGGTCGCTCTTGGTACGCGCGAGTTGCGGGATGTAGGAGTTGAGGGCGCTCTGTAGAGCCCTTGCTGCCGGGTCTCCCCTGGCCGCAGGCTTCGCGGATCGCCTCTGCGTTGAGCCTGCGTTCGTAGTCGAGTTGGGCGAGCGAGCGGTTCACGAGCTTCGGGTGCTCGGTGGCGGCGAGGTCGAGGAGGGTCTGGATGGTCGTTGTGCAGGGGATGCCGTTGATGAGCTCACGCTGAAGCTGTCGGCGGCCGTGAAAGACGACGCTTTGAAGGGAGGCACTGATGCGTCGCGGCGTGCTGATGTGAGTTGCCTTGACGGGATAGCGCAACCAGCCGCGCCAATAGGCGCTTGTTCCATGGCTGATCGCTGCGTTGGGACCCGCGAGCAGCACGAGGGAGAAGAGTCCGCGCGTTCGTCGAAGGCGCGATGCCCGACCGCGTAGACGGCGGGGAGGATTGAGACCAGATAGCCGGACGCAACCCAGCGACGAATCGTTCCAGGCGCCACGCCGAGGGCACGGAGTTGGGCCCAGGTGACGCGACCGAACTGGCGTCCGGCCAGGTCAGCCGAGACGAACTTTGGCGATCCGGTGTTCGTTTTGCGCCCCAGATTGCCAAAGTTCGTTGGGGGCCACGCGCACGAGGATGTCGAACCGCAGGCGCGGTCCGACAAATTGACACGCTTTTGTTACACGCTCAGCGCAGGCGGAGGCCCAGCTCGCGGAGCTGGATGTCGTCCACGGGGGCCGGAGCGCCCGTGAGCGGGTCGGCGCCGCTTGTCGCCTTGGGGAAGGCGATCACCTCGCGGATGTTGTCGCGGCCAGCGAGGATCGCGACCAGGCGGTCGATGCCCATGGCGATGCCGCCGTGTGGCGGGGTGCCGTACTTGAAGGCGTCGAGCAGGAAGCCGAAACGGGCGTTCGCCTCGGCCTCGTCCAGGCCGATGATCTCGAACACGCGCTGCTGGACCTCGGTGGTGTGGATGCGGATCGAGCCACCGCCGATCTCGTTGCCGTCGAGCACCAGGTCGTAGGAGCGCGACAAGAGACGATGCCGGGATCGGACAGATCGCCGGTCGGCGCGGTGAACGGGTGGTGCTCGGCGGTCCAGCCGCCCTCACCGTCGGGTGCGAACATCGGGAACTCGACGACCCAGAGCAGATCATGGGGCGCATCGGCTGGGATCAGCGAGAAACGCCGCGCGAGCTCGAGGCGCAGTGCACCGAGCACGGCGCGGGCGACCGGCAACGCGTCAGCGACGATAAACAGCGCGTCGCCCACCTTCGCCGAAAGCGCCGCTTTGATCGCGTCAATCTCAGCCTCAGACAGGAACTTCGCGATCGGCGAGCGAAGCGAGCCGTCCTCCTGGACGAACGCCCAGACCAGGCCCTTGGCGCCGTACTGCTTGGCGAACTCGGTCAGCGCGTCCAGGTCGGAGCGCGGCAGTTCGAGACGGCCACCGTTCACGCCCAGGACGGCGCCCGAAGCCCCGGCGAGGGCGCCGGAGAAAACCTGGAACTCAGACGACCGGACCGCTCCAGACAGATCATGCAGCTCCAGACCGAACCGCCGGTCGGGCCGGTCAGAGCCCCAGCGGCTCATCGCCTCGGCCCAGGTGACCCGCGGCCAGGGAGCCGGCGCAACCTCGAAGCCCTCGGAAACGAACACGGCGCCGAAGACCGCCTCCATCAGCTCGATCACGTCGTCCTCCTCGACGAACGCCATCTCGATGTCGAGCTGGGTGAATTCCGGCAGGCGGTCGGCACGGGAATCCTCGTCGCGGAAGCAGCGAACGATCTGGTAGTAGCGCTCAAGGCCGCCGACCATCAGAAGCTGCTTGAACAGCTGTGGGGACTGGGGCAGCGCGTAGAACAGACCCGGTTCCCGCCCAGCTGCTGTGCGGGTGGGCACCAGGAAGTCGCGAGCGCCCTCAGGCGTCGAGCGCGTCAGAAAGGGGGTCTCGATCTCCAGGAAGTCGCGGGCGTCCAGCACGCCGCGCATCTTCTGGACCACGCGGTGGCGCAGCTCGAGCGCCTCGCGCATCGGCGTACGGCGCAGGTCCAGGCTGCGGTGACGCAGGCGCAGGTTCTCGTCGACGGGACCGTCCTCATCGACCTGGAACGGCGGCGTCTCAGCGTCGGAGAGGATCTCAATCTCAGCGACGTCCATCTCGACCTCGCCAGTGGCCAAATCGGGGTTGACGTTCTCAGGCTCGCGCGCGACAACGCGGCCGGAGACGGTGATCACGTCCTCCGAGCGGAGACGATGCGCGGTCGCGTGAGCCTCAGGTGCCGACTCGGGATGGAAGACCAGCTGCACCAGGCCCGAGCGGTCGCGCAGGTCGATGAAGATCAGTCCGCCGTGGTCGCGGCGGCGGTGCACGAAACCGGCGACGCGCGCGACGGTGCCGGTGCGCTGCCGCGGTGAGCTCGGCGGCCCAGGCGTCGCGGTAGACGTTCGCGCGAGGAGACTCCTTCATCAGAGCCGATGCCCCCTCAGGATCGCCGCGATCGCCGCGCTTATCGCCATTTCGCCCTGCTCGCCGCTGGTCATGTCCTTGAGGCTCGTCTGCTCGCCGTCGTTCACGATTGCAACGTAGCGAGCCGCGATCCGATCTGCGTGTTTGAGCGCGCTCTTCAGGGAGCGGCCGCTGAGCTCGAGCTGCGCGGCCAGGCCGGCACGACGCGCCTCCCGGGCGAGTTCGAACGCCGCCCGATGCGCGCTGCGGTTCTCGCGGTCGGCGACGGTCACGAGAACGTCGACGATCTCAGGTGCGGTCGGCTGCTCTGGTGCGGCGAGCAGGATGCGCTCGAGTCCCGCAGCCCAGCCGATGCCGGGGGTCGGCTGCCCGCCCAGCTGCTCGATGAGCCGGTCATAGCGTCCACCGCCCCCAACGCCCGATTGAGCGCCGAGCGCATCGCTCGTGAACTCGAACAGCGTGCGCGTGTAGTAGTCGAGGCCGCGCACCAGAGTCGGGTCGAGCTCATACGGGACCCCTGCCACGTCGAGCAGCGCACGGACCTCAGCGAAGTGCTCGGCGTCCTCCGAGGAGAGCGCGTCGAGCAGCTTGGGAGCCCCGGCCATCACGGCCTGGGTCCCACGGTCGCTCGCGTCAAAGGCGCGCATCGGGTTGAGGTCGATGCGCGCCCGCACCTCGTCCGAAAGCTCGTCCTCGTGGGCGCGCAGATAGGCGGTCAGCTCCTCGCGGTACTGACCGCGCGTCTCGGGTTGGCCGAGGCTCGCGAGCCGCAGCCGTGCGCCCTTGACGCCGGTCGCATCCAGCAGCTCCGCGAGCAGCACGATCAGCTCGGCATCGGTCTCCGGGCTCTCGGAGCCGATCGCCTCTGCGCCGACCTGCCAGAACTGCCGGTAGCGGCCCTTCTGCGGGTTCTCGGCCCTGAAGAACGACGAGAGGTACCAGAGCTTCACCGGCGGGGCGAGCTTGTGCATGCCGTGCTCGATGTAGGCGCGGCAGACCGGCGCGGTGCCCTCGGGGCGGAGCGTCAGTGAGCGTCCGCCGCCGTCGTCGAAGCTGTACATCTCCTTCTGCACGATGTCCGTGGCCTCGCCGACCGCGCGTGCAAAGAGCTCGGTTGACTCGAACACCGGGGTTTCGATCCGGGAGTAGCCGGCCGCGCCGAGGATCCGCTCGGCATGACCCGCCACCACGCGTCGGCGCTCCATGTCCTGCGGCAGGACGTCATAGGTCCCCTTCGGCGCCTGGATCATCGCCGCGCCGCCTTCGCTGCGCGGTTGGTCACGAGTGGTCATCCGGCGATCACGTCCGCACCGAGAGACGTGACTGGTGGATGCGGCGCGAGGAACGGGTAGCAGCGCTACCCGGGTCCGAGGACAAAGCTCGGCGCGCCGGCACGGCTCGAATCGACGTGATCGCCTGGCCCTGCACTCGCGGAGGAACATCGCTTGCCAAGCGTGGTCACGCCCATGTGCCCCGGGTAGACCCTGGTCTCGGGCTGGAACTCTTCGATCAGCGACTCGATCGAGGCAAGCAAGGTGGGCCAGTCACCACCGGGCAGGTCCGTGCGGCCGACCGAATCCTGGAACAGCACGTCGCCCGAAAGCAGCGCGAGCTCATCCCGGACGGCGTAGGTGACGTGCCCCGGGCTGTGGCCGGGGGTGAAGCGGACGTCCAACGTGAGCCCGGCAAGTTCGAGCGTCTCGCCACCGGCAACGGTGTGATCGGCTGTGTAGTTCTCGAACGGCCCGAACCCGGGGAAGCTGTAGGCGTCGATGTCGGCGAGTATCTCGGTCTCGAGCACCGGGCACCACACCGGCGCGCCGGTTGCGTCATGGACCGCCTTGACCGCGCCGACGTGATCGAAGTGGCAGTGCGTGAGCAGGATCGCATCGAGCGACTCGATGCCGAGTGCGTCGATCGCCTCCAGCAGGCGCGCCGCCTCATCTCCGGGGTCGACGATGACCGCGCTGGTGGCGTCAGGCCGGCGGACGATGTAGCAGTTCTCCTCGAGCGGTCCGACGGTGAAGCAGCGGACGTCGATCATCGCCGCGGGGCAGCCGCCTGCTTCTTGGCCATGCGCCGGCGCCACAGGAACGTCTCCATGTAGAAGCCGAGCACGATGTAGAGCAAGGTCGCGACGATCGCGTAGACCACCGCGATCAGGAAGCGGTCGCCCTTGGTCTTCGGACCCAGCACCAGGATGAAGAAGAACATGAACCCGCCCGCGATCAGGGCGCGCTGGCCGGCGCTCTTCCAAGTCGGCTTGCGATTCAGGCGATCGTTACGCCGCTGATCGCGGGTGGAGCGCTTCTTCTCCTCCGCGCTTGGCGGCCGACCCGTGCGCCCACGCGCCTCGACCACACCACCAGCATTGCCGCGGTGTTTGGTTTGGCGTTTGCGCTTGGCCTGAGCCATTCTGGAACGCAGCTTAGTCGGTATTCGAGCCGCTGTTCAGGCCGGGATTCAAGGCTGTGTTCGAGCCGCTATCCGAGTGGGTATCCGAGCCGCTATTCCGCGCGCCCGCGAGAGCATCCTCGAGGTAGCGGCGGTTGGAAACCGGTAGATCATCGGGGAAGCCGTCGAAGGCGGCCCGTGGCGGCACGCCGACGACCTCCGCCCGAATCGGAGTCGCGTGCCTTGCGATCGCTGCGACCAGCTCCGCCAGGGTCGTGCGGTGGTAGTCCTCGACGTTGGTCGAGATCTGCGCGACGCCATCACGGTGCGGCAGCGTGAGCCCGATCGCCCTGACCGCCGGCAGGCCCTCAGCGCCGCCCTCCCTGATCAGCGCCGCGATCTGCCGGGCGGTGGCGAGCGTTGCCGGGGGTGCCAGCTCGACGTTGAAGGCGATCAGCGGCGGGCGGGCGCTCACCAGGACCGCGCCGGCCTGCGGATGCAGCCTGCGCGGACCGAAGTCCGGCGTGAGCTCGCCTGCATCGATCCGGTTCTGCAACGCCCGCGGTCCGCCGCGGCGGACGTCGGCGCGCGCAACCCGCCACTCGGTCAGAGCCCCGTACAGGAAGACGGGGATCTTCAGCTCGCCGCCGAGGCGCTCACCGAGCACGAGCGCCTGCGCGCACGCGATGCCGCGCTCGGCCTCGCTCATGTAGACGATCGGCGCGACGTCCAGCACTCCCACGTGTGGGTGCGAGCCTTCGTGCGCGGCGATGTCGAGCAGCTCGATCGCCCGCGCCGCGCCCGCGGTCAGCGAGTCGGCGAGGTTTGCGGGCGGGCCACCCCCCACGTCGGCGAGCGTGTACACCGTCCGGTTGTGGTCGGGATCGCTGTGGATGTCGAGCAGCCGCACGCCGGCGACGCTCGTCAGGGCCGCTTCGATCGACGCGATCCGGTGCGGGTCGCGGCCCTCTGAGAAGTTCGGAATCGCCAACATCGTGGGCCTCTGTCGGATCGCTCGTAGCCGTGTCTGGGCGGCGAGCCGGCGCGAGCTTATAGACTCGCCAGGACCCCGGCCGGAGTAGCTCAGTCGGTTAGAGCAGCGGAATCATAATCCGCGTGTCGGGGGTTCGAGTCCCTCCTCCGGCATCATACGATTTGCAGGAACTTCCCGTCGTTACTGGGGTTCCTCCGGCTTCGGCCTCGACGTTCGCGACCGCCGCGAACCGGATGATCGCCAAGGGCACTGTGGTGACCCTTGGTGCTTGACGACCGCGGCCTCGTACTCGACGACCGCGGCCCTCCTGCTTGACGCCGGTGGCCCTCCTGCTTGACAGCGAACTGACCCGGCAGCTAGCGTAAGACAACGTTGTCATTGCTCGCCGCAGGAGGGTCTCTCGGAGGCAGGATGTAGCCGAGATGACCCGTGGGACTTGGGCGAGACGTCCGGCGCGCGAGCGCGCCGGCGCCTCATAAGCGCGCGCGGGTGCCCGTGTCACCCAAGGAAGGAGACCCACCGTGAGCGCAAGCCCACCCATGGCTCGACTCGTACGCCCACGCCGACGTCGGCTACGGCCCCTTACCCGGTCATGCTCGATGGCCGTGGCTGCTCTTGCCGCGGCCGCATTTGTGCAACTGGGCGCGGCAGCGGCCGCATCCGCCTCGACGTCGCCCGGCGCTGGCGACCGGATTAATCCGGTGGACGCCCAGCGGGCCGTCGCCACCTACCAGGCAATGCAGGACAACCTCTACATACCTCAGTACGACCTCTACAAGAAGAGCGACCCGACCCAGAACTTCGGCTACCTCTGGGACTTCGTAAACCCGTTTTCCGCCACCGACTACATGGCTGCCATCCCCGGCATCGGCGATCGTTATCGGAGTGACCTTCAGGCGCGGGACCGAGGGGTCATGTACTACCACAACACCCAGGAGACGAGCCCGACCGGCCAGGCCCAGCCGGCGGCATTCGCCTCCGGAGTCCGGCCGCCGCTTGACTCCAACCAGCCCACCTACTACGACGACAACGCGTGGGTTGGCCTGGACTTCATGCAGGAATATGGCCTGACGCACCAACGATCCGACCTGACACGCGCCGAGGGGATCTTCCGCTTCGTGGTCAGCGGCTGGGACACGAGGACCACCGTCGCCTGCCCGGGTGGCGTGTTCTGGGAGGACGTGGCCAACTCGACGCGCAACACCATTTCCAACGCGCCCAACGCTGAGGTCGGGCTCCAGATCTACCAGGCGACGCACGACCCGTATTACCTGACCTGGGCAACGCGCATGTACGACTGGGTTCGCGGCTGCCTCATGAATTCGAGCGGCATGTACTACGACCATCTGGATGACAGCGGGAACGTCAACACCGCGCTCTGGAGCTACAACCAGGGCACGATGATCGGCGCTGGCACGCTGCTCTACCAGGTCACCGGCAACCGCACGTACCTCCAGCAGGCCGAGCAGACTGCCACCGCTTCGGTCAGCTACTACGGCTCTGGTGACAACCTGTACCACCAGCCCGACGTCTTCGACGTGATCTTCTTCCGCAACCTGTTTGCTCTGGCGAAGATCAACCACGACCCCAGCTACGCACAGATGGCCGCGGCCTACGCGGATACCGCCTGGCTGCAGGATCGGCAGTCCAGCGGCCTGTTCACCGACCCGGATCCGACCGGCGGGGAGTCGCTCGAAAACCAGACCTCACCAATGGTTGAGCTCTACGCGATGCTGGCGCAGAGCCGCCCCGTCTTCGCGGCCACAGGCTCAGCGAGCCCGTCATCGGTCATCGTCCAGCCGGGCCAGGTAGGTACGACCAACCTGTCTCTGCAGTCGGTGACAGGCAGCCGGCAGACCGTGAAGTGGACGGCAAGTGCGCCGTCCGGGTTCAGCGTGAGCCCGTCCTCGGGAACCCTCACTCTGCCTGGTGACGGCACCGCCAGCACCCCGGTATCGATCACCGGTGGCGCCACCGATGGGTCGTACCAGGTGACGTTCAAGTTCACCAGTGCTTCCGGAACGATCCAGTCGACCTCGGCGTCGGTAATAGTCGCGACGCCCCGGGGACCTGGCGCCGTTCTTCAACAACACTGGAGTCTCCGACGACACCAATCAGGCGGCAGGAAACCTGGACGGCCTCGGCTACAGCTACTCCGAGCAGGCCCTCACCGCCGCCGGGCTCGCTCCCGGCGCCAGCATCACCAGCGGTGGAGTGCAGTACGACTGGCCCAGTGCCGCCGCCGGCCAGCCGGACAACCTCGTCGCGGCCGGCCAGGTGATCAGCGTGCCGCCGGTCGCAGGCGCCACCGAGTTGGGTGTCATGGGATCGGCCACCAACGGCCCCTCCAGTGGAACGCTGACGATCACCTACACCGACGGCAGCACCCAGGCCGCGAACCTTGGGCTCAGCGACTGGACGGCCGGAAGCCCGACGTTCGGCAACGGCGTGGCCGCGTCGATGCCCTACCGAAACAGCGCGGGCGGAAGCTCGCAGCAACTCGGAACCAAGGTCTACACCACCAACATCCCCCTCGCGGCGGGGAAGACGGTGGCTTCGGTGACCTTGCCTAACGGCGCCAACCAGGGCCTGTTGCACGTGTTCGCCCTCGGCACGGACAAGGGCCCCCTCACCAGCGGCTGACCGCCACGGCCCCTGCTGGGCGACAGATTCCCGGTCCGGCGGTGCTGCTGCCGGGCCGGGAATCCTGCTGGGCCGGGAATCCTGCCGGGCCGGGAATCCTGCCCGGAACTCCTCATGACGCGAGACCTCGCCTGATTCGGGTGAACTTGCGACGCCGACGCTGGAATAGCGTGCCCGCCTGTGGGACTCCTGTTCCGGTCGCTCGGCGGGTATCAGCGTTCGTGGCTTCGCGGCGACCTGGTCGCCGGGTTGACCGTATGGGCAGTTCTGGTCCCAGAGGCCCTTGCTTACGCGTCGATTGCCGGCGTTTCGCCGGTCGTGGGACTGTACGCAGCCCCTGGGGCGCTGATCTTCTATGCCGCGTTCGGGAGCTCGCGTCAGCTCGTTGTCGGTCCGATGGCCGCGACCGCCGCACTGTCCGCCGCGACCGTCGGGGCGCTCGTCCCCGTGGGGAGCGACCGCTTCGTGTCGCTGACAGCTGGGCTCGCGATCGCTGCCGGCATTGCTGCCCTGCTCGCAGGCATTCTCCGGCTCGGTTTCCTGGCGAGCTTCATCTCCGAGCCGGTTCTCAAGGGGTTCATCGTCGGCCTTTCGCTCACGATCATCATCGGCCAGGTCCCGAAGCTGCTCGGGATCAGCAAAGGGTCAGGCGACTTCTTCGAGCAGCTATGGCACGTCGTCACTCACCTCGGGGACACGCAGGGACTGACGCTGCTGGTTGGCGTGCTATCGCTGGCGGTGATCTTCGGGCTGCGCCGCTTCGCATCATCAATACCGGGCTCGCTGGTTGCCGTGCTGCTCGGGATCGCCGCCGTCAAGTTGCTCCACCTGGAGCACCACGGTGTAGAGATCGTCGGTTCGATCAAGAGCGGTCTCCCCTCACTGGGGCTCCCGAAGATCCGTGCGGGCGACGTGGGCGCGCTTGCGGCGGGCGGCATCGGTGTGATGCTGGTCGGTTTCGCCGAAGGCCTTGGCGCGGCCAAGACCTACGCGGCGCGCGAGCATCAGCAGATCGATCCCAACCGCGAGCTGCTCGGTGTCGGCGGCGCCAACATCGCCGCCGCGCTCTGTAGCGGGATGGTCGTCAACGGCAGTCTCTCGAAGACCGCCGTCAACGCTTCAGCCGGTGCGCGCAGCCAACTCTCGGGACTGGTCGTCGCCGCCCTGACGGTCATCACCCTGCTCGTGCTAACGGGACTGTTCGAAGACCTTCCCGAGGCGACGCTGTCGGCAATCGTGATCGCTGCGGTGATAGAGCTCGTCGACGTACCAGCCCTCATCAAGCTCTATGACACCTACACCAGCCGGCTTGGTCGCGAGTTCGGCTTCGTGGCACGCCCTGACTTCATCGCCGCGATAGCCGCGCTCCTGGGCGTCACCGTGTTCGACACGCTGCCCGGACTGTTCATCGGCATCACCGCCTCGCTGCTCCTGCTCGTCTACCGCGCCTCGCGCCCCTACATCGCAACCCTCGGTATGACAACCGGTCCGGACGGGCACTACCGCGACATCGACCGACATCCGGACGCGCGGCGCTCCGACCAGATAGCAGTGTTGCGTGTGGAGGGCGGCCTTTACTTCGCCAACGCCGACGCGGTTCGGTCGCGGATTCTGGAAGCAGCCTCCGCCCCAGGGATCCGCGCGGTCGTGCTCGATGCCGAGACGATCCCGTTCATCGACGTGACGGCATCACGCATGCTGGGCGACCTCAGCGAGGACCTCCGTCATCGGAATGTCGAGCTGCTGGTGGCGCGAGACATTGGGCAGGTCCGCGATGTCCTCAGCCACGTCGTCGACAACCCGGCGCTTGAACGCGTCTATCCGACCGTGCGAGCGGCCGTCGACGCAGCCGAGCGAGGTGAACACCGGGAGGGTGCTGCCGACCCGACGACCCAGGAGTCGTAGGCGCCGCGCTGAGTCAGAGAGTGGTGAACAGTCGGTCGCGAATGTCTCCGCCACGGGCCGCGTAGCTCGCGAGCTCGGAGATAAACCCGTGGATTCCGGGATCGACCCTGAAGCCGCGACCAGCCGGGGCGACTGCGCCACCGCGGAACGCCATGAGCATCACCAGGATCTTGCGCACGAGTTCGTCAGCCGCCTCCTGCAAGGTAGCCCCGGAGGCGTACGTGACGCCGGTGAGGGTCAGCCGCACACCGTGCGCGTCTGACCTGACTCGGAACGACGGAGTGAACTTCGGTATCGCCACACGACGATAACTCGGCCGGTGGCCCCAAAACTGAAGAAGGCTCGAGCCAAAGCGGCGCTAACCAAGCGCCCAGAGCGGCGACGATCTCCGCTACTGGTCGGCGAAGACCGTTCCCCAGTCGTGCTTGATACTCACCAACGTCCAGCCCGCAGCGTCAGCGCGCTCGAGCGAGGCTTCCGCGCCATCGGTGTATTCGAACTCACGCTCTGGGTCATCGTGTACCACCAGCAGCCGCAGAGCGGAACGTTCGGACCCACCCGCGTACTGCAACATTGGGACATCCCCGTTGGAGTTGCCGCCGGCCACGATCGGCCGGCGGCCGATTCGGCTCCAGATGCGAACGGGCTTGATCGGTCCATCGTCAAATACATCGGGCTCGGCGACGTAGACGATGCTGCCCCCCGCCTCACTCTCCTGATATGTCAGCGCGTTGGAGCTCCCGATCACCCGCTCGGACGGGATGCCGTAGATCTCCTCGGTGACCGGCCGCATGAAGTCCCGGTCACCGCCGGAGGCGATATAGGACGTGAACCCGTGCTCCTCGAGGAAGCGAATCAGCTCGATCATCGGCAGGTACCCGCAGTCACAGAACCTGCGGCCGAGGGTCGGATGCTGTCCTCGCAGGTAACCGTCGGCCGTGGTGCCGTAGTCCTCGACCGTCATCCCGTCGAAGGCTCGGAGAATCCCGGCCATGAGCAGCTTCACGTCGTTCTCGTCGCCGTGGTAGTGCTTGGTGATTGCCCCGCCCAGCCATGCGTAATCACGCTCGCATGCCGCCTTCCACGGCTGACGATCCCGAAGCGACAGGTCGTCATCCGCCATCTCCACAAAGCGCCTGAGGATGAATCCGAGCTCGATCGGCATCGGTTTCTCGCACCACAGGGTGCCGTCGTTGTCGAACACAGCCACACGTTCAGGCGGCGGCACGTAGTCGCGGCTGGACTCGTCGGTCACCCGGTCGACAAAGTCGACGATCGCCTGCCGGGCCGCCCCGTCGTTCCACGAGGCGAGCGTCGACCCCGACTCGGCGATGTCCACCTTCGCGATGCCTTCGACTGGCTTGGTCATCTCATGCCGCTCCGTTTCGTGCCGACCCGACCTACAGGCGAGGTCAGCAGGAGCCGGATTCGGGAGCATCATCCAAACGAGGTGATGCCGGGCCCGGTCGGCTCCGCGACAACCCGGATATGGCCGAGGTTCAGATCGGCAACGGAATGGTCGAGATCTCTGGCGGGCGCTTCCGGATGGGCGCGGAGCGGTTCTATCCCGAGGAGACTCCGGTCCGCGAGGTCGAAGTGGACGGGTTCGCGATTGACCGCACGCCGGTCACCGTGCGAGAGTTCGAGCGCTTCGTCGTTGAGACGGGATACGTCACGCTCGCCGAGCAAGCGCCCGATCCCGCCGAGTACCCGGACGCCGACCCGTCACTGCTCGTTGCAGGATCGGTCGTCTTCCATCCCACCGCCCGGCCCGTATCACTCGACGACCCGAGCCAATGGTGGGCATACGTGCCTGGGGCGAGCTGGCGTCACCCGTGGGGGCCAGCCAGCGACAACTCGGAGCGGCAGGATCACCCAGTGACGCAGGTCGCCTATGAGGACGCAGAGGCTTACGCCACCTGGGCTGGAAAGGAGCTTCCGACGGAGGCCGAGTGGGAGTACGCAGCTCGCGGCGGGCTCGATGGCGCGATCTTTGCCTGGGGCAGACGCCATGCGACCGGATGGTCAGCTCATGGCGAACTTCTGGCAGGGAGATTTCCCCTGGCGAAACACGGGCGCGATGGGTTGGCGCGGCACGAGTCCGGTCGGGCTGTTTCCGGCCAACGCCTACGACCTCTACGACGTGACTGGAAACGTCTGGGAGTGGACATCGGACTACTACGAATCACGTAACGGGAGCGCAGCTGTGTCGGCCAGTCCCTGCTGTGGGGCGATCCAGAATCCGCGAGTCCGGACCCCCGAGGCAAGCTACGACGTCGGCAACGCCGGCGCGGGCATCCCGCGGCGCACAATCAAGGGCGGCTCGCATCTGTGCGCGCCGAGCTATTGCCTGCAGGTACCGGCCGGCAGCTCGCCAGCCCGAGGCAGTGGACACGTCCACGAGCCACATCGGCTTTCGATGTGTCAAGAGGTCGTCGTCCGTCGCGTGCCATTGCTGGCTAGGACACGCCGCACGAGGCGCCAGTAGGATCACGGTAGTTACCGTGCCCAGGGGGATCCTCGAGCAGTGTCAGAGCCCGTTCACGTCCTATTAGTCCAGGCCGGAGGGCTTGCCTGGGCACTGCCGATGGCCTCCGTCGAGCAGGCTTTCCACCTCAAGGACGCCGAGGTGCGCAACGTTGGGGAAACCCGCGTCGTGCGGTTTCGTGACGAGGTGCTCGAACTGGTCGACCTTGCCGGACGCCTGAACCTGGAGTCAGAGCGACCCACCATCAGCGGTGGTCGTCTGGGGAGCCGGCAAACGCTTTGCGCTGCTGGTGGACGAGCTCGTCAACCAGGTCTCTGCCGAACGGGTCGAGATGCCGCGCCTCGCACACGGCGACTTCACCGACGGCGCGATCTACCAGGAGGAGCAGGTGGTGCCGATCCTCAGGCTGGGCGCCGTGAGTGGCGTGTTCGAGGCGAGCGACGAGAATCCGTCCGAGTTCAGCGAGATGCAGCAGAGCGCGCTCGCCGAGATCGCCAACATCGGCTCGGGCCACGCGGCGACGGCGCTGTCCGCGCTGATCGGCCGTCCCGTGGACGTCGGCTACTCGCAGGCCGTCCTGACCGTGCTCGCGCGAGCGATCGACGAGCTCGGCGAACCGATGTACCGCTCAGCGCTGGTCGACACACCGATCGCCGGCGAACAGGGGAAGCATGTTGCTCGTCTTCCCAGAGGAGGCGGCCGAGGAGCTCTGTCAGCTGCTCGGAACGAGCATGACCGAGGAGCTGGGCCTGACCGCGTTGCAGGAGGTCGGCAACATCCTCTCGGCCTCCTATCTCAACGCGATCGTCGAGATGACCGGGATCACGCTCGAGGTCGCCCCGCCGAAGGTCACGGTCGACCTGCTCGGGCGGATGATCTCGCACAGCGGCGCCGGTGCAGGCAACCCGACAGACCCCACCGTGATGATGCGCTCCTACCTGACGGTCGAGGGCTCGACCACCCGGTTCTCGTTCCTGTTCGTGCCGCGAATCAAGTCAGTCGCGCTGCTGCTGGAGCGCCTCGGCGTCGGCGCCTGAGATGGACGGATGAGCGCGCTCGGCCCGCACGTGGGTTCCGTTGTGCAGTGCGCGACGTGCGGGGTTGAGCACGTCGAGCCGGTCGGCACCTGCGCGATCTGCGCAGACGAACGCCAGTGGGTGCCCGCCGCCGGTCAGGTCTGGACCAGCCTCCGCGAGCTGCGCGAAGCCGGTCATCGCGTGGTCGTTCGACGAGCTCGAGGATGGCGCTGCTTGGTCTGAAGGTCGAGCCGATCGTCGGGATCGGCCAGCAGGCGCATCTGGTCTCGACGCCGCAGGGCAGCGTGCTGTGGGACGTGCCGCCGTTTCTGGACCGCCCTGCTGTGGACCGTGTGCGCGAGCACGGCCCGGTGCTCGCGATAGTCGCGAGTCACCCGCACATGTTCGGCGTGCAGAGCGCCTGGAGCCACGCGCTCGAGCAGGCGCCGATCCTGGTCTGCGAGCCGCTGCTCGACTGGGTGCAGCGCCCCGATTCGGCGATCACCGGCTGGCGCAACCGGCACGAGATCGCGCCGGGGTTGGTGCTGCACGAGCTGGGTGGCCATTTCAGCGGGTCGTCGGTCCTGCATTGGGCCGACGGTGCGAACGGTCAGGGGGTGCTCTTCAGCTCCGACACGATCCACGGCAACCCCGACGGCGCAACCGTCACCTTCATGCGCAGCTACCCGAACCGGATCCCGCTATCGGCGGCCGTGGTCGAACGGCTCGCGGCCGGGGTCTCGGGCCTGCAGTTCGAGCGGATGTACGACAACTTCGGCCGCGGACCCAAGCGTGACGCCGGCGCATCGGTGCAGCGTTCAGCCGAGCGCTACATCGGCTGGGTGCGCGGCGACTTCGATCATTTGACCTAAGCGCGCTCTGCCCCGGGGCTGGCCCCGCTGGGCCGCCCCGGGATGGTCCCGCTCGACCGCCTCGGGGTCACACCTGTCCGGAGCTCGCGCCTACCCCCAGCGCTCACGGAGCTTCGGGAGCACGTCTGCGGAGAACTGGGTGAGCGCGCGTTCCTGATCCTCGCCCGGGAAGTGGAAGACCAGATCCTGGAAGCCGAGATCGACGTAGAAGGCGATCTTCTCGACGACCTCATCGGGGTCGTCGGAGACGATGAAGCGGGTGTGAGCACGGTCGGCAGCCTGCTCCGCGAGCCGCTCCATCTCGATCGGATCCTCGGTGCCGGCCTTCTCCTCCGCCGTCAATGCCAACGCAGCCCAGGGCCTGCACGCCTGACCGGCGAATCCGGCGTCATGGTCGTAGGAGACCTTGATCTCGATGAACTTGTCGATCGTGTCCGGATCACGCCCGGACTTCTGCGCGCCCTCTTTGAGGCCGTCAAGCAGGGTGTGGTAGAGCTCCTCGCCCTTGCCGCTCGTGACGATGAACCCGTCACCGATCTCCCCCACCAGCGCTGCCGCCTTCGGGCCACCCGCCGCGATGAAGATCGGCACCGGCTGCTCGGGCCGGTCATAGATCGTCGCGTTGAGCGTCCGGTAGTACTTGCCGTCAAAGGTCACACGCTCCTCGGTCCAGAGCCGGCGAATCAGCGCGACAGCCTCCGCCAGGCGCTCGGAACGCTCCTTGAACTTCGGCCACTCGATCCCGATCGACGGGTTCTCGTTCAGCGCCTCCCCGGTCCCGATCCCGAGGATCACCCGGCCGGGGTTGAGGCACGCCAGCGTCGCGAACACATGCGCGATCACCGCCGGCTGATAGCGCAACGTCGGCGTCAGCACGCTGGTCGCGAGCGCCACCCGCTCGGTGCGCTCGCCCAACGCGGCGAGATATACAAGCGAATTGGGCGCGTGCCCGCCGTGATGGCGCCACGGCTGAAAGTGGTCGGAAACCGCGACGATGTCGAAGCCGTGCTTTTCCGCACTGATACCGAAATCGACAAGCTGACGCGGCGGGAACTGCTCTGCAGAAGCCTTGTATCCGTATCGGACGGTGCCGTGGTTGCTCGAGGTCATGCCAACATCATCTCAAGCGCCGATTGCCAGTAGCCTCACTCGCCGATGAAGCTCGGTCTGCACATCGGCTACTGGGGGCTCTGGGGCGGTGCCGCGGAGCAGCTCGCCGCAGTGCAGGCCGCCGAGGAGCTTGGCTACGACTCGGTGTGGACGGCCGAGGCGTACGGATCGGACGCAGCGACCATCCTGGCGTGGCTGGCGGGACAGACGACGAACATCAAGCTCGGCGCGGCGATCTTCCAGATCCCCGGTCGGAGCGCCGCGATGACGGCGATGACGGCCGCGACGATCGACCAGCTGTCGGGCGGGCGCATGATCCTCGGCCTCGGTGCTTCGGGTCCTCAGGTCTCCGAGGGGTGGCACGGGCAGCGCTTCGGCAGGCAGCTGCAACGCACGCGTGAGTACGTGGACGTGGTGCGGATGGCATTGCGGCGTGAGCGGGTCGTCTACAGCGGGGAGACTTTGACGTTGCCATTGCCCGATGGTCCGGGCAAGCCGCTCAAGCTGACGATCGAGACGGTGCAGGATGAGATTCCGATCTACCTCGCAGCGATCGGCCCTCGGAATACCGCACTGGCCGGTGAGATCGCCGATGGCTGGCTGCCCACGTTCTTCTCGCCGGAGCACGTCGGGCTGTTCCGAGCTCGGCTCGAGGAGGGAGCCGCCCTGGCGGGCCGCTCCCTCGACGGCTTCGACGTTGCCCCACAGGTCAGCGTTCACATCAGCGACGACCTCGAGGCCGCGCGCAACTTCATGCGGCCGGCGCTGGCCCTCTACGTGGGCGGGATGGGTTCGCGCAAGCAGAACTTCTACAACGCGCTGGTGCGTGAATACGGCTTCGACGATGCTGCCACCGAGGTCCAGGATCTCTACCTGGACGGCAAGCGAGAGGAGGCTTGCCGCGCGATCCCGGACGAGCTGATCGATCTGGTGTCGCTGGTCGGCCCGCGCGAGCGGGTCGCCGAGCGACTTGCCGCATATCGCGAGGCCGGCGTAGGCACGCTGCTCGCATCGCCGCTCGGCTACACCCGCGAGCAGCAGTTCGAACAGCTGCGCACGCTTGCGGAGCTGGCCGCCTGAGCCGCGGCGCACCGGCCGTGAGCCGTCAACAGGGCCCGGGCTCCCCTCTGCGCATCTTCCTCGGTGCGTTCGGCCAGCCAGGTCACGCGTTCCCGATGCTGGCGCTGGGACGACGGCTCGTCGAGCGTGGGCACAGCGTCACCTACGAGACCTGGGAGCGCTGGCGTGAGCATGTTGTGGGCGCGGGCATGGAGTTCGTGCCCGCTCCCGAATACCCGGTGTTTCCGACTCAGGAGCGGCCGCTGAAGCCATACGAGGCCGTCGTGCGCGCCACTGTGCCGACCCGTTCGGCGATCTCGGCACGACGACCGGATGTGGTGGTGCACGACATCCTCACGCTCGCCCCCGCGCTGGCAGCCGAACTCGAGGGTATCCCGGCCGCCACGCTGATTCCGCACCTTTTCCCGGTGACCGCCCCAGGCTTCGCGCCATACGCGATCGGCGCACGACTCCCCCACACCGTCGGCGGCAGGCGCTTTTGGAGCATGTTCGAGCGCCCGCTGGAGAACGGGCTTCGCCAGGGCCGCGATGAGCTCAACGAGACCCGCCGACGCCTTGGCCTGCCGGCGCTGGCGCGACTGCACGGCGGCCTCAGCGCCGAGCTCTGCCTGGTCGCGACCTTCCCGCAACTCGAGTACCCACGCGACTGGCCGTCGGCGGTTCACGTGGTGGGCCCGATGTTCTGGGAGCCGCCGGCGCCGGCAGTCTCACCGCCCCAAGGTGACGAACCGCTCGTCGTTGTCGCGCCATCGACATCGCATGACCCCGGGCAGCGGCTGATCCGCGCCTCATTGGAGGGCTTGCGCGGGCTGGACGTGCGCGTGCTGGCCTCGCTGGATCGGCGCCCCGTCGCGGCGCCGCTCCGCGCCGGACGTCGTGTCCGACTGGTCAACTGGATGTCGTATGCGGACGTGATGCGCGATGCGGCCCTGGTGATCTGTCACGCCGGCCACGGCACGATCGCCCGCTCACTCGAGCGCGGTGTGCCGGTGCTCGCCGTACCCCACAGCGGCGATATGGCCGAGAACGCGGCGCGGCTCGACTGGGCTGGTCTCGGCGTGCGATTACCGTGGCGGTTCGTATCAGCGGCGACGATGCGGCTCGCCGTGGAGCGGGCGCTCGACGAGCGCCAGGCCCTCTCCACCCGAGCGGCGGAGCTCGCCGACTGGGCGGAGCAGCACGACGGCCCGACCCGGGCCGCCGAGCTCATCGAGCAGTTGGTGGCCACGGGATCAGCTGCTTAAACGGCAACGGCCGGGCGGTTCGCCCGACCGTCTGAAGACTGGGGAGGCGGGGCTCGAACCCGCGACATTTCGATTAACAGTCGAACGCTCTGCCAGCTGAGCTACTCCCCAAGGCAGCCAACCGCCGCAGACACGTCAGCGGCCGATCGGTCTCCGTAGTGTATCGGCACGGTCAGCAGACCGTCCTCAGCTTCTGCGTGGCAATTGCGAGGCGCACCTTCAAACTCGACGTCGCGGCGTTCGCTGTGACAGCGAGCACGGGTCGGATGGAGCCGCCGCTACCCTGGCCCCTCCAGTCGCGTGACCACGCCCCTGATCGCGGTAAGCACCTCCTGGTGCTCCGCCGACAGCTTTGCGAGTACACCGCCACCACCGCCGTGCTCGCGCAGGTAGCCGATCTCACGACGGAGGCGATCGCGCTCGAGGACCAGACGAGCGTGCTCGAGTTCGTCGGCGCTGACGTGCCGGCCGCGGCCGGCGCGGGCGCGCAGGTCGTCGAGGATGAAGATCAGCTCGGGATCGTCACCCGGCGGGTCCGGCAGCGCTGCGGGCAGGTGAGCGCTGAGAAAGCGCGCCGCGCGCCGCAGGACGTCGTCCAGCAACAGCTCATCCGGATTGATCCGGGCGAGCGCTGCCGCCCCGAGATCGGGCGATGACACGCACATGGCCAGAAAGGAACGCTCTGATTCGGGACGGCTCGGCCGGTTCCCGTTGACCGGCCGGGCGCGAGCGATCGCGGGCTCGCCGGTCCTGTCGTCGTCTCCCGCCGGCGCGGGTGCGGTAGCCCGCGGTGGCTGGCCAAGCAACGTGACCAGGCGCGCCTCGGGCACAGCCAGCGCCCCCGCGGCCTTGCGTACGAGCTCGTCGCGCAACACGCTCTCCCCCACTCGTCCCATCACCGGTCGCAGCTCGGCGATCGCGCGGTCCTTGCCCTCCGCGGTGCTCAGGTCGGCAGCATCCAGCACGCGCCCGACCTGGAACACGACGTATGGCACAGAGGCGGCGATCCGCTCTCGTAGGGCGGCTGCGCCCTCCTGCGCGATCAGCTCGCCAGGGTCGGCGCCCAACGGCAGCGGCACCACGCGTAGTTCGAGCCCGGAGTCGGCGCACACCTTGGCGGCGCGCTCCATCGCCCGCTGGCCCGCGTTGTCGGCGTCCAGGCAGAGCTCGAGCACCTTGACCACGCGCACGAGTTCGGCGACCTGCTCATCGGTCAGGGAGGTCCCCATGATCCCCACCGCGTTGCGAACGCCGGCCTGATGCATGGCCAGTACGTCGGTGTAGCCCTCGCAGAGGATCATCCGGCCTTCCCTGGCGGCGGCTGGTCGTGCCTCGGCGATCCCGTAGAGCACCTCGCGCTTGCGATAGACCTCGCCCTCAGCCGTGTTCAGGTACTTGGGACCGTCGTCACCGCCCATCGTGCGTGCGCCGAAGCCGCGAACCCGGCCGCGAGCGTCTGCAGTCGGGAACATGAGCCGACCGCGAAAGCGGTCCACGAGCTCATCGGGCCGCGCCTTCTTGCGCCGTCCCAGGTCCGCTGCCAACAGCTCGTCGGCGCTGTAACCGGCCTTCCGCGATGCCCCCACGAGCCGATCCCAGGACTGTGGCGCATACCCGACCCGGAACTCACGCAGGATCTCCTCCTCGAAGCCTCGCTGAAGGAGGTACTGCCGTGCCGCCTGCGCCTCCTGAGCCTCCCAGAAGTAGCGCTCGTAGAAGGTGGCCGCCCGATCGAGCAGCGCGTACAGCCGTTCCCGGCGTTGTCGACGAGAGGCCGCCTCCGGTGACTCGTCCTCGGTCTCGAGCCTGACACCGAAGCGATCGGCCAAAGACTCGAGCGCGCCCTTGAAGTCCAGGCCTTCGGTCAGCATCACGAAGGTGAACGGGTCGCCGGACTCTGAGCAGCCAAAGCAGTGGTAGTGCTTCTCATCAGGGCGCACATGAAACGATGGCGTGCGCTCGTCGTGGAAGGGGCAGCAGCCGAAGTAGCTGTCGTGCCCGCGGCGCGTGAGCTCGACCTTCGAGCTCACCAGCGAAAGCATGTCGACCGCATCACGCACGCGGTCACGCGAGTCGGCCGTGTAGCGACTCACGGCGTGAACGCCGTCGGAACGGCGAGTGCTTCGAAAGTCGCGACCGCAAAGCGGTCAGTCATCCCGGCAATGTGATCGGTGACCCGACGAGACAGCGGGCCCTCGGGAATCGAATCCGGGAGCTGGTCAGGGTGGTCGCAGAAATGGTTGAAGAGCACCTGCACCGCGACCTTTATCTTCGCGCGCTCGTGGGTGACCTGGGGCCCGAGATACCGCGCTCGAACATGAAGTCGCGCAAGTCGGACATCGCGCCGCCCACCAAATCGCTCTGCACGATCGCGCCGGCCTCCGCCGACCGCTCGACCAGATCGTGCACCAGCGTGTCGATCCGTTGCGAACCGGTGTCGCCCAGGATCGCGAGAGGCCCGCCGGGCAGTTCGGCCGCATCGAGCACGCCGGCACGAACGGCATCGTCGATGTCGTGGTTGATGTAGGCGATGCGATCGACGAACCGGATGATGTGCCCCTCGAGGGTGGTCGGCTCGACGGCACGCCATGAGTGCCCGGCAATGCCGTCGCGCACGGCCTGAGTCAGGTTGAGGCCGCGGCCATCGCGCTCGATCACCTCCACAACGCGCAGCGAGTGCTCGTTGTGCCAGAAGCGCTCGCCGAAACGCGCCGCAAGAGACTGCGTCGAGCGCCTCTTCGCCTGTGTGGCCGAACGGCGGATGGCCGAGGTCGTGCCCGAGCCCGATCGCCTCGGTGAGATCCTCATTCAGGCGCAGCGCGCGGGCGACCGTGCGCGAGATCTGTGTGACCTCCAGGGTGTGCGTCAATCGCGTGCGGTAATGATCGCCCTCTGGAAGCACGAACACCTGTGTCTTGTGCTTGAGCCGCCGAAACGCCTTGCAATGCACGATCCGGTCGCGGTCGCGCTGGAACGGTGTCCGCAGACCGCACTCGGGCTCGTCGAACTTGCGCACAGCCGGATACGAGCGCGTGGCCAGCGTCCAGAGGTCCGCCTCCTCGCGCGCCTGGATCCGCTCGGCGAAGGCGTCCGCGACCGGTCCACCCGGATGCTCGTAAACCCTGTTCACATAACCATTCTGCCAGGGATCCTGGACGTTCAACGACGGGCTGAGGCCGCCGAAACAGGTCGCAGACGAACCTGGACGTGATGCTCCGCGGTTTCACGAACCGCGCGCTCGACCATCTGCAGCGCTCGCTCCGAGGCTTGCGGCGCGTCGGCGAGCGGCCGGCCGAGCGCGGCGACCATGAACTCGTATGCCTCCTGCCCGAGCGGGAACGACGCCGACTCGCACGAGCTGCATACAACTCCCCCTGCTGCCGCGGAGAAGCCGGTCAGGTGGTCGCGCTCCCCACAGTTCGCACACGACCCGAGCTGAGGCACGATCCCGGCCGCGAGGAGCAGCTTGAGGCGAAACGCCAGGCCATTCTCCGGTCGCGCGGCTGCCGGGTGGGTGGGAGTGGATGCCAGCAGCGTCAGCTCGTTGGCGAGCAATGCGAACACCTCCGGATGCGGCTCGTCGGTTTCGAACAGGCGGCTGACGGCGTCACATGCGCGCGCAGCGCAGTCAAGCGCCTCCGCGCTCTCACGGAGACCCCCATGCGCGTCGATCGTGTCCACCCCGGTGACCGTGTAGAGATCGCCCCGCCCCTCGTGCAGCACGACGCCGATCTGAAAGAAGGGCTCGAGGCGCGCGCCGAAACGGCTGCGCGCTCGCCGGGCCCCCTTTGCGATCGCTCCCAGCCGCCCATGCTCGGGCGTGTAGAGGTGCAGGATCCGGTCGGCCTCGCCGTAGCGGATCGACCGCAGCACGATCGCCTCGGTTTTCAGCGATCCGGGCATCCGGGGCGCTCCGCAGCTGTGGCTATCCTTTTTGAAGTCATGAAGCCCGTAACCCTGTACACCACCGATTATTGCCCCTACTGTCGCAGCGCGAAGGCCTTGCTGGACAAGCGCGGCGTTGCGTACGAGGAGATCAATCTCGCACGCGACCCGGACGCGCGCATGCAGCTGCACGAGGTCACGGGCATGGTCACGTTCCCGCAGATCGTGATCGACGGCAAGTCGATCGGCGGCTTTGATCAGCTGCTGGACGCAGACCGCTCAGGGCGTCTGCCCGAGCTGCTGGCGGCCTGAGAGCCTAACTCTGCGGCACCATGCGCCGGGTAAGATCCCGCGCGTGCGTCGCACGTCAATCCTGATCGTCCTGACGGCGATCGTGGTGGCCGTCGCAATCTGCGCCACAGCCGGGGCTAGTTCGGTGCCTCGCGGTGTCCTCAGCCAGGCTGAGTACCAGGAGTTCCTGACGACCGCGAACGCCGAAGCTCACCTCGGCCACGGGGCGATCACCCTGGTCGCCCAACGCGACTGCCGCGGGCTGACGAACATCTCGCGGCTGACCAGGACACAGCACGCCGAGTGTGAAGCCGCGTTCGTCTTCTTCTACAGGTTCGTCAACTTCATCACCGTTTTCACAGGCTGCGACAGGGACTCAACCAAGCCAGCGGAGCGTCGCTGCCTCGAACGAGCGACAAAGACCCTTTCCTGGAGCACCAGCCGGTTTCTGACGACGGACAGCGCCTCGAGGAACGCGGCGCTGCAGCGCGGCTTCGGCGGCAAATGTCTCGACTATCTGATCCTGACGCCGCCACAGAAGAGCGCGATCAAGCGGCTCGCTTCGGGTCTGCAGAGCCTCCACCGGGCGCTCGTGATCAGCAACGCCGCGGCGCTGGTGACGGCCGCCAGACAGTTCACCACGGACATGTCCGTAGCCCGCGAGGCGCTCTTCGTCACAGCCACGGTCAAGGTCTGCAGGCATGAGTGAGCAAACGCTGCGGCTACCGTTAGCCGTATGGGTTTCCCGCGATCCATCTGCAGGCTCGCGCTGTGCATCGCATTCGCGCTCATCGCGGCGGCGCCCGCGGCCGCGGCGCAGCGCGGTGTCCTGACCAGGGCTGAATACCAGCAGCTCCAGCTCGCACAGAAGCGGATCAAGTCGCTCGAGTCTTCCGACGCGCGCAACTTCAGCGCCGCGTATACGGTCTGCACCCACCTGCACCGGGTGAGCAAGCTGATCACAGAGGTCCGCGCCGGCTGCCTTGACCTGATCCGGCTCGGCGGGGATCGCGGCAAGCTGAACGCGCAAGCGACGAAGTGCGGCATCGACCCCGGCTCGGAGGCGGCGCTCCTGACATGCTTGGTGCCCGCCGTCCAGGGCTACCACGCGGATGCCGAGGCCTTCTACCAGGCCGAGTCGTCAGTGAACCGCCTGGCCAAGGCCCGTGGCTTCAGCAGCACCTGCGTCGCCGTGATCGGCGACTCGCAGGGCAACGTCGCCGCCGAGGGCCGCCTGGCACAGGATCTCAACGCCGCCGTCAGCGCCCTCCAGCATCAGAACCCGGACGCACTGCAAACGCTGTTCAACCAGCTCGAGACCGCTATTCAGTCGATCAGGCCTGGGCCGAGCTCGCTCTCACTCTGCCCGCACCGCTGAGCTGGACGCCCGTTCGGCAAACGGGTTGCGCCTCTACGGCACGGCCGCGCGACGGCCGATGCGGGGACTATGAGAAAACTGAGCTTCCTCGCAATCCTCGGCATCATGCTTACGCTGAGCACGGGCGTCGCCTCCGCGGCCACCGCGCCGCTGAACGCGACCGAGTACCAGGAGCTCATCGCGCTCCAGAACATGTACGCAGGGACGAAGTCCCTCAAGAGCGTCACCGCACTTGAAAGTGCGCGGCAGCACTGTCAGCAGCTCTCCCCGGTGAGCGCCCTGATGCGCGCAGAACGCGCCGACTGCAAGGCCGCTTTTCAGTGGCTAGGCGCGAACGTGAGGACACTGGTGAACCTCAAGTCGTGCTCGAAGCAGACGACCGTCAACCGGCGACTCTCCTGCCTGCTGCCGTCATACATCGGCATCAAGGTCAGCGCCCGTGCGCTGTATCGCGCCGAGGAGCGCGCCTACAACGCCTCAGTGGCCCGCGGCTTCAGCCACACCTGCGTCCTTGCGCTCAGCGACGGGTCGACGGCGATCGCAGATGAGGCGCGCATGGCCAGCGACATGTCAAAGGAGGTGTCCGCGATGCACAGCCGCAATCTCCTGAGCGTCCAGAAGTGGGGCAGTCTGTACGACGCCGCCACCGCTGAGATGGAGGCCGCAGCGTCCAAGGCGTCTGTGTCGGCCTGCCCGCACCAGTGAGCGCCAGGGGGAGCCGAATGAGTCGCAGCCCCCACGCCAACACCGCAGCTGCCCGCAAGAGCTCAGGCTGAAGCCCGGCGGGCCCTCGGTCTGGGCTGGCAGGTCTCGCAGGCGTAGGTGCCGCGACCGCCGACCACGAGCTTGCGAATCGGGTTGCCACAGGTGGGGCACGGCTCGCCTGCGCGCGTGTGGACCAGGAAGCGATCCTGGAAGCTGCCGCGCGCACCGTCGACGTGGCGGAAGTCATCGATCGAGGCGCCCTTGGCGTCGATGCCCGCGGCGAGTACCTGCTCGATCGACTCCTTGACCGCTCGCCACTGCGCCAGCGTCAGACTCCCCGCGGGACGGAGGGGATGCACGCGCGCGCGGTGCAGGGCCTCGTCGGCGTAGATGTTCCCGACGCCGGCGATGCGCCGTTGGTCGAGGATGAACGCTTTGACAGGCGCCGAGCGGCCTCGCGCCTGATCGCGCAGGTACTCAGCTGTGAACTCCGGAGTGAAGGGTTCCGCTCCGAGCCGCGCCCGCAGATACTCGTCGCGTGCCGCCGTCGACAGCATCAGGTGGGCGGTGCCGAAGCGACGTGGGTCAACGTAGGTGAGCACGTGGCCATCGTCGAGCTCGAAGCGCGCCCGCGTGTACGGCGACTCGGGCTCGGCGTCCATGAGCAGCGATCCCGTCATCCGCAGGTGCACCAGCAGGCTGCGGTCACCGTCGAGCTCCCAGATCATGTACTTACCCAGGCGCCCCAGGTGCTCGACACGCGCGCCGGTCAGCTCTGCCGCGATCAGCTCCGGTGGAGCAGGAAGCGTCCAGCGGTAGTCGAGGATCTCGACGGACGTGAAAGTGCGGCCCTCGAGGTGCGGGGCCAGCTGCCGTCTGATCGTCTCGACCTCAGGAAGCTCAGGCATGTGCGCTCGATCATAGGCAGAGCGCGCAGAGCGCTACTCACCGCCGCGCAGCTTCGCCCGCGGGTGCGCATCGAAATAGACGTCGCGCAGACGCTCGGCCGAGAGGTGCGTGTAAATCTGGGTCGTACCGATGTCGGCGTGACCCATCATCTCCTGAAGCGAACGCAGGTCGCATCCGCCTGCCAGGAGATGGGTCGCGAAGGTGTGCCTGAGCGTGTGGGGGCTCATGCTGGAGTCGAGCCCGGCGCTGCGTGCGTGGCGCTGAACGATCTTGTAGAGGCCCTGGCGTGAGAGTGCCTGCCCACGGAGATTGACGAACACGTGCGGCTCGTCACGCAGGCCGACCAACGCCGGCCGGGCCTTGTCGAGGTATGCGCGCAACGTCTCGAGTGCCTTGCTCCCGACGGGCACGATCCGCTCCTTCGATCCCTTACCGTGGGCGATCAGCACGCCCGCCTTCAGATCGAGCTCGCTCAGCTTCAGAGCGATCGCCTCCGAGGCCCGCAGCCCGCAGGCGTACATCGTCTCGAGCAGTGCGCGATCGCGCATCGCCGCCGAACTGGTGCCCTTCGGCTGCTCCAGTAGGCGGTTGACCTGGTCGCGGCTGAGCACCCGCGGGAGGCGCGCGCGAGACCGTGGCGGCCGCACGTCCTTGGTCGGGTCGGTCTCGAGCAGACCCTCGCGGCGCATGTGCCGGTAGAAGGAGCGCAAGCAGGCGACTTTGCGCTGAAGCGTCGACGCGGCTGCCGGGCGGCGATCCTCCCGCCCGTCGGCGAGCTCGCTGACGAACTGCGACAACAAGGCCGTATCGACAGCGAGTGGATCCACGCCGTGGCGGCCTAAGAACTCGCCGAGCTGTTGTAGGTCCGAGCGGTAGGCCTCGAGCGTGTTGCGGGACAAACCGCGCTCGAGTTCAAGGTAGGCGAGGAAGTCGAGTGTGAGCTCGCTCAGACGTCGCGCAGGACCGGCGGCAACCGTGGTCATCAGATTGGATTTCGCTCAGTCTCGCGCCATCCCTGCGATACGGTCAGAAAAGTTGAGTGCCGCCGGACGCGCCGCAGCTGCGCCCGGCGGGCCTGCGGCCGCCGATCCGGCTCGCCTGCGCCGTCAGTCGAGCTTGAGCTCGCGTGCGAGCCAGAGCAGACCGAGCAGCGTCTTGCCGTCGTTGGTCGCGGCAAGCGCGCCATCGATGTCAGAGAGCGGCCAGGGGACGACCTCGATGTGCTCGTCCTCCTCGGGCGCCGGCCCGCCCTGGGCGTCCGAAAGACAAGTGGCGGCGTACAGGGTGATGAACTCATCGCAGTAGCCGGGTGTGGGATAGAAGCCGTGCACCTCGCGCCAGTCGCGCGCCTCCTTACCGATCTCCTCGACGAGCTCGCGTTTGGCGAGGTCGAGCAGCGATTCGTCCTCGCGATCCCGCTTGCCCGCGGGGATCTCGAGCGAGGCCTGCAGGCGCGAAGCCTCGCGCGGCTGGCGAACCAGCCAGACGTGGGTCTCGTCGTAGGCCACGACCGTCACAGCCCCGGCATGCCAGACCTTGTCGAACGTGTTCTCGCTGCCGTCGCTGTAGCGGTAGGTCTCGCGGCCGGCGTTCAGGATCCGCCCCTCCCACTCGACCGTCTCTGAAACCACCTCGAACCTGATCAAACCGCCTCCTGGTAGTTGTCCACTAGTGCGGTCAGCGCCCCGTGCGCAGTTTTCCGCGACCGGCTCAATCCGCGGCCTCGGCGACCAGCGCGAGCATCAGCTCGAGGTTGGCCTCGAGCGCGACCTCGCTCACGCGCTCCGTGCGCTCGTGCGCCCGCTCGGTCCCGTTGGCGATGTTGGTGCAAAGAAAGCCGTTCACGCGGAAGGCGTTGGCGTCAGAGCCGCCACCGCTGGAGCGATAGGTCGGTTCGTACCCGAGCCTGCGCAGTGCCTTCGCGGCAAGGACGACCGAGGACTCGCGCGAGCCGCTGCGATATCCGCTGAACTGTTGCTGCAGATTCAGGTCGAGGTCGCAGCCGGCGGTGTCGGCTGCGTCCTGAAGCGCGTCGATTGCCTGTGTCACGTAACGATCGACCTGGTCCTGCTCGACGGCGCGCACCTCGGCGCTGACCGTGCAGCGGTCGGGAACCACGTTGGTGGCGGTGCCTCCCGCAACCATGCCGACGTTCGCCGTCGTCTCCGGGTCGAACCGCCCCTGCGGCATGTTGGCGATCGCGCGCGCCGCGGCAACGATCGCGTTCACGCCACGCTCGGGATGGAGTCCTGCGTGGGCAGCCTTGCCGCGGATCTCGGCATCGATGCGTGTCTGCGTGGGCGAGGCGGTGATGATCTCGCCGAGCGGAGAGGCATGATCGAAGACATAGCCGAAGCGGCTGCTCAGACGACCCACGTCGAAGACCCGGGCGCCGTTGAGGCCCGTCTCCTCGGCCACGGTGAACAGCAGCTCGAGGCCCACGTGGGGTCGCCCCTGGTCGGGGACCAGCAGCCGCGCCAGCTCCAGCATCGCAGCCACAGCCGCCTTGTTGTCGGCGCCGAGGATCCCCTCGTTGGCGTTCTCCCAGCCTCCGTCGCGGCGCACCGGTTCGACGGCCGCAGTCAGCGGCACCGTGTCCATGTGGGAGCAGAACATCAGCGTTCGATCGCTGGTGCCAGGGATCCGCGCCAGAAGGTTGCCGGCAGTCGACCCTACGGTCGAGCCCGCGTTGTCCTCCTCGACTTCGATCCCCTGCGCCGCCAGCGCGCGCGTCACCCAGTCGGCGACGCCGCGTTCGTCACCGGTCGGGCTGGGGATTCGACAGAGCGCCTCGAACGTGCCGTGCAGCCGCTCGCGTTCGGGTTCGGAGACCGCGATCATCGGGCCTCAGGTTAGTGGGCGCAGCGAGTGGTCGGCGCGGCTACGAAAGCCGCGTCGCAGTGACTTCGTCGTTCTGTGACAGCGGGTCGATCAGCGAGTCCTGCCGCCGGTACGCGAAGGCGGCGCCCACGAACTCGCGGAACAGCGGCGCCGGCCTATCGGGGCGGGATTTGAACTCGGGATGGAACTGCGATGCCACATAGAACGGATGCACGGCGCGCGGGAGTTCCGTGATCTCGACGAGCCGTCCGTCCGGAGTCGTTCCCGAGAACACCAGCCCGGCGGCTTCGAGCTGCTTCTTGAGGTGGTTGTTCACCTCATATCGGTGACGGTGCCGCTCGTAGACGACACCTTCGCGGTACGCCTCGTAAGCCCTCGTGCCCTGCAGGACCGTGACCGGATCGGCGCCCAACCGCATGGTGCCGCCCATATCACCGATCTCGCGTTGCTCGGGCAGCAGGTCGATCACCGGGAACGGAGTCTCGGGATCCATCTCGGTCGAGTTGGCGCCTGGCATGTCGGCTACGTGACGAGCGAACTCGCTTACGGCGACGTGCATGCCCAGACACACGCCGAGGTATGGGATCCCCGACTCACGAGCGAGCCGCGCCGCCGCGATTTTGCCCTCGAACCCGCGTCCGCCGAAACCGCCCGGAATCAGGATGCCGTCCATCTCGCGCAACAGCGCATCGACCTCCGGCTCTCCGACGGTCTCGGAATCGACCCATTCGATCCTCACGCGGCAGTCGTGATGGATTCCGCTGTGGCGTAGCGCCTCCGCGACCGACAGATAGGCGTCCTCGAGCTGCACGTACTTACCGACGAGCGCGATCCGCACCTCGGCGGTCAACGCGGCGGCACGGTCGACGATCGCCTTCCAGCTCCCGAGGTCCGGCGGCGGCGCCTCGATGCCGAAGTGGTCCCTGAGGATGAAGTCGTCGACACCCTGCTCATGGAACGTCAGCGGGCAGCTGTAGACATCCGGCACGTCGTAGGCGGAGACGATCGCGTTCACCGGCAGGCTGGCGAACAGCGCGATCTTCTTGCGGATCTCGGTCGACAGCACCGACTCGGAGCGGCACAGCACCATGTCGGGGTTGATGCCGATGCGGCGCAGCTCGTTGACCGAGTGCTGGGTCGGCTTGGTCTTGAGCTCACCTGCGTGGCCGATGTAGGGAACCAGCGTGAGATGGATGAACATGCAGCGCCGGCGACCAACCTCGACCGGGAACTGGCGGATCGCCTCGAGGAACGGCAGCGACTCAATATCGCCCACGGTGCCGCCGATCTCAGTGATCACGAAGTCCACGTCGGAGGAGTCGGCGACGACCCGCACCCGCTGCTTGATCTCATCGGTGATGTGGGGCACGACCTGCACCGTTGCGCCCAGGTAATCCCCGCGGCGCTCGCGCCGGATCACCGTGTTGTAGATCCCGCCCGCCGTCACGTTCGAGGCGCGGCTGGCGTTGGCGTCAGTGAACCGCTCGTAATGGCCCAGGTCGAGGTCGGTCTCGGCGCCGTCCTCGGTCACGAACACCTCGCCGTGCTGGTACGGCGACATCGTGCCCGGATCGACGTTGATGTAGGGATCGAACTTCTGGATCTGGACCGAGAGACCACGCGAACGGAGAAGTCGACCGATCGAGGCTGCTGCGATTCCCTTGCCGAGCGATGAAACGACTCCGCCCGTGATGAAAATGAATCGCGTCTCAGCCTGGCTCATTGCTTCGATCCTTGCTCCCGTACTCACCGATGTCCGAAGGTACCGTCCGGGGCGGACGCACGCACCTTCACTCTGAGCCTGCGGCGCCCTTGATCAGAGTAGCGGCCGAAAACCCAATCTCGGCTCGGTCAGCACGACGGGATGCCACGCATCGGGCGGACCATTCAGCCCAAATAGCGGGAAGCATGGCTCGAGACCGCTGATCCGCACGGAAGCCCGCTGCTGGTCGGTCCAGCGATCGCGCGTCAGCCGCATGTGACGGTCGCGACGGCGCTCGCCTCTGACCTGGATCCAGTCCTCGCCGTCCTGCACGTAGCCGAGCTTCTGTGCAACCCGGAACGAGGAGTGCGCCCCATCGAGCACCTTCGATACGGCCGCCGAAGCCCCGAGGCCGTGGAATGCAAGCTCGAGGACCGCGGCGCGCATCTCGGTCCCGTAGCCCTGACCCTGAAAGGCCTGCGCGAGCCATGAGCCCGTCGTCAGCTCCCCCCGGCCGTGAAGTCACGGCCGGCGACCGCCTGCACGCCGATGAGCTTGTCGGCAGCCCACACGCCCAGCTCAAGCTGCCAGTTCCGCGGCTGCCAGGAATCGCGCAGGCCGAGGTGGTAATCCACGAACTCCTCGACGAAGCCCGGGTTGCCGATCTCGTCGGTCCACGGCACCACGAATGGCATCTCGCCGGGGTCGTGCACGCCCGTCTCGGCCAGGCGCCCGAGCGCGACGAGCTCATCCTCGTCAGGCCAGCGCAGCTGCAACCGATCGGTGCGGAGCCGCAGGCCATAAAGCGGCGAGAGATCCATGTGCGAACGATTGCAGAGTGGCCGAAGCTACGGGCCGTTGGTGGCATTCTTGCCCCCAAACGCGAAGGGGCTCCACGAGAGCGCGCCGGATCACGCGAGGGAAGACGATGCGCCGCGCAGATCCGTCGGGATCTAAGAGGCCTTCAGCAGCTCGCGGGCATGCCCCCGGGCGGCGCGATCGTCCTCATGGGCGCCGAGCATCCGCACGAGCTCACCCACGACGGCATCGCCCTCGAGCCCGGCAACCGTGGTGACGGCGGGCGCACGCGAGCCGTCCTTGACGATCGTGAAGTGGCGGTTGGCCATCGCGGCCACCTGCGGCAAATGCGTGATGCAGAGGATCTGGCGACCATGCGCCAGCTCGCGCAGGTGGGCGCCGACGGCGCGCGCCGTATGTCCGCCGATGCCCGCGTCGACCTCGTCGAAGACGAGCAGCGAGCCGTCGCCGTCGCCGCCGATAGCGCCGGTGGCCTTCTTGGCCGCCTTGGTCCGCGTCGTCTTCGACGCCACCGTGCGCGGCGCTCAGCAGCGCCAGCATCACTCGCGAAAGCTCGCCGCCCGATGCGACCTCCCGCAGCGCGCCGAACGGCAAGCCCGGGTTGGGCGCGATCAGGAACTCGACCGCGTCACGGCCCCGCGACCCATAACCACCGTCGCGCTCGCGCAGCGCGACCTCGAACCGCGCGTCGGCCATCGCGAGCTCGGAGAGGCGGTCGAGCACCGCCTCCGCGAGCCGCGGCGCAGCCGTGGCCCGCGCCTTGCTGAGCTGCGCCCCGACCCTCTCCCGCTCCTCACGCGCCGCCTCGAGCTCGGCGGCCAGCGCCTCGAAGGTCACGTCGGCGTCCTGCAGCGCATCGCGGCGCGCCCGGCATGCCTCGGCGTGGGCGATCACCTCGGCGATCCCGCCACCGTGCTTGCGCGCCAGCCGCGCAAAGGCAGCGAGCCGCTCCTCGACAACCTCGAGCCGGCCCGGCTCGGCCTCGAGCCGGTCCAGGTAGGAGCGCAGCTCCCCGGCGACATCCTCGGCCTCGTAGCGCAGCGCCGCGAGTCGCTCCGCGAGCGGAACGAGCTCCGGATCAAACGCGCCGGCGGACTCGAGCTCGGCGGCAGCGCGGGTCAACAGCGCGCCGGCGCCCTCCCCCTCCTCGGGCGATCAGCGCCTCCACACCCGGCCGATGCGCCGAATCGCAACGCCTCCTGGTGGCGCAGCCGGTCGCGCTCGGCGATCAGCTCGGTCTCCTCCTCGACGCTCGGATCGACCTCTTCGATCTCACGCAGCTCGAAGCCGATCAGGTCCAGCTCGCGCTCACGCGCGCCCACCAAGCCGTCGAGCTCGTCGATCTGCGCCTCCAGCCCGCGCACCCGCTCGTGCGCCGCGGCCATTTCGATGCGGCGCTGCGCCTGCTCGCTGCCGCAGAAGGCATCGAGCGCGTCGAGCTGCGCGGTCGTGAGCATCAGCCTGCGGTGCTCGTGCTGCCCGTAGAAGGAGAGCATGCGGCTGCCGAGCTCGCGCAGATCGCCGACCGTCGCGGCGCGTCCGCAAACGTAGGCCCGGGTTCGCCCGTCGGGCCAAACCCGACGGGCGAGCACCAGTTCCTCGGCGTCAGCCGGAATCCGCTCGTCATCCCCGAGGGAGAGACCCGGGGGCAACTCGAACACGCCCTCTACATATGCCTCAGCCGCGCCTTCGCGAACGATCCCGGCGCGGGCCTTGCCTCCCAGCAAGAGGTCGAGCGCGTGTGCGAGCAGCGTCTTTCCAGCACCGGTTTCACCGGTGAGAACGTTGAGTCCCGGAGCCAGCCGCAGCTCGGCCCGCTCCATCAGCAACAGGTTCTCGACGCGAAGCTCGTACAGCACGCGTTCAGTTCTACGCTCACCTCCGGACGGAAAAACACGAACAGGCGTTCGTGGGCGAAATCTTGCGCCTCCGTGCCGCGAAAGCGCTCAGCGCAGCGTCGCCAACCGCCCGAACTTCTCGTGCATGCGCCGATAGAAGTTCACGCCCGCGAGCTGGGCCAGGCAGCCCTGGTTGTCGACGAAGCGCGCCTCGAGCCGGTCTCCGGGCCCGAGGACGACGACCGGGCGGCCGTCGATCGTGACGTCAACCGGCTCGTCGCTCGATTGGTTCTCGATCGCCAGCGTGTCACCGGGCGCCACGACGAGCGCGCGAGCCGTCAGCGAGTGCGGCGCGATGAAGGAGACGACCATGCCCTCCACGCCCCAGGCCATCACCGGCCCGCCGTTGGCGAGGTTGTAGCCGGTCGACCCGGCCGGCGTGGCCACCACCAGGCCGTCGCAGCGCACGCGGCCGATCTCATCGGCGCCCACCGAGTAGGCGAGCGTCGCAACGCGCTGGCCGTGCTGGCGCTCGACCGAGACATCGTTGATCGCGATCCAGTTGCCGTCCTTGACCCGCGCGGCGATCCCCGGCAGTGCCAGCACGTCGAACTCGCCGGCCAAGGCGCGCTCGAACGCCGGAACGCGCATCCTCACGCTCGACTGTCGCCAGAAAGCCCACCTCACCGAAGTTCACGCCGAACACCGGCACACCGGTGCCGGCGTACTGGCGCAGCCCGCGCAGGATCGTGCCGTCGCCGCCGAGCGCGAAGCAGAGATCGACATCGCGCGGGGTGTCGTCGACGAGCTCGACTCCCTCGGAGGCCTGAAGCCCGTGCTTCTCGGCCTCACGCGGGTCGAATAACAGCCGCGCGCCGGCCGCGCGTGCGACCTCGATCAGCTCCTCAACCGCAGGTCCTGTCTCCTCGGGCCGGCGGTGGGTGACCACCGTCGCGACCAGACCTCCCGGCTCAAGGCTCCACCGCCACCGGCTCCACCAGCGACGCGGCCGCATCCAGGTCGACCAGGCCGCCCTCGCGATCCGGCGTCCGCGATCCAGACGAACGTCTCCAGATTGCCCTTCGGCCCCGGCAGTCCCGAGCTGGCGTACCCCATCACCGCCGCGCCGAGCTCGACCGCGCACCGTCCAACGGAGACAAGCGCCTCGTGGCGAACTGCCGCGTTCGCGCACGACGCCGCCCTTGCCCACACGCTCGCGCCCGACCTCGAACTGCGGCTTGATCATCGCCAGGCAGTCGTATCGCGCGGCGGCGCAGGCGAGTACCGCCGGCAGCACCTTTGTCAGCGAGATGAACGACAGGTCCATGACGATCAGACCGGGAGCGTACGGGAGCTCGGCCGGCTGCAGGGCACGTGCATTGTGCCTTTCAATCACGGTCACGCGCGGATCCTCGCGCAACTTCCAGCTGAGTTCGCCGTAGGCGACGTCGACGGCGACCACATGCGCGGCGCCGCGTTGCAGCAGACAGTCGGTGAAACCGCCTGTCGATGCGCCGACATCAAGAGCCAAGTGCGCCATCCACCGACAGACCAAAGCCGTCGAGCGCATTGGCCAGCTTCACGCCCCCACGCGAGACGTACTCGGGCCGCGCGGCGACCTCGAGCTCGACGTCCTCCGACACCATCTGCCCGGGCTTCGACGCCCGCTCGCGCCGGGCAGCAGCAGCACCTCGCCGGCCAGGACCGCCGCAGCCGCTCGTGCGCGCGACTCGAACAGCCCGCGCTCGACGAGCAGGACGTCAAGGCGGCAGCGTCTAGGCAACCCTCGGGCGGTCGGCCACCGCCGCGAGCACGCGCTCGGCGATGCGCTCGGGCGTGAACCCGACCTCGGCGTGCAGCAGCTTGGGCGCACCGTGCGTGACGTAGCGATCGGGTAGGCCGACCCGCAGGATCGGCACGGTGATCCCAGCGTCCGAGAGCGTCTCCCACACCGCCGACCCGAAGCCGCCGCTCAGCACGCCCTCCTCGACCGTCACCAGCAGCTCGTGCTCGGCCGCGAGCTGTGCGACCAGCCCGGCGTCGATCGGTTTGGCGAAGCGAGCGTCCGCGACCGTCACCGCAACGCCGTGCTCGGAAAGCAGATCCGCGGCGCCGAGCGCCTTGCCGACACCGGTGCCGTATCCGAGCAGCGCCACGCGGGCGCCGCCGCCCTCGGCCTCGCGCAGGATCTCGCCGGTCCCCACCGGGATCACCGAGGGCTCCGACGGAAGCGGTACGCCCGACCGCCTCGCCGCGCGGGTAGCGCAGCGCCACAGGCCCGTCGTCGTAGGTCAACGCCGTGCGCAGCATGTGCACGAGCATCGCCTCATCGCGCGGCGCCATCAGCACGATGTTCGGCAGGCAGCGCAGGTAGGCGATGTCAAAGACGCCATGGTGCGTGGGGCCGTCGTCGCCGACCAGGCCGGCGCGGTCCATCGCGAACACGACGGGAAGCTTCTGCAGGCAGACGTCGTGGACGATCTCGTCGTAGGCGCGCTGCAGGAAGGTCGAGTAGACCGCGACCACCGGCCGGCAGCCCTGCAGGGCAAGGCCGGACGCGAGCAGAACCGCCTGCTGCTCGGCGATGCCGACATCGAAGTAGCGCTCGGGCAGCTCGCTCTGGAGGATGTTCAGGCCCGTACCCGAGTTCATCGCGGCGGTGATGCCGAGCACCCGATCATCGCGCTGTGCCTCGCGCACGAGCGCTTCGCCGAAGACCTTGGTGTATTGAGGCGGAGGGGCCGCCGCTCCAGCGGGAGCGGCGGCGGCAGGAGCAGGAGCGCCATTGGCGATCGACTTCGGCTTCGCCGCATGCCACTTCTCCATGCCCTCGAGGCCGCCTTCCTCGGCGGGCGCGAAGCCTTTGCCCTTGATCGTGGCGCAGTGCACGACGACCGGGCGCTGGGCGGCGAGCGCCTCCTTCACGGCCCGGCGCACGGCGCGCACGTCGTGGCCGTCGATGACGCCCATGTAGGCCCAGTCGAGCTCCTCCCACCAGAGCCCGGGCGCCCAGAAGGCCTTCAGCGACTCCTTCACATGCGGACCGAAGCGCTCGAACGTGTGGCCCAGGGCGGGAAGCTTGGTCAGGCTCGACTCGACGTCCTCGCGCGCATGCCAGAGCTTGGGGTTCAGGCGCACGCGGTTGAAATACCGCGAGAGGGCTCCGACGTTCGGGGCGATCGACATGCCGTTGTCGTTCAGGACGACGACGATCGGGGTGCCGAGGCCGCCGGCCTGCGTGACCGCCTCGAACGCGACGCCGCCGGTCATCGCGCCGTCGCCGGCGACCGCTACGACGTTTCCGTCCTGGCCGTGTCCGCGGCGCATCGCCTCCTTGATCCCGACCGCGTATCCGATCGAAGTCGAGGCGTGGCCGGCGCCCATGATGTCGTGCTCGGACTCGAAGATCGAGCAGAACGGTGCGAGACCCTCGTACTTGCGGATCGTCGGCAGCTGATCGCGCCGCCCGGTGAGGATCTTGTGGGGGTAGGCCTGATGGCCGACGTCCCAGAGGATCTTGTCGCGCGGCGAGTCGAGCAGCGAGTGCAACGCGACAGCGATCTCGACCGAGCCGAGGTTCGCGCCGAAGTGCCCGCCGATCTCGCCGACGGTGTCGATGATGTAGCTGCGGACCTCGTCTGCGACCTGCTGGAGCTGTTCGTCGCTCAGGCCGTGGAGGTCCTGCGGCTTGTCGATGTGCTGGAGCAGTTCAGACATATTTCGTAGGCAGATTAGAAGCTGCGTTGCGCGATGAAGTCGGTTATCTGCTGGAGCTGGGCTGGGATCGCGCGTCGCGGCGCTGGCAAGCGCGGAGCTGGCGTTGCGGTGAGCCTCCTGCGCGAGGCCGCGCGCGCCGTCGAGCCCAAACTCAGTCACGTACGTGCGCTTGCCCAAGCGCTCATCGCTCCCGCTCGGCTTGCCGAGCGCCTCGTCTGATCCGGTCACGTCGAGGATGTCGTCGACGATCTGGAAGAGAACGCCCAGCTCACTGGCAAAGTTTTCGAAGTGCTCGATTGTCGCACGTCCTTGGTTACCCTCGATCAGGAGCACGCATTCGACGCTGGCGCGGATCAGCCGCCCGGTCTTCAGCTCGTGCACGTGGCGCAGGCCCTCCGCGCCCGCCGGCGCCGAGGCCGCGACGTCGAGGTACTGACCGCCGACCATGCCGTTGACGCCTGTGGCGGCGGCAAGCTCGGCGGCCGCGCGCATGACGTTGGCGGGCTCGCCGCGCTGCTCGGTCAGCAGATGGTGGAACGCCTCCGCGTACAGGCCGTCGCCCGCGAGGATCGCCACGTCCTCCCCGTAGGCGACGTGACAGGTCGGACGCCCGCGGCGCATGTCGTCGTCATCCATCGCCGGCAGGTCGTCGTGGATCAGCGAGTAGGTGTGGATCAGTTCGAGCGCCGCGGCGAACGGCAGCACATCGTCTCGGAGCCATGCCGATCGCGGACGCCGTCGCCAGCGCGAGCACGGGCCGGATGCGCTTGCCTCCGGCGAGCAGCGAGTAGCGCATCGCCTCCTCGAGACCATCGATGCCGGAGTCGCGCGCAAACCGCAGGTCCTCCAGATACGCATCCACCTGCTCGCGCAGATCATCCGGAAACGTGGGGGCAACTTCAGACACGGCCTCGCTCATAGCGGCAGATCGACCTCAGCGTTGTCCGCCGTGGGCGGCGTCACGCCTGCGACGCGGCCAGCGGAAGCTGTCCCGGCAGATCTGGCAGCGGCTCGAGGGCGGCACGTACGCGGCCGTCCACCTGTGAGGCCGCCTCGCCGGCGAGACGAGCGCAATCCTCGATCAGGGCGAGTGTCTCACCCGGCTGCAGAATCCCCGAGCGCAGCTCGGAGGCCGCCTCTTGCAGGCGCAAACGGAGCTCTTCAAGCACGTCGGTCACAGTCACCAGCCTACCGATCCAGCGCCTCGTTGACGAGCGCGTCGGCCTCCGCGTTCTCCGCGCGAGGCACCGATTCGATGCTCCAGCTGTCGAAACCGGCGAGCGCGTCGAGCGCCTGGCGGTGCAGTTCCTGCATCGCCGGGTGTTTGACCTTGTAGACGCCGGTGACCTGACGCGCGACGAGTTCCGAGTCGTTGATCGATGTGCACCTCGCGGGCGCCGTGCTCGGCCGCGAGCTCCAGCCCGCGCAGCAGGGCCCGATACTCGGCGACGTTGTTGCTGGTCTCGCCGATCTTGGCGCCGAAGGTGGTGACGACGCTCTCCGTCGGGCTCGGAAACGACGACGCCGATCGCCGCCGGCCCCGGATTTCCGCGCGCGCCGCCGTCCACGTGCAGCACCAGCTTGGGGTATGACTGATCCATCGACCGGTTACTTCAGTACGTCAGCGAATTCAAAGCAGGATCAGCGCGCCGCTGTCGTCTGAGCTGGCGTTGCCGACGTGCTCGTGCTCGGCAAGCTCGGACAGCTCGTATCCCTGGCCGTCGAGCCGGGCGTGCCCCTGCGGATCCGAGAGGTCGACCTCGTAGCGGTACCAGCAGAGCTCCCACGAGACGACGATCCAGACGAGGCTCGGATGCGCCACATCAGGCGAGATGTTGACGGTCGGCGCCCCGAGGGAGCGCGCGACGCCGGCGACCGTCCGCCGGTGCGTAGTGGCGTTGAAAACATCCACAGCGACAGCGATCTTGTGATCGCCGCTGGTCGGAATCGCGTGCACGTGGCGCGGCTCCCGCACCCGGTCCCGCGGCTGGCGGCCGCGGCCGGCACAGGCTCAGGGGCTGACATCGGGCCCGCGTCGGCGCGAGCGCTCGCCCCCCAGCTGCCGAGCGAGAGCTCATCATCGAGCGTGCGCGGCTCAGCCGGGCCGGAGCTCGACGCCGCGTTCGGGCTTGCCGCGGCGGCGCCCGAACAACGAGCGGCGCCGCTGTACGCGCTCGCTGCCGTTCTGGAACTCCGGGATCGCGCCCTCGCGCATCCAGCCCTCGTGCAGGGCATGCGGCTTGCAGAGCTCGCAGACGTTGTAGCGACGGCCGCCGTTGACGAAGGTCTCGATCTTCTCGCCCCGCAACACCGTGCGCGTGCAGACGTCGCACACGTCCTGGCTGTGACTGGTCCTGATGCTCAGCGGTTCGTTCATACCAGAGAAAAGACGGCCTGCGGTCGGCTGGCGGAACCCCACACGGCGCTCACGAGCGTAGCGGACGCATACAGCTCTGTTGCAGAGTTGTGACGACGGCACGCTGCCGGCCCGGAGCGGCCAGACCGCTTCGGGCGACGCAGATTCCCGACGGTCCCTTGGACCGCCCTCTAGAGACGATCTTCTAGACCTTCACCGGTTCCTGGCGCGCCTGCGCCACGACCTTGCCCGCAAGATGCGCTGGTACCTCCTCGTAGCGCAGGAACTCCATCGTGTATTCGCCCTGACCGCCGGTGATCGCGCGCAGATCCGGGGCGTAGGAGAGCATCTCGGCCATCGGCACCTCGGCCTTGACGTCGGTCATCCCGCCCCGGCCGGCTCCATCCCGTGCGGATGCCCGCGGCGAGAGTTGAGGTCGCCGATGACCTCGCCGACGTGGTCCTCGGGCACGCTGACGGTGACCATCATGATCGGCTCCAGAAGCACCGGGTTGGCCTCTGCCATCGCATCGCGCATCGCCTGGCCGGCCGCCAGCTTGAACGCCATCTCCGACGAGTCGACCGTGTGGTAGGAGCCGTCGAACAGGGTCACCTTGACGTCCTTTACCGGGAATCCCGCGACGACTCCGTTCTGCATCGCCTCCAGCACGCCCTTCTGCACAGCGGGGATGAAACCGTTCGGGATGACCCCGCCCTTGATCGCGTTGACGAACTCGAAGCCACTTCCGGCAGGCAGCGGCTGGATCTCGATCTGGCAGTCGCCGAACTGGCCGCGGCCGCCGGTCTGCTTCTTGTGACGCCCGTGCGCCTTGGCTCCCGAGCGGATCGTCTCCTGGTATGGGACCCGCGGCGGCTGCAGGTTGACCTCGACCCCGAAGCGGTCGCGCAAGCGGTCGACGATCACCTCGACATGCATCTGCGAGAGGCCCGCCACGATCTGCTCGCCCGTCTGCGGGTCGCGGTGAAGGTCGATCGTCGGGTCCTCCTCCTGGAGGCGCCGCAGCGCGGCGAACATCTTCTCCTCATCGCCCTTGGCACGCGGCTCGACGGCAAACGCCATCACCGCCGCCGGGAGCTTGATCGTGGGCAGCTGGATGGGCTCGTCGCGAGCGGCCAGCCAGTCGCCGGCGCGTGTCTCCTTGAGCTTCGCGACCGCACCGATGTCTCCGGCACCGAACTCCTCCACGTGCGGCGTCTGCCCACCGTCGAAGCTCAGCAGCTGGCCGATCCGTTCCTTGCAGTGCGCACGCGTGTTCAGCAGCTGCGAGTCATGCTTGATCACGCCCTGATACACGCGAAACAGGTTGATGCGACCGGCGAATGGGTCCGCGCGCGTCTTGAACACATAGGCGAACAGTTCCTTGGACTCGTCCGGCTCGAGCAGATGGCCATCGGCGTCGACCGCGCCATGCTTGACCGGCGAGGGCAGGTCCTCCACGATCGCGTCGAGCAGGCGGTTGGTCGCCAGGTTCGCGGTTGCGACGCCACATGTGACCGGGAACAGCGAGCCGTGGTTCGTGCCGTCCTTGAGCGCGGTGACGATCTCCTCGTGCGAGATCTCCTCCCCTTCGAGGTAGCGCTCCATCAGCGCGTCGGAGTTCTCCGCAACCTCGTCCATCAGCTTCTCGCGGTACTCCTGCGCCTGGGCGAGCTGTTCTTCCGGAATCGGGACCTCGGTGCAGTTGTCGCGACTGTTGCCGACGTACTGATAGGCGCGCATGTCGATCAGGTCGATCACGCCGGAAACCTCGTGCTCGGAGCCGATCGGGATCTCGGTCGCAACCACGTGCGGCCCGAAGGCGCCTTCAGCCCGTCGAGCGTGCGAAAGAAGTCGGCGCGCTCGCGATCCAGCATGTTGACGAAGATCAGCCGGGCGAGATCGAGCTCGGCCGCGCGCTTCCACAGTCGTGTGGTCTGCACCTCGACGCCCATCACAGCGTTGACCACGAAGATCGCCGACTCGCACACGCGGAGCGCCGAGAGCGCGTCGGCGACAAAGCTCGGATCGCCGGGGGTATCGAGCAGGTTGACGCGGCGTTGCTGCCATTCGAACGAGCTCAGCGACGCCTGCAGCGACATCTGCCGGGCCTTCTCATCGGGCTCCGCGTCCGAGACGGTGCTCCCGTCCGTGACGGAGCCGAGACGATTGATGGCGCCGGCTTGAAACAACAGCGCCTCATGCAGCGAGGTCTTACCGCTTCCGCGGTGGCCGACGAGCGCCACGTTGCGAATGCGATCCGCGGCCTTGTGCATGCTGCCTCCCTTCGGTTGTGTCAGATGACACTAGCCACGGGAGAGCGTCTGCGTTCAAGCCGGGTCGGCGGATCCGGTCCGCTCGTCGGTCCCGCTGGGCGCGACCGGCGGGCCGGGCCTGCGGAGCTCAGTCGAGCTCGGTGCCGAGCTTGGAGCGCAGCCGCAGCACCGCCTTGGTGTGCAGCTGTGAGACGCGGGACTCGGTCACGCCGAGGACCTCGCCAACCTCGCGCAACGTCAGGTTCTCGTAGTAGTAGAGGGCGATCACCAGCTTTTCGCGCTCGGGCAGCGCCGCGATCGCGTCGGCGATGCGGTCGCGCAGCTCGCCCTGGTCGACCACCGACTGGGGATCGGGCGCGCCGCGATCAGGGATCGTGTCGAGCAGCGAGACCTGGTCGCCGCTCGCAGTCGTTCGTGTTCCAGAGCTCATCCAGCGCGACGAGCGTGGAGGTCGAGATCTGCACGAGCGCCTCGTTGAACTCGCCGACCGTGATGCCGAGCTCGGCGGCCATCTCCTCGTCGGTGGGGGCGCGCTGGAGCTTGGCCTCGAGCCGCTGGTTCGCGCGCTCGATCTCACGCGCGCGGGCACGCACGGAGCGCGGCACCCAATCGAGCGTGCGCAGCTCGTCGATGATCGCCCCGCGGATACGGGTGATCGCGTAGGTCTCGAACTTGATCTCACGGGCAAGATCGAAACGCTCGATCGCAGAGATCAGACCGGTCAGCCCGTACGAGATCAGGTCGGCTTCGTCGACATGGCCGGGCAGGTTGGTGCCCATGCGGCCGGCGACGTATTTGACCAGCGGCGAGTAGGCGACCACCAGCCGCTCACGGGCGCGCTCGTCACCTGAGTTCTTATACCGCTTCCAAAGATCCTTGAGCTCGATCGCTTTTACGTTTGTATCCATTCAAACCTACGGACCGTCATGCACGAGGATGAGCTCGGGAATAGGCCGCTCTGAGGCGCACGGACTCTACCCGAGTGTAAACCTGAGTGGTTGAGATAGTGGCATGCCCGAGAAGCTCTTGAATCGAGCGCAGGTCGGCACCGCCCTCGAGCAGGTGCGTGGCGAACGAGTGCCGCAGCGTATGCGGATGCGCCTGGGCGAGCGCCGGGGCGCGTCCTTGGGTGACGCGAGTCCATGTGCGAAGCCGCCGGCGCACGTCCGAGGTGCTCAGGCGCCGGCCCGTCTTCGAGAGGAACATCGGCTCCCGCTGGGCTGCCGGGCCTTCTCCCCGCTCGGTCCGCAACGCCGGCCGCGCCCGCTCGAGGTAGCGCGCCACGGCGGCGAGCGCATGCTCGCCAACCGGGACCAACCGGGTCTTGTCGCCCTTACCCTCGACGCGCACAGTCTCGGCGTCGAAGTCGACGCTCGAGACCTCCAGGTTGACCAGCTCCTCAGCGCGCAGGCCAGACGAGTACGCGAGCTCGAGCAGCGCGCGGTCGCGCTGCTGAAGGGGCGTCACCGCGGGGATGCGGTCGAGCAGCAACTCCACCTCTTCCGCCTTGAGCACGCGCGGAAGCGTCTTGGGCCGCTTCGGAGCGGCCACCAGATCTGCAGGGTTCTGGTCCAAGCGACCGAGCTGGGTCTGCACCCTGAACAGCGCCCGCACCGCGGCCAGCTTACGAGCGACCGTGCTCGGCGCCTGCCCACCCGCCGATAGCGCGGCGACGTAGCGGCGCAGGGCCTTGAGATCGATCGCCGTCCGGCTCGAGACCATTTGCTGCCGGCCCAGCTCGCGAGCTGCCGGCAGTCGTTCATGTAGGCGACCACGGTGTTGGTCGACACGGCGCGGCGGCGGAGATCGGCGGCGAGCTCATCAAGCGCGCACTCCCAGGCGGGCGACCAATCGTGTCGGGAGGTTGACGGGCTCATGCACGGCACATAATTCGCCGCCGCCCTCGCACCCCCTTCCGGGCCATCGCGATACTCAGGCAGCGACGTTGACGATCGTGCCGATCGGCGTGTACGGGTAGACCTGGCCGGCCTCGGAGAACGGCATCTCCACGCAGCCCAGGCTCTGTGGGAACCCGTAGGACGCGCGGATGAAGCCGTGCAGAGCGTCGCCGCCGTTGAAGTAGCTGATCCACGGGATCCCCGGGTCGTGGTACGTGCTGCCGTCGGGGTTCTTGCCGCTCATCGTGCCCACCGGAATGTGTTCGTAGACGGCGAAGGTACCGGTCGCCGTTGGCGCCGCGGCGATCCCGGTGTTGGCGGCCCCGTGCACGACGATCTTGCCGTTGTGCCAGACCTGGATGTTCTCGGGCAGCGTCTCGCTGACCATCACGAACGTGTATCCGAACGTCGACTGTCTTCCCGGACGGCCGCATTGATCAGCGCCTTCCAGACATCCGGTCCGGCCACGCCGTCGGTCGGCAGGCCCTGAGCCTCCTCGAACGCCATCACGGCGCCCTTGGTCAGCTCCGTGTAGCTGGTCGGCGCCCACATGCTCTTCAGCAGCGCCGGCGTATCCGGGTAGCGCCAGCTGAACGTGCCCTTCGGCGGGTTCACGATCGCGGCCTCCTCGGCGGCCGGGCGTACTGGCAACGTCATTGCTGCCGCTCGAGGGGTTGAAGTTCACCGGCAGGTACCCGAGCTGAGCCAGCAGCTGCTGCAGCGCGAGCGTCGATCCGTCCGGGACGGTCCATTGGCCGATCGGATCGGAGCCGCGAGCCTGGCCGCCCATGAGATTGACGCCCTCCGGCAGCGAGACCCGTACATCGGCACCGAGGCCGTAGCCGTAGCCCTGGGGCACGAACTGGATCGTGTGCGAGTTGAGCTGCGTGCCAGGCACCTGCCTTGCGCGGGATCACCGGCGGCAGATTTCTGCCCAGCACCTTCGCGACGGGCTTCGAGAAGGTCAGGGTGATCTTCGTGTCGGGCGTGATCCTGGTGCCGGGCGCCGGCGTTGCGACAGCCGTCGCCTTGGTGCCGGCTGGGAACCACGAGATCGTCCGTGACGGTCGGTACCTCCCAGGTGCGGGCGGCGACCGCCACGTCGCCGGTCCCGGCAGTTGCCTGCTCGTTGAGGGCCAGGCTCGTCGATGGCGCCGCGAGGCGTTTGGCGGCGACGTTGGCGCCGAGGCCGCCGAAGCCGGCCTCCGCGACCGCGTCGTCGAAGTCGACCGTCACGGGCTGTCCGCGCTTGCGCGTCAGGAAGCTCGAGGCGAGCTTCGCGACGGGCGTGGTCTCGCTGACCTTCACCTGCTCGTTCTTGCCCGTCAGCCAAGAGATCCAGCCAGGCCGTCTGATCGTCGCCTGGATCGTGATGCGCTCTCCGGCCGGGCAGCTGGTTGACCGGGACGACCTGGCGCCGTCGAAGGCGTACGGGCACGACCTGCTGCTCGCGACCGCCGATGGCGACGACGCGCGTGATCGTGCCGCCGCCGCGCGGGAGTGTGATCTCGGCCAGCGTGGTCCTGCCGACGCGGATGCTGGGATGGGATGAGGCCACGAGCACGAGGACGGCCGCGACCGCCAGAAACGGCAGCGCAACGAGACCGGCACCACATAGCGGAGCCGGCTCCGGCGCGAACTTCCCTGGTTGTTCGGAAGATCCTGCAGCAATCCCGCACCACTCCGTCCTTGGGGATTTCCCAACACTCGCGAGCAATCACGAAGGTTGTTCCAACAACCAAAGGGTATCGCCGGAACGCGCGATTCACGCAAACTCTCGCTCAGTTCTTACCCCAACTGGCGGGGGTCACGAGCGTGAAGCTCGGTGGCTGGGGCCCGCTGGCCCCAGCCACCGCTAAGGCTCACGCGCCGATGACCCGATCTCGCGAAGTGGGCCGGCTGACCGTCGCGAAGCGGGTCGTGCTACTTCCGCTTGGCGCTCTGTGCTCTTCGCGGCCTTCGCGGCCTTCTTCTTCGCGGCATGCGCGAGCGGCAGCTTGACGGTCTTGCTCAGGACCGTCGCGCCGGCCGGGGTGATCTGCTGAGTCCCCGGTGCCGATCGCCTGCGGGGTGAACGAGACCTGCAACTTGAGGTTCGCAGAGCTGCCCTTGAGGCTGCCAGCAGCTTCTTACCGGCGGTCGTCGGCTTGATCGTCACGCCGACCGACCCCCGCGAGCGCCGAGAGACCGTGGTCGTGCCGATCACCTTCTTGCCGTAGAAGGCCTTGGCGACGAGCTTGCCCGCCGGCACCGTGGTCTTGAAGGACACGCGGTCGGTCGTCTTGGCCGCCTTCACGGCGCTCAGCGTGTAGGAGCCGACGGTGTAGTTGATCGTCTGGGTGACGTCGCCGCCGCCCGCGGCGCTGTAGCAGTCGACCTCGAGCGTGTGCGTCCCGGGGTCGACCGTGTCGATCGGCGCGCCGGATTGGATCTGATTGCCCTCGTCGTCGGTTCCGAAGAAGCTGTCGATCGAGTCCTTGGGGTCGGTTGCGGTGCAGGCGAAGGCTGCATCAGAGACCTGGCCCAGGGAAAACGACTGGCCGTTGGTGGGCGCGGTGAAGCTGAGGCTTGGGTTCGAGAGCACCGTCAGGATCCGGCGGTCGTGCCGGCACGGCCGCTGCCGAGGCCGTGCGAGACGCGCGCTGTACGTGTCGCTGACGCCGACGTCGTTGCTCGGCGTGCTGCGGCCACAACGCTGTAGCGAGAGCGTGCAGACGGCCGTGCTGGTGGCGCTGGGACACGCGTGATCGTCACCGTCAGCGAGGATCGCGCCCGGCGGCGCTCGTGTTCGTGACCGACGGCTGCAGCCGCTGCTGCTGCCATTGGTGTAGCGTCGTGCCGATCGGGTTGTCGAGGTCAACACCCGGCGGGCAGCGTGTCGGTGAACGTGACAGTTCTGGGCGTCGCCGCTGGTGTTGGTGAACGCGTAGCCGATGGCGTCGGACATAGCGAGGCTGATGGGGGTGTTCTCGAAGATGTCTTGATCGTCGCCGGGCGTTGCAGCCATGGCCGAAGGCGCCAAGCGCGGCGACCGTCGCGATCGTTGCGAGCGCGCTCAGCGCCACCCCTGTAATTCGGCGCCCTGAGGCGAAACTACGCGCGATGTCTCTCAAAACAAAATCCCCTTGTTCGCGGGCGTTACCCACGCTCGAAATACCAGGTAGTTCACTAAGTCTACAATCTTCACTGGCTTGATGGGGTTCTTGCACCAGCGGTCGTGAAGCTCGCGGCTCGGATGATCTGGTTGCTCGGGCCTCGTAACACCACACGAGGTCGAACGACTCGCCGCTATCGGCTTTCTTCACCCAGCTCTAACTCGACGCGGCGGAGCTCGTCTTCGACGCGCTGCATCGCCGCGGCCCGCTCGACGAGCAGGTCGAGCTGCAGGTGGTCGCGGATCGCCATCTCGTAGAAGAGACCTCCGAGCTCCGACTGCATCAGCACGAACCGCTCGATCAGGCGGTCGCGCTCGGCGACCAGCTCATGGCTGTCTGACGCTCGAGTGGTCATGGCGTCACCGAATTCGGGAGGTTCTGCTCCTGCTGGAGATAGCTCGAACCGGTCGCGTTCTTGACCGGTCGAGTGCTTCTTCGCCGTCGGTGATGCTGTGTCTGCTGTGATTTCGCGACGCGGCGTGCAGCCGAATGCCCGGCCGGTGGCATTGCCGATCAAGACGCCGATCAGCAGTGCCGCGACGACGAGCGTCGCCGACAAGCCGCAGTCCCGATCCGCGGATTGCGCCGGCGCTGCGCGTCGCGAGCGCCGTGGCCGCGGCCACGGCCGCGCGAGCCGCGCTCGCTTCGCTCAGATACCGAGCCACCGGGTCGGGCGCGTTGCGGCGATGGAAGCCGCAGTTCAGGCAGTAGCGCTGCTCATGTGCGGCAGGGGCCCCGCACTGGCCGCAACGCTCGGCCGGCGCGTCGCCGCTGACCGGGCGTCGCCCGCCATGGTCGCGTCCTCTGTTGCTGGGTGCTTGTGCTCTCGGTGTTCATTGCAGGATCGTGGGAATGGCTTGCACGTGCAAGCTGGCTGCCGAGGCTCGCCGACCAGGCCGAGACGGACGCTGCGCCTGGTGCCGGCGCCGAGGTTCATGACCGTCGCATTGGCGGCGCCGACGTAGTGTCCGTCGCGCTTGGCGTATGCGTACACCTGCAGTTGATACTGCGGCACGCTCGTCGGGTTGGTCAGGTGGACGGTCAGCGAGTTCATGGCTTGGCAGGTAGCGGTAGCTCACTCCGATGTTGACGTACGTCTCGGTGAGCAGCGCCGGCGCCGAGCGCTTCAGCCCGACCCTGGCAAACGGCCGTGACTTCGGCCGGAACCGTGCGATCGGTCGTGTAGACCCAGGTGAGCGATCGTCCTGACCTGATCGCCGGCAGATGCGCCTGGAAGTAGTTCAGGTTCGCTGCGGAGTTCAGGAAGACAGTCGCGCCAGCCGCGCGTCGTATAGCCGACGGAGATCGGGCAGATCGGTCACTGCCCTGTGCCCGCGATTGCCGATGGTCACGATGAACGCGGTCTTGCCGCCCGCCCTCACCTCGCCCGATCGAGGTTGGGTCACGACCGTGTTCGCGGCGGTGACACGCGTCGACTCGAGCGCCGCACGCTGACGCGCCGAATCCAGCCGCTCGCGCTGAGCCTCGTGTTGCGTCGTCGTGCACCCCGCCAGCGCGAGTGCGCCGGCCAACGCCACCAGGCCCGCGTCCTAGCCGAACGCGCCACTGACGTACTCCTGCGTGCGCGCTTCCTTCGGGTTGCCGAAGATCGCCTGCGTCGGGCGCGTACTCGACGAGCTCGCCGAGGTACATGAAGGCGACGTGGTCGGCGATGCGCTGCGCCTGCTGGAGGTTGTGGGTGACGATCACGACAGCGACCTCCTCGCGCAGCTTGACGATCAGGTCCTCGATCACCTTGGTCGACTGCGGGTCGAGCGCCGAGCATGGCTCGTCAAGCAGCAGCACCTCAGGGTTGGCCGCCAGCGCCCGCGCGATGCAGAGCCGCTGCTGCTGGCCGCCTGAGAGCCTGCAGCGCCGGATGCGTGAGGTTGTCCTTGACCTCCTCGAGCAGACCCGCGCGCGACAGCGCCTCCTCGACCAGCGGAGCCAGCGACTGCTTGCGCGGCTTGCGCCTGGCCTGCTCGCGCAGCACGTAGGCGACGTTGTCGAAGATGCTCATCGGGAACGGGTTGGGCTGCTGGAAGACCATCGTCACGCGGCGCCGCAGCGCGGTCGGCTCGAGCTCGGTGATGTCGACGCCGTCGAGCGTGATGCGACCACTCAGGCTGGCGCTCTTGGTGAGCTCGTGAGGCGGTTGAGCGAGCGCAGCAGCGTCGTCTTGCCACATCCGGAGGGGCCGATCAGCGCCAGCACCTCGCCCTGGCGGACCGGCAACGAGACCGACCTGACGGCCTGCTTCTGGCCGTAGCTGATCGAGAGCTCGCTCGACCCGCATGCGCTCGAGCGTCGGCATCACGGTGCTGATGCGCGCCGGGCTAGCTCCTCGGCGTCGTCTCGAGCGCCAGCTCCTCGAGCCCATGCACATGGGCGTTGCTGCGCCCGGGCGCGACGGTGAGCGTCGAGCCGGCCTCAAGCTGGCGAACGGGCGGCGGCTGCAGAGTCAGGTCCATTTCAGCTCCCTTGCCTTGCGGCCAAAGATGTCGACGAAGACGTTGATGATCAGGACCATGCACGAGCAGCACGAGCGCTGCCGCGAAGGCCTTGTTCGGCTGGTTGAGGTCGCCCGTGGGGGCGTTGTCGAAGATGTAGCTGGTGAGCGTGCTGCCGGTGCCGCGGAGCGTGCCGAGCAGCGGCACGTTGCCCACGCCCTGAAGCATGTAGGTGTCGCCCAGCAGGAAGACGATGATCGCGGTGTCGCCGATCGCGTGGCCGGCGCCGATCATCGAGCCGGTGATGATGTCCGGGCCGCACCGCCGGCAGCAGCACGCGCCGGATCGTGGCGATCTTGGTCTTGCCGAGCGCATACGAGGCCTCGCGCACGTGGTTGGGGACCGCCTGCAGGCCCTCGCGCACGCTGGTGACGACCAGCGGCAGCGCCAGCAGCGACAGCATCGCGCCGGCCGGGAAGAAGCCCTTGCCGTAGACGACGCCGCCGTTCTTCTCGGTGAGGAAGCCCATGAACGACGCGCGGAACAGGATCACGCCGAACAGCGCCAGCACGATCGACGGCGCCCCGGCGAACATCTCGACCGTCGACTCCACCACCCGCGCCAGCCAGCGCGGGCGGCGCGTACTCGCTGAGCCAGACCGCGACGCCCACACCGATCGGCGTCGCCAGCGCCATCGCGATGCGACGTCGCGATGATCGTCCCCAGCAGCGGCGCCAGGAACCCGCCGGTCTCGTTCTGCGTGTTGCCCGACCTTCGGGTTGGTCCACAGCAGGTCGGGACTCAGGTAGCGGATCCCCTGGACCAGCAGGTAGATCACGATTGCTGCGCAGATCGCGCAGAACAGGAGCCCGAGCGACCAGGCAAAGGCGAGTCCGGCGCGGTCGACGAGGCTCCAGGACGAGCTCGACTCGACAGCACGCATGACCGCTCATCGCGCTCGCGCCCCCCCGACGAGGAAGTAGCGGTTCATCGGTGCTTCGCTGCCCAGCCGATCAGCGAGAGCATCAGCGACGAGAACAGCAGCACGGCCGCGATCGCGAACAGCGTGTGCTCCATCGGCGGCGAGCTCAGCTGCTCGGTGTTGTGCAGGATCGTCGCCGCCAGGCCGCGCGACGGCTCGAAGAAGAAGATCAGGCCGTCGATCGGGTTCGGCGCGAAACCGATCGAGCCCGAGACCATGCTCAGCATCACCGACTCACCCAGCGCCCGTGCCGTCGCGAGCACGGTGCCGGCGACCAGCGCCGGGCGCGCGGCTCAGCACGGCCACGTTCCAGAACGTGCGCCAGCGGTTGACCCCGAGCGCGAGCGAGCCCTCGAGCCAGTTGCGCGGTACCGCCCGCAGGCCGTCGGCGAAGATCGAGATCATGATCGGCGCGATCATCACCGTCAGGATCACGACCGCCGCGAGCAGGCTGGAGCCGCTCAGCTGGATCACCGGCGTCGACCGACGCGTTCTCGCTCTGGGTGATCAGGTGGTTGCCGATGAACGGCACGAGGACGAGCACGCCGATCAGCCCGTAGATCACCGACGGAACCGAGGCCAGCAGCCGCACGACCGGCTCGAGCACGCGCTGCATCGGCGCCGGCGCGAACTCGACCAGGAAGATCGAGATGAACAGCGAGCAGATGAACGCGAGCACCGCCGCGCCCGACGGTCGTCAGGATCGTGCTCCAGATCAGCGGCCAGGCGTGGAACGTGTAGACCGGCCTTGTGCAGGTAGTTGGTCGAGTTGAAGATCGCCTCGATCTGCTGATCGACGTTGCCGCCTGACCCGAACCAGTGCAGCCCGTTGTGCGCGAACGACGGCCACGCCTGCGCGACGATGAAGACGACCATCGCCAGCAGCAGCACGATCACGCCACAGACCAGCGCGCCGAGCCAAAGCTCGGCGCGCTGGTCCTGACTCAGTCCTTCCTCCTCGTGGAGGAGCAGAAGTGCGTCTTCTACTGCCATCGGCGCCTCACGGTCTCTCGTCGCAGCCTGCCGCGCTGCCTACTTGTTGAAGGCCGGCACCGCGCCGGCGGTCTGCAGCACCTTGCCGGCCGCCTTGCTGGTGCGCGCCCAGGTCAGGAACGCGCAGCACCGCGGGGTTCGGGCTGGTCGCCGGCAGCACCGACCAGTCGTAGCGCCACAGCGGGTAGGTCTCCTTCTTGACGTTCGCGGGCGAGCAGGCGATGCCGTTGATCGACAGAGCCTTCTCGCCCGTGGCCTTGGTCTCGCCCTTGACGCCGGAGTTGGCGAGGCCGACGTAGCCGATCGCGTCCTTGTTCTTCTGGATCTGGACCTTGACCAGACCGTCGGAGGTCAGCTGCGTGGTCGAGCTGTTCTCGGCGCCGCCGTTGAGCACGGCGCTCTGGAAGAACGTGAACTGGCCGGCGGCGCTGTTGCGGCCCTCGGTCAGGATCGAGTGCGCCGCCGAGGTTGCCGCCGATCTGCGACCAGGTCGTGTAGGTCGGCGGCTGCTTGAAGACGCCCGCGAGCTGCGCCAGCGTCAGATTGCTGAGCTTGTTCTTGCGAGTTCACGTCGATGCAGAGCGCGTCCTGGAAGAACTTCGTGAAGGTGACGTGCGTCTGCGACGGCAGCGGCGCCGCGGTCTGCACGCGCGAACTCGAGATGCCGCCGACTGGACGTCCTTGACGCCGGCGTTGCCGCCGTCGGGGTTGTACTTGAAGGTCACGTTCTTATGGAGCTTGTGGTAGGCGTTGAACAGCGCCAGCATGTACGGCTGGGCCGCGCTCGAACCCGAGCCGATCAGCGTCGGTGCTGGCCGACGCCGAGGCCGGGATCGCCAGCGCGGGCACAACCGCAGCCACGCTCAGAAGGGCCTTCGCGCGCTTACCGGTCAGCTTGAGGTACTTGAGGCCGCCGAAGCGACTGCGGTTGCGATCTCAAACCATGCTTCCTTTCGAATCGTCAACAAGAGCATTCAAGCACATCAAGACGATGAATTCGATAAACTCACACAATCTTGATCCACTTCAGGGCGCGAGATTAGCAGCAACCCCAGCTAGTCAACACCTTTAGTCGGGAATCGGTGCGGCGCAGCAGCTTGGCACGGCACTGACGTGGCCGCGGACGCAGCAGCCGCGAGGCACTGCCGGCCGCGGCGCAGCCTGAGGCCTCGGCAGCTGGCCGAAGCGGTGGGTACGCGCGTCGAGCGCCGAAGCGATGTCGCGCATGCGCGCCTGCTCCCAGCGGGAGAGGCGCCAGAGATCGCGCGTCACCTGCGCGGCGTCGACCTGGCGCCCGGGCATGATGCATGTTCGCGCTGGCGAGCAGCCGTCGCTCATCGCCGGTGAGCGCCATCCACTTCGCCAGCACGTCGTCGGAGTCGGGCAGGCGCGAGCTGCCGTACGGACGCGTGTCGTCAGGGAACTCGACGCAGTACTCGCCGAGCAGACGTCCGGTCTGCGGCGCGTAGGCGACGATCGGCCGGTGCGGATAGATCAGGTACGCGTACTCGACGCCGCCGCTGCGCACGCTCGGTCTGCGAGCCCCAGACACGGATGAAGCCGAGCTCGCGGTACATCGCCCACTCCTCCTCGCCCACGCACGAGCGCAGCAGCTCGCGCGCGGTCTGTTCAGCGCGCCGCTCCCGGCCGGGATCGAGCGACGAGCTCGCTGACGAAGCGCCGCCGGGCGCGGTAGCGCGCCCACAGCTCCGACGATGCGCGGCGCGAGGATGTCGAAGAGCAGCGCGAGCGCCACCAGCGCGGAGACACTCGAGGGCGAGAATCATCGCCGGCTCCGGCTCAGCCTCCCGCCGCGCGCGGGAAGAAGATCACACGCTCCGCGTCACGCGGAATCTCGGCGAAGGAGCGCACCATCACGGCCTCACGATGGCCGTCACCGTGCGCGAGCGGGACCGCCGCCCACAGACCGGCGTCCAGCTGGTGGCGGAACTCCGCCACCAGCCGCCGCTCATCCTGCGGAAGCTCGACATCCCCTTCCGCGATGAGAACCTCGCCATGACCAGGTTTCATCCGAAGAAAACGCACCGGCAGATTATGCCAGACGCATGCCGAGCCCGCACGCTACTTCTTGGCCGCGTGGCTCAGCCTTCTTGACGGCCTTCTTCGCTGCCTTCTTGGCCGACTTGGCCTTCTTCTTCTCTTCTGCTGCGGTACGACCGCCGCGCACCTTCGCGCACTTGCCGGTGCGTGTCAGCTCGAACGGGCCTTCGGTGACGCCGTTGGTGTCGGTGACGATCAGCTCGACCGTGGCCTGCGGAACGGCCGGCGTGCCGGGCTTGGCTCCCTTCGGGCAGGAACGAGCAGTACCCCTCGGTGAGCGCGAAGCCGCCGGTCACCGTCTCACCCGCCGGGATGTACTGGAGGTACGGCGGATTCGTGCCGTTCGCCAGGTCGGAGCGCTGTCGCCGCCCGGCCCGGGGGCGCTGCAGCTGAAGCCGTCGCTCGGGATGGCGCTCGAGCAGTTCACGTATTGCGTCGCGTCGACGCGCGCCTGATGAGGTCAGGACGTTGGCCGTCGGCGCCTCATAGGTCACGTTGTTGCCGTCGTCCTTACGGCGCGTGACGATGATCGTGTACGACCAGATGTTGCCGCAGAAGTTCCAGCGTGTAGCCGGACGGATCGGTGGCGCCGGAGATCGGCGGGGCGCAGCTGAACGAGTAGTCGAACGGGTTGGGGTTGCCGGCCGCCGGACCACCGGCGTCCGGCGTGATCGTGCCGCTGCACTGAACCGTCGAGGGCGGCGTCGTCGGTGCTGCGACCGCGCTCGCCGGCAGCTCGCTCAACGCCACCACCCCGGCGGTGACGAGGGCCGCCGAGCCAGCGCAGAGCGCCTCAACAGATACGACCGTTTGCGACGAGACACACATACCTCCAAGTCGTTCCGTCAGTCCGGCAACGCGCCCGACGGCACCAAACGCGAATAAACTCGAATAAAGCATATCGAGAATGTCGGATCAGGTGATCACTGCAGTATCGGCCGCCGGCGGCTCTGCGCACACACCCGGCCAATTCGAGCTCGGCAAGCAGCGCCAGCAGCTGCCCACCGCCCCCGCGCCGACTGAGCTCGGCGAGCGGTGTCGGCACCCCACGATCGCATCGAGCACCGCCCGCGCTGCCGGGCTGAGCGCGGCGACCGCCGGATCGCGCAGCTTCGCATCCCCGACCCCGCACACCGCGTCGAGTACATCCTGGGATCGCGGATCAGCACGGCGCCTCGTGCAGCAGCCTGTGCGGCCTCCGACTGGGGGACCAGCACCGATCCCGGCACCGCCCCCACGCGGCGCCCGACTCTTCGGCGAGCGTCGGCAGTGTTGAGCGCGCCTGACCGGCTCCCGACCCTGCACGACGATCGTCAGCTCGGAGAGCGCTGCGATGATCCGGTTGCGCGCGATCAGGGTCCACTTCCGGAGCGGCGACCCGGCCCCAGCTCGCTGACCGCGACACCGCTGCGCAGGATCTGGTTGTAGAGCTGCCGATTCTGTCTTCGGATAGGGCACTGATGCGCAACCCGGAAGCACAGCGATCGTCTCCCGCCTGCCGCGAGCGCGCCGCGATGCGCTGCGGCGTCGATGCCGATCGCCATGCCACTGACAACCGTCATGCCGCTGACGCTGACGCCGCGGCCAAGGCGGTCGGCCAATCGGTGCCGTAGAGCGTCGGCCGCCGCGTCCCGACGATCGCCACCGGATCGGCCCGGGCAAGCTCGAGAAAGCGGCGCATGCCGCCGGCCACGTGCAGCACGGCCGGAGGGCCCGAGCAGGCGCGCAGCCGTTCTGGATAGTCCGGATCACACGCGCAGATCAACTCCAGCTGCGCGCGTCGGCTCGGGCCGTGCGGCCTCGGCGCTCAGCGGCGTCGAACTCCGCATATTCGCGGGCGATCTCATCGTCAGCACCTCTCCGTTCGGCGACTCCAGCCAGAGATCGATCAGCGTCAGATCCCGAGGCCGAGGACCTCATCCACTCGTCGCCGCTCAAACTCCCAGGTAGCCGCTCAGCCGCTCCAGGAGCCAGGTGCGTCGCAGGCACCATCGCAGCGGCCGCCATCGCTACTACAGCCGCCGTCTGGACTCCGCCGACGCGCTGACGGAGGTGCGAGGGCCTTGAGCATGTCGGCGACGCCGATCCGCTCCCTTCCCTCGAGGTCGGCGACGGTCTGC
>CAWFRF010000037.1:0-25458 GCA_963818135.1 uncultured Actinomycetota bacterium
CTCAGTCGTGCCGTGGCCGCCCGGGCGTGGCTGCGGGCGACGCGAGTGGAACCGATGACCGACTGTTCCTGCCGCTTGACCGCCGAGACGTATTGCAACGAGTCGAGCAGCTGCTGGAAGCCCCTGGCGGTGATGATCACCGACACGAGTGACTGCTGGGGTTGCTCGTATTGGCTCACGAGCGTTCTGGCAAGCGCCCTGCGCGCATGCCGCAAGACCTGCCGCAGGTGCCCCAGCAGCCGCCGTTCGTGCCCAATTGCCACCTTGGCTGCCGCTAGCTTAGCCCGGTAGGCGGCCAGCCGCGCGCGCATATTGGCCTCGCGTGCCTGCACCAGCTGGATCTGGCCCGCCAGCCCCGTCACCTCATTGTTCAGCTGCCCGATCCGGGCCGCGATGCTCAGCACGTGCTGCGTCGTGCTGCTCAGCTGCGACTTGGTGTTCCCGAGCTTGTACTCGAGCTGGCTGATGTTGCTTCCCGTGGCGCTCCCGGTCAGTGCGAGCGCCACCCCGGCGGAGGCTGCGAGTGCGGAGGCAACGATCCGCCATCGGTGTCGTCGTATCGGAGCAGTCATAGGGTCGGTCGCCGCGTCCCGGTCAGGCGCGAAACCGACCGTGCGAGGTTAGCGCGACGGGGCTTTGGACCCATTTCAGACACATCTCGCCCCGTTTCGCGATCGGTCCATATGCTGGGGCGATGATCTGGGTCCAGGGGCGGATGACGCTGGCGCCGCGGCCACGCGGCTTTCACCTGATCACGCGCGACATCCTCGACGGCGTCGAGGGATTGGATCAGATCCGCGTAGGCCTCCTGCACCTGTTGATCCAGCACACCTCGGCGTCGCTGACACTCAATGAGAACGCCTCGCCCGATGTTCGGCGGGACTTCGAGTCCTGGTTTGATGACGCCGTCCCCGAGCGCGCCCCCTTCTGGACCCACACGGTCGAGGGTCCGGACGACATGCCCGCCCACATCAAGGCCTCGCTTCTCGGTCCGGCGCTCACACTGCCGGTCGCGCAGGGCCGCCTTGCGCTCGGGACGTGGCAGGGCATCTACCTGTGCGAGCACCGCGAGCACGGCGGGCCACGCTCGATCGTGGCCACGGCATTCGGAGAGGGTTAGACGTCGGGGGACTTTTTCGTCCTGGGAACCAGAAAGTCCCCCAGCGTCCGAGTCCAACTGGGCTTCGGCTACTTACCCTGCCAGACCGGCGGGCGCTTCTCGGCGAACGCGGTCGCACCCTCTCGGGCGTCCTCTGAGGCGAAGATCGGCTGCCAGATCGGCGCCTGACGCTCAAACGCCTCGCTCTGCGACCAGTCGACCGACTCACGCAGGATCCGCTTGCTCCCGGCCAGCGCGAGCGGACCGTTCGCGGCGATCGTGGCAGCCAGTTCGAGCGCGCCGTCGAGCGCTCCGCCCCGCGCGCTCACGCGGTTGACGAGGCCCAGCTCGTAGCCGCGCTCGGCAGTGATCGGGTCGCCGGTCAGCGCCAGCTCGTTTGCGATGTTGCGCGGAAGCATGCGCGGCAGGCGCAGCAGCCCACCGCCGGCAGCGACGAGTGAGCGTTTGACTTCAGGGATACCGAGCTTGGCGCCCTCCGCGGCGACGATCAGGTCACAGGCGAGCGCAACCTCGAGCCCACCGGCCACCGCGAAGCCCTCGATGGCGGCGATCAGCGGCTTGTCGGACGACCGCTCGACGATGCCGCCGAAGCCGCGGCCGTCTACCCATGGCCTCTCTCCAGTGGCAAAGGCCTTGAGGTCCATCCCGGCGCAGAAGTATCCGCCCGCGCCCGTGACGATCCCTACCGACAGCGAGGCATCCGCGTCGAGCTGATCGAGCGCTTCCGCAACACCGTTCGCCACATCCGCATTGATTGCGTTGCGCTGCTCCGGCCGGTTGAGGGTGATTACGAGGACGCGCTCGCGGCGCTCGGTGAGGACGGCTGCTTGATCGCTCATGCTGCGAACAGTCGCAGTTCTGGCTCGCGCTCGCCACGCAGAACCGCGAGGTCGACCTCGACGCACGCGATCCCACGCGACTCCGCGAGTACACGCGCCTGTGGCTTGATCGTCTGCGCCGCAAGGATCCCGCGGCAGCTCAGGAACCGCGTGTCGGTGCGCAGTCGCTCCAGGTAACGCGTGATCTGCTCTACGGACTCGATCGTCGCCACGCGCTTGATCTCCACGGCGACCCACTCGTCATCGCCGTCGCGGCACATCAGGTCGACCGGGCCGATGTCCGTCGGCCACTCCCGGCGTACGAGCCGCAGCCCTTCGCCACACCAGTGCGGCTGCTCGGCCAGCAGCTCCTGCAGATGGGCCTCGACCCCATCCTTGGCCAGACCCGCATCATCGTCCGGCAGGCCCATGTCGTGGGCCACGTCGGAGAGCACCTCCAGCAGCGTGATCTCCAGCCGATCCTCGGTCTTACCTGCGTGCTTGCGCACCACGATCCGCTCCAGCGGCTCGCCCTGCTCCTCGATCACGGTCGGCGGCGTCATCCAGTTCAGCGGCTTGTAGCCACCGGAGTCAGCGTGCAGCAGCACGCTGCCGTCGGCCTTGACCATGATCAGCCGCAGCGCCTCCGGCAGGGCGGTGTCGAGGCGACCGGAATAGACGGCGGAGCAGCGGGCGACGATCAGGCGCATGGAGGCTGAAGGCTACGAGCGTGACTGGACGAGACAAGACTCCCGCGGCGGCATAAAGCCGCTGAGAGCATGAACTTCTTGCCGTAACTTCGTCATTACGAAGTTACGGCGTCAAGAATGGTCGGCAGATCGGTGCCGATCGAATTTCGGCGCCAGCGTTCGCTCCATCTCGTCCGCCAACTGAGCGTGCTGGTACGGGCCCGGGCGGCGAAGCGCCTCGATCACCTGACGTTGCGTCTGCGGGTCCTTGTCCTGGCTCAGCTTGATCTTGCACTGGAAGCGGCTGATCGGCAGGCGGATGCCAACCGTTCCTCGTGCAAGCGGCGTAGCCCAATCCGGGTCTAGCAGCAGCGGCTGCTCGACGTGCCGCTCGAAGTGCTCAACCAGTCGCCCCAGCGTGTCGAGGTTGGTCTCGGCATCGAGGATCTGTGGCACGCCATAACAGTGCGCGGCGCTGAAGTTCCACGTGGGTGCGCGGATTGCGCCGGGCGCATACCAGCTCGGTGAGATGTACCCGTGCAGCCCTTGGACGATCAGCAGGATCTCCGTCTCTCCGAGGCCGTGGAGTTCTTCGTCGGGTCGTCCCACGTGTGTGAAGACGGCGAGCTCTTCGCAGTCTTCATCGAGTAGCAGCGGATAGTGGGACGCGACGAGGTCTCCGTCGTGGCTGCTCACGAGAATGCCCCACGGGTTCTCACGGATCAGCTCCCTGACGACCTCGGGATCGTCCGCAAAGTGCTTTGGGTTGTGACGCACACCGCCTCCTCCGTGATTGGAGACGCCCTTGCAGCAATAACCGAATCTGAGCGTGGCGGATGATCCGTCGCAGCGTCTCTCAGATCGTCCCCGAAGCGTACTTGTACCGCGGTTCCGGCACGCGGGTTGCGGGCGTTGTTGACGAGGCCGTCAACCAGTCCCCTCCAGCTCCGGGGGCAGCGCCTTGGGGCCGTCCGGATACAGGCGCGCCAGGTGTTCGGCGGTCATCTCGAGCGTGTTCGCGCCCTCAACCGGGGCGCCGACGATCAGCCAGAGCGCTTCCTCTGCCGTGTCGTTGAACACCTGCCGGATCGTGTCTGGCTCGACCAGTACAGCCGATAGGCGAGGCAGGGTCAGTAGCTCGTCGGCAACTCGCATCCGGCCTGTTCCCTCGATCACCACGTACAGCTCATGCTGGGTGAAATGGCGGTGCCTGGTGGATGCCTGTCCGGGCATCAGCCGCCAGAACCGCGCGCCGAGCTCCGTCGAGCCCAGTTGCTTCCCGAGATCGGTGTTGAGTACCGACATCTGGTTCGACGGGCGCCAGAAGGCGTCGTCGGTACGCAGCACGGTGTAGCCCATCCAGCCAAGATAAAAGATCCTCCATAGGCTTGGTGCATGGAGCCAAATTGCGGCGTGCGCCTGGCTGGGCGCGGTGAGGCTGTCGCGGTCGCCGACCTATTGCTGCGATCCAGGCGCGCAGCGCAGGGAATCCCGGCGTCGGTCCACAGCGATGAAGAGGTTCGCGCCTGGGTCCGGGAGCTGCTGATGCCGCAATGCGATGTGTGGGTCGCGACGGAGGACGAGCAGTTGGCCGGCATGATGGCCGTGCAGGGCGAGTGGATCGAACAGCTCTACGTCTCGCCGACTCACCAGCGCCGCGGACATGGAACGCGGTTGCTGCAGCTGCGTGAAGGCGACGGGCGACTCGCTCGCGCTGTGGACCTTCGAGGCCAATCTCGTCGCCCGACAGTTCTATGAGATCCATGGCTTCACCCAGGAGGGCGAGCCGAGCAGCGACAACGAGGAGGGCGCCCCGGCGATCCTTTACCGGTGGGAGCGGCCGGCCTAGCGTAGAGCGGCCGCTCAGAGCAGCGCTTCGATCGCATCCGCCAGGACCGCTACCGGCGAGCAGCCGTCCAGCTCAAGCGTGGCGCCACTCCTCAGGAGAGGCTCCACCTCCATGACGTAACGACGGATCTCATCCTGCTGCTCTTGCGATCGGCCGTAGGGGTTGTTCGTGCGGTTGGAGACCCGTTCGATCAGGACTTCCACCGGCGCGCTCAACAGGACCACCTGGTCGAAGCGGTCATAGAAATGGCCCTGGTTCTCAACGGTGCCCGAGACGATGAGGCCCGTGCTCCCGGCGAGCAGATCGTTCATCTTTGTCTCATCCCACGTGCCGTCGGCGGCGGTCCAGCTTCCGTAGTCGGTGTCGACCGTCTGATGCCCGCGTCGACGTAGCTCTCCCAGCAGCGTCGACTTCCCGGCGCCGGACATGCCTGTGACGAGGATCCGGGTCATCCTGGCCGCCCAGCGCGCCCCGTCAGCCGCGCCGCTCGTCGACCGCGTCGAGCAGCAGCTTCGCCATCTCAGAGGTCGCGTCCCAGCCCAACTGACGGTAGAGCGGCTTGCCCTTCTCGGTGGCGTGGAGGATCGCGAATTCCACGCCACGCCTGTCGAACTCCTCCTCCGCAAGCCCCATCAGCTCTCTTGGCGAGCCCGTTCCGGCGCTGCTCAGGCTCGACGTACACATTGAGGACGTAGCCGCGCTGGTCCTGAGTGGGATGCGACGGGTGCGGCGGCCAGTCGATCAGCATCAGGCCCACGCCTGCGACCGGTCGGCCGTCCGAACTGATCACGTAGCCGAAGTAGGTGCCGTCCTGGAGGCGGGGAGCGAGCCACGACCGGAAATGCTCGGTCATCTCGACAAGCACGGCCTCCGGTGTCCCGGCGTCCCGGAACATCTCCTCGCGGTGGCGGCAGATCAACTCGAGGTCTTCAGGCGTGACTTTCCGGATCTGGTCGTCGAGCATGGATCGCCAAGGCTACGGTCCGCGCGCGAGGCCTGCTGTAGCGTTCGCCTGACCATGAGCGGAACCGTGCTGCATGAGATCCTGGCCCGCGGAGAGGGCTTCGGCCACAGGCAGCATCTGGAGCTCACGTGGCGCTGCCTGGACGACCACACTCCGGATGAGGCGTTTCCGATCGTCGCCGACGCGATCCGCAAGGTCGCCGCAGCGCATGGCGCGCCCGACAAGTACCACGCCACCCTCACCAGCGCGTGGGTGCGCTGCGTCGCGGTGCACCGTGAGCGCTGGCCCGCCGACAACTTCGACGAGTTCATCGAGCGCAACCCGGCGCTGCTCGACTCGAAGCTCTTGGAGCACTTCTACTCGCACAGCTTGCTGTTCAGCGACGCGGCGCGGGCTGCGGTCGCCAAACCGGACCTTCATCCCCTGCCCGCACTCGCCGCCTGACGCCGAGCGAGTCGGCTCAAACCGACAAATCGCAGCGCAGCGTCGCAGTTTGTCGAAAAAGCGCTGATTTCCGCGACCGGATCCGAATATCTGGCGGCACGCCGTCCAGATTGTCGGGTTCAGCCGCCCTCAGTGCGTCCCGGACGCCGTCAACACCGCCATCGCCGCCGCGATCGCAAGGGGCGCTGACAGCAGCCCCAATCGAACTGCACCAACCAGAGAGGGCTTCGCGTTCACGGTGCGCGCCGAGCGCCACCAGAGCACCCAGGCCAGCGAGCCCGTGACGAACAGATTGGGACCGATGTTCAGCCCGACGAGCAGCGAGAAGGGATGTGAGAGTGGTCGCGCGGACAGGAGCGACGCAGCTGGGAGGTTGTTGACGACCACGGTCGTAACGGCCGCCACGCCGGCGGTGGCCCACGGCCCAAGGTGCGCGAGCAGGGAGGACGGACCCGACCAGGCGCGGCCGAGCGTGCCAAGCGCCACCGCGACCCCGAACAGCCCGACCAGCACCGGCAACCCGAGCACGTCGAGAGAATCATCCACGGCCGCCCGCCAGGGCCGCATCCGCCACACCACAGCGACGATCCCCACGCCCAACACGGGCAGCGCGGCGTTCCTCAGCACAACCACGAGCACAGTTGCAGCGAACACCGCGACCAGGCCGACTCCCAGCCGAGGCCGCTCGACTTCGCCATCAAAAGCCGCATCGGCCCTCAGCTCACGGTGATGCCACAGCGCGATCACGAGCGCGGTCACAAGCACCGACACGACACCCGCGGGCGCCATCCTGCGGAAGAACTCGCCGCCACTCATGTGCACGTGTCCGAGCACGATCAGGTTGGTGAGGTTTGACCCGGGCAGGATCAGCGAGCCGGCGTTCGCGAGCAGGATGCACGCCAACAGCAGCGGCGCCTCGCCCTCGCGACGGCTTCGGGCGGTGTAGACGAACACCGGCGTGAGGAACGCGACGGCCGTGTCGAGATTCAGCAGCGCCGTCACGACCGTCACCAGCGCGACCGCGCCGCAGTACAGCAGGACACCATTGGGTGCACGGCGTGCCAGCAGCTGCCCCGCGGCGAGGAACAGACCGTCCTTCTCGCTCACCAGGCCCACGAGCAGCAGGCCCGAGACCAGCACGAACGGCGGCCAAGCCTGGCCGGCGGCGGCGCGCGTGTCGTTCGGGCTGAGCGCAACCGCGATTACGACCGCGACCACGCCCAGAACGCACAGAATCCATGCCGGTCGGAGTCGGAGGCGAGGTGCGGTCGTGGTGGGGCTCAGAAACCTGGGGCGGAGTTGGGGTATCGGTGCCAGAAATCCCCTCATAGGGGGATTTGCGACTCCGATACCCGAATTCAACCCGGTTTGACCGACGGAGGGCTGGCGCATGGGCCAACCGAGGGCCGGCGCATAGGCGCGCCGGCCCTCACTCTCACCGGATTAGCGCTCGCCAACCGGCTCCGGCTCGCGAGGTTCGGGGCGCTCGGGCTCGTCCAGCGCCTCGGTAACCAGCGCCGGCGAGGTGCCCTCGATGTTCAGCTGCGGGAGCCGCCTGTCCAGCCACGACGGGAACTTCCAGGTCAGCCGGCCCAGCAGTTGCAGCACCGCGGGCAGCATCACGCAGCGCACCACCAGCGCGTCGAGGAACACGGCGATCGCCAGGCCGAAGCCGAATTCCTTGATGGCCCGCTCGTCGCCCAGCATGAACGACAGGAACACGCAGACCATGATCGCCGCAGCGGCGGTGATCACCCGGCCGGTGTAGGCGATGCCGTCGGCCACGGCCGCGGAGGCGTCGCCACGGTGGACCCACTCCTCACGCACGCGGGAGATCAGGAACACCTCGTAGTCCATCGATAGGCCGAAGACGACAGCGAACATCAGCACAGGGATCCATGGTTCGATCGGGCCGCCCGAGACGCCCAGGATGCTCCCGAACCAGCCCCACTGGAACACGGCCACTGTCGCGCCGAGGGCGCCGCCGATGCTGAGCAGGTTCATGGCCGCGGCCTGGATCGGGATCACGATCGAGCGGAAGATCACCAGCAGGAGCAGCGCCGACAACACCACCACGATCGCGATGAACAGCGGCAGCTTGACCGACAGCACGTGGGAGAAGTCGATCGAGCCGGCCGTGAAGCCGCCGACCGACACCAGAACGCCAAGCTTCTTATTGAGCGGCGGGAAGACGTCCTGCCTGAGCTTGTTCACCAGGTTCGTTGTGGCCGGAGCCTGGGGAGCCGAGTGCGGATAGGCCTCGAACACCGCTACCTTCCCCGACGGAGAGAGCCGCTGGGGCGTCACGGCGATCACGTCGGACGTGCGCACCAGCGATGAGCGCACCTGCGTCAACGCCGCCTGGCTCGTACCGTGCGGCATCTCCACCGCGACCAGGAGCGGACCATTGAAGCCGGGACCGAAGCCCTGCGACAGCAGGTTGAATGCCACCTGGCTGCTGGTGCCCGAGGGGTCGTTGCCGGCGTCCGAGGTCTCCAGGCGCAGTGAGAAGAACGGGATCAGGAAGGCACACATGATCGCCAGCGAGAACACCGCCAACGGCACCGGCCGCGACTGAACCATCACGCTCCAGCGACGCCACGAGGTGTCCTGCTGCGAGCGGCCCTCCCGCGCCCGGCGGCGCTCCCCACGGGACGGGCGGACGACCCGATCCCCGTAGCGCGAGAGCAGCGCCGGAACAACCGTCAACGAGGCCAGCAGCACCAGCAGCACGGTCATGACCGACGCGATTGAGAGCCCGTACATGAACGAGACGCCGGTCGCGAACATGCCGAGCAAGGCAATGATCACCGTGCTGCCTGCGAGCAGGATGGCCCTACCCGAGGTGTCCATCGCCTCGATCACCGCTGTCTCCACGTCGTGCACGCGGTGATAGCTCTCACGGAACCTGGTGACGATGAACAGCGCGTAGTCCACGCCGACGCCGAGCCCGATCATCAGCGCCAGCTCAGGGGCGACGTTGGACATGCTCGTGAAGTGCGTAGCCAGGCCGATCAGCGCCGTGCCCGTGATCAGGCCGAAGCCGGCGGTGATCAACGGCAGCCCGGCGGAGATCAGCGAGCCAAAGGTGATCAGCAGGATCACCAGTGCGGCGGCCACCCCTACGAACGTGGCGGGCCCGATGTTGAAGCCCTCAGCCTGTTCGATCACCTGGCCGCCGGCCGCGATCTTCAGACCCGGCACATCGACCTTCGCGATCTGGTCGAGGACCGGCTTGCCGGTCTTGTCGGGCAGCAGGTTGGCGCGCTTGGTGTAGTTGACCGTCGCAAACGCGATCTGGCCGTCCTTCGAGACCTGCACCTTCAGCCCTCGGCTGTATACGGGCTGGAGACGCTGACCACGTCGGGATCCTTGGCGACCTTTCTCAGCAGCCCTTCGATCGCCGTCTTCACCGCCGGTGCGTCGTAGCGCCCGTTCGTGTAACGGAAGACGATCGTGTCGATGTCGCCGCTCTGCGACGGGAACTCTTTGGTCAGGAGGTCGGATACGCGCTGGGACTGCGTTCCCGGCAGCGTGAAGTCCGTCGAGTAGTTACGGCCGACCGCAGACGCGATGACCTGCGAACCCACAGCGACCGCCAGCCAGGCGATGACGACCCAGCGGCGATGTCTCATGCACCAACGGCTCAACCCGATCATGTTCTGGCGCCTCCTCGAGGAGAGAGTGGAAGGGGGGCGTGTGTATATGTCACCCGGCGGGGAGAGGTCCGCCGGGATCAGCTGTAGTCAGGACTGTAACAAATTACTGAGCGCTAGCTCAGCTAAACAGGCAACCTGTAGATCGAACCACGACAACCTGTCGATCAGACAGCGGGCTCGAGCACCGCGGCGCCGTGGTCGGGCGGGTAGCCGTACGCATAGACGACCAGATCCTCGTCACCGTGGTTGGCAGCCTGCAGAGGCGTGCCAGCCGGTACGTTGATCACCGAACCTGACGCCACCAGGACGCGCTCAGGAGGCTCACCGACGTACATGGTCAGTGCGCCGCTCAGCACGACGAACGTCTCCTCCTGATCGGCGTGCACGTGCCGCTTGCCCTTGGCGCCGGGTTCGTAGCGCCAGACGTTCGCGGGCACGTGACTCGAGCCGAGCGCCTGGCTGACCGCAGCCACATGGCGAGCGGGTTCACCCTCCTCGTGGGGACGAGTGACCCACTCGAGCTCGTCTGGCACAACCGTCGTGAAAGACGTCACGACTCAGCGAGGTTGGGTTGAAACTCGAGGCCGTCGACGTTCACGACCGCGCCCGTCCGACCTGGCGCCGTCTGGTATTTCCAATACAGGTTGGTGTGGGCGATCACCTGATCGGGTGGCGGAGCGCCATAGGAGGTGAAGTCAACGGTCGTGTGAGCGTCACCGACGAGCGTCGCGTCATATCCGCGGGCGATCGCACCGTGCAGGGTGCAACGGATGCACTGATCCGTCTGCGCACCGGCTACCACCAGGTGCCCGACCCCGCGTTCTGCCAGCAGTTGCTCAAGATCAGTGCCCTCGAACGAGTCTCCGTACTCCTTCTGGACGAGCGCCTCGTCGTCCAGTCGCTGCAGTTCGGGCACGTACTCCCACGCCTCTGAGCCCTGAGGCAGGTCCTCGTCGGCGTGTTGGACCCAGATCACCGGCACGTCTGCGTCGCGTGCCCGTTCCACAAGCGATCCGATCCTTGAGACGACGCCGTCGCGATCGTGGGCGCCATCGACGACACCGTTCTGTACGTCGATCACCACGAGCGCGGTGTTCGTGCGGCCTGCCAGGGTGGTCATCGAGCCTCGCTTTGGGTCGGAATCGGGTTGCCGTCAACAGAGGCTACCCGGACGGACACGTGCTACTGACACACCCACGGGTGGCCCGTTAGCCTCCAGAGCTGAGCAGCTCGATGGCAACGATCACATCTCAATCAACCGCCACCGAGGTTGTCTCGGTCGAGGACCTGAGGGTCCGCTACGGCGACACGCTCGCCGTCGACGGCGTCTCGCTGACGATCAACCGCGGCGAGATCTTCGGGATCCTCGGTCCCAACGGCGCCGGCAAGACCACCACGGTCGAGTGCATCGGCGGATTGCGCAAGCCGACCTCCGGTCAGATCAACGTGCTCGGGCTCGATCCCCGCACGCACGGCAAGGAGCTCCACGAGCGCGTTGGAATTCAGCTTCAGACCTCCGAGCTTCCCGACAAGATCTACGTGCGCGAGGCGCTCGAGCTGTTCGCCTCGTTCTATCCGAACCCCGTCGAGCCCGCCGAACTGCTGCATCAGCTGGGTCTCGAGGAGAAGGCCGAGACCCGCTACGTCAACCTCTCGGGCGGGCAGCGCCAGCGGCTCTCGATCGCGCTGGCGCTGGTCGGCCGCCCAGAGCTCGCGATCCTCGACGAGCTGACGACCGGCCTGGATCCGCAGTCGCGCCGGGAGACCTGGAAGCTGATCGAGGACATCCGCGACCAGGGCCTCACCGTCATCCTGGTCACCCACTTCATGGAGGAGGCGGAATATCTCTGCGACCGCGTCGCCCTGCTGCATCACGGTCGCATCCGCGCGATCGACACCCCCGCCAACCTCGGCGCCGGACTCGGCCAACGCATCAGCTTCCGGGCAACCTCCGCGCTGAATCTCGACCAGATGCGCGCGCTTCACCAGGTGCGCGAGGTCCACGAACAGGGAGGACGGATCGTGATCGAGGGCGATGGCGACGTCGTCGCCGCCGTGATTGCGCTGCTCGTGCAGGAGCGGGTCGTGCCCGAGCAGACGCGGGTCGAGCAGTCGACGCTCGACGACGCGTTCGTCGCGCTGACGAGTGAGGCCGACGCCGAGCTCGCGGCCGCGTCAGAGACGGAGGCGCGATGACCACGACGCAAGCGACCACCGCAGGCAAGCCGCCGCAGCAGCGGCGCGGCGGCTTCCCGGGCCTGACAATCACCGAATTTCGGCTGCTGACACGTGAGCCGATGATCCTCTTCTGGGCGCTCCTCTTCCCCGTTGGGCTGCTGGTCGTGCTCGGCTCGGCCACCTCCGACAAGCCGAAGGCGGACCTTGGCGGTCTGCCGTTCATCGTCACCTACACGCCGGTGCTGATGACCTTCACGCTGACGCTGCTGGCGCTGAGCGCGATGCCGGCGACGCTCGCGTCCTACCGCGACAAGGGCTATCTCAAGCGGCTCTCGACCACGCCAGTCGGCGCGCCGCGGCTGCTCGCCGCGCAGCTGGCGATCGTTGCCGGACTCTCGATGAGCGTCGTGGTGCTGATCATGCTGGTCGCGCACTTCGCCTACAACGTGCCGCTGCCCCACCAGGTCATCGGCTTCATCCTCTCGATCGTGCTGACGATGACCGCGATGGCGTCCCTCGGCCTGCTGATCGCATCGCTTGCGACCAGCCAGCGTGTCGCCGGCGCGATCGGCGGCATCCTGTTCTTCCCGCTGATGTTCTTCGCCGGGCTGTGGGTGCCGCAGCAGCAGATGGGCGCGACGCTGCGCTCGATCAGCCAGTACACGCCGCTCGGCGCCGCGGTCCCGTCCATCATCAACTCGGACTTCGGCCATTGGCCGGGCACCACACACCTGCTCGTATTGGCGGCCTACACCGTGATCATGCTGCGCATCGCGGTCCGCTTCTTCCGCTGGGATCGCTGAGTACGGCGGGTTCGCCGCTGCTTCACCCGCCTGATCGACGCGGGGCGGGGGTCGCTACTTCGGCGCGATCCATTTCAGACGGTCGTCGTCGCGCTCGCCCAGCATGTCGACCTGACCATGCCCGTGCAGCGCGGCGCGCAGCCGCAGGTACTGCGAGACCTCCGCAACGTCGTGCACGCGCACGATCTGGGCGCCGGCGCTGACACCGAACTCGAGTGCCGCGATCGTGCCCGCGAGGCGGTCCTCGGGCAGCGCGTCGGCCAGCATGCCGATGAAGTACTTGCGCGAGACGGCGAGCAGGATCGGGCGCTGCAGGACGGCGAGCTCGCCGAGGTGGCGCAGCACCTCGATGCTCTCAAGCGGTGCCTTGGCGTAATCGAGTCCCGGGTCGAGCAGGATCTGCTCGTGGGCGACACCGCGGTCGATGGCCAGCTTGACGCGCTCGCGCAGGAACTCGAGGACGTCGAGCACCGGGTCCTCGTAGCTCGGGAAGTTCACCTGCTTGGGCTTCGCGCGGGTGTGCATCACGACCAGTCCAGCGCCGGAGCTCGCCGCGATCTCGGCGACTGACGGGTCGAGCAGCCCGCTCGTGTCGTTGATCAGTGCCGCGCCCGCCTCGACCGCGGCGGCGATCGTCTCCGCACGCCAGGTGTCGATCGAGACCAGCACGCCCGCCTCGCTCAGCGCCTTGACCACCGGGCACAGCTGATCGATCTCCCGGTCGATGCTCAACGGGGTGGTGTCGGTGCGCCCAGACAGCACGCCGATGTCGACGATGCCCGCGCCGGCGGCGGCCAGATCCAGGCCGCGACGCACCTGCTGTTCGACGCTCTCGAAGGTTCGCGAGTCGGCGACCGAGTCCCTGCCGATGTTGAGGATGCCCATGACAACGGGCGCGCCCGCGTGCAGATCGAGCGTCGTTCGCGGTAGCTGCAGCCTCATCTAGTACGCGAGACCGTAGCGGAGGAAGAGAAAGCTCTCGCTGGCCGTGGCGCCGAGCAGATTCAGGTTCACGTTGAGCGGACCGGCGTGCTCGAGCACCCGCTTCTGTGAGTCGTCGCCGACGATGTGGGGTGAGATGCCGATCGCGAACTGGTCGAGCAGCCGGTTCTCGACGATCAGCCCGAGCGCCGTCGGCCCGCCCTCGCAGACGATCAGGCCGTCTGGGTAGCGCTCGCGCAACTGGCTCCAGAGTGCCGGTAACGGTGGGCTCGTGCGCGTGAAGACCACGAGCTCCGGTTCAGGCGGCAATCCCTTCGCCTGGCGCCTGGCCCTTGCCTCGTCGCCGAGCAGCCTGTCATAGCCCTCCGCGCTCACCGTGTTGCCACCCACGACGATCGCTGCCGCCGCCTCCCGGGCGCCCAGCAGCACCTGTTGGTCGGCGGGGCCGGTCAGCCCGCCAACGCGCCCGCTGACGGTCGCGCGGCCGTCGACGGATGTGACCATGACCGCGACGGTGATCGGGCCCGCGGTGGTCAGGGGTTCGAGGAAGCTGGGGATATCGGGCTGGAAGGGCGGGTCGCTCATTGTCAGCATCACATCAGATCTGTGTTGGCGCAGCTAGCATCGCCTCTCGATGCGCCATGAACTGCGCCCACTGTTCGACCGCGTTGTGATCAAGGAGCTGGATCCGGATCGCGTGCGCCGCTCCGGTCTGCTGGTGCCTCCGGGCAACGACGAGCCGCCGCCACAGCACGGGATCGTTCTGGCGGTCGGCCCCGGCCTCGATTGGTGGGACCACGTTGGCGTGAAGATGCCCGTCGCTCGCGGCGACCATGTGGTCTTCCCGGCATCGGCCGGAGCCTGGGTCGAGATCGACGAGGAGCGGCTGCTCGTCTGTCGGGTCGGCGAGCTGCTCGGGGTCCTGGCCGAGGCGCCGGGCGCCCCCGTCTAGCGTCGCAGCATCCCGGTCAGGCCGCGGTGCGTGACGAGAGCTCGTGCGGAAGCGCGGCCTTGGTGCGCTCGAGTAGCTCCCGCACCTCGGGATCGTCGCCCAGACTGAGCGCCCGCTCGCAGGCGGCGATGCACTCCTGCAGGCGGTCGGTGCGCGCCAGCGCGTGCGCGAAGGCCGACCAGGCCTCCGCTGAGTCCGGGGCGATGATCGTTGCCGCCTCCGCGGCCGACACCTCGGCGCCGACATCCCCGGCCAGATGCTGTGCCAGTGCCAGGTCGAGCAGGATCTCGATCGAGGGCTCGATCGCACGGGCGCGGTCGAGCGCGTCGATCGCAGCGTCGCGCTGCAGCAGGCGCAGCCGCAGCCGGCCGAGTCGCGCCCACGCGGACGCGTCGTTGGGGACACGTTGGGTGACGCGCTCCGCCGCCTCGGTGGCGAGGTCGATCGCGCCCATGTCCTCGTAGATGCGCGAGGCGTAGCGCTCGGCTGTCGGGCGGTCCGTCTCGGCGCGGCCCCAGTCGCGCACCGCGCGGCCGGCTGCCGCCAGATTGCCCGACTGCCAGAACGCGACCGTCAGCAGCCGCAGGACCGCCGGGTTGGTCGGGTCGGCATCACGCGCGTAGATCAAGCGCTGCGCCGCGAGTGCCGGATTGCCTTCCGCGAGCGCGTGCTGCGCCGCGGTCATGAAGCGCTCGACGCGCTCGGCGCCCGGGTCGGGAGTTGAGAAGTCGACGAACTGCAGCGATCCCGCCGGCACCGTGCGGACTCCGACCTGGAAGGACATTCGTGCCCATTGCTGGACGTCGTCGCCGTCGCCCGAGAAGTAGATGCCGCTGACGGTGCCGACGCCCCACTCTGGATATGAGATGCAGCGGGCGTAGCGGTGCACCACGGAGTGATCGGGAACGCGCGCGCCGAAGGGGTCGTTCGTGGCACGGTCGGCAGCCGCTGCTCGCGCGCGCTGTTCGGCTTCGTAGGCGCGGCGGCCCTCCTCCGCGCGTGCCTTGCGGGCCGCCGCCGCCGAGACCTTCACCGCGTTGCGGCTGACCGTCCCGCTGCGCGATGTTTCGGCCAGGCTCTCGAGTTGGTCGGCCGCCTCGTTGATCGCCTGCAGGTGGCGCTGGTGCTCGTGCTGGCGCCCCGGGGGAGCGATGTCGGGGTGCCAGACCTTCGCCATCCGGCGCCGTGCGAGCTGTACCTGGCGCTTGTCAAACGGCGCCTCGAGCTCGAGGAGCAGGAGTGATTGTTCGAGATCCAGGATGCGTGCCATCGACATTAAGTTAGCGATCGGCCTGGAGGCTCGGCGGGTCTATTCGGGGTCCTCGCGCGGCTACCGAACGCTTTGTGACAAAGGTGTGTCAATTCCCGGGGGCCCTGTGTTCGTGGGCTTACCGTGGCGCCATGGTCACCAACCGAAGGCGCGGAGCAGGCGCGATCGTGGTGTCGGTCGTGGCGGGTGTGCTGCTCGTCTGCGGACTCTGTCTGATGCTGCTCGCGCTGGCTGGAGGGATCACTGGCAGCGCCTCCCAGGGGACCGCGTGCGGACCGGCGCAGACGGTTGGCGCGACCGAGTACGGCGGACCTGGCGATCCCTCCAGCGGCACCGTCGGGGCGTCCGGGATCAGCCTGGCAGCGCAGCCCGACAGCTTTGCCGAGCTCGGTGGCACGAGCTTCGCCACGGCGACGGCGCTCGGCGGCCTGCCCTATGGCACCGCGCTCGAGATCAGTGCCGGGCGCCGGACGGTGGTCGCCTACAAAGAGGACATCGGCCTGGGTGGTGGTCCGATCGACGGCCGGCCTCGGGTGATCGACCTGTGGTGGCAGCTGGCGCGCAGCCTCGGCATCCCCTATGAGGACGGACGCTGGTCGGGAACCGTGAAGCTCGAACCGCTCGCCGAGGACTGCCCGGGGACGGGGGCGTCTGGGGCCGGGACCGTTGCGACCACCTCAGGTCCGCGTGCGACGCTGCTGCCCGACGGCGCCGCGGCGGCGCCCGCATCGGCACCGGCCGCCGTCAAGGGCATCATCGCCGCCGGCAACCAGATCATCGGGAAGCCCTACGTCTACGGCGGGGCACACGGCCTGCCGCTGAACATCGTCGCGCCCTATTACGACTGCTCGAGCAGCGTCGCGCACCTGCTCTACGGTGGCGGCCTGCTGGGGGCCGATGGCGACCTGACCTCCGGGGACTTCGAGTCGTGGGGCCTTCCCGGCCCGGGACGCTGGGTGACGATCTACGCAAGCCCAACCCACGTCTTCATGTACGTGGCCGGCCTGCGCTGGGACACGCACAACGCTGCCGGTCCAGAAGACGGGAGCAACGGGATCGGCTGGCACCCGCTCGTGCGCTCAAGCGCCGGCTTCGTCGTGCGCCACCCGCCGGGGCTCTGAGTAGAGCGCTCTGATCTTGGCCCGCCGAGCGCTCTGTTCTTGGCCCGCTAGTCTCAGGAGCCGTGTCCTCTCAGTACATCTACACCACCTACAAGCTGTCGCGCCGGCATCCGCCGGACAAGCAGGTCCTGAGCGACATCTCGCTCTCCTTCATGCCGGGCGCGAAGATCGGCGTCCTCGGGTACAACGGCTCCGGCAAGTCGACTCTGCTGCGGATCATGGCCGGCCGCGATCAGGACTTCGATGGTCAGGCCCAGCTCGCGCCCAACGCAACCGTCGGGCTGCTCGAGCAGGAGCCGGAGCTCGATCCCAGCAAGGACGTGCGTGGCAACGTCGAGGATGGTGTGGCCGAGACGAAGGCGCTGCTCGATCGCTTCAACGAGCTGGCGATGAACTACTCAGACGACACCGCCGCGGAGTTCGCGCGTCTTCAGGAGCAGATCGACGCCGCCGACGCCTGGAACCTCGACACGAAGCTCGATTACGCGATGGACGCGCTGCGCTGTCCGCCGGCCGATGCTGACGTGACGAAGCTCTCCGGTGGCGAGCGACGCCGTGTTGCGCTCTGCCGGCTGCTGCTGTCAGAGCCCGACCTGCTGCTGCTGGACGAGCCGACCAACCACCTCGACGCCGAGTCGGTGGCGTGGCTCGAGCGCCATCTTCAGGATTACAAGGGCACGATCGTCGCGGTCACCCACGATCGCTACTTCCTTGACAACGTCGCCGGCTGGATCCTCGAGCTCGATCGCGGACGCGGCATCCCATACCAGGGCAACTACTCGGGCTGGCTCGAGCAGAAGGAGAAGCGCCTGGAGCAGGAGGCCAGCAAGGATGTGGCGCGGCAACGCACGATCAAGCAGGAGCTCGAGTGGGTGCGGATGAACGCCAGTGCCCGCCGGGCCAAGCCCAAGGCGCGTCTGAACGCGTACGAGGCGCTGCTCGCCGAGGACCGCAACGTCAAGCTCGATCAGGTCCAGATCCACATTCCAGCCGGCCCGCGACTGGGTGATGTGGTGGTCGAAGCCAAGGACGTGCGCAAGTCGTTCGGCGACACGCTGCTGATTGACGATCTCAGCTTCAACCTGCCTCCCGCCGCGATCGTCGGCGTGATCGGGCCCAACGGCGCCGGCAAGACGACGCTGATGCGGATGATCACCGGTCAGGAGCAGCCCGACGAGGGCACTTTCAAGATCGGGGAGACCGTGCAACTCGCCTACGTCGACCAGTCGCGTGAGGCGCTCGATCCCGACAAGAACGTCTGGGAGGAGATCTCCGGCGGCCTCGATCAGATGCTCCTCGGAGAGCGCACGATCGCCAGCCGCGCCTACGTCGCCGGCTTCAACTTCAAGGGATCCGATCAGCAGAAGAAGGTCGGCAGCCTCTCCGGCGGTGAGCGCAACCGCCTGCACATGGCCAAGCTGCTGGCGAGCGGCGGCAACCTGCTGATCCTCGACGAGCCGACCAACGATCTCGACACCGATACCTTGCGCGCGCTCGAGGAGGCGCTGCTGTCGTTTGCCGGCTGCGCCGTGGTTGTCTCCCATGATCGCTGGTTCCTCGACCGCATCGCCACTCACGTGCTGGCTTTCGAGGGCGACTCGCAGGTGCGCTGGTTCGAGGGCAACTTCGAGGCGTACGAGAGCTTCCGGCACGAGCAGCTGGGCGCCGAGGCTGATCGCCCGCACCGGCTGACGTACAAGAAACTCGTGCGAGGCTAAGCAATTGCTGGTCTGGCTCGGAGCCGCTGCGCGGCGCGGGCGTTGGAGCAACCGGCGCGGGTGCGTGGCGCTGACGGCCGCCGCGGCGGCCGCCCTGGCGCTCGCAGGTTGCGGTGGGGGCGCGAGCGGCACGTCCACACACCGCTCCGCGCGCAGCGACGGGATCGCCGGAAAGTTGCCTGCAGTCGGCAAACCCCTGCGCGGCGGCACGATCACCGTCGGTCAGCTCGCGGGCCAGACGCCGTCTGACATCTTCCCGCTCGTCGACGATGCCAGTTGCACGACGCCCACGCTGAACTTCATCCAGCAGCAGTACGTCCCGTTGTACGCGGGCCCAGACGGCGCCGAGCCGGCGGTCGACCAGAGCTTGAGTGCGGCCGAGTCGCCCGTGTACTCGGACGGCGACAAGACCGTCACGATCAGCCTGAAGCCCGGACTGAGGTGGTCGGACGGCAAGCCGGTCGTCGCTCAGGACGTGACCTTCTACCTTGACCTGCTGAAGGCGGCGGTCGCTGCCTCACCGGTCAATTGGTGCCAATACTCGGCGGGCGAGCTGCCCGACAACATCGCAAGCTGGACGACCCACGGAACGCGGGTCGTGGTGCTGCATCTCCGTCACGCGGTCAATCCGAGCTGGTTTACGACCGATCAGCTGCAGGATGTCGGGGCCGGGATCTACCCGCTTCCGAGTGCGGACTGGAACGTCGACTCGCCGCAGGGCGAGCACGTCACCGACTGGGCCACGAATCCCGCCGACGCGCTCAAGATTTACCAGTACCTGCAGGTGCAGGGGAGCGACAAGGCGGCGTTCGTCTCGAATCCGCTCTGGAAGGTCGTCGACGGGCCCTTCAGGCTCAACTACTTCAACGCCTCAAATGGTGCATACGAGCTGGTTCCCAACGCTGCCTACAGCCTCCGGCCCGGAGCACACGCGAGCGAGGTCTCGGTGGTCACGTTCAAGGCTCCGGCATCGATGCTTCAGGCGCTCAAGAGCCACCGCCTGCAGATCGGCTCGCTCGATCCGAGCACCCAGCTGGGAGCCATCAAGAAACTGAAACGTGACGGCGTCAGCGTGTTCGGCGGGCCTGGGTGGGGCTGGTTCGGCGGCGTGATCAATTTCAAGGACCACACCGACGACTTCGACAAGGTGATCGCCCAGCCCTACATCCGCGGCGTGATCGCCGAGCTTGTGGATCAGGCCACGATCATCAAGAGCGTCTACCGCGGTTGGGCCGTTCCGGCGTACGGCCCGGCTCCGACCACTCCGCATTCCCCCTATGTCGCCGCCAAAGCGACGCGCGCCTCATGGCCCTATGACCCTGCCAAGGCTGTGTCGACGCTCCGGACGCACGGCTGGCACGTGACGCCGGGTGGACAGACGACCTGTCAACGAGCCGGGACAGCGGCCAGCGAGTGTGGCGCCGGGATCCCAGCCGGCACGCCGATCAGGTTCGTATGGGCCAACGTGTCGAGCTCGATCTCGCCTGTCGGAGCGGCCGAATCGCGCATCTTCGCCAACGACGCAAGGCGTGCTGCCGGCATCGACGTCAGCTTCGTGACCGGCTCGTTCAGCTTCCTGACCGCCGAGTACAACGACCAGAATCCGGCCGCCGGCCAGTACGTCGACGACTGGGGCGTCAACAACTACGGCGGCGCGCTGACCGACTTCTACCCGACGCAGGAGGGATTGCTCGGTACGGGCGGTGCGCTGAACCTCGGCGCCTATTCCGATCCCACCGCGCAGAAGATGATGCGCGCATCGGTCGCAAGCCCGAGCACAAAGGCGATCGACAGCGAGCTGGCCTATCTCGGCAGGGCGTATCCCGTGCTCTACATGCCGGACCAGGACTGGATCGTCGCGGTCAGCCGCAGCGTTGGCGGACCCGCTGATGCGTTCCGCGCGATGACCCAGCAGCAATACGCTTTTCAGCTGCTCTATCGGGTCAAGCACAGGTAAACAAGCGTCTACGGCATTTTGCCTGGTGAAAATCGCTTTCACGGTGTACAAATACGGCAGATGGGCTTCAAGGTTGCATGTCCTGATCCGCTCTCGCGGGCAGGCAATCGCCGTCAACACAGCGAATACGCCAAATGTCCGCGTCATACGCGCGAACCTAGTCGTGGCATTAAGTCCGTGTTAGACGCCGAGAAATTGTGTAGAAAATGCACCATCGTGCGCCACGCTAGGGCTAGAACGCCGTGGCCGATGGCGTCCATTTCATCCCTAACAACACCAAAGAGGGGAAGCTGTAAATGAGGTTCAATCCCGCATCGCGCTCCGGCCGCCTGTGGCGGCTGACCGGCCTGATGGTGGTTTTTGCGGCAATCGCCGCGGTCATCGTCAGTGCAACCGGTGCCAGCGCGAAGAACGATGGCAAGACCGTCGTCGGGCACGCCGCGGTCGCGACGGTGAAACCGCGCGCGGTCGACGGCACGTTGCTCGCCGGCACGCTGCCCAAGAACGGCACCGCCGCCAGCGGCGGCACGGTCGTTGCCGGGCAGCTCCAGGGCCAGACGCCCACGAACATCGACCCGATCATTAACGGCGCGACCTGCAGCACCGACACCTTCCAGTTCGTGTCGGACATGTACATCCCGCTGTATTACGGGCCGTCCGGTGGTACTCCGGCGATCGACCCGTCCCACAGCGCGGCTCTGCCGCCGAAGTACTCGAACGGCGACAAGACCGTCACGATCAAGATCAAGCCGGGCCTGAAGTGGTCTGACGGATCGCCGGTCGACGGCCAGGATGTGGCCTTCTACTACTACATCCTCAAGGCGGCGACCGACCAGTCGCCGGCCAACTGGTGCCAGTACGCATCGCCCACGCAGTTCCCTTACAACGTCAAGAGCATCAGCTACAGCGGGGACACCGTGACCATGCACCTCAAGGGTGCGGTCAACCCGACGTGGTTCACGTACAACCAGCTCCAGGACACCAACGGCGGCGTCTACCCGCTGCCCGCGACCGATTGGGACGTCAACTCCAGTGGCCAGAAGCTGACCGACTGGGCGACGAACCCCAAGGACGCTCTGGCGATCTACGAGAACCTGAACAACACCAACGGCGCTGACTCGCCCTCGCAGTTCGCGACCAGCTCGCTGTGGAAGGTTGTCGACGGTGGCTTCAAGCTCCAGAGCTTCAACACCACCAACGACTCGTTCGTGATGGTCCCGAACAAGAGCTACGGCCTCTCGCCGAAGCCGAACTTCACGTTCGAGGAGAACACGTACACGAGCTCGACAGCACTCGTTGACGCCATGGAGTCTGGTTCGGTTGAGATCGGTCAGATCGACGCCGGCACGCACTCCCGATCATCCCGGCCCTCAAGGCCAAGGGCTTCAGCGTGTTCGGTGCCCCCGAGTGGGGCTGGTTCGGTGGGTTCTTCAACTTCAAGGACGCCACCGACCACTTCAACAAGGTGATCGGACAGCCATATATGCGTGGCGTCTTCGCCCAGTTGACGAACGAGCCCGAGATCACTAACGACGTCTACCACGGCTGGGCCGTGCCGGCCTACGGGCCCGTCGCGAGCTATCCGAAGTCGCCGTTCATCCCGAGCAACGTGACCAAGCCGACCTGGCCGTTCAACCCGAAGGCGGCTGTCGCGACCCTGAAGGCTCACGGCTGGCACGTGGTCCCGGGTGGACAGACCACCTGCGCCAAGGCGGGCAGTGGCGCCAGCGAGTGCGGTGCCGGCATCCCGAAGGGCACGCCGATCAAGTTCGTCTGGGCCAACCAGCCGGAGTCGGCAGCCTCAACGGGCGTGCTGGAGTCCTACGCGTTCGGGTCCGAGGCCAAGAAGGCAGCGGGCATCGACGTGGTGTTCCAGACCAAGTCGTTCGACTTCCTTACGTCGAACTACAACAACCAGAACCCAGCGTCGAAGAAGTACGTCAACGACTGGGGCGTGAACAACTACGGCGGTATCAACACCGACTACTACCCGACTGAGGACGGCGTGATGAACACGACCGGTGCCCTCAACATGGGTGCGTATGCGGATCCGAAGGCGAACAAGCTCATGGCTCAGTCGATCTCGAGCCCGAGCACGAAGGCGATCCAGGCCGAGGTTGGTTACTTCGCCAAGCAGCAGCCGGTGCTCTACATGCCGGTCCAGGACTGGATCACGGCAGTGAGCAGCAAGGTCGGTGGCACGACCAACGGCTTCCTGCAGATGACGCAGCAGCAGCTCAACGCCACGCTACTCTGGGTCAACAAGTAGGGAGCTGAAGGCAGTTCCTACGGTCGTAAACGTGGGTGGGGACGGAAGCGATTTCGTCCCCACCCACTGACCGTCACCTCGAGGCCCCGCCGTCCGTATCTGAGATCCGTCCCGAATGCTTGGCTACATAATCCGCCGGCTCCTTGTGGCCGTCATCGTGATCATCGGCGTCGCTGCGATCACGTTCGCGCTCCTGCACTACCTCTCGCCGACACCGGCCTACATCGTGCTCGGCACCAAGGCATCGCCCAAGGCCGTCGCGATCTGGGACAAGCAGCACGGTTACGACCGCTCAGAGCTGGCCCAGTTCATCAGCTACCTGGGCAACATCGCGCACCTCAACTTCGGCTACAGCTACAAGAACAACCAATCGGTCAGCGCGCTGTTCAAGGAGGACGGTCCGATCAGCCTGTACCTGTCGGGTGCGGCGCTGCTCCTGTCGCTGATCATCGCTGTCCCGCTTGGCATCGCCCAGGCCGTCAAGCGCAACAGCCCCGGCGACTACGCCGCTACGGCAATCAATTTCACGCTCTATTCGATGCCGTCGTTCTTCCTGGGGCTGATCCTGATCCAGATCTTCGCGCTGGACCTGAACATCTTCCCGCCGGGAGTGAGCGACAACGTCACCAGCTTCTGGTCGGCGCTGACTCACCCGAACCAGATGTTCCTGCCGATCATCACGCTGACGCTGCTCAACGTCGCCAGTTACAGCCGCTACATGCGCTCCTCGACGTTGGATGAGCTGGCGCAGGACTACATTCGCCTCGCCCGTGCAAAGGGCCTCTCCGAGCGGGTCGTCCTCACGCGTCACCTGTTCCGCAACGCATCCCTCGCCATGATCACGCTCGTCGGTCTGTCGATCCCGTTGCTGGTCGCCGGCAACCTCCTGATCGAGGTGCTGTTCAACATCGAGGGACTGGGACTGCTGTTCTACAACGCGATCACCAACGAGGATTACAACGTGATGCTCGCCTACACGCTGCTGGGCGCGCTCCTGACCGTGCTCGGCAACCTCTTCGCTGACGTCGCGATCGCTTCGGCCGATCCGCGGGTGCGCCTTGACTGAACCACAGAATCTCACGCCCGAGCAGCGCCTCCAAGAGCTGGGGCAGGCTGCGCTTGGAGTTCCGGCACCGCTCGGCGGTCTGCATGAGCTCACAGCCGAGGGCGGCGACGTACAGGTCATCTCCAGTGGCTGGCGCCTTGCCTGGCGTGAGTTCGCCAGCAACAAGCTGGCCGTGTTTGCGCTTGTGCTGCTGATCGCGATCGTGCTGTTCTGTTACCTGGGTCCACTCTTCTACCACTCAGACCAGACGCAGGCCAACCCCCTGCAGTACACGCTGCCGCCGGGCCCGGGTCACCCGCTTGGCACCGACGAGAACGGGCTCGATGAACTCGGACGGTTGATGGTCGGTGGTCAGTCCGCGCTTGAGATCGCGGCCTTTGCCTCGTTCATCGCGATCGTGATCGGCACGCTCTATGGCGCCGTGTCCGGCCTCATCGGTGGTTTTGTCGACGGCCTTCTGATGCGTTTCGTAGACGTTCTGCTGTCGATCCCGTATCTGCTGATCGTGCTGGTGCTTGCGACCAAGTACAACGGCACGATCGTCTCCCTCAGCGTCGTGCTCGGGATCTTCGCGTGGCTCGTACCCGCTCGTCTCGTGCGCGGTGAGGTGCTGACACTGCGCACCCGCGACTTCGTCGTCGCGGCACAGACGATGGGCTCCAGCCGCCGCCGGCTGATCTACCGCCACCTGATCCCGAACGCGATGTCGGTGACCATCGTCAACGTCACCTTCCTGATCGCGGACTCGATCATCTATCTCGCGGTACTCGGTTTCCTGGGCCTTGGCCTGCAGTTCCCGGACACGTCATGGGGCGACATGCTCGGCAACGCGCTGCAGTACGTGCTGGCGGGAGAGTGGTGGCTCGTCTACCCGGTTGGCGGCTTGCTGGTCGCGGTCGTGCTCTGCTGCAACGTGATAGGTGATGCGCTGCGTGACGCTGTCGATGTCCGTCTGCGGCAGCGCTGATCAAGGAGATCCACAGAGACCCATGGCTTCCCCAGCGCTCAAGGTCGACGACCTCACAACTGAGATCAGGCTCTCGCGCGCCACCGTTCACGCGGTCGGCAACGTCAGCTTGGAGATCGCCCAGGGCGAGACACTCGGCCTCGTCGGCGAGTCGGGTTCCGGCAAGTCGATGCTCGGTCTCTCCGTGCTCGGGCTCCTGCCAAATGGGGGCCACATCACCGGCGGTTCCATCAAGCTCTACGACCAGGAGCTGGTCGGGGCGACCCAGCGTGACCTGCGCAGGATCCGCGGCAATGAGATCGCGATGATCTTCCAGGATTCGCTCTCGTCGCTGAATCCGACGAAGTCGATCGGTGAGCAGGTGGCCGAGCCCGTGCGGCTGCACCGCGGTGCCAACCGCAGAGAGGCGTTCGATCGGGCGCTCGAGGTGCTCGAGCTCGTCGGCCTGCCGCGCCCCAAGGAACGCATAAGGACTCCCCCACCAGCTCTCCGGCGGTCTACGACAGCGAGTGATGATCGCGATCGCGCTTGCGTGCGAGCCGAAGGTGCTGCTCGCCGATGAGCCGACGACGGCGCTGGACGTCACGATCCAGGCGCAGATACTGAGGGTGCTCGATGACCTCGAGCAGCGCCTCGGGATGGCGACACTGCTGGTGACGCACGACATGGGAG